>LNFB01000372.1 GCA_001464385.1 Deltaproteobacteria bacterium Ga0077550 | reverse complement strand
ACGCCGAGGCGGCCCTTGCCGCGCAGCGCGACGACCTCGCCGGGCTTCATCTGGCCGAGCTCGGCGACCGAGCGCGGGACCACGAAGCCGCGCAGGGCCTTGGCGGCGGCGAGCGGATCGGACGGGGCGATCGGGTGGGCCTGGATCAGCCGGCCCTCGAGCGAGGCGCCGGTGTCGAAGCCGACGGGCAGCGCCAGGCCGCGGTTGGCGAGGTCGAGCCCTTTGACCGGGATCTGCCACTGCTTGGCGAACGACGCGTCGATCTTCAGCGCGAGCTCGGCGTAGAGCGTGTCGCCGCCCTTGGCCAGGTGCTCGCGGCGCGCCGCGTTGACCTCGGTGGTCAGCTCGCGCTCGCCGTACATCGTCGCGAGGCCCGACGTGAGCGCATCGACGGCGGCCGCGTCGTGCAGCACCGGGTCGGCGAGCTTGATGTCGACGAAGCTCGAGGAGGACAGCAGGTCGTTGAGCTTGCCGATGACGAGCGGCACGCTCGCGCCGAGGAGATCGTCGAGCGACAGATCACGGGGATCCTTCACCAGCGACTTGATGCTCGAGAAGCCGTCGCACTTGCCGTCGCAGGTGACGTCGAGCTCGTCGAGCTGGGCCTCGTCCTCGGTCTGGCAGGCGCCGAGCGCGAGCGACGACACCAGGGCGAGGGACGCGACGGCGCGGCGATGGGGGAGGGCGGTCTTGCGGGGGCTCATGCGCGTCGTCATGTCAGGGCTACGTCAGGGCTGGAGTGACGCAGACCCTACGACGGTTCATCGCGGCCTGACGCGGGGGCCGTGGACCACGATGCGTCAGCCGCGGAGCGCCGAAATGCACCCCGGGCACGACCACGCGCGGCCCCGCGAGGGATCGTCGCGCAGGCCGACGAACGCGGGGCTGCCCGCGGCGAGCGCGACACCGCAGCTCGAGCACGTCGCCGGGCGGCTGGGCACGACCTCGTTCCACGCGTAGACGTCGTCGAGCGCGGGATCGGCGGGCTTCGGCGCCGCGGGCGGGGTCGTCTCTGTCTCCGTCGGCGGCGACGCGCTGCTGCGCGCCCGCACGTTCTGCCCGACCTGACGACCGAGCGCGATCGAGTCCTGCACGATCGCGTCGACCCCATCGACGACGTCGCCGACGATCTGCAGCGTGTCCTCGAGGATGTTTCGCACCAGCTGCGAGACCGGGAGCCGCCGCCGCGTCGCCTCCTCCTTGAGGGCGGACTCGAGACTCTCGGGCACCCGCGTCTGGATGAGTCGGTCCTTGCGCTCGCGATCCACGACCCGCAGGCTAGCCCGTTTGTCCGGCCCGAGCCAGGCGGCGTCATCATTTGTATTACGGAATTGCTTCATGATGTTCGACGCATAGAACTTTCATCTGGACGTTGTTAGCGATTGTATTACAAACGATGACGCAATGACGCGCAACACGCGCCCCAACGACACCCCCTTCGTCCCCCTCGACGACCCCCGGGTCGAGGCCTTCGGCCGGGACCTCGATGCGATCCGCGACCGCATCGAGGCCGAGGTCGGCGCCGACGACCTGCGCCGCGTCCGTCGTCTCGATGCCCTCTCGCGCGGGCTCGAGGTCACCGGCCGCGTGCTGCTCCACGTGAGCTTCGATCCCGTCACGTTCGTCGCCGGCGTCGGCGCGCTGTGGCTGCACAAGCAGCTGCAGGCCACCGAGATCGGGCACCCCGCGCTGCACGGCGCGTACGATCGCATCCCCGACGCGGGTCGCTTCGCGTCGAAGCGCTTCCGCTGGGACGTCCCGATCGACGAGCGCGCGTGGCACACGAGCCACAACGTCGCGCACCACCAGTACACCAACGTGATCGGTCGCGATCCCGATCTCGCCTACGGTGCGATCCGGCTCAGCCCCCGCGTCGAGTACAAGCCGCGGCACCGCTGGCAGCGGCTGTCGGTGCTGTACACGTGGACGGGCCTGGCGTTCTTCATGAACCTCCACGCCACGGGGATGGATCGCGTGCTGCTCGGCGACGAGGCCGCAGGCGACGCCGAGGCCCGCCGCGCGCGCCGTCGGGCCGTCGCGCGCAAGTACGTGCCGTACTACTTGAAGAACTTCGTGCTGTTCCCGGTGCTCGCCGGCGCCGGCTGGTGGAAGGTGTTGCTCGGCAACTGGCTGGCCGAGACGCTGCGCGACGTCTACTCCGCCGCGTCGATCTTCTGCGGCCACATCGGCGCCGACGTGCAGGACTGGCCCGCGGACACCAAGCCGACCTCGCGCGCGCAGTGGTACGCGATGCAGGCGCAGTCGGCCAACGACTTCCGCGTGCCGTACGTCTTCAGCGTGCTGTGCGGCGGGCTCGACTACCAGATCGAGCACCACCTGTTCCCCAAGCTCCCGCCCGAGCGCCTGCGGCAGATCGCGCCCGAGGTCCAGGCCGTGTGCGAGCGGCACGGCGTGCCGTACCGCGTGGCGACCTGGGGGCAGACGCTGCGCAAGATGTTCGATCGCCTGCGCGAGCTGAGCCGACCCGACGCGACACCCTCGACGACGGCCGCGCGCGCGGCCTAGCCGGGTGCCGTGCGGCGCCCCGAGGTGCTACGGTGATCTCGGATGCGCTGGAGCTCCACCGTGTGGATCGCGTCGGCGTGGCTGGGCCTGCCGGTCGTGGCGCAGGCCGTCAACGGCAACATGCCGCGGACCCCGGCGCTGTACCCCGAGCACGCGTGCTTGACGGTGGTCGATCGCTCGGTCGATCCCACGCTCCACTTCGCGGTGCACATCCCGTTCGAGGACACGATGATCACCGAGGACGAGCTGCCCGACAGCCGGCGGTTCTCGTTCTACGGCCTGTGCCGTGATCCCGGGCGACTCGAGGTGCTGCCGACGTGGATCTCGGCCGACGACACGCAGCGGGCGTTGGACGCCGAGATCATCGACACACTGCCGCCCGTCGACGACGTGCTCCTCGACGATCCTGCGTGGGCGGTCGGCCACGACGGCGCCGACACGTGCGTGCAGAGCATCGTCGCCGAGCGTGTACAGATCTCGTGCGAGGCGACGCAGGACGGCGTGACGTGGGACACCCGCGCCGCGCCGGTGGGCAACTACGTGATCCGCGGCTACACCTTCGCGCCGCCGTCGAACCTGTGGACCACGCGCACGGGCGTGGTGCAGATCCACGACGGCGAGCCGCTGCCGGTGGCGGCCCTCGTGTCGCCGACCTACGACGCGCAGGCGTTCGAGCAGGACGGCTACCGCGTGCTCGGCTGCATGGGCGGGCCGCCGGGCACCACGGTGGCGCTGCAGTGGGCGTCCACGGCGAGCGACGCGCTCGCCGACGACGCCGCGTGGACCACGTTCGCCGAGCTCGACGCGGCCGAGGGTGTGATCGACGTCGAGCTCGCGCTGACGCCGGACACGGTCTACCTCGGGCTGCTGCTGCGCGCCGTCGCCACCGGCCCCGACGGTGCGCGGTGGATCGGCCAGGCGCCGGGGTTCGTGACGGTGTATCCCGGCGACGGCGAGAGCGACGCGCCCGAGGTGCCGTCGCCGCCGGACCACTGCGAGGCCGGGGGCGAGTCCTCGGGCGGCCTCGACAGCGGGTCCACGGGCGACGGCGCCACGGCCGGCGGCGGCGCGGACGAGTCCGACGCGGGCGCGGGCTGTGGCTGCGCCTCGGGGCCGCCGCGGCCGGGCGTCACGCTGCTCGCGGCCCCGCTGTTGCTCGCGCGGCGCCGCCGATCTGGCCCGCGTCGTCGCGCTCGTGCAAGCTCGGAGGCGTCCGCCCGAGGCCCCGATGTGTCGCAACATCAAGACCCTGTTCAACTTCGATCCGCCGGCGACCGACGATGAGATCCGCGCCGCCGCCCTGCAGTTCGTCCGCAAGCTGAGCGGGTTCAACCGCCCGTCGCAGGCCAACGCGGAGGTCTTCGACCTCGCGGTCGACGAGGTGACGGTCGCGGCCCGGCGACTGATCGCCTCGCTGGTCACGAGCGCCGACCCCCGCGATCGGCTGATCGAGGCGCAGCGCGCCAAGGCCCGCAACCTCGCCCGCTTCGGCGGCTGAAGCGGCCCCGCTGCGCCGCGACGCGCGGCGATGACGCGACCGCATCGGGCGGGCTGGTCCCGCCGGGCCAAGTCGTGCAAGAGTGTGCCCGCCGTTGGGCCCCAAAGAGCCACTGCGCGACCGCTGGATCCGCCAGGTGCTCGCGCACCACCGGGCCATCCTCGTCGTCTCGACGCTGCTGAGCGTGCTGTGCGGCTGGCTCGCCACGCACCTGCGCGTCGATCCGGATCTGCGGCGGCTGCTGCCCGACGGTCACCCCGTGCTCGTCGGCCTCGAGTCGATCGAGGAGACGTTCGGCAGCACCGGCAGCGTGAACGTCGTGATCAAGGACGGCACGCCCGAGGCCCGACACGCCTTCGCCGACGCGATTGCGGCCGAGCTCGACGGACACCCGCTGCTGCGCGGGGTCGAGGACCGACTGCCGAGCGACTTCTTCAGCCGGCACGCGCTGTACTACCTCAGCGACGCCGAGATGGAGGAGCTCGAGCAGCGGGTCCAGGACTACACCCACTACGAGTTCTGCTCGCGCAGCGCCGACACGTGCCTGCTGCCGCCCGACGCCGACGCGCCGGATGCCCTCGAGCAGTTCATCGAGCGCAAGCGCGGCGAGGCCCAGAATCGCACCGGCTTCCGCGATCGCTACGAGCGCGAAGGCATCGACGCGGCGATCATGCTGCTGCACCCGACCGAGTCGGCGTCGAGCCTCGAGTTCGCGCAGAAGGTCACCGAGCAGATGCGCGCCGCGATCGCCGGGGTCCACGGGCGCGCCGGCGCACCGTGGGCCGACACCGGCATGGGCTACAACGTCGTCGGGCCCTACGCCAACAAGGCCGACGAACAGAAGGTCATCCGCCGCGACATGCTCCGCGGCGGCCTCATCGGCCTGCTCGGCGTCGTCGCCATCATCTACCTGCTGTTCCGGTCGATGCGGGCCGTGCTGGTGCTGCTGGTGCCCCTGGCCTTCGGCGTGATCTGGTCCCTCGGCCTCACGCAGATCGTGCTCGGCCGGCTCAACCTGATGACCAGCCTGATCTCGACCGTGCTGATGGGCATGGGCATCGACGCGGGCATCCACTTCTTCTCCCGCGCGAAGATCGACCGGCGGCGTCACGACGACGCCGAGGCCATCCGCCGCGCGTTCCACAGCCTCATCATCCCGCTGTTCGTCGCGTCGGGCACCACCATCGGCGCGTTCCTGGTGATGGCGACCTCCGAGTTCCCGGCGTTCCGCGAGTTCGGCCTCATCTCGGCCTGGGGCGTCGCGCTGTGCATGCTCGCGATGTGCACGGTGCTGCCGGCGCTGCTCTACATGGTCGGCATCAAGCGCCACGAGGAGCCGCTGCCGCACCACGAGGGCGCGGTCATGCGCCGGCTGTTGCGCTACCCCGGGGTCGTGTTCGCGATCACGGTGGTCGTGACGGTGCTGTCGTTCCAGGGCATCCGTCGCGTCGAGTTCGAGTACAACGCGCGCGCGCTGCAGTCCGACAAGACCCGGGAGCAGAGCGAGGCCGACATCAAGCTGATCTCGACGGTCTTCGGCAAGGACATCCACGCGGGCATGCTGGTCCGCGACGACCTCGCGTCGACGCGTGCGGCGCTGACCAAGGCCCGCGCGCGCCACGAGCTGCGCCTCGCGGCGGGGGACACCGTGGTCGCCGGGCTGTTCGGCGCGCCCGATCTCCTGCCCGCGGCCGATATCGATCTGCAGGCGCGCAAGCGGGCCATCGACGCGATGTACGCCGACAACGAGGACACGTTCGCCCGGCTGGAGGCGACGGCCGAGGGGCGCGAGCTGCCGGTCGCGAAGCCGCCGGCCAAGCCCGTGCCCGACGACGACTGGGACGACTTCGACGACGGTGCGGGCGGGGTCGATCGGATCGACGCGGCCGAGCCCACGGCCGAGCCGCCGCGCGCGGTCGAGGCTGCCGCCGTCACATCGCCGCCCGATGCTCCGTCGCCGCCGCGCACCGTCGCCGCGTCGGCGCCGTCCGGCAAGCCGAAGGTCGAGCCGCAGCGGCTGAGCCGCGAGGAGGCCCGCAACCTCGTCGACATGTTCGCGGCCAAGCCGTTCACGATCGATGACCTGCCGCCGGTGCTGCTCGAGAAGGTCCGCACGGCGGAGGGCGCCTACGCGATCTTCGCGTACCCCAACTTCGACGCCGCCGACATGCGCAAGGGCGTCGAGTTCACCGAGGAAACCTCGGGGTACCTCGACGGCGACGGCCTGTTCATCGGCGAGACGACGGTCTACGCGACGATGTTCCTGATGCTGCGCGAAGAGGCGCCGATCGTGCTCGGCATGGCGGCGGTCTTGGTCGCCGCGTTCGTGTACTGGCAGCTGCGATCCCTCGGCCTCACGCTGCTCACGCTGCTGCCGCTGTCGTTGGCGCTGTGGTGGCTCGTCGGGTCGATGGGCGCGCTCGGGCTCAAGTTCACGCTGTTCAACATGCCGATCCTCCCCGCGATCCTCGGCATCGGCGTCGACAACGGGGTGTACCTGGCCGATACGATCCGGCGGACGCACGGCGAGCCCGAGGCGCTCGCGCGCGCGCTGCAGGAGACCGGCGGTGCGATCCTCGCGGCGACCTTCACCACGGTCGCGGGGTTCGCCGCGTTCATGGCCGCGGACTCGGCGGGGCTGCGGGGCATCGGTGCGGTTGCGTCGCTCGGGATCACGCTGGCCGCGATCTCGGCGCTGATCGTGCTGCCGACGCTGTGGGTGCTGGGCCAGCGCCGGCGTCGACGCGGCTGAGCAATCCTGCGTAGCGCCGGGCCGGGCCGGTTGCGCTACCCTGATGCGGCCGTGGATCGCCGAATCATCTGCCTCTCGATCGCCTGCCTTGCCGCGTGCGCAGACGCCCGCGAGCGCGACGCGGCGACGTCGGCGTCGGCGTCGGCGTCGATCTCGGTCTCTGCGGGCACCGACGTCGACACCAGCGCCGATGGCAGCGGCCCTGCGTCCGAGGATCCCGGCGTGCTCGACGTGGCCGCCGAGGGGGCCGGCTCGGCCGACGACGGGGGTAGCTCGGGGCAGGGCTGCAAGAAGGTCGACTTCCTCTTCGTCATCGACAACTCCGGCTCGATGTCCGACGAGCAGGACTCGCTCATCGCCAGCTTCCCCGGGTTCATCCAGACCATCCAGACCACGCTGACCGACGCGCAGGACTACCACGTGCTGGTCACCGACACCGACGCGGCGTGGGGCGGCGAGTGTCCGCTCTTGTGCGGGTTCTTCAACGGCACGTGCCCCGACATCCCCAGCTACCCGTGCGACGGGGGCCCGCCGTCGGTCTGCGACACGACGCTGGGCGCGGGCGTCACGTATCCGTTGGGCAGCGACGCGACCAATCAGCTGTGCGCGTTCACCAGCGGCCACCGCTTCATGGACGCGACCCAGCCCGACCTCTCGGCGGCGTTCCAGTGCGCCGCGAAGGTCGGCAGCGACGGCGACGGCAACGAGAAGGCGATGAGCGCGTTGGTCGGCGCGCTGTCCGAGGAACTCGCGCTACCGGGCGGCTGCAACGAGGGCTTCATCCGCGATGACGCGATCCTGGTCGTCACGTTCATCACCGACGAGGAGGACAAGGGCTCCACCGGCCTCCCCGAGGGCTGGTTCGCCAACGTCATCGCCTCGAAGAAGGGCGACGAGAGCGCGATCGTCATGCTCGGCCTCATCAACGACGCCGACCAACCCGCGCCGCTGTGTCCCGCCGAGACCGAGGACGCCGTGAAGCTGCGCACCTTCGTCGAAATGTTCCCCAACAGCATCCGCGGCAGCGTCTGCGAGCCGAGCTACAACACCTTCTTCGAGCAGGCCGTCGCATTGATCGACCAGACCTGCGACGACTTCGTACCGGCGGGCTGAGGCCTCCATCCGATCACGCGGCGCGAGAGGAGCGTAGCGATGGAAGGAGGGGGGACGCGGCAGTGTCCTCCCGACATATGGGAATCGCGGAGCGATGGAAGGAGGGGGTCCCGCGACGGCTTTGCCGGCGCGGGGGAGGACGCGGCAGTGTCCTCCCGACAGAGACGACCCTCCGATCCACCGAAGAGCTCGGGGCCCCCCGGCCCCCCGCCCGTCAAAGAGCGGTGTAGATCGCGTGGCGACCGACGCCGACGCGCTCGAGGCGGCCGTCTTTCACCAGGACGCCGAGGTGGTGGCGCAGGACCTTGCGATCGAGGCGGCTGTACTCGGCGATGTCGTCGACGGTGACCTCGCCGTTGCCCTCGATGAAGGGCAGCACCTGCCGGGCGAACTCGTCGGTGGTCATGCCACCGTCCTCGGGCTCGGCCTTCTCCTTCACGGCGGCCGCGGCCTTCTCGGAGTAGGCGTCCTCGAGCTCGTCCTCGAGGATGCGTCGCTTCTTGCGGCGCGTGCCGTTGGGCTCGGCCTCGGCGGCGACCGGCGCCGCGAAGCTGTCGCGCAGATCGCCGAGCGTGATCTTGGCGAACTGCGGCCACAGGCCCCGCGCGTCGAGGAAGTGGACGAGGTCGCCGAGCGTGACGGACTCGGGGTGGCGCAGGCCCTTGAGCGTCTCGAGGGCGGACAGGCGCTCAAGCTCGCCGTATCCGACCTGGGCGCGGAAAATCTCGTTCGCGTCGCGGGCCATTCGCGGGCGGATCATCGAGCAAGCCCGACCCCACAGCAAGCGGCCCTGCCGATCCTTTGGCCGAAGAGATCTCCCCGCGAAAAGCACCGGCCCGTTTCGGCGCCCCGGCGTGCCTACGTGTGGTCGATCCTGTGCAGTGCCAACGGCGCAGGCCCCCACGGGGGGCTGGGGGCAGAGGCCCCGTGCCAACCCGGTCGGGTCGGCGCGAAGGGGCCCAGTACGAAGTTCCGCGATCGCGACGCCGGTGGGTTGCGCGATCTGCACACCGCGTCGGGCCAGCGGGTTTTCTGTGGATGACTCTGTGGACAGCCTGTGAGAGCGGGCCGAGGCCGACCCCCCTCGGCCCTGTGGATAACCCGGGGGTCCACGCACGCGGCGGGTTCTTGCGGAGGCCCTACATGTTGTGGTTTACATGGCGACCACCTCAACATGGGGTGTTGCCGCCGACCGCGGCACCACCTCCCGAGGATCCGAGCCCGTCCCGCTCGGGCCCCCCTCCGCCCGCCGCCTCCCCTGCCTTGATCGTCCCCCGAGGGAGTCCCTCGAACAAACGCCCGCCGCTCCTCCGCGGGCCACGAACTCCAAAAGGGCCGCCTCGTCGGATGCGGCCTCGGTGCCCCTGCCACGCAAAAAATCGCGCTTCGCCTCGGCCCTGGCTTCGGACACCCTCGTCATCCGTTCAGGCAGTCGCCCCCGCGCTCGCCCACCTCCTCGCCCGCCGCCTCCTCGCCCGCCGCCTCCTCCCCTCGCCGCCGGAGCTCCCATGAAGATCGCGCGTCATTTCACCTCCGATCACGCCCCCGCCTTCGCCGGAATCGAGTTCGAGTCCCGCAGCTCCCGCATCGCCAACCCCGACGGTTCGGTGGTGTTCGAGGCCAAGGACATCCAGATCCCCAAGGGCTGGTCGCAGGTCGCCGTCGACATCCTCGCCCAGAAGTACTTCCGCAAGGCCGGCGTGCCGGCCCGCCTGCGCCGCGTGCCCGAGCCGGGCGTGCCGCAGTGGTTGTGGCGCAGCGAGCCCGACGAGGAGGCCCTCGCCGAGCTGCCCGTCGCCGAGCGCACCCGCGGCGAGAACGACAGCCGCGAGGTCTTCAGCCGCCTGGCCGGCTGCTGGACATACTGGGGCTTCCGCCACGGCTACTTCGAGGACGAGGTCTCCGCGCGGGCCTTCTTCGACGAGATGGTCCACATGCTGGCGAAGCAGATCGCCGCGCCGAACAGCCCGCAGTGGTTCAACACCGGGCTGCACTGGGCCTACGGAATCACGGGCCCGGCCCAGGGCCACTACTACTGCGAGGCCCAGACCGGCGAGGTCCGCCGCTCGCCGAACGCCTACGAGCGCCCTCAGCCCCACGCCTGCTTCATCCAGTCGGTCGACGACGATCTGGTCGGCGAGAACGGGATCATGGATCTGTGGGTCCGCGAGGCCCGGCTCTTCAAGTACGGCTCGGGCACCGGCACCAACTTCTCGCGCCTGCGCGGCGAGGGCGAGCGGCTGTCGGGTGGCGGTCGCAGCAGCGGCCTCATGAGCTTCCTGCGCATCGGCGATCGGGCCGCCGGCGCGATCAAGAGCGGCGGCACCACGCGGCGCGCGGCCAAGATGGTCGTCGTCGACATCGATCACCCCGACGTCGAGGCGTTCATCGACTGGAAGGTCGTCGAGGAGCAGAAGGTCGCGG
The DNA here is from genome assembly GCA_001464385.1 of Deltaproteobacteria bacterium Ga0077550. Taxonomy (GTDB): domain Bacteria; phylum Myxococcota_A; class Polyangia; order Nannocystales; family Nannocystaceae; genus Xiheibacterium; species Xiheibacterium aquaticum. The sequence continues at coordinate 5,209 of LNFB01000372.1, read as the reverse complement.
CGCTGGTCGCCGGCAGCAAGGCCTGCAACTTCCACATCAACGCGGTGCTGCGCGCGGCGATCACGTCGGAACTGGCCAAGGCCGACCGCTTCGATCCCGCCAAGAACCGCAACCTCCGCAAGGCCCTGCGCGAGGCCCGTCGCGCCAGCATCCCCGAGAACTACCTTCAGCGCGCGCTGCAGCTGGGCGAGCAGGGCACGACCCGCATCGAGTTCGACGAGTACGACACGGGCTGGGACTCCGCCGCCTACGGCACGGTCTCGGGCCAGAACTCGAACAACTCGGTCCGCATCACCAACGACTTCCTGCACGCCGTCGAGGACAACCGCGACTGGTCGCTGATGCGCCGCTGCGATCAGAAGGTCGCCAAGACCCTGCCGGCCCGCGCGCTCTGGGATCGCATCGCCGTGGGCGCGTGGTCCTGCGCCGACCCGGGCCTGCAGTTCGACACGACGATCAACGAGTGGCACACGTGCCCCAGCGATGGTCGCATCAACGCGAGCAACCCGTGCAGCGAGTACATGTTCCTCGACGACACGGCGTGCAACCTCGCGTCGCTGAACTTGATGCAGCTCCTCTTGCCCCCCGCCGCCGACGTGGTGTCGTCGTCCGCGGGTGAGATCCCGCTGCTCGGCGAGATCGACGTGCCGGCGATGCTCCACGCCTGCCGGCTGTGGACGATCGCCCTCGAGATCTCGGTGTTGATGGCGCAGTTCCCGAGCAAGCGCATCGCCGAGCTCAGCTACCGCTTCCGCACCCTCGGCCTCGGCTACGCCAACCTCGGCACCTACTTCATGGTGTCGGGCCTGCCGTACGACTCGGCCCGCGCGGTCGCGATCTGCGGTGCGCTCACGGCGATCATGACCGGCGCGAGCTATGCGACCAGCGCGGAGCTGGCCGCCGAGCTCGGGACGTTCCCGGGCTACGAGCCCAACCGCAACCACATGCTCCGCGTGATGCGGAACCACCGTCGCGCGGCCTACGACGCGCCCTCGGCCGAGTACGAGGGCCTCGCGGTGACGCCGGCCGGCATCGACGCCGCCACCTGCCCGCCGAACCTGCTGGCCGCCGCGCGCCAGCAGTGGGATCTCGCGCTGGCCCAGGGCGAGGCCCACGGCTACCGCAACGCGCAGGTCACCGTCATCGCGCCCACCGGCACCATCGGCCTGCTGATGGACTGCGACACCACCGGCATCGAGCCCGACTTCGCCCTGGTGAAGTTCAAGAAGCTCGCGGGCGGCGGCTACTTCAAGATCATCAACCAGTCGGTGCCGGCGGCCCTGCGCAAGCTCGGCTACGGCGCGGCGGAGGTCGAGTCGATCGTCCGGTACTGCCGCGGCGCCGGCAGCCTGGTCGGCAGCCCGCGGGTGACCCACGCGGAGCTCAAGTCCAAGGGCTTCACCGCGGAGCTCATCACCAAGATCGAGTCCGAGCTCCCGGCCGCGTTCGAGATCGGCTTCGCGTTCAACCGCTGGACCCTGGGCGAGGAGTTCTGCCGCGACGTCCTCGGCTTCACCGAGGATCAGCTCGGCGATCCGACCTTCGACCTCCTGCGCGAGATCGGCTTCTCGGCCGAGGACATCCGCGTCGCCAACGACTACGTCTGCGGCACCATGACGGTCGAGGGCGCGCCGGCGCTCAAGCCCGAGCACCTGCCGGTGTTCGACTGCGCCAACAAGTGCGGCCGCTACGGCAAGCGCTTCATCGCGCCGATGGCCCACGTGCACATGATGGCGGCGGCGCAGCCGTTCCTGTCGGGCGCGATCAGCAAGACCATCAACATGCCGGCCACCGCGACGGTCGCCGAGGTCGAGGACGTCTACATGGCGTCGTGGAAGCTGGGCCTCAAGGCCATCGCGCTCTACCGCGACGGCAGCAAGCTCAGCCAGCCGCTGTCGGCCGCGCTGATCGACGAGGTCTTCAACGACGAGGACGAGGACGAGGTCCAGGACAACGTGGTGCCGATGGTCGCCGCGACCAGCCAGCCCCAGGTGGTCGAGAAGGTCTCGGAGCGCATGGTCTACCGCTACCTGGCCAAGCGTCGGCGCATGCCCGATCGCCGCGGCGGGTACACCCAGAAGGCCACCATCGGCGGGCACAAGGTCTACATCCATACCGGCGAGTACCAGGATGGATCGCTCGGCGAGGTGTTCATCGACATGCACAAGGAGGGCGCCGCCTTCCGCAGCCTGATGAACTGCTTCGCGATCTCGTGCAGCCTTGGCCTGCAGTACGGCGTGCCGCTCGAGGAGTACGTGGACGCGTTCACGTTCACCCGCTTCGAGCCCAACGGTCCGGTGCAGGGCCACCCGCACATCAAGATGTGCACCAGCATCATCGACTACATCTTCCGCGAGCTCGCGGTGAGCTACCTCGGCCGCCACGATCTCGCGCACGTGATGCCCGAGGATCTGACCCCGGACACCACGGGTGACGCCGAGGAGGAGATGCTGCAGGGCGTCGACTACGGCGACGAAGAGGTGGTCGAGGAGCGCGTGGTGACGCCGGGTCCGCTCAAGCTGACCGCGACGCTGCCGAGCACGACCGGGCTGTTCGCGGCCGCGGCGGCGCCGATCGTCTACGAGGATCGCTCGTACGCGGCGGCCGAGACCTACGCCGAGCCGCCGGCGCGCGCCAAGTCGGGCAACGGTGGCAAGGCCGAGCCCGCCGATCCGCGACGCAGCGAAGAGGTCCGCGCCGCGGTCGCCCTGTCGGCCCAGGTCTACAAGGCGCGGATGCAGGGCTACGAGGGCGACGCGTGCCCGAACTGCCAGAGCTTCACGATGGTGCGCAACGGCTCGTGCCTGAAGTGCAACACGTGTGGCAGCACCTCGGGTTGTAGCTGACCTTCCTTTTTCCCCCCGCGGGCGGCTCGAGCGAAACGGTACGCGCTGACGCGCGGATTGCCCCCCGCAAGCGGGGGGCGTTGGGGCCGTGGTATCGTGGGTCATGCTCGACAAGCTGACCCACGACGAGCGGTTGCGGTTGCTGGAGTTCGTGTGCTCCTTTGCCTGGGTCGACCTCGAGGTCCGGCCCGAGGAGCGCAAATTCGTGATGCGCATGGTCGAGAAGCTCGGCCTGCAGGAGGACAAGGCGCAGATCGAGCGGTGGTTGCAGCGGCCACCGCCGCCCGAGGAGGTCGATCCGACGCGGATCCCCCACGCGCACCGCGAGCTGTTCCTGAAGGCGGCGAAGGACACCTTCAAGGCCGACAAGAACTTCGACGAGACCGAGCAGGAGTACTTCGAGCTGCTCGAGCAGCTGCTCGTGTAGTCCGGCCCCGGGCCGAGACGGTGTCGAGTCCGGTCTAGGCCTCGCGATCGAGGGCGTCGCGCAGCGCGTCGCCGAGGTGCAGCGCGATGGGGCCCGCGCGACCGTCGGCGATGACGTCGTCGTCGACGCGCAGCACGGGCATCACGAGCTGCGAGGTCGCGGCCACGAACACCTCGTCGGCGGCGACGAGGCGCGCGCGATCGAAGGGCTCGTGTCGCCATGGGATCCCGAGGTCGGCGGCGACGCGCCTCGCGATCGCGATCGTGATGCCGGGGAGGATCGCGGGGGAGGGCGGTGGCGTGACGACGACGCCACCCTCGACGATCGCGACGTTCGCCGAGCCGGCCTCGCGCACGCTGCCGTCGTCCGCGATCCACAGGACGTCATCGGCGCCTGCGGCCGCGGCGGCGCGCTTGCCCAGCACGGCGGCGAGCAGCATCGTGGTCTTCAGATCGCAGCGGGCCCACCGGGGATCCGGCGCGCACACCACGGTGCTCCCCTGCGCCCGTCGCGGTCGATCGGGCAGGGACTGCGCCGTGGCGTAGGCGAAGAGCAGCGGGGCCGCCCGCGCGGTGTGGGCCCGCGGCGCCTCGCCCCCGGTGAGTTGCATGTAGAGGAGGCCCTCGTCGACACCCTCGGCTGCGACGAGGTGATCCATCCATGGCGCGGCCGCTGCCGCGGCCGATGACGCGGATGCCTCGTGCGTGTCGTCGCACGACAATCCGATCGCGGTCGCGCTGCGACGCAGTCGCTCGAGGTGAGCCGCGCGCGCGCGTACGCGACCGGACGTGATCGGCAGCACTTCGTAGACGCTCTCGCCGAACAGCAGCCCGCGATCGGCGATCGACACGCGCGCCTCGGAGAAGGGGACGAGGGCGCCGCGGATCCACGCGAACTCGGGAAAGCCTGCCATACCTCCGACGGACCTCGGGCGTCCTGGCCCAGTGGGGCAAAACAGGCCGTGGCACCCGCGCCGATGGCCCACATCGTGATACCCGGTCGTCGAAAAAGTCGGAAATTTTCACCAGGCCCGCCGCCCCCGGACAGTTGCGGCCGTCGCCCGGGCTGTGGGACCATCGGGCCGCGACTCGGGGTGACTCGCGTCGCGGACGTCGTCGGGTCGAAGCAACCGAACGACAACCCCCACCGACTCAACGAAAAACTTCCGCGACATGCATCGCAGCGCGACGGCCTCCGTCGAAGCGCGGCATCGGTCCAGGATACCCCACAGGAGATACGGACATCATGAGCGAGCGAAATGAAACTACTCTTCCCGGTCAGAGCCTCGTCAGCATCGCGGGCATCGGCCTGCTCTGCGGCATCGCGGTGACCTCGGTCCAGGGCTGCGACGACGGCCCGCTCGGTGACCTCGCCGAGCAGTGCGGCCTCGTGTGCCCCGGCGAGGGCGAAGGCCTCGTGGCGGGCAACTTCGCGATCTCGGGGATCGCGAGCATCGACGGGTTCTTCTCGGCGGTGGTGAACGTGCGGAGCGCCGCGGCGAACATCAGCGGCTCGATCCGTGCGGAGCTCGAGGGCATGGCGGCGAGCCTCGGCATCGAGGGCGCCGCAGAGCTGTCGATCGAGGACCTGACGGCGGCGGTCAAGACCGGGATCGAGGCGAAGATCCAGGCGAACGTGTCGGGGAGCCTCAAGATCAATTTCCAGCCGCCGCGGTGCGAGGCGGACATCGAGGTCACGGCGAAGGCCGCGGCAGAGTGTGACGTCGAGGCGGACCCCGGTTCGATCGAGGCGAAGTGCGAGGGTTCGTGCGAGGTGTCGGCCGAGGTTGCGGCGGACTGCTCGGCGATGGGCACGCTGTCGTGCTCGGGCCAGGCGCCGAACTTCCAGTGCGAGGGCACGTGCAGCGGCTCGTGTCAGCTCGAGGTTGCGGCGGCCTGCGAGGGCTCGTGCAACGGCTAGTGCGAGGGCGAGTGCT
>LNFB01000371.1 GCA_001464385.1 Deltaproteobacteria bacterium Ga0077550 | reverse complement strand
AAGAGGAGGTCTACGTCGTGCTGCGCGGCAGCGCCGAGCTGGTCGTCGGCGACGAGCGCACGCCGCTGCCGACCGGCAGCCTCGTGCGCGTCGGCCCGGGGGTGCGCCGCACGCTGCACGCGGGGCCCGAGGGCGTGACCGTGCTCGCGATCGGCGGGACGCCGGGCAAGCCGTACACGCCGCAGTTCGGTTAGCGCCGGCGGGCGAAGTGCGGCGCGCCAGCGAGGCTCGCGACGTACTCGATCATCCCGATCTCGCCGTCGACCAGCGCGGTGCGGGCATCCTCGGCGAGGCACGACTGGCCGCCCGCGCCGCCGAACACCCAGGTCGCCGCGAGGCCGCTCGCGCAGTCGGTGACCTCGGCGCCCTCGGCCAGCACCGTCGCGAGCGCGTCGAGCCCGTCGAACGCGATCGGCTCGGCGTCGACGACCACGAGCGTGCCCGTCGCGTCGATCGGCAGGCCGCGCTCGTCGGCGCGCCAGCGACCGACCGCGTCGAAGTGCTCGAGGCCAAAACCGATCGGATCGAACTGGTCGTGGCAGCCGCGGCACGACTCGCTCGCGGCGTGGACCTCCTCGTAGCGCTGCCGCGTGGTGGTCTCGCCCGTCGGCACCGCGTCGATCGGCGGGATGCCGGGCGGCGGCGGCGGCACGTCCTGGCACAGCAACCTGCGGTACACGAGCAGGCCGCGCTTGGTCGGCGACGACGCGTCGGCGTGGGCGTTCGACGCCAGGAGCGAGCCCTGTGCGAGCAGGCCGACGCCCCAGCCCGCGGGACGATCGACGCGACCGTCGACGCCCGGGGCCGGCCAGCCGTAGAACGCCGCGAGCTCGGCGTCGACGATCGTGGACGGCGCGGTGAGCAGCGCCCGCACGTCGCCCTCGTCCTCGAACCACACCGCGTCGAACAACGCGCGGGTCTCGGCCATCATCGCGGCGCGGACGCCGTCGAACTCGGGCACGTCGTTCTTGGTCGCGGTGCCGACCCGCTCGAAGCCGGTCCACTCCGCGGCGAAGCGCTGGACGAGCGCACGACCGGCCGGGCTGTCGAGCAGCGTGCGGGCCCACTGCACCCGCGCCTCCGGATCGTCGAGCTCGCCGGCCGCCGCCGCGTCGAGCAGCGCCTCGCTCGGGGTGGTGCCGGAGAAGTCGTACGCCAGCGCGGTCGCGAGCTCGTCGGCGTCCAGCGCGAACCCGTCGGCGTCGTCGCTGCCGAGCTCGCGGCGGTACAGCGCGTGGGGCGACTGGATGAGCGCGACCAACATCCACTGCAGCGCGGCGGGGAAGTCGGCCTCGGCGGCGTTGTCGGTGAACAGGGCGAGGTAGTCCGCGCGCTCGTCGGCCGTCAGCGCGCGGCGGAAGAGCCGACGGCCGTAGGTGTCGAGGAAGGTCTCGACGCACGCGGCGTCGGCCGTGGTGCCGGCGCACGGCAGGATCGTCGGCAGCCGCTCCGGCGCGGTGACCAGCGCGGCGACCTCGACGGCGGTGTCGAGCAGATCGGCCGCGGTCTGGTCGCCGACCTGCAGCATCGCGGCGTCGTTGGAGAAGCCGAGCTTCGACAGGGGATCGGGCCCCAGGCGCACGCCGGCCCACGCGTCCCCGAGCTCGGGGAAGATGTCGCGCAGCGAGTGCTCGAGCTCGTCGCGCGTCAGTCGACGCAGCAACCGCGGGCCGAGCTGCGAGCTCTCGCAGCGGGCACCGGGCTCGCCGCCGTCGGTCGCACCGTCGCCGCCGCCATCGGCACCGTCGTCGCTGCCGCCGTCGTCACTGCCGCCATCGGTCGCGTCGCCATCGGCGCCTGCGTAGCAGGCGGAGAGCAGCGCCAGCGCCAGGATCGGGATCGTCGCGTGTCGCCTCATGCCTGGAGCTCCTCGAAGATCTGCACCGACTGCCCACCGATCGCGTCCACCGGCACGCCCATCGCCGCGCTCAGGGTCGCGAGCAGATCGAGGTTCGTGCCGCTCACGTCGACCACTCGACCCGGCGCCAGCCAGCCGCCCGCGCCGCCGATCAGGACCGCGGGCAGGTACGTCGCGTGCGGGGCCCCGTCGAGCCACACCTCGGAGGCGTCGCTGTTGTGGTTGGCGCCGTCCGAGACCTCGCTGCACACGTAGATCAACGTGTTGTCGAGCACCGTGTGCGTCGGATCGGTGTCGGCCGGGTCCGGCTGATCGAGCGTCGACAGCAACTTGGCGACGATGCGCTCGTAGAACCAGCGCTGGCACGTCGCGAACTCGCTGCGCCCCGCGGCGTCCCACGAGTGCGAGACGGGATCGTGGTGGCCCTTGGCGATGCCGGGCCCGCCCGCGAAGCCGAAGTTCAGGCCCGCGTTGACGTACATGTTCTGCAGCGTCACGACCTGGGCCGTGCCGCAGACCAGCGCCGCGGCGATCGCCTCCAAGTGCCCGTCGAGCACGAGGCCGAAGTTCGCCGGGTCGAGCACGTCGAGGCCCGCGGTCGCGTCGACCGCCGGCAGCACCGGCCGCTCGTCGCACGACAACAGCGGTGTGCCTCCGCCGCCACCGCCGGCCTTCAGGTGCCGCACCGCCTCGAGGTGCAGCGCGAGCTTGGTCTGCTCGGCCGTGAGATCCGCGAGCGCGGCGTGCATGCCCTCGAGCTCGCGCTCGGTCAGCGCGAGCGCCCGCGCGCGAAGGGCCGCGTCGCTCGAGGTCGGCGGGCTGCCCTGGCCGCCCGGCAGGCTGGCGAAGAAGTCGTCGGCGGCCGCCCGCGGATCCTCCGTCGGCCGCACCCACGCGCCGTGCTTGACGAGGAACGAGTCGGCGCCGAAGCCCGCGCCCTTGTCGTACGGCACCGCGCCGAGCACGTGGGCGGTGACGCCGAGGGCGTCCGCGATCGATCCGTCGATCGAGTCGGCCGCGCCGCCGTCGGGGAAGCCGGTGAGCGTGGCGCGGATCGCCCCGTGGTTGCTCGCACCGTTCATGCTCACGCCGCGCACGACCGTGGTCTTGGCGGCGTACGGAGCCAGGGGCGCGAGCACGGTCGAGTTCCCGAGCAGCGCTGGGCCGGCGCCGAAGGGCTCGACGTGCTCGATCGGCCAGCCGTGGGGGATGTAGATCGTCAGCAGCCGCACCGGCCGCGTGCTCGGCTCCGCGTCGGCGAAGCGCGCCATCCACGTCGCCACCGGCGCGGCGATGCCGAGGCCCAGCGCCCGCAGCAGGGTGCGACGGCGCAGCTGCAGCGCCGAGCGCGGTGGATCCACCGGACGAGGACGAGGAGCTCGGAGCGCGCGCGGCATCGTCGAGGTCGGTGGTCTGGCGGCTCGGCGGATGGATGAAAAAATCTCGGTGTGGCACGATCGCGCCGCGATGGTGGCGTGGTTGGCGCTCGTGCTCGCCGGTGCGCCCCCGTCACCGATGCCCGTCGCCGATCGTACGGAGGATCCGAGCGTGACCGCGACCACGTCGCCGACCGACGACGCCGCGGAGCCCGTCGTGATCGTCGGCGTCGCGCCGACGCTCGGCCTCGTCGAGGACGACGTGCGCGCCGTGCTGTCGAGCCACCTCGCCGGCACGGGCCTCGCCCTCGAGGTGACGACGCTGACGATCGACGACGCGCGCGCCCCCGAGGCGTGGGCCCGCGCCGTGGACGTGCCCGGACTGCGCGCGGCGTTCTGGCTGACGCCCGAGGGCACCGACGCGGTGCGCCTGCAGCTGTGGCTGCCGGGCGACGCCGGGGCGTGGGGTCGCGCGCTGCCCAGCGGCGACGACGGTGACGCGCTGCTCGAGTCGATCGGCGTGATGGTGCGCAGCATGGCGACGTCGATCGATCCGACGGTGCGTCCGGCGGCGCCGCCTCCCCCCGCCGTCGTCGCGCCGCAGCCCCCGACGCCCCAGGCCACCGCCGCGCCGCGGAGGCGCGCGCGCATCGATGCGTCGCTCGGCTACGTCGGCGGCAACGTGGCGCGATCGATCCCGTGGCACAGCGGTGTGGGGCTGCGCGTGCACGCGATCCTCCCGCGCGGCGCGACGCCGATGCTCGGGATCGCCTGGGCGCCGCCGGTCGCCGGACCCGACGATCCGCCGACGACGCTCACGCGCGTCGCGGTCGATCTCGGGCTCGCCGCGACCCTGCGCCGGGACGCGCGTGTGCAACCCATCCTCGGCGGTGCGGCGGTCGTGGAGGCGGTGGGCTGGCGCGTCCGCGACGTGACCGAGGGACGGGGCTGGGCCGCGCGGTTCGGGCTCGCGGCGGTGGCCGGCCTCGATGTGTCGGTGTCGCGGCGGGTGGGCCTGCTGCTGCTCGGGCGCGCCGATGCCTGGGTCGCCAACGCGACGCTGGTGCTCGAGACCCCCAGCGGTCGGGACACGCTGCTGCGACCCCACGCGGTGGCCGGCCTCGTGTGGGCCGGGCTACGGGTGCGGCTGCACGGATCTTTTTTTCATCCGAACCGCGCGCGGCCGCGCCACCCGGGGAGATAGCGGCCGTGCCCCGTCCAGTGCCCGATCCGCCGCTCGAGGACCGCGTCGCCATGCGCGCCCTCGCAGCCCGTGTCGCCACCGGCGAGCGGGCGGCCGCCGAGCAGTTCGCGAGGATCCTGATGCCCACCGTCCGCGCCGTCACGGCCCGACTCGTCTCCAACCCCGCCGACGCGGCCGACGTCGCGCAGCTCGGGGTGGTCGAGGTCCTGCGCGCCGCGGGCAACTACCGCGGCGAGGGGCCGCTGGTCGGCTGGGCGCGGCGCGTCGCGGCCCGCAGCGCGTGTCACTGGCTGCGCAGCGCGGCGGCGCGGCGCGGGTTCGACTCCGAGGCGATCGACGGCATGGCCGCGGACGTCGGTGCGGTCGACGTCGGCGATGGGCTCGTGCGACCGCTGTCGGCGTACCTCGGCGAGCTCGGCGAGGCGCAGCGCACCGCGTTGGTGCTGCGCGTCGGGCTCGAGTACACGCTGCCCGAGATCGCCGAGCTCACCGGATCCCCGGTGGCGACGGTGAAGTCGCGGATCATCAAGGCCCTGTCCGAGCTGCGTCGCGCCGTGCGTCGCGACGTACAGCTCGGGGTGCGAAAGGACGCGTCGTGACCGATCGACTCGACGACGCCCGGTGGCGCGCGGCGATCGACGCGTGCCTCGTCGACGAGGCCGACGCGGCCCAGCGCGCGTTGGTCGAGTCGTACGGCCCCGACGATGCGGCGGCGCGGATCGAGCAGGCGCTGCTCGCCGAGCTCGCGGCGACCGATGCCCCCGCGCATCCCGACGACGACCGCCAGGTCGCGGCGGCCGTCACGAGCTTCCTCGCCGAGCGCGGAGAGCTCGAGCCGGTGGCCCCGCGCCGACGCCTCGGGCCCGCGCTGGCGATCGCCGCGGCGCTCGTGCTCGCGTCGGCGGCGTGGTGGCAGCTGGCCCCGCGCGCGGTCGCGATGGACCCGGGCATGGCCCCGCTCGCGGCGATCGAGCTGCGCCCGACGGCGATCGATCCGATGCCCGCTCCCGTCGCGCCCGCGTGGCAGCTCGAGCGCGGCGAGCTCGTCGTCGAGCCGGCGATCGCCTCGCGCGTGCCGCTGGGCGTGCGCACGCGGGCGCGCTCGTCGGCGTGCATGCGCCACGGCGATGCGCAGGTGTGCGTCGACGCGGGCGGCGAGTTCATCGCCCGCGCCGATGGTGCGTCGCCCGAGCTCGAGCTCGTCTCCGGCGCCGCCACGGTGGCCGCTGGCGCCGCCACGGCAGCGCACCTGCAGGTCGTCGTGGCCGGCACGCGCGTCGCGATCGCGGGCGCGAGCGAGGTCGTCGTGACGATCGAGCGCCGCGCGTGGACGATCGAGATCACCCGCGGCCGCGCGAGCATCGATCGCGACGGCTCGACGCTCGAGCTCGTCGCCGGCGAGCGGCTGCAGGGCGGCGGCGCCACGGTGCGCCCCGCCGCGCCCGACCCCGACGATCTGCTCGCGCAGGCCCGCGCGCTGCGATCCTCCGGCGATCTCGACGGCGCCGCGCGGGCGTACGCCAAGCTCATCGACGCCCATCGCGGCAGCACCGTCGCCCACACGGCGCAGGTGTCCCTCGGCGAGATCCACCTCGAGCGCGGCCGCCCCAAGCCGGCCCTCGCCGCCTTCGAGCGCTACCTTCGACGCGGCGGCGCGCTGGCCGAGGAGGCGAGCCTCGGCAGGATCCGCGCGCTGCGGGCCCTTCACCGCGACGCCGCAGCCCGCGACGCGGCGGCGGACTTCGAGCGCAGGTTCCCCGGCAGCGCGTACACGGCGAAGCTCCGCGGCGGGTGAGGGCCGGTCACCGGCAGGTGAGGTGCACGTCGACGACCTCGCCGACGGCGACGCGGCCCGTCGCCGTGCGGTACTCGAAGGCGGCACGCTCGACGCCGCAGTTGCCTCGGCCGTCGCAGGTCGCCTGACGCCGGAAGCCGAGGTCGATGGCGACCAGCGTGGTGTCGCGCAGCGGCCGGAGCTCGGCCATGGTCCCGACGCGATCGTCGTCGAGGTCCGACCACAGGACGAGCTCGCCGAAGCGGACGTCGGCCGCCGAGATCTTGCCGTCGCGGTTGCTGTCGAGCTCGGCGAGCGCGGCGAAGCCCTGGGTCGCGGGCGCGCCCGAGACCATCGGCGTCGCGCTGCCGAAGAGCTCCGCGCCGCTGCGGATCGCCCCGTCGCCGTCGCGATCGAGGGCGAGCCAGGGCGCCGTCGGCCAGTCGGTGCTGACGCAGGACCCGTCGCCCGACAGGTCGAACGACGCCGCGATGGCCGGTGTGAACTCGATCGCACCGCCGTCGAAGTCGAGCACCAGCGGCGTATCGCAGTCGTCCTCCCACCACTCGTAGCGCGCGAACGAGTCCCCGTCCCAGTAGCAGCGGTCACCACCGCAACCGTAGTCCTCGCCCTCGCCGGGATTGCACTCACCCGGATCGACCATGCAGGGCGTGTCGAACGCAGCGCCGTCGAGCACGATGCAGAACGTGCGACCGACCACGCCCTCCGCGATGGTGCACTCGGTACCCTCCCACGGCGAGCCGTCGCAGACCTGCGCGGCGGCGGGCTTGGGCTCGGGCTCGGGCTCGCCCGGCTCGTCACCGTCGTCGGTGTCGATACCGTCGTCGGTGTCCACAGCGTCGTCCGTGTCCACACCGTCGTCCGTGTCCACACCGTCGTCCGTGTCGGCGTCGTCGGCGATGTCACGATCGCCCTTCTCGACATCGCACGCAGCGACACCGACGACCGAGGGAACCAACAAGACAGAGACCAGCCTACGCCAACCCAAACCCATGCATCGCGTCGGTGCATGGCCGATGCCAGGGTCCGCGCTCGGCAAGCACGGGATTTTTCCCGGCAGGCCCGCGACGTCGCTGTCAGACCGCGACACCGATCACGGTGCGCCATCGGCCAGCGCGTCGTCGGCGTGCTGCGTGACGCTGGGCTCCCCGCGCTCCGCCACCGCGGCGCGCACCCGTGCGACGAGCTCCGCGTCGTGGCGGAACGTCGCGAGCGCGTCGATGGCGTCCAGCGCGATCGCCTTCGAGCCGCGCTCGACCTGCTCGAGCAGCCACGACCACGCCTCGGGATCGCGCAGCAGTGCGATCGCCAGCAGGCGGATCCGCCGCGAGCCTGCCCCGACGAGCGACGCATCCGCGGCCCGCAACGCCGCGAAGGCGCCCGGCAGGCGCGAGCCCCCAAGCGCGAGCGCGGCCGCCTCGGCGAGCGTCGCGTCCGCGTGCCGCAGGTACGGCGCGACGTCCTCGATGCCCTGGGCACCGACGAGCTCGAGCAGCGCCGCGAAGCACTCGCCGAGCACCTCACCCTCGGCCTCGCCGATCGCGATGCGCAGGCGGAGCAGCGGCTCGGCGACCATGCGATCGCCGGACGCCGCGAGGGCCCGCGCCGCGGCGATCCGGGCCCGTGGCTCGGGATCGGCGATCAGCAGCGCCACCTCGACCAGCGCCCGCTCGGCCCGCGCGTGCACCAACGCCATGCCGCAGATCCCCCGCAGCTCGGCGGCCGTGTCGACGCGCCCGCCCCACACCGGCTCGCGCTGCACGTGCCGCACGCCCTGCAGGAACAGCTCGACCTCCCGCACTTCCACGCGATCGAGCGCGCGGGCGATCGCGACCTTGCCCCGACACCCGGGATCGCGCTTGATCGGATCCTCGAGCAGCCGCGTGAACGCCTCGGGCAGCGCGCGTAGCAGCGCGGCGTCGGTGTCCTCGAGCGCATCGGCGACGAGCGCGACGAGGTGACCGTTGCCGGTGCGCAGGGTCTTGGCGAGCAGCGTGTGCGCCGCAGCGGTGGATCGATCGTCGAGGGCCGCGCGCACCGCCTCGATCTGCTGCTCGAATCGATCGCGCGCCACGACGGACGAACTCTAGCAAAGCGGCAGCGCGAGCGGTTCTCGGCGGGTTCGCGTCCCATCGTGGCATTCCCAGGGATTCCCCGCTTCCCGAGGCGCCGATGCCTGCTACGGTGCGCGGCATGACGGCGCCCGATCCCTCGCCCGTGCCGTCGTGGCTCGGCACCCTCGAGGGCGCCGGTTCGCTGCTCGTGGTCGCCGGCGTGATGTCGGGCCTCGCGTTGGCGGTCACGCCCGCGGCCTGGCCGACGTTCGTGCCGCTCGGCGCCGGATGCATCCTCGCCGGCATGCTCGTCGTGCGCTGGTGCCGGGCCCGCGGGGCCTGACGTCAGCCCTGGCGATCGAGGAACGCGAGCATCGCAGCGCACTGCGGGGGATTGCCCCGCTTGCGGATGCTCGCGGCGAGCTCCGCCGGCATCGCCCCGAGCTCCGCGAGCTGATCCTCGCCGAGCCCCTTCTCGGTCGCACGCACCGCCGCCCGCGACAACGGCATGTCGGCGTGCCCTTCGGCCACGACCTCGTCGAACGCGGCACACACCGTGAGCACGACCGGGTCCGCCTTCGGCTGGACCTTCGCGGGCTCGACCTTCGCCGGCTCGACCTTCGCCGGCTCCGAGGTCGCCGCGGCCTTGGCCGGCTCGGGCGGCGTCGCACAGGCGGAGATCCACGCGGTGACGAGCAGAGCGACGGAGGTTCGGAGCATCGCGGGCACGATACCCGATCGCGGATCAGCGCGGCGGCACTGTCGCCGTCGCGCGGGGCCTGGCAAGCTCTCGACCGCATGCACCGGCGCATCGCGATCGCCTGCCTCGCGACGGGCGGCTGCTGGGTGCCCCACGTCGCGGGCGTGGTCGAGGGGGCGGACGGCACGGCGGAGGGCTCGGGCGACGCGGGCACCGACGCCGTCGACACCAGCGCATCGAGCACGGACGCGACCGGCACCGGCACCGGCACCGACACGGCCAGCGACTGCGACCTGCCGGCGCCGGATCCCGCCTGCGACGCCTTCGCCGATCCGCTGCGGACGTTCGAGCTGGTGTGCTTCGCCGACGTCGCGGCCGCGACGTTCACGACCTCGGACACCGCGGCGTGGCGGCGCGCCCACGAGTTCGGCAACGCCTACTTCGCGCCGCGCTTCGGCGACGCGCTGCTCGTCATGACCACCGGGGTGCTCGCCGAGCCCGATCCGAGCGGCCAGGTCGCGCAGGCCGTCGGCGTCGCCGAGCCGGGCGTCGCCAACGACAACCCCGACGACGTCGATCTGCCCGCCCCGATGCGCCCGACCTCGGGCAGCAACGGCGGGGCCGGGGGCGCGCCGTTCTTCGACTGCGACGGCGTCGGCGACTGCTCCGAGTCCCTCGTGCAGCCGTGGTCGCAGGGCGGCCGCGCGCGCGACCTGTTGTCGTGGTCGGCCGACGTCACCGTCCCTGCGGGCGCCAACCGTCTCGAGCTCGACGTCGGGTGGCTGTCGGCCGAGTTCCCCGAGCGCGTCGGCGCCACCGCCAACGACACCTTCGTGCTGTGGGTGTCGTCCGAGGCGTTCACCGGCAACGTCGCGACCCTCGGCGGCCAGCCGATGACGACCACCGGCCTCGCGTCGCTCCTCGCCGAGCACACCGGCGACGACCCGATGCTCCTGCGCACCGGCGTCGACGGCGGCACCGGGACGCCGTGCACCGTGCAAGGCGCGATGACCCCGTCGTGCCCCCGCGGCGCCGCGACCGACTGGCTCGTACTCTCCGCCGCGGTGCAGCCCGGCGAGACCGCGACGATCGCAGCGGCGCTGTTCGACCAGGGCGACGACCTGCTCGACTCGGTGGTGCTGCTGGATCACTTCCGCTGGGGCTGCGAGCCGTGCACCCCGGGCACGGACTGCGGTCTCGCCCGGCCGTAGGGCCGGGCGATCTCCCTTGACGCGCTACAGTTGTAGTGGCATCTCTACAAATGCCGCACGGCCACGACGGCTGTCGCGCATCGGGGATCCACGCATGGCCGACGAGAAGGCGATCAACGACACCGAGTGGGATGTGCTCGGGGTCCTGTGGCAACGCGAGCGCGCCACGGCGCGCGAGGTCGCAGAGGCGCTCGAGGAGCGGCGCGGCTGGGCCTACTCGACGGTCAAGACCATGCTCGATCGGATGCTCGACAAGGGCCTGGTCGAGGCGCGTCGCGTCGGCAACGTCTGGGAGTACAGCCCCGCAGTCGAGCAGGCCGCCGCGCGGCGCAGCGCGTGGCGGCGCTTCGTCGACACCGTGCTCGAGGGCTCGGCGTCCCCGGCGCTCGGCCTGCTCGCCGGCGATCTGCGCCTGTCGAAGAAGCAGCGCGCGCAGCTGCAAAAGCTCATCGATCAAGAGGAGGGGGAGTGATGGACCTGCACGATCTCGCGACGACCCTCGCGGCGCTCGGCCGCGGACTCCCGGCGTGGCTGGGCCTGATGATGCTGTGGACCGGCGGCCTGCTCGCGCTGGCGTGGCTCGCCGACTGGGCGCTGCGGCGCGTGGCCGAGCCCGGCCTACGCATGGCCCTGTACGCGGTGGTGCTGATCCGCGTGGCGCTGCCGGTCGACTGGCAGACGCCGGTCGGCGCCCTCGACGACGGCGCCGCGCGATCGATCGCGGCCAGCGGACCTTCGGTCGTCGATGTCGCCGCGACCGGCGAGGCGTTCGTCGTCGTCGCCGAGGCGAGCGCGACGTCGACGCTCGCGCCCGTGTCGATCGACGGCATCGGCCTCGGCCTGCTCGCGATCTACCTCGCCGGCGCCGCCGGTCTCCTGTTCGTGGTCGTGCGCCGCCTGCGTCGCCTCGGCAGGGTCCTCGCGGCCACCACCGCGACGGCCGTTCGCCGCGGCGTCCCGGTCCGCGCGCACGCGTCCGAAGGCCCGATGGTCGTCGGCCTGCGACGCCCCACGATCGTCGTCCCGCACGCGCTGCTCGACGCGACCCCGTCGGAGATCTTCGACGCGGTGCTGCGCCACGAGCAGGCCCACGTCCGCCACCGCGACGGCGTCCTCGCGCTGGCGATGGCGCTCTTGTGTGCGCTCGCGTGGCCGTTGGTGCCGGTGTGGATCGCCGTCGCCCGCGTGCGTCTGCTGATGGAGCTGCGCGCGGACGCGGCGGCCGTGCGGACCTGCGAGGCGCCGATCGTGCGCGGCTATCGTCGGCTGCTGCTCGACCTGGCGCAGCAGCGGTGGCCCGCGCACGTCCTGGCGCCCGGGCTCGATCCCGTCGCGGCGCTGCGGGCCCGGCTCGCCGCGATGGCGAGCCGACCAGGCGCCCCGTGGCCGCTGCAGCTCGCGTTCGTGGGACCGCTGGCGATCACGCTCCTGGTCGTCGCAGCGCGGCGATCGGGCGGTGGCGATCCGACGCCCGCGAAGGTCGCCGACGCGACGCCGTCCGCGGATGCGCCCGTCCCAATGGTTGCCGGGGTGCTGCCCTATCCGCACTGTCGCGAGCACGCGGGGATCGAGGTCCCCGTCGTCGCCGAGCAGTCGGATGGCATCGCCCACGCCGAGGCCCGCTACGTGATCGGCCTCGGCCACGCCGCCAACGGCCGCATGGCCGAGGCCGCCGAACAGATCAGCGAGGCCGCCTGGCAGGCGGCACGGCTCCACGACGACCACCTCGCGGCCGAGGCCGCCGCCGCGATGGTCGTGGTGCTGCACCGCGGCGGGGCCCAGGCCCAGGACGAGGCGCTGTCGTGGAGCCGCCACGCCGAGGCCGCGATGCGACGCAGTGGGCAGGTCGGGCCGATGGCGATCGAGATGCACCGCGCGCTGGCGGGGATGGCCGAGCGCCGCGGCGACGAGAGCTCCGCCGCGATCCACCTCGCCGAGGCCAACCGGATCGACGGGATCTGCGAGGTCGTGTCGCCGCTCCCGGGCATCCGCGAGGGCGCAGACCCCACGACCACCCACCCCGCTCCCGAGTGACGCGAGGTCCCCGGGGCGGCAAAGGAGACGCGTCCCTGGCGTTCCCCGCGCGCTCGGGTCCCTGGTGTACTGCGACACAGTCCCGTGCTGAACCGTCACAGTGTCCCCCGTCGCTCGACCCTGGCGCTCGCGTCGCTGGTCGCCCTCGCCAGCCCGAGTGTCCTGCACGCCGCACCGACGCCACCGGACGCGCCGGTCTCCGCGGCGCCGGGTCACTTCTGGGGCGACACCGTGGTGGTCCCCGGGAGCCGCGACCTGGCCGCCGAGATCGAACCGAAGGCGGTGCGTCAGGGCGTGCTGTTCATCAACTTCGACGGCGCGAACATCATGATGGGCGGCGACTTCTCGCAGAACGACTCGTCGATGATCTTCGGCCAGGAGTTCGCGCCCCACGGCGGCAGCGAGGCCGAGAAGACCGCGATCGTCGACGCGGTGAAGGTCGACTTCGAGCTGTACGACGTGGTGATCGTGGACGAGCGGCCGAGCACGGGCGACTACACCATGGCGGTGACGTCACCGACCAATCCGCTGGGCGGCGGCGTCCTCGGCATCGCGCCGCTCGACTGCAACGACGGAATGCCCAACAACGTCGTGTTCGCGTTCCACGGCGCCGGCGACGGCTACAGCCCGTCGGGCGCCGCTGGCACGATCAGCCACGAGGCCGGCCACTCCTACGGGCTCGAGCACGTCGACGATCCGCCCGACGTGATGAACCCGGCGAACTCGGGCGGCGATCCGACGTTCCGCGACAACTGCACCGCGCTGGTCGATCCGATGGTCGTGTGCGGGGCGGCCCACGAGCTGCACTGCGAAGGGGGCACCACGCAGAACTCGCACAAGGAGCTGCTCGAGATCTTCGGCTCGTCGATCCCCGACGTCATGGCGCCGGTCGTGAGCATCACCGCGCCGGGCGACAACGCCTACTTCGAGGCGGGCGCGTCGTTCCGCATCGACGTGACGGCGACCGATGACGACGAGGTCCGGAGCGTGCAGCTGTTCGAGGGCGACGCCGCGCTGATGACCAGCACGATGGCGCCGTTCGGCTGGGACGTCGTCGACATCCCCGAGGGCATCTACGAGTTCACCGTCACCGCCACCGACCGCGTCGGCAACGTCGGCACGAGCGAGCTCATCACCGTGTATATCGGGATCGACCCGCCCGAGGACGCCGGCACGACCGGCGACACCGACGGCGGCCTCGGCCAGGACGGCGACGGGGGCGGCTGCGGCTGCACGCAGCCGGCGGGGTCGCCCGTCGCCGGCCTGGGCCTGGTGCTGCTGGGTCTGCTGCGTCGACGCCGAGGTCTCGCGTCGGCACACGACGCCGTGCGCAGCGCCTGACGCGGTCCATTTCGGGGCGGACGCTTGCCCGGCCGACCCGGCGCGTTATCTCTCGATCGCGCCCGGCGGACCCCGTGCGGCCGCACCGGGGAGGCTCGCGATGACCCAGCTCGTGCAATTGCAGCGGCGCGTGCCGCCTGCGTCCCCGACCGGGCCGCATCCGGCCAAGGTGCTCCTCGTCTCGCCGCGCTACGTCTCGGCGTACTTCCCGATCGGGCTGGCGTACGTGTCGTCGTACATCCGGCAGTTCGGCCACGAGGTCACGCCGCTCAACATGAACCACCACACGCCCGAGGCCGGCTACGCCGAGCTCGAGCGCCTACTGGCCACGCAAGACTTCGACGTCATCGGCATCACCGGCCTCACTGTCGCGTTCAACGCGATCGAGACCATGGTCCGCTTCATCCGCGAGCGCTGCGACGCGAAGGTGGTCCTGGGCGGCGGCATCACCTCGTGCGAGAGCGAGCTGGTGATGCGGACGATCCACCCCGACTTCATGGTCGTCAGCGAGGGTGAGCTCATCTTCCGCGACCTGCTCGACGTGATCACCGCCAAGGGCGATCCCTCGCGCGTCGCCGGCATCTGGTACTGGGACGGCGAGACGCCGCGTGCCACCGGCGACGGCCCGTCGATCGCGGATCTCGACGATCTGCCGTTCCCCGACCTCGAGCTGTTCGGCATCGCGCGCGAGATGGAGCTGCAGTCGACGCGCCAGATCAGCTACCACGAGACCCGCTTCCACGCCGGCAAGACCGTGCCCATCACCGCGAGCCGCTCGTGCCCGTTCCGGTGCACGTTCTGCTACCACGCCGGCATGGGCAAGTATCGCCGGCACTCGATGGCCAACGTCGTCGACCACATCGAGCAGATCCTCGCCCAGGTCGACGCGACCCACATCAGCATCTACGACGAGCTGTTCTCGGCCAACAAGAAGCGCATCCTCGAGTTCTGCGACCTCTTGGAGCAGCGCGGGCTGAAGTTCACGTGGTTCTGCCAGCTCCGCGTCGACCAGCTCGACCAAGAGCTGCTGCATCGCATGCGCGCCGCGGGGTGCCGACACATCTCGTTCGGCTTCGAGAGCGGCAGCGACGCCGTGCTCGAGAGCATGGACAAGAAGATCACGGCCGCCCAGATCGCGCGGGCCGTCGAGCTGACCCGCAACGCGCGGATCGGCATCCAGGCCAACTTCCTGTTCGGTGACCCCGCCGAGACCGACGCGACGCTGGCGGAGTCGCTGGTGTTCCAGCGCGAGCACGACCTGATGTTCGTCGACTGGTCGGCCGTGATCCCCTACCCGGGCACGCGTCTGTACCAATCGGCGGTGCAGCGCGGGCTCATCACCGACCGCGTCGCGTTCATCCGCTCGATGTGCAACATCTCGGCCTATCTGTGGAACGGGATGATCAACCTGACGCAGATGTCCGACGCGGATTACCACGCGCGCTATGTCGAGCTGCGCGAGCTCAATGATCGCAACCATCGCCGCCGGCCCGCGATCGTCAAGGACGGCCGCGCCCTGGGCCCGCTGGATTCCGAGCTCACCGTCGAGTGCCCGAGCTGCGGCCAGGTCGAGACGATGGAGCTGCCCTACCCGCCGGGGACCGTGGACGGCCGCGTCGAGCCCCGCTCGATCATCGGCGTGCAGGGCTACAACATCGTGTGCGATGCGTGCAATCGCAAGATGCACCTCGCGGCGTGCCGCATCCCCCACGTCGGGAAGATCTATGCGCAGTTCCAGGCCGAGCTCGACCGCTTGGAGGAGACGGGCGCGAAGGTGGTGATGGTGCCCGCGATGGATCGCTATTTCGGCGTCTTCGCCGAGGACCTCGATCTCACCGGCCTCGACATCGTCGGCGCGTTGGACTCGCGGCCCCACCGGCTCGGGGCGAGCTTCATGGGCGTGGAGGTGCAGCCGCTCGACGTCGAGCGCGTGCAGGCGCAGGGCGACGTGCAATACGTCGTCCTGCCGTGGGTGGAATACGACCGCGCGCTCGCGGTGCTCGACGCCGCGGGGGTCGATCCGGAGCGCGTCCTGTGCTGGAACGCGATGTTCGTGGCGGCGATGCAAGAACGGCCCAGCGCACCGAGCGAAGGGCCGACCGAGGCGCTGCGCGCCACCGCCTGACAAACCCGTGGCCGCGCAGGCAACCCGCGCGGCCAAGGGCCTGCTGTCACCTCACGGCGAGGTGATGTTGAGCGTCCAGTTGCCCGTCGCGCCGTTGTAGCCGTCGACGAGGACCAGCACGACCTCGCCCGCCGCCATGTTCCGCACGACCTGCGACGTCAGGCCGACGGTGTCGTCGTTGCAGGCCAGCTGCGTCGCGCAGTCCGAGAACAGCGACATCACCGTGTCGTAGTTCGAGCCGGTGGTGCTGAACGTGTACTGCGCCGCCAGCGGTGCGGTGAAGCGGACGACCTCGTCGTTGGCGTTGCCACCACCGCAGCTCGGATCCAGGTCGTTGTCGCTGCCGGCCGTGTTGCCCGCGGCCACCGGGGAGCCGAGGGTGCCGCCGACGTCCAGGTCCTGGCACGCGAACGCCGGGAGGCACCCGCTGGTGTCGTACCCGGAGCAGTCGCCCGCGCAGGCGAGCGCGCCGCCACCGAAGCCCAGCGACACGCAGGTCGCCCCGACCAGGTCGGCGCCGTCGCAGACCTCGGCGTCCTCGGCGACGTCGTCGCCGCACACCGCACCGCCGCCGCCGCAGACCGGCGCGCAGGCGGGCTCGGCGTTCGCCTCCGTGGCGCACTGGCCGTCCCAGCTGTTGTTGCAGCACCAGGAATCGAAGGCGCAGACGGCCGCCTCGCAGGCGTCGTCATCGCAGCCGAGTCCACCGTTGGCGATGCAGCAGTCGCTCGGGTCGTTGGTGCACGCGGTGGTGTCGAACCCGGTGCAGTCGCCGGCGCATGCCAGGGTCCCGCCGTCGAAGCCCTGCGTGACGCAGTCCTGGCCGAGCAGATCGGTGCCGTCGCACGCCTCGGCGCCCTGGGCCAGATCGTCGCCGCACACCGCCGCGCCGCCACAGGCCGCGAAGCAGTTGGGATCGGCGAGCGCCTCGCCGGCACACTGCCCGTCCCACGTGTTGTTGCAACAGAACGCATCGAGCGCGCACACGGAGGCCTCGCACACATCGTCGGTGCAACCGGGGGACCCGTGCGCGACGCAGCAGTCCGCGCCGAGGTCGCCGCACGCGGTCGTGTCGAACGCGCTGCAGTCCGCCGCGCACGCCAAGGTGCCGGCCTCGAAGCCCTGCGACACGCAGTCCTCGAGCGCGAGGTCGCTGCCGTCGCAGACCTCCATGCCCTCGATCACGTCGTTGCCGCAGCCCGGGCAGACGATGCCGCAGATCGAGTTGACCTCGTTGACACACTGGCCGTCCCACGAGTCGTCGCAGCAGAACGGGTCGAGCGCGCAGATCTGGTCGACGCAGTCATCACAGCCCACGACGAGCGCCTCGCCTTGCGCACAGATGTCGTGGGTGCAGCCCCCCACGGTGCAGTTGCTGGTGTCGAACGCGGTGCAGTCGTCCGCGCACGCGAGCGTGCCGCCCCCGAAGCCCTGGGAGACGCAGTCCTGGCCGGCGAGGTCGACGCCGTCGCAGACCTCGGCGTCTTCGACCGCATCGTTCCCGCAGGCGGGCCCGACGCCGGTGCTGCCGCTCGACTCGGCCGCGCCGCTCGAGCTCGACTCGCCCGCGCCGCTCGAGCTCGACTCGCCCGCGCCGCTCGAGCTCGACTCGCCAGCGCCGCTCGACTCGCTCGACTCGCCGGGGCCGCTCGACTCGCCGGGTCCGCTGGAGGAGTCCGGATCGACGGTGCCTGCGCTCGTGTCGGCAGTGTCACTGGGGTCGATCGTGTCGGAATCGGAATCCGACGTCGACGCGTCGGTCCCCGACGCGGTGTTGCTGGAGGTGGCCTCGGTACCGTCGTCGCCGCAAGCGCCGGCCACGAGGGCGACGAGGACGAGACGTTGGCGATACCGGGCAGTGTCGATCAGGGGAAAGAAACCGCGGAGCATCCCGGAGGATAGGCGCGCGCTCCGCCGGAAAGACACGGCCGATCTACGCCGCGGATTTCGGCCTCAGGGAGACCCCCACGGCGCGCTGGGCGCTATCGAGCGCGGGCTCCGGCGCACTTTGCACTTCCTCAGTGGGCCGCGAGATCGCGGAGGATCGCCTCCGCCCGGTGCCGCCAGGTGTGCCCCGACCGGATCGCCGCGGCGGCCTCGCGGCGGATCCGTGCGGCCCTCGGGCGATCGCACAGGAGCTCCTCGATCTGCTCGCCGAGCGTCTCC
The DNA here is from genome assembly GCA_001464385.1 of Deltaproteobacteria bacterium Ga0077550. GTDB lineage: Bacteria > Myxococcota_A > Polyangia > Nannocystales > Nannocystaceae > Xiheibacterium > Xiheibacterium aquaticum. Next base: position 42,068 of record LNFB01000371.1, on the reverse strand, counting down.
AACTCGAACGGAATGTAGTGCACCCCGGGCTCGAACTGATCCGCGATGCCGCCGGGCAGATGATCGTACGCGGTCCGTCGCCACAGCAGCAGCGCACCGGTGCTCATCACGTCCATCGATCGGAAGTGGATCCCCGTGCCCTCGTGCAGGTTCACCGCGGCCTCGGCGTACGCCCGATGCATCGCGGCGGGCTCCGCCAACCACCCGCGGTAGTGCGGCGCGTAGCGGGGCCACCTCGACCAGTTCACCGGCCCATAAAGGGCCATCGTGCGGCCCGGCCCCAGCGCCGCGTCGATCAGATCGGTGCGGTTGATGTGACGCACGGTCCGCCCGGTGACGTCGTAGCGCAGCACGTCGTCGAGCTGCAGCCCGTGGCCACAGCGCTCGCGGCACGCCGCCTCGACCTTCTGCATGAACGCGTCGGGGGATTCCGGCTCGCCTGCACGCCCGCGCAGGAGTCGTTCGATGTCCGGCAGCAGCTCGCCGAACGTGCACGCCCCGTGGCCCGAGACATCGCGCGCAAGCTCGGCGGGCGACCACGGGTTGGGGATGTGACCGGCGAAGCTCGCGTCGCTGCCGTGCACGTGCGGCACCTCGGGGTAGTCGTGCGGGCACGCGCCCGGCCCCATCCACCGGAAGAAGCCCTCGTGCGGGTAGTGGAGCATCCACGACTCGGCGAACAGATACGTCGCCTCGCTGCCCTCGAAGTGCGACAGCGATCGACCGTTGAAGTCGACCACCCAGCACGCGTGCGCGATGTCCCGCGGCAGGAACGGCACGTCGCGCCGCGGGCGGTTCATCTCGAAGACGAGATCGGGTCGGTGCGCCGCGCACCACTGCCGCATGCCGTCGGCGTCGAGGTGGCCCATCGCGCCGCTGGCCTCGACGCCCGCCTCGCGGAAGCCGCGGAGCATCTGCGCGAGCAGGCCCGCGTAGAACTCGGACACCCGCGGCAGGAACACCGAGACCCGGCGGATCGTCACAGGACGACCTCCCGCGGGGAATTCGAGCGCTGGCGAAGGGGCATCGGCACGGCTCGGGCGTCGATCGTTGCATGGCGTCGCGGGTCCGCGAACGCACGGCCCAATGCGGTCCACCCGCGCTACCGCAGCGGCAGCCAGCCGCGCGCGACCGCGTCGTCGATGAGCGCCTCGACGTGCGCCCACAGCTCGGGCGCACCATCGCGGACCAGCGGGCCGTTGACCGCGTGGACCTGCGCCGCGGTCACGCCGTGGGCGCGCCACGACGCGCCCTCCGTGAAGATGTTCTGCAGGATCGGCTGGACACGATCGAGCGCGCGCGCGAACCGGGCCTCGGTGGTGACGCGCGCCTCGAACTCGTCCCACAGGCCGCGGAGATCGGCGGCCTCGGCCTCGGGCAGCAGCGCGAAGATGCGATCGGCGGCGAGCTCCTCGCGCTCGACCTGCGAGGCGGCATGCGCGTGGTCGTAGACGAAGGTGTCGCCCGCGTCGATCTCGACCAGATCGTGCACGACGATCATGCCCAGCACGCGCGCGCGATCGAGGCCGGGAGGCGCGAGTCGGTCGAACAGCACGATCGCCATCAACGCCAGGTGCCACGAGTGCTCCGCGTCGTTCTCGCGGCGCTCGGGATCGAAACTCAGCCGCGAGCGTCGCAGCACCGACTTGAGCTTGTCGGCCTCGCGCAGGAAGCCGATCGCGCGGCCCAGGGGCGTGTCGTGCATGGGTGCGGGGGTATCACGGCGACCGTCGAGATCGGCGCGCCCGGTTGACACGCGCGCCCGCAGGCCGTGTCATCGGGCGGTGCGATTGCCCACGTGGTTGCGTCCGTCCCTCTGCGCTCGTCTCGCCGTGATCGCGCCCGTCGCCTGCGGCGGCGATGGTGACGGCGCCTCGGCGTCGGCCAGCGACGGCGCGTCGGCCACCGGCACCGGCACACCGACGACCGGCGGCGGCACGACCGAGGACGCGGACAGCACGGGTGCCGCCGAGGCCAGCGCCGGCACGGCCGCGACCGACACGACCGCCGCGCCGACGTCGGCCACCGAGACCGCGGACAGCTCGGCCTCCGCCGACTCGAGCGGCGGCGCGAGCACGGGCAACGTCGACGGGAGCACCGGCGAGGAGGGCTCCTCGAGCGGCGGGATCGTCGACGACGGGATCGTCGACGTCACGATCATCGCCCACGACGACTGCACGTTCACGACGATGCCCGCGTCGATCAGCGTCCCCGAGGGCACCGAGTTCACGGTCAACTGGATCAGCGCGGCGAGCAGCGACATCGAGTTCGACGTCGCGAAGATCGACCGTTTCAACGCCGTGCCGATCATCCTCGGCCTCGAGCCCGGCACCTCGTACCACGACGAGGTCCGGGTCTGGTGCGGCGAGCTGTTCACCGGCACCTTCGACTTCGAGCTGCGCAGCTGCTTCGACCCGTTCTACATCCCGGTCGACTGCTCGGCCTGACGCCGCCCGATCACCACGGGATCTGCTCGAACGCGATCATCCTCGGCCTGACGCCGCCCGATCACCACGGGATCTGCTTGAACGCGATCATCGCCTTGACCGGCTTCGCGGTGCCGTTGTGGCTCGCGCTCACCGAGACGCGCCACACCTCGGTGCCCGCGGCGTTGGGCGTGTCGGTCGGCGGGTTGGTGCCGGACACCTTCACGAACGAGCAGATCTGGAACATGCCGGTCGACCACTTGCCCTTGTACTTGGCCGAGCTGCGCTTGGTGAAGCTGTTCGCGCCGGCGGCCTTCTCGTAGGTCGTGACGAGCAGCTCCGTGTTGTTGCACGACGACGCCTGACCCGGCTCGCTGGCGAAACTGCCGCCCAGATCGAACTCGAGGACGCCGTGCATGTTCGCGGGGTTGGCGTCGGCGGGGACGGTGAAGTCGGCGACGAAGCGCTTGCACATCGCCTTCGAGGCGTAGGTGATCCCCGACGACGCGAGCTCGCGCGCGTCGACGTCGGCGCCGAGCGTGGCGCTCGCGTCGGCGCTTCCGCTCGCGCATGCATCGAGCACCCGAGGGTTGATCGGGCCGATGGCGGGGGCGTTGGCGAGCGAGAGGAAGGTCAGCAGGCTGATGAGCATCTGAGGTTCGGGCTCCTTGTGCTCCGAATGACGGGGGGTTCGCGGGATGTGACGCCGGGAATCGACGCCCGGCCGCGGCTCACGTCCACGCCAACAACCGGCCCAGCCGCGGACCGTCGAGGATCCGACCGCGCTCGAGGCGGACCGCGACGAAGCCCCCTGCCTCGACGATGCGCCGCAGCTCGGAGGTCAGCACCCGCATGCGGTCGAAGGTCGCGAGATCGAACGCGCCGCGCCGCTGTGCATCGCGCCGCGCCGCGCCGGGGGGCACCCCCAGGACGACCGCCGGATCGTGATCGGCCCGCGCGGTGATGATGCCGCGCTCGATCACGAGGCGCCGCCGCGCGTCACCGTCGACGAACGCGATGCTGGCCTCCGTGAGCCGCGTGAGCCACCGGGCACGACGCACCGCCCGTGCGAGGGCGACCACGACCTCGACGAGCTCGGCGTGGATCTCCTCGGCGGTCCACGGCGCGGGCCCGGACGTGTCCGCGTCAGCGTCGTCGTCCGGCTCGGCCACGGGCACCCCGGCGTCGAGCCGCGCACGCCACAGCGCGGCGCCGCGGCGCATGACCTCGCGCCGATCGAGGCGGGCACCGGCGAGCTCGGCCGCGAAGTCGGTCACGGCCTCGGCGAGCGCGTCGGGATCGAGCTCGGCCGCGTCGACCCAACCCAGCGCCGCGCGGCCGTCCACGGCGAGCGTCCCGTCGACGAGCGCGCGCTGCAGCGCCGCGAGCCGGCGGGCCGGCCACGGCGACCCGAGCGGGCCCAGGCGGTGTCGGTCGTCCGCGCGCTCGCAGAGATCGTCGAGCTGGTCTCCCGCGAACCACGCCGCGCGGTCGCGAGATCCCAGCGCCGTGTTGAACGGCGGAGCGAGCCGCTTGATCTCGTCGCACTCGAGCACCGCGGCCTCGAGCGCACTGGCGGTGGGCGTCACGTCGAGCTCGCGGGCCTGGCTCAACATCTCGAGCAGGTGCTCGGGGATGTTGCGTTGCTTCTGGAAGTAGCTGTTGACCCGCTTGCGCAGCGATGTGGCCTTGCCGACGTAGAGCACGTCGCCGCCGGTGCGGAGCATGCGGTACACACCGGGCGCGTCGGGCAGCGCCAGGCGGGTCGCCTTCGGCATCGGGTACTCGCGCTTCGTCGCGCGCACGCGAGCCTGGCCGAGCAACGCGTCGAGGCCGACGAGGTCGGAGATGCCGCGCTCGGCGAGGACGTCGACGAGGTGACGCCACACGATCGTCGTCGCCCAGACGTGGCCACGGGCCCGCCGCGGCGCCTCGGCGCCGTGCCCGAAGTACCCTGCGAGCGCCCGCAGACCGAGTCGAGGCATGCCCGGCAGCAGCCGCCGCGCGATCTCGTGGGTGCACAGCATCCGCAGGGGGAAGGGCGTCCCGGGGAACTCGCGCGCGTGCAGGTCGTGGAGGAACGCCTGCTCGAAGCGGGCGAAGTGGACCACCGCGATCGCGACACCATCGGCATCGGCGATCGCGCGGACGTCATCGAGGACGCCGGACCACAACGCCGCGGCGGACGGCGCGTCGACGAGATCGTCGGGGCCGATGCCCGTCAGCTCGCGGACGACCGGCGGGATCTCGGCGCCCTCGGGCAGCGCGATCGTGCTGCTGCGGATCGCGCCCGCATCGGGCACGAGCTCCGCGCGCGTGATCGACCAGCCGAGCTCGAGCAGGTGTCCGTGCCGGGGTGACGCCCCGGTCGCCTGCGCGTCGAGCACCACGACCGGCGTCGCATGCAGCGTCGGGCCCACGCCCCCTCGTGTGTACACGAGCCGCGCCCCGGACCCAATCGCCGCCGCAGCCCTGTGCTACCCTGCGATCGTGCAACCACGTCGTGAGGGACGCAGCGCCGCTGTCGCGATCGTCGCCCCGGCAGCGCTGGTGGTGCTCTTCGGGTGCTCCTTCGACGCCTCGGGCGTCGGCGACAACAGCACCGGCTCGGTCGCGACGTCGAGCCCGACGACCACCGACGATCCGACGACGGCGACGACGACCACCGTCGATCCGACCCAGGGCACCTCCGGGTCGAGCACGGGCGCGGACACCTCGGGCACCGTCGATCCGAGTGGCTCGTCCGGCACGGGCGACACTTCGGGGAGCTCGAGCACCTCGGACACGGGCGTGGTGCGCGACTGGTGGGACGCCGACTGGGCCAAGCGGCGGCGCATCGACCTCGCGCTGCCCGAGAACGTCGCCGGCCCGCTGTCGAGCGTGCCGGTGCTGATCCTGCTCGACGACGAGCGCATCGCCTTCGACGAGCTGCAGCTGCGCGGCCAGGATCTCCGCTTCGTCGACGCCGACGACACCACCGTGCTCGCCCACGAGATCGAGCGCTGGGATCCGACCGGCGGCACCGCGGTCTGGGTCGAGATCCCGGAGTTCACGGCCGTCGACTCCATCTTCATGTATTGGGGCAACCCCGACGCGCCGCGCGGCGACGATCCGGCCGCGCTGTGGTCCCCGGGCTACGCCGCGGTCTATCACCTCGACGACAACCCCGAGGACGACGCGCCGCAGATCGGCGACAGCTCGCCGTCGCTGCGCGACGCGACCGTGCAGGGCGGCATGACCAACGACGCGCTGGTGCCGGGCTTCGCGACGCGTGGCCTCGCGTTCGACGGCGTCGACGACTCGGCGCTGGTCGGCACCATCGACAGCGACGCGTGGACGGAGATCACCCTGTCGGCGTGGGTCTTCCACGGCGACGAGGGCGACGACCGGGCGATCAGCAAGGCCTTCGGCACCGGTCCGAACGACCACGTGTTCATGCTCGGGGCCCACGGGGCCGACGTGAAGCTGCGGCTGCGCACCGACGGCGACGGCGCGGGTACCACCGAGATCCGCCCCGGCGACAGCCTCCCGGCCGACGAGTGGCACTACCTGGCGATGACGTGGAGCGCCGCCACCGAGCAGCTCGTGCTGTTCATCGACGGCGTCGAGGTGGCCAACGAGGCGCGCACCGGCGATTCGCTGGCCGACGCCAACGCCGACGTCTACCTCGCCAACGTCGACGCGGACGAGTCGCGGTACTGGCTCGGCACGCTCGACGAGATCCGCATCGAGCACGGGGCCCGCGACGGCGACTGGTTCGTGACCCAGTTCGCCGCGATGAACGACACCCTCGCGACCTTCGCGGCCGAAGAAGCCCTGCCGTAGCCCGCCCAGCCGTCCTCGGCCCCGGGGGCGACGCTGGCATGCCCGGGCGCTTTCGCATACAACCGCGGTTGGTCATGGCGACAAGCACCAAGCCACCGTCGGGCATGCGCGACTTCCTCCCCGCCGATCTGGCGCGGCGCAACTTCGTGGTCGGGGTCGTCCGCGAGATCTACGAGCGCTACGGCTTCTTGCCGCTCGAGACGCCGGCCGTCGAGAACGTCGAGATCCTCCTCGGCAAGTACGGCGAGGACGAGAAGCTCATCTATCGCATCATGCACCGCGGCGAGGAGCTCGCGCGCGTGCTGAAGGATCCGCCGGCCGACGGGCTCGACGCCGACGTGCTGTCGGATCAGGCGCTGCGCTACGACCTCACCGTGCCGCTCGCCCGCGTGGTCGCGCAGTACGGCGAGCTGCCCAAGTACTTCAAGCGCTACCAGATCCAGCCGGTGTGGCGCGCCGATCGGCCGGGCAAGGGCCGCTTCCGCGAGTTCTACCAGTGCGACGTCGACATCACCGGCACCGAGAGCCTCGTCGCCGAGGCCGAGGTCTGCGCGGCGGCGTGCGACGTGCTCGATCGGCTCGGCTTCGACGGCTACACGCTGTGCGTCAACCACCGCAAGCTGCTGCGCGGGCTCATCCGCACCGCGGGCATCGACGTCGCCGCCGAGGGCACCGCGCTGCAGGCCGTCGACAAGCTCGACAAGATCGGCAAGGACGGCGTGCTCGGCGAGCTGACCGAGCGTGGCATCGACGCGGCCGCCGGCGCGCGCCTGTTGACGCTCATCGATCGCGCCGCGGACGAGACCGACGAGGCCTGCCTCGATGGCCTCGCGGCGGCGATGACCGACGACGAGGGCCGCGCGGCGATCGAGCAGCTGCGGACGCTGCGGGGCCTGCTCGCGGCGACCTCCGCGGGCCCGCGCGCGCGCATCGTGCCCAAGCTCGCCCGGGGCCTCGGCTACTACACGGGTCCGATCTTCGAGATCCAGGTCCACGACCTCGGCAGCAGCATCGCCGGCGGCGGCCGCTACGACGAGCTCGTCGGCATGTTCGGCAAGCGCAAGGTGCCCGCGGTCGGGCTGTCGCTCGGGCTCGAGCGCATCCTCGTGGTGATGGCCGAGCGCGGGATGTACCCCGAGCTCGCCGCGGGCCCCGAGCTCATGCTGTGCTGGCTCGACGTCGACCAGGCCGCCGTGCTCGGCGTGGCCCGGCAGCTGCGCGCCGCGGGCGTGCGCGTCGAGGTCTTCCCCGAGGCGGCGAAGCTCGGCAAGCAGATGCAGTACGCGGATGGCCCCGGTGTGAAGGCCAAGTGGTGCGGGATCCTGGGCACCGACGAGCTCGCGCGCGGCGAGCTGACGGTGAAGCACCTCGCGTCGGGCGAGCAGACCAGCGTGGCGTTCGACGCGGTGGCGAGCCACCTGCGCGCGCGCGGGTGAGGCGTTCCTCGACGGGGCCCTCAGCCGCCGAGCAAGCTCCGGATCGCGGCCTCGTCCTTGCCGACGACGATCCGTTTGCCGCGGACGAGGATCGGGCGCCGCAGCAGGTTCGGCTCGGCCAGCACCGCGGTCACGAAGGTGGCCGCGTCCGGGGGCGCGTCCTTCCAGCCGCGCTCCTTGGCGATCGCGTGCCGGGTGTTGAGCACCGCCGCGGGCCCGCCGCCCGTCGCGACGATCTGCTCGATCTCGGCGCGTTGCAGCGGCGTCTTGGCGTAGTCACGCACCTCGATGTCGTGTCCCAGCTCGCGTACGAGACCTCGTACGTCACGGCAGGTGGTTCACGTGCTCTTGAGGAACAGCGTCGTCATCGGGCAGACGCTACCACGGCCGCCGCGGCGCGGGCATCATGGGGGAGACGATGGTCGACGAGCCCGGATCCACCGAGACGAGTGCGCTGCGCGGCCGGATCCTCGTCGCCGACGACGAGAAGAACATCCGCCGGACGCTGCGCATGGTGCTCGAGGGCGAGGGCGCCGAGGTGCTCGAGGCCGCCGACGGCGCCGAGGCCCTCGCGATGCTCGGCCAGCCCGGCCCGCCGATCGAGGTCCTCGTGATGGACGTGATGATGCCGAACGTCACCGGGCTCGAGGTGCTCGAGCGGCTGTCGGCGCAGGGCGGCGGGCAGCCGAGCATCCCGGTCATCCTCATCAGCGGCCACGCGGGCGTCGAGGATGCGGTGCGCGCGACCCGGCTCGGCGCGTTCGACTTCTTCGAGAAGCCGCTCGATCGCGACCGCGTGATCGTCAGCGTGCGCAACGCCCTGCGCCAGTTCGCGGCCGATCAGCAGCTCCGCAGCCTGCGATCCCGGATCCGCGGCGAGATCATCGGCGAGGGCCCGGCCACGCAGGCGCTGCTCGCCCAGATCGCCAAGGTCGGCCGCACGCGCGCCCGCGTGCTCATCACCGGCGAGAGCGGCAGCGGCAAGGAACTGGTCGCCCGCGCCGTGCACGAGGCCAGCGAGCGCCGCGACGCCGCGTTCGTGAAGGTCAACTGCGCCGCGATCCCGCGCGAGCTCATCGAGAGCGAGCTGTTCGGCCACGAGCGCGGCGCCTTCACCGGCGCGATGATGCTGAAGAAGGGCCTGTTCGAGGTCGCCGACGGCGGCACGATCTTCCTCGACGAGATCGGCGACATGGCCCCGGGCGCCCAGGCCAAGGTGCTCCGCGTGCTGCAGAGCGGCGAGCTGATGCGCGTCGGCGGCAGCAAGCTCATCAACGTCGACGTGCGGGTGCTCGCCGCCACGCACCGCAACCTTCAGGAGCTCGCCGCGACCGGCGAGTTCCGCGAGGATCTGTACTTTCGGTTGAACGTCGTGCCGATCCACGTGCCGCCGTTGCGCGAGCGCATCGAGGACGTCGAGCTCCTGGTGCGGCACTTCATCGACGTGACTTGTCAGGAGAACGGCCTGGCGACCAAGCGCATCGCCCCCGAGGCGATCGCCGCGCTGTCGAGCCACGGCTGGCCCGGCAACATCCGCGAGCTGCGCAACGTGATCGAGCGGATGGTGATCCTGTCGGACGGCGATCTCGGCGTCGACGACGTGCCCGCGGAGCTGCGCGGCGGTGTCGAGGATCCGTCGTTCGATGGGATGCCGGCGCTGGTCGATCTGTCGTCGGGGAATCTGCCAGCCGAGCTGTCGCTGAGGGATTTCCGCGAGGCGGTCGAGCGGGCGTTCATCACCCAGCGATTGCGCGAGCTGGCGTGGAACGTGTCGAAGACCGCGGAGTCGCTGGGGATCGAGCGGACGCACCTGCACAAGAAGATGAAGCTGATGGGGATCCAGCGCGGGGGGGCGTGACGTGGACGCGCGGCGCTCGGTCGTGATCCTCGTCTCGTCCTTCCTCGTCGCCGCGGCCTGCGGTGCGCCCGACGATCCGCCGCAGGACGCGACCACCGGCGCGACCTCCGACACCACCGCCGGCGCCGTCTCCGTCGAGCAATGCCCCGAGTTCCCGACGCAGGCGGAGTGCGAGGCGGCCGCCTCGAGCCTCGGGCAGGACACGTGCGCATGGCTCGAGGTCCGCGTCCCCGGGCCGACGTGCGCCAGCGACGTCGTCGTCGCGCAGTGCGTCGGCCTCACCTACGTCGGGGAGGGCTGCCAAGCGTTCGAGTGCGAAGGCCCCGGCTCGAGCGCCACGGTCGACGGGTTCTTCCGCGAGGTCGACGGCGCGATCCAGGTGTTCGCGAATCCGCCGGCGCAGTGTGGGCTCGCCGCGCTCGACGACGGCTGGGGCGCGTGCGGGGGCAACGAGACTCCGCCGGAGTGCTCCTGCCTCTGCGACCCCTGAGTATCGCCCGGCCGCAGCCGCCTCACCGTCGCCAGCGATCGCGGAACATCAGCAGCACCGCGAACCCCAGCACCGCCACCGCGCCGCCGAGCGTCGCCCACTGCGCCCAACCGGGCAGCGAGTCGAACGCCCACAGGCAGGCGCCCTCGATCAGCGTCGCGACGAGGCCGACCAACCAAGCGCCGCTCTCGTACACGCGCTGACGCCAGAGCAGGCCCACGACCCGAGCGTAGCCGAAGGACCCGGCGGAGGTCACTCCCCTGGCTTTGCGGGGCCCTTCACGGCCGCGAGCTGCTTGATCCTCGAGGTGTACGGCGCCTTCGCGATCCGCACGAACACTTCCTCGGGCACCGAGATCAGGGCGAACTGGGTGGGATCGTTGCACACGTCGCTGAATTCGCCGAACGCGTACTCGACGAGCAGCTTACGGAGACTCGGGACACCGTAGATGCCCAGCAACGTGGGCTCGAGCGCGTCGCGGGAACAGCCTTCCTCTTCGCCTCGCGCCGGTTTCGCGGCGACGGGCTTCCACTTCACCGCCTGGCGGAACAGCACCGCGTCGCCCGGAACTCCGAGCGTGAGTTCGTGTGTCTTCGGCAGGTAGTCGGCTTGCACGGGTCGAACGTCGACGGGGACCCTGCCGAGATCGATGCTGTCGAACTCCACGGGACCTTCGTCGGAGAAGTCGAGCCAGCTCGAGTTGATGCGCACCGCTTGGGCCGGCATCGGCGTCCACTTCGCGATCTCGACCTGAGCGCCCCTCCCAGGTTCGGGGCGCTCGCGTCTGGGCCGAACGCCTCCGACTTGTCCGATCCATCCGTCACGACATGTGCATGTTGCGACTCGTCTCCCGCGCTCGATTCCACCTTCACGAAGGCCGTCTGGCCGTCCGGCGAGATCACGGGTCTCGACCGCGAGGCGTTGGAGCTCGGGACGTCCACGGCATCGGACTCCGGCGGTTGGGTCGGCGAGGCCGCTGGAACGACCGCGGGATCCGGGCGACTCGCGACCGCCTTCGCGGGACTCGCGACCGCCTTTGCGGGAGACGATGGAGCCGAGGTCGATGCTTGCGCCTTGGAGCCTCCGGACGCCGGCTGCGGAGCGTTCTGCGGGGCACCTCGATCGCAGGCAGCCAGCAGACACAGGATCATCGAGACGTGGGTACGCACCGATCGAGCGTGCGTCGGGTCGAATCCCTCTTCAAGGCCGGCAGAACGTCCCGATCTCACCTGCGACGCGCCACACGGACGTGCGACGAACCGCTGCGGCGAGCGTCGGTGTGGCCGAACTCCGGCGTGGAGCCCCGCGGCCTCCCGGAACTCGCGCCCGTCCGATTCCGCCGAGAACTTCGCCCGCGATCACCCCGATGCTAACCACCAGGGCCAGTGCCTCCGCGCTCGACGATGCCCCTCCGCCGCCGGTGCCTGCCCGCCCTGCTCGCGCTGGCGGCGTGTGATCTGCTCGCGACGGGCACGGCCCCGACGCCACCGCACCCCGAGGCCCGCGACGCCGTGACGGCCCTGGGCGCCGCCGCGCCGGCCACGGTCGCGCCGCTGCCCGTCGACGCGCCCGGGATCCTCGCCGAGCTCGCGCCGATCCCCGACGGCGCCGTCGTCGTCGTGTACGACGTGATCGGCCCGGGCGGGATGTCCGGCACGCTCGAGGTGCTCGCGGCCGCCGGCGGCTACCGCCGGGACAACTGGACGATCAGCTTGCCCTTGCCCGACGGGCCCCGCGAGATCCGCGGCTCGGCGGTGCAAACACCGACGTCGTCGTGGCGCGCCGAGGGCGAGACCTCCGGCGTCGTCGAGCCCGGCCGCCTCGGCGCCCTCGCCGACGCGATCGCGAGGCTCGACCCCGCGCTGCGCATCGCCGTGCTGACACAGATCCGATCGTGGCAGGCCGAGCTCGCGCTCGCGCGCGCCGAGGATCCCGGGGAGCGCGAGAGCGTCGCGGGCATCGACTGCGTCCGCGTGCGCGCCGGCGGGGGCGAGGTCTGCACGTGGGAAGAGGCCGGCCTGCCCCTGCGCTACGACGGCGCGGCCTTCTCGATCGTCGCGTCGCACGTCGAGCGCGGCGCCGAGCTGGGCATCCACGCCTTCGAGATCCCCACGGACGCCGCCCGCTCGCCGCTCGTCGACACACCCCCCGATCTCGGCGCGGCGCTGGCGAAGGTCGGCGCGGGCGATCGCGCGGAGCTGCTGCGCCTCGTGGTCGTCGACAGCTTCCCGAGCCTGTCGGCGGCGGCCCCGAACGAGGGCTAGCGCCGAGGCGGGCTCACCCGAGTCAGGGAATGGACTACGTCAGAGTCGAAACCACGGGCAACCTCAACAACGCGAGGCTCTGCATCATCTCCACCGGGCCAGAGGGCATGGCGAGGGGCGACACGCGCATGGCCGTCGGCCTGGCCGCTCGCAAGCTGATGCCGAGCCCGGCTCGCATCCGCCTCCAGAACAAGTACCGCGGCCTCCAGCTGGCGGGCTTCATCGGCAACACGCCCGGTTATCTCATCTTCAATTCAATCGGGCGCGCGATCATCGAGAAGGCCTGCGTGGGTCAGAAGATCGAGTACCTGCCGTTCGAGCTCATCAACCACAAAGGGCGGGTGCACAGCACCGACTACGCCCTGATCAACCCCGTGGGTGGCTTCGATGCCTTGAACGAAGAAGCCTCGACGATCTCTCGAGCGGCCACGGACGGGCGCATCCTGGATGTACCCGTGATCGTGCTCGACACCCGCAAGCTCGAGGACGCCCCGCCCTTGTTTCGTCTGGCCCAGAAGCCAACGGTGTACGTGATGAGCGAAGCGCTGATCGACGAGTTCAAGGCGGCCAAGGTCGACAACCTCGCATACCGGCATCTGCCGCAGCGCCCGGGCACGTGAACGCCGCGGGCGCACACGTCAATCCACGATCTCGTGCGCCAGCTCGGCGACGAACAGGTGGTGCGACAGGATGGCGGCGTCGAACGGCCGGGTGGGCTGGAACAGCCGCGTGAGGTTGTTCGCGTCGATGTACGTCTTCGCGCCGCCGGCCGCGAGCTCACCGCTGACGATGGAGCGGATCGCGGTGCGGTTCGCGGCCGCGAATGCGTTGATGTTGGTCATCGTGGCCGGGGCCCCGGCGCGCGTCGTGAAGGTGCCGCGCGGGGGCAACGTGAGCGTGGACCCGGTGAACGCGGGGACGGTCGCGCCGATGACCCTCGCGGCGGCGGACGTATCGGCGATGAGCCGAGAATAGCCAATGGCACGCATGGCCGCCGCGTCGAGGGCGATGTTGGTCGCGCCGGTCGCGGACAGCCGAGTCCCGACATTGACCTGATAGGCGAACTGCTTGGATCCCGGGATTCGTGCAGCACCGAGCGCGGCGTTCAGGCTGGCGTAGACGGCGTCGAAGATCACGACGCGATCGATCTTCGCGACCGGGATCGTGCCTGCGGCGACCGTTGCCTTGAGGCCCCTGTAGCCGCGGCTGTGCGCGCTCAGTCGCACGGCACCGATGTCCGATGCCTGGTACCGGCTGCCGGGATTGATCTCGCCCAAGCACGTCGCGATGTCGGCGGCGTCCATCGCGACAAAGCCCGGCTCTCGCCCCGGAACGCCGATCATGATCCACCCGCTCGCATCGGTGGATCCGCGGAGTCCGTGCATCATCACGGCGTTGAAGCCGGCGGTGCTCGTTGCCGCGGGCCTGGTGGTCAAGCCGGCCTGCGTCGCGGTCCCGGGGCTGAAGAAGACGTGCACCTGGATGAAGTTGGCGCTCCGCCCGAGCCGCGGCATGAAGATCGAGACCGGCGTGTCGATGCGCCCGGCGTCGGTGCGCAGCGGGATCGTCGTCTCGAACGTCTGCGCGGCGAACTTGTCCGTGTTGCTCGCGGTGTCGATCTCGTCCGCGCGCAGGGGTGTCCACGCCGTCGCCGTGGCCACCTCCGCCAGGGTCTCGGAGCGGGCGCGCCCCCGATCGACCGCAGCGATCGACGTCCGCCTTCCCATGAGATCCGCGTAGAACAGATCCGCCTCGCGTCGCTCGCGGGCGGACACGCCTCCGAACCCACCCCCGTGCTTCGTCATCATGCGTCGAGGTTATCCCCGCGCGCGCGCGACGGTCCAGACCGCGAGCGGTGGCGCCGGAGCGAGCGACGCGGGCCGGCGCGAGCGCGGGGGAATGCATGGCCGAATTGCCGCGAGACCCCGGCCTGCCGAGCGCCAGCGCGAGGGCTGGCGGAGTGTGCTGACGCGGCCGCCCGACCCGGACTATCCTCCGCGGTCCATGGGCGAGCCGAGGATCACCACGTTCGAGGAGTTCTGGCCGTACTACATCGGCGAGCACCGCGTGCCGATCTGCCGCGGCCTCCACTACGTCGGCACATCGATCGCGACGTGCACCGCCGTGACCGCGGTCGTCACCGGCACGTGGTGGCTGTTCCCCATCGCGCTGGTCTGCGGCTACGGACCGGCGTGGGTCGGACACTTCTTCATCGAGAACAACAAGCCCGCGAGCTTCAAGTACCCGCTGTGGTCGCTGCGCAGCGACTACAAGATGCTGTGGTTCGCGCTGCGCGGGAAGATGGCCAGCGAGGTGACGCGGCTGTACGGCAGCCCCGCGCCGCGCCGCGAGGCGCCCCTGCTCGTGCCGCGGTGAGCGTGATCCCGCGGTGAGCCTGATCCCGCGGTGATCGGAATGCCGCGGTGATCGGAATCCCGCGAGATTTCCCTGCAACGCCATGGCGGGCAGGGCCGACGGGCGGACCTGGACGGCAAGCGCCGGCCAGAAAGCCCGAGCACTCGAGATGGCCCTGCACGACGACGACCGTGATCCGACCCCCTCCGTCGAGCCCACCGCCCCCGCGGCCCTCGATCTCCCACCCGCGACGCGACACGACGCCAGCGTCATCGAGGCCCGCGTCGCGGTCCTCGCCCGCGACGTCCGACTGTCGTCGCGCGAGCGGACGGTCCTGCGGCTGATCGCGCTCGGCTACCGCTACCGCGAGATCGGCTGCGCGATGTCCATCTCGCCGCGGACGGTCAAGATGTACGCCAGCAACCTGCGCCGCAAGGTCGGCGGCGAGACGCGCTGGGACCTGATGCGCCGCGTGCTGGTGGACTAGGCGATGCCGGGCAAGGCGTTGCTGTTGCTCGCAGCGTGCGCGCTGCTGCTGCGAGCGCCCCGCCCCGACGCCTGCGTCACGCACTGCGATGGCTGCGTGGACGACTGCGTCGAGGGCTGCATCGACACCTGCGTCGGGGACTGCACGAGGACGTGCACCCGCGACTGTCGGCAGCAGTGCCGCACGTGCGAGGGCTTCTGTCGCACGCGCCTGCGCCTCGGCGATGCGATCAGGTGGCCTCGGCCACGCGCAGCCGAGTCGAACCCAGCGCCCGCCCGTCCAGGGCCTGCTTCGCGAGTCGAGCCGCGGTCTCGGTGACGAAGGTGACGTAGCCGAAGCCGCGGCACGTGTTCGTCGACGGCCGCATCACGACCCGCGCGGCCAGGAGATCACCGAACTCGCCGAACAGCGTTTCCAACCCGTCGGAGTCCATATCCGCCGGGAGGCCACCGACGTAGAGCGTGCACGCCGAGCGACTCGCCACGGCTACACGCTACCGAGTTCCGAACCGGGCCGCCAAGGGGAACTCCCCGTAGGCCCGTGTGGGCCATTCGGCCACGGCGGCCGAGGGGCAACGACGGTGATGCGCACGGGGCGCTCGCGTCGGCCGCGGTTCACTCGGACTCGGTCGCGGCCCGCTTGCGGGCGCGGGCCTCGGCCAGCATCCCGCGGATGTTGCTGACGTGGCGCACCCAGATGATCACCGCGGTGACGAGCGCGAGCACCTGATACTGCCACGGGCGATCGGCGATCCACAGGCACAGCGTGATCGACGTGACCGCGGTCAGCGATCCGAACGCCGAGATCCGCGACAGCCACACGCTCTGCCCGTACATCACCACGGCCGCGAGCGCGACCGGCGGATCGAGGGCGAGGAACACCCCGAGGGCACACGCGACGCCCTTGCCCCCGCGAAAGCGCAGGTACACCGGGAAGATGTGGCCGACGACCGCGGCCATGCCGACGCTCGCGAGCCCCAGCTTCGCGTCGGGACCCAACGCCCACGACGACGACGCCAGCCAGATCGGCGTCGCGGCCTTGATCGTGTCGAGCACGAGGACCAACACGCCGAGCTTGGCCCCGAGGACGCGCCCCGCGTTGGTCGCCCCGATGTTGCCCGACCCGAGCTGGCGCAGATCGACGCCGCGCAGCCTCGCGACGAGGACACCGGTCGGGACCGCCGCGAGGAAGTACGCGAAGCCGACCCACGCCGCGGTGCTGTGCGCCAGATCGGCCAAGCCGACGCAGGATAGCGGAACGGCGCCGCTATGGATCCGTCGGCGCGGTGCGGCGGGCCTTTTCGTCCAGGCCCGAGGTCCCATGGCGGCCATCGAGCACGGCCGCCACGTCGTCGAGCCGCAGGTCGCGGGCGGCGAGCGCGACCATCGCGTGGAAGAGCAGGTCGGCGGCCTCGCTCGCGACGCGATCGTCCGTCTCGGAGGCGACGGCGCGGGCGAGCTCGTCGGCCTCCTCGCGGAGCTTCTCGCCGATGCGTGCGGGGCCGGCCGCGAGCAGATCGCGGACGTAGCTGCGGCGGCCGGCGGCGGTCATGCCGACCCCGGCCTTGCGCGCGAGCACGGTGTCGAACACGCGGCGCAGGCGATCGTCGACGCCGCGCGCGGGCCCGTCGTCGGCGACCAACGCCTCGCCCTCGGCTGCGGGCGCGCGGTAGAAGCAGCTGCTCGCGCCGGTGTGGCAGGTGGGCCCCGCAGGGATCGCCGTCGCCAGGATCGCGTCGCCGTCGCAGTCGATCCGCAGCGACACCAACGCCAGGGTGTGCCCGCTGGTCTCGCCCTTGGTCCACAGCGCCTGCCGCGAGCGGCTGAAGAACGTGACCAGCCCGGTGTCGATCGTGCGACCCAGGGCCTCGCGGTTCATCGCGGCGACCATCAGCACGCGGCCGTCCTCGGCGTGCTGCACGACCGCGGTGACGAGGCCGCGCTCGTCGGGCTTGGCCGCCGCCCACAGGGTGTCCGCGGCAGCGCCCATCACACCACCGGGATGCCGGACTCGGGCGGTCGCACGGGGATGTGTTGCTCGAGCAGGTAGCGCTTGGCCTGCGCGATCGAGTACAGGCCGAAGTGGAAGATCGAGGCGGCCAGCGCCGCGTCGGCCTCGCCGTAGCCGGTGGCCAAGCCGTCGCGCAAGTGCTCGAGGGAGCCGACGCCGCCGGACGCGATCACCGGCACCGGCACGGCGCGCGCGACCTCGCGGGTGATCCACAGGTCGTAACCATCGCGCGTGCCGTCGCGATCCATGCTCGTCAGCAGGATCTCGCCGACGCCGAGCTCGGCGAGCTGACGACACCAGCTCACCGCGTCGAGGCCGGTCGAGCGCGTGCCGCCGTGGATCACCGCCTCGTACAGCGGCTCGGTCTCGCCGGGTGGTGCGGGCAGGCGGCGCACTTCGACCGCGCCGACGATCGCCTGCGAGCCGTAGCGCTCGGCGAGCCGGCGCACCACGAACGGGTTCGCCACCGCGGCGCTGTTGATCGTGACCTTGTCGGCGCCGGCGTTGAGCAGCCGGCGGACGTCCTCTTCGCGACGCACACCGCCGCCGACCGTCACCGGCACGAACAGCTGCGCGGAGACGCGGCGCACCACCTCGACGAAGGTCTCGCGGCCCTCGGTGGTCGCGGTGATGTCGAGCAGGCACAGCTCGTCGGCGCCCTGGAGATCGTAGGCCCGCGCCGCCTCGACCGGATCGCCCGCGTCGCGCAGGCCGGCGAAGTGCACGCCCTTGACCACGCGGCCGTTCTTGATGTCGAGGCAGGGAATGATTCGTCGCTTCAGCATCGCGCCATGGCCTCTTCGATGGAAAACGAGTTCTCGTAGATCGCACGGCCGACGACGACACCGCGCAGTCGGGCGCGCTTGCACGCGTCGAGATCGTCCAGCGTCCCAACCCCGCCGCTGGCGTAGACGTCGATCTCGACAGCGGCCTGCAGCGCCGCGGTGGCGTCGACGGCGGGGCCGCCCTGCAGGCCGTCGCGGCCGATGTCGGTGTGCAGGATCGCCGCGGCGCCCCAGCGCTGGGCGACCATCGCGAGGTCGAGGGCGCTGACCGTCGAGGCCTCGCGCCAGCCGTCGACCGCGACCATGCCGTCGCGCGCGTCGGCGGCGATGACGATGCGCCCGGGGTGTCGCGCACACGCGGCCGCGGTCGCCTCGGGCTCGCGCAGCGCGAAGGTCCCGATGACCGCCCAGTCGGCGCCGGTCTCGAGCGCGCGATCGATGGCCGCAGCGTCGCGCAGCCCACCTCCCACCTCGACCTTCGCGCCGCCACCATGCGCACGCGCGATCAGATCGGCGAGCAACGCCGACTGCGGCGCGTCACCGAAGGCGCCGTCGAGATCGACGAAGTGCATCATCGTCACGCCCGCGCCGAGGAAGCGGTCGACGACGGTGCGCGGATCGTCGGCGTAGCGCGTCGCGCGGGCGCGATCGCCCTGCACGAGTCGAACGGCGCTGCCCCCCAGCAGATCGATCGCGCAGATGAGCTTCAACCCCAGCCTCCGAGCAGGAAGGCGCGGAGGAACTTGAGGCCAGCGCGCTGGCTCTTCTCGGGGTGGAACTGGCAGCCGAGCACGTTCTGGTAGCGCACCGCCGCCGGGAAGCGGATGCCGCCGTAGTTGGCGATCCACATCACGTCCTCGGCCCGCGAGGCGTCGACGTAGTAGCTGTGCACGAAGTAGTAGTGCTCGCCGGTCGGCTCGACCTCGTTCCAGCCGACGTGGGGCACCTTCACGCGGCGGCGCAGCGGCACGCCCTCGGGGCTCGGGTGCGCCGACGGCTGCGCGACGAGCTCGGCGGGCGGCGGCACGATGACCGGGGGGACCTCGACGATCTCCGAGGGCGGCGGCGCGATGATCGTGCCGTCCTCGTTGCGCGGCTCGTCGCTCACCCCCGAGGTCAGCGAGGCCTGGGCGCCGCGGCGCTCGGCGTCGCCCTCGAGGGCGCTGGCGATCGAGTCGGCCATCGACTCGCGCGCGGGCGCCTGCGCCGACTTCGGCTCGGCGGCGCGCAGCGGCTCGATCGGCCCCGCGGCGCCGGGCTCGGCCTCCTCGTCGAGGCCGACGGGGAAGTGGCGGCAGTACCCCGGCAGGATCCCGAGGCCGGGCTGGCCGCCGTTCTCCTCGCTGCCGTCGAACAGCAGCTGCATGCCGAGGCAGATCCCGAGGAACGGGTCACCGCGGTCGATCACCATGCGCAGCGCGGCCCCCAGCGCCCCGTCGACGATGGCCCCGGTGGTGGCGCCGAACGCGCCTTGCCCGGGGAACACCACGATCCGGGCCGTTGCAACCCGATCGGGATCGCCAGAAACCCGAACAGCGGCGCCCACTTGGATGAGAGCGCGTTCTACGCTGGCGAGATTCCCGAGCCCCGCATCGACAATCGTCACTTCCCGGGCCATGCGGGCGCGTTTGTATCACAGCTGCGGCCTGCGCGGGTCAATCGGCCGCCTTCCGCGCCCGGGGTTGCCCGCCGATGCACTCCCCTCGAGTGGCGAGCCGTCACCGCGCGATGGGCTTGGGCGCGTCGGGGTCGGCCTCGCCGGGCTCGGGTTCTGCCAGCGCAGGATCGCGCTCGACGCCCTGCGGCTGCGAATCGAGCTGCGCCATCATGTTGAGCGCCGCGACGACGAGGATCACGACGATGCAGATCACCTGGAACGGCAGGGTGACCAGGCCCAGCAAGCCGCCGTCGCGCTCGATCAGCATGCGACGACGGATCTTCCGCGAGACCTTCTCCGCGAAGTCCGGCGGGGCCTCGACGGGACCGAGCGATCCCACCAGCTGCATGACCTTGCGCAGATCCTCGAGCTCGGCCCGCGCCTCCGGGGAGCCCTCGAGGAACTCCTCGAACTCCTGCGCCTCGGCACCCTCGAGCTCGGCATCGAGGTAGGCCGTCATGCGCTCGGCGCGGTTGTCGTTCGGCGGGGCCATGGCGTGGACTTTCAGAGCGTACGTCGGGGACTCGGGCGGCGCATCGGTCGGGTGGAAAAAACCTGGAGATCGCTAACGCATGTAGGGCTTCAGGCGGTCCTTGAGGGCCAAGCGGGCGCGGTGCAGCCTGGACTTCAGCGTGCCCTCCTGCAGGCCCGTGATCCGCAGGATGTCGCTGTACGACATGCCCTGGACGTCGCGGAGCACGATCAGCAGGCGATGCTCGGGCTCGAGCTGCGCGAGCTCGGCCTGGATCGCGGCCTCGAGCCGGCTGCCCTCGACCGTCGCCTCGGGCCCGGCGATGTGGCTCTGCAGCGTGACGGTCGGGCCGCCCTCGGCCGACGGCGCGTGGGCCTCCGGGGTCTCGTCGACATCCACGCTGCGGTGGAAGTTGCGCCCGCGCAGGTACTTGATCCGGTTCTTGCACGTGTTCGTCGCGATGCGATACAGCCACGTGTAGAAGCGGCCCTCGCCGCGGTAGCTCGCGAGCGCGCGGTGGACGGTGATGAACACCTCCTGCGCGAGATCCTCGGCCTCCTGGCGGTTGCCGATCATCCGCAGCACGAGGCCGAAGATGCGGTGCTGGTAGATCGACACCAGCTCCTCGAAGGCGCGCGCATCCCCGCCGCGAGCGCGCCGCACGAGCCGACGATCGCGGGCGTCGCTGGGGTCGAGCGGCTCGGGCTCCGGCACCGCCTCGCCGTCGGGTGGCGCAGCGTCCAGCGGCGCGCCGTCCAGCGGCGTGGCGGGGCCGACCTCGGCCTCGGCGCGCGGGGACTCGGGCCCCGCGTCGAGCTCGCGGGCGTCCGGAGTGCCCAAGGTCGCGCCCACGTTGCGCAAGACTACTGCACGGCGCCGAGGTTCCGGGCGCCGGACGATCGCTTCACAGATCCGGGTGGATCCGGAGCCCTAGGTTGAACCCGATGACGGTGTCGCGCAGGGGCCCGGCCACCTGCTGCGAGAATCCGAACCCGACGTCGACCCCCACGCCACCGACCGGCGCGGGCTTGACGAAGCCGATGCCGCCGCTCACGAACACGCGATCGTCCTTCTTGCCCTTGCCGCGCGAGTCCCACGTGGTGCCGAAGCGCAGCGGCACGGGGCCCGCCACGAACTCCGCGCTGCCGCCGTAGACCTGCCGCGTGGTCTTCTCGAAGCGGAAGCTCGAGAAGTCGTAGTAGCCGTCGGCGTTGATCGAGAAGTCGGGCTTGCGCAGGGGGAAGATCGACGCGCCCCACGCGAAACCCAGGGGGTACTCCGAGAGCTCCGACAGCGACTTGTAGCGGATCGTCTCCTCGTCGGCGCCGACGTCGGTCAGCGTGACGTCGCGTTCATCCGTGAAGGCCGGGTCGCTGTTGCCGGTGAGGTTGGTCCCGACCAGCGCCAACGCGGCAATCCCGGCGAAGTTCGCGGTCAGACTGGCATCGAGACCGAAGGCGCTGAGCTTGTCCGCGGCGTTGCGCGCCGCGCCCGTGACATCGCGGTAGCGCAGGCTCGTGTACTGGTACTTGGGCTTGATCCCGACCGCGAGCCACTGCTTGATGACCATCACGCTGATCGCCGCGAAGGCCTCGTGGCCGAAGCGCGACAGGTCGAAGTCCTCGTCCTCGCCGGTCTCGGTGCTGGTGAACGCGATCTGCGGCTTGCCGCGCATGAACAGGTAGCCGAGGCCGAGCGACACGCGGGCGTTGTTCAGCGAGTCCATCACCACGACGCCCACGCCGCTGGTGCGGCTGGCGATCTGCAGCTGGTACAGGGGCTCGATCGCGAAGGTCCCGGAGAACCCCATGTTCGAGGGGTTGAGGAGCACCGCGTTGGTGCCGTAGGACGAGCCGCGGGCCACATTCCCGAGCGAGAGGTTGCGGGTGCCCTCGACCGCAGGCGATCCCTGGGCGGCGGGGGCCAACGCGAGACCCACCGCCAGGGCGAGGCCCACGGCAGGGGCCCGGCGAAGGGCGGAGCGTCGGGTCGCTGCGGCGCGCATCGGCCCCTTCGAACGCAAGCCGCGTGCCGCGGGCGGGGAGGCGTTGCACGCGGGCGTGGATCGGTCGGTCATCGGGCGCGGGCAGCATACGACGCACGCACACCGCCACAAAGAAACCCCAGGTTGGCGGGTCGGGCGTCAGCGGCGCAAAAAAAACTCGGGGCTGGCCCGGGGCTGGGTAGAGTGGCCGTCGCGTTGGCCCAGCCAGAACTCTTCGACGTGATCGTGGTCGCTGCCCGCGGCGCGGGGCCGGGTCCCGCGGCCCAGCTGGCGCAGACGATCGCGCGGCGCTTCGGCCTCGCGCCGGGGGCCGTCGCGCTCGGGCTGGATCGCGGGGGCATCGAGATCCACCGCGGGCTGATCAAGGCCGAGGCCATCGCCGCCGCGCGGGCGCTGCACGAGCTCGGGGCCGTCGCGGAGGTGCGCGCGGCCCGGGACGCGAGCGGCGTGCTGATGATCGAGCCCGACGCCGACGCGATCCCCACCGCGATCACGGGCGCGCCGGGCAGCGCCGAGGCGGCCGGTCTGCCGCCCGCGCCCCCCTTCGGGATCATCGGCGAGCCGGCTCGCGAGGCCACGCGGGCGGCCACGCGGCCCACGACCGGCCCCGCGTCGAGCCTGCCGTCGCAGGTGTCCACGGGCCCGCAGCCGGTGGTGCAGCCGCCTCGACCGGCGACGCCGCGCCCCGCCTCGCCGACCCCGCGCCCCGCCGCTGCGACGACGCCCCGCCCGGCCGCGGCGCCCCGCAGCGCAGCATCGCCGCGGCCCGAGTCGCCACGGCCCGAGTCGCCACGGCCCGAGTCGCCACGGCCCGCCGCCGCGCGGGCCTCGGGCGGTGCGGTGCGCTCGGAGACGCGATCCCCCACGGCACCGCGGATCGATCCGCGCGCCGATCCAGAGCCGCCGTCGCGCGCCGACACCAACACGCCGCTCGATCCCGATGCGCCCGCGATCCCCCGCTCCGCCCTCGGCGAGGCGCCGACGGCCTCCCGCTTCGCGCCGCCGACCACCGGCGAGCGCGTCGAGCTCGACCTCGCCGCGGCGGGCCTCGCCCAGGCCCCCGTGGGCACCTCGGCGCTGGCGCGGGCCCGCAGCGAGTCGAGCGGCGTCGGTCGTCGACCGTCGGGCGAGGTCCCGGCGGCGGCCGAGAGCGCCACGCGGATGCCCTCGGAATCGATGCGGGCGCGCGTCCCCGCCGAGGCCAGCGCTCGCGCGCCCGCCTACGAGCCGCCGCCGACCCCGGGCCTGCTCTCGCCCGATCGCGTGCTGTCGGTGCTGATCGCCGCGACCGCGGGCGCCGTGCTCGGGCTCATCGTCGCATTCGGTTGGGTGCGCGGAGATGCGGCCCGCACCTGCGAGACGCTCGAGGGCGAGCTGCAGGCCTCGGTCGCGGACCCCATCGGCGTCGAGGAGGGTCGCGCCCGCCCGCCGGACACGATCGTGGGCGAGCTCGAGACCTCGCTCGCGGACCTGCGCTCGCGCTTCTGGCTCATCTGGGCCGTGATCGCGCTGCCGATCGCCGCCGCCGGTGCGATCCCCAAGCCCGGCCGCTGATCGCCGACGATTCGCAGCGACGACCTACGTCGCGACGGACTCGGTCGAATCGACGTGGATCGTGCCGGCCGCCGAGGCGCGCTGCGGCGTCGGGACGACCGGCAGGCCGCGCACGACCGGCTCGCCGGTGCGCAGCGCGACCCAGGCGGTCGCGAGCAGACCGAACATCAGCGCGAGGCTCACCGCCTGCTCGTAGCCGTCGAGGGCGGTCGCCGCCTGCATGCGATCGACCGGTCGACCCGCGACCAGATCGACCTTCGACCACGCGGCGTACAGCGCCGGCAACATCGCGGCGCGCCAGGCCGCGGCGCCGAGCACCAGCGACACCGAGAGGCCGCCGGCGATCCGCGAGCGGGTCCAGCGCGGCAAGACCACGAACGCGACCAACGTGGCCGCGAGGGTGATCTCCGCGAGGCGGAAGTGGATCGGCTGCGCCAGGGAGCGCGCGAGGTTGGCGTCGACCAGCGCGTGGGCCCGCACCATCATCGGCAGCACGACGAAGCGGCCCAGGCCGATCGCCGAGATCGCGATCGAGGTGACCAGCAGGCCCATGCACGCGGCGGGCCCGAGGGTCCGGCGCGGGGCGAGGCGGGGCGATTCGGCGGTGCTCACGGCGGGGCTCACTCCCGCGGTTAGCACGGCGGATCGAGCGGTCGCAAGAAACCAGGCGACACCTCGGGGCGCCGGCTTGACGGGTCGGACCTGGGGCTGCGAGCGTTCCGCGGTGCACCTCGGGCCCACGACGCGTCGCCGTTGGATCGTCGGCGCCGGCGCCACGGCGCTCGCCGGGCTCGCCCCCCGGCGCGCCCTGGCCGACGACGAGCGGATCATCGACGAGGTGAAATCGCCGTACAACCACATCGTCATCGCGGAGTCGGACGACTTTCGCACGATGTACTTCGTCGTCGACGGCACCCACTACATCGAGTCGCGGCTCGATCGCCGGCGGCCGCAGGCGCTCGATCTCGACTACACGCGCACGATGATGGCCGGCTTCCTGGTGCGGCCGCAGATCCGCCGGCTGCTGATGATCGGCATGGGCGGCGGGACCCTCAGCAACTATCTCTTCCGCGCGATCCCGGGGCTCGAGGTCGACGCGGTCGACATCGACGCCGAGGTCGTCCGGCTGGCGCGCAAGCACTTCGAGGTCCCCGACGATCCGCGCTACCGCACCCACGCCGCCGACGGCCGGCTGTTCGTCGATCAGGCCCCCGCCGCGCAGCGCTGGGACATGATCATCCTCGACGCGTTCCGCGGGGTGTTCGTGCCGTTCCACCTGAAGACGCGCGAGTACTACACGAGCCTGCTGGCGCGGCTCGATCCGAACGGCGTCGTCGTCGCGAACCTCCACAACGCGACGCCGATGTACCCGCACGATCGCGTGACGTTCGAGGCGGTGTTCCCCACCGGCTACGCGTTCCTCGCCGAGAGCAGCCGGCAGACGACCTACGTCGCGTCGGCGTCGGCGCAGCCGCTCGGCGCGTACGAGTTGCGCGCGAACGCCCGGGCGGTGCGCGACCGCTTCGACTTCGACGTGCTCGGGCTCGCCGCGCGCTGGTACCTCGGGCGCGACTACGACCCCGAAGCCGCGGTGCTGCGCGACGACTTCCCCGAGGGCGCAACGCCCAAGGGCGCCGAGCGGCACAACGTGCGCTGCGACGGCGACGATTGCCCGTACCGCATGCGCTGACGTGCGTTCCTCGACGCGGTCGGTGCCCCTCGGTCCCCCGACGGCGGCCGTCTCGACGCGTGACGGTGCGCTATGCTGTGGGGATGCGGCTCTGCCCTCCGTGCAGCGCGACGCACCCGTGGACACGGGTCGTCGCGCCGTGGGCGGCGGTGCTCGCCGTCGGCTGCGGCGCGGCGGAGTACCCGGGCCTCAACCCCGCGCTCGGCCCCACGGACGGTGTCACCGCCGGGAGCGACGCGGCCGGCGATTCGACGGGCGTGGGCGGGCGCGAGGCTCCGAACCGCACCGATCCGAGCGCCGGATCGGGTGCCGGGTCGGCCGACGGCCCGGTCGAAGACGACGCCGGCGCGCAGCGCCAGCTGCTGTTCGCCGTCGTCGGCGACTACGGCGTCGACAGCAAGGACGCGGCCGACGTCGCCGCCCTGGTGCGCAGCTGGGCGCCCGACCACGTCTTCACCGTCGGCGACAACAACTACCCCATCGGCGCGGCGAGCACGATCGACGACCACATCGGCCAGTACTACTCGCACTTCATCGGCGAGTACCAAGGCGACTACGGCAGCGGCGCGGCGGTCAATCGGTTCTGGCCGTCGCCGGGGAACCACGACTGGGGCACGCCGGATCTGCAGCCGTACCTCGACTACTTCACGCTGCCCGGCAACGAGCGCTACTACGACGTGGACCTCGGGCTGGTGCACCTGTTCGCGATCGACAGCGATCCGCACGAGCCCGACGGCACGCTGGCCGACAGCACGCAGGCCCACTGGCTGCGGCACGCCCTCGCACAATCGACCGCGTGCTGGAACTTCGTGTACTTCCACCACCCGGCGTATTCGTCGGGATCGCACGGCTCCGAGACCGACATGCAGTGGCCATTCGAGGCCTGGGGCGCCGACGCGGTGTTCGCCGGCCACGATCACACCTACGAGCGGCTGCAGGTCGGCGGGATCCCCTACTTCGTCGTGGGGCTCGGCGGCGCCGGGCGCTACTCGTTCCCCAACGTCGTGCCGGAATCGATCGTCCGCTACAACGAGCACCACGGCGCGCTGTCGATCTCCATCAGCAGCACGGACATGTCGTTCGAGTTCTTCGCCGTCGACGGGGACGGGGGCGGCGAGCTCGTCGACGTCCACACGATCGAGAAGACCTGCGATCGATGATCGCGGATCCGACGGTCGCTACTTCTTGCCGAACATCCCGCGGATGCCCTTGGGCTTCTCGGCGGGCGCGGGGCCGCGACTGGCCCGGAGCGCCCGCGCCTGGCGCTCGGCGTCGATGAGCCGCGGATCGAGCTGCACCGCGCGGGTGAGGCTCGCGACCGCCGGATCGATCGCGCCGAGATCACGCAGCACCAGCCCCTTGAAGTAGTGCGCGCGTGCGATCTGCGGCGCCGCCGTGAGCACCGCCGACAGCGCGCGCTCGGCCACCATCGCATCGTTGCGCGTGCGCGGCGAGAGGTTGTACGCGCAGAACGCCTCGGCCGCGCGGAGATCCGGCTCGTCGGGCGCCAGCTCGAGGGCACGCGCGTACAGCTCGTGCGCGCGATCCCAGCGACCGGCCTTGAGGAACTTGTCGCCGTCCTTGGCCAGGACCTCGCTCTCGAACGCCGCGCGTGCCATCGCCGTCGCGTCGGCGCCGGCCTGACTGACGTTGACGCCGCGCGAGATCGCGTCGCGGAGCTGCTCGCGCTTCTGCTCGTCGCCGAGCAGCGCCTGGGCCTCGCTCAACGCCGCGAACACGCCGCCCACGCGCTCGCGCAGCGCACCGAGGCCGCGGGCCTGCAGC
Organism: Deltaproteobacteria bacterium Ga0077550; assembly: GCA_001464385.1. GTDB lineage: Bacteria > Myxococcota_A > Polyangia > Nannocystales > Nannocystaceae > Xiheibacterium > Xiheibacterium aquaticum. Next base: position 14,969 of record LNFB01000371.1, on the reverse strand, counting down.
GCGTCGGGGTGGAACCTGCGGCTCAGCTCGCCGAAGGCGCGACGGACCTCGCGCTTGCCCGCGTCGAGGGTGATGCCGAGCAGATCGAAGGCGTGGGCCTGGCGGGCGAGCTTCGCCTCGATCGCGGTGAGCTCGGCCATGAACTGCTCGGGGGTCTGCGGCACCTCCTCGGCGACCGGCAGCTCGCCGGTGCCGACCGCCGCCTCCGTGCGCGTCGATCGACGGGTCGAGCGGGCCTCGGCGCCGGCGGCAGGGACCGCGGTCGGCGTCGGCCGCGAGCGCGGCTCGGCCGCGGGCACGGCAGTCGGCGTCGGCCGCGAGCGCGGCGCCTGCTCGGGGGTATCGGCGCCCGCGAACGCGCTGATCGACACCGCGGCCGCACCGACGCGCAGCATCTGGCAGGCCCACAGCGTGTAGACCAGCTGCGCCGCCCGTCGACGCGACACCCCCGGCTGCCGCGAGAGGGCGTCGAACGTCGTCGCGCCCGCGAGCGCGTCGAGCAGCGGTCGATCGTTGGCGGGGAACTTGAAGTGGGCGACGTACCGCGCGAGGCCCTCGGTGCCGGCGAGCGGCCCGTGGAGGATGCTGCCCATCTCGGCCTCGATCCGCGCCTCGTCGTAGTGGGCGACGACGCCGGCGCCGATGAGCTCGAGCGCGTTGACCTTGTCGAAGTTCGGGCCCTCCCACGGGCCCTGCGTGACGAGCACCTCGCCCTCGCGCAGCGCGATGGCCTCGAGCACCTTGCGTCGGCACTGCCGCATCAGGCCCGACGACAGGCCCGCATCGTCGAGCAGGCCCAGGCGCACCATCACCGGGCCGAGCAGGCCGCCGTCCTTGGCCATCGTGCGCAGCGCCATCGACAGCTGCTGGGCGTCGATGAGCCCCTCGGACACCAGCACCTCGCCCAGGGCGTGCGACGCGGACACCCAGTCGGTGAACGTCGGCATGCCGCCGCTGAACCAGATCGTGCGCATGCCGGTGGGCTCGGGCTGCTCGAGCTGGACCATCCCGGTGAAGCGCTTGTGCAGCAACGCGAACAGCAGTCGAGGCATCGACATCTGCTCGAGGCGCACCGACTTTGCCGCACCGCGTGGTCGGGTGAGCTCCACCTTGGGTCGCGAGTCTACCCTGCGCCGTCCCTCGCGACGAGCGGCGCCGCGCCTGGGCCCGCGCGCGCCCCGATCGCCGACGCGCCGGCCTGGACCGGCGGCCCCGCCGCGCGCGCGGATCGGTCGCTGACACCCGCGCGAGCACGCCCTTCGTTTGTGCGGCCGCGAGCGCGGTGATAGCGTGGGCCTGCCGATGAGCATCAGCTTCCTCGAGGGTGGGTCACGCATTCGCTTCTCGGGCAAGACCGACATCGGCCGGGTCCGCGACCACAACGAGGACAACATCTTCATCCCCGCCGAGTTCCCCCTGGCGGTGGTCTCGGACGGAATGGGCGGCCATGCGTGCGGCGAGGTCGCGAGCACGATCGCGGTCGAGACCGTCAGCGGCTACTACCAGCAGACCGCCGGCGAGGTCTCGCCGACCTGGCCCTTCCGCATGCCGCAGCTCGCGATCGAGCGCGATCGCATGACCGTCGCGATCAAGCTCGCCAACACGCGGATCCACGAGACCGGCGTCAACGACCCCAGCAAGAAGGGCATGGGCTGCACCGTCGACGCGGTGTACTTCACCCAGGGTCGCATCTACGTCGGGCACGTCGGCGACTCGCGGGTGTACCGGATCCGCGGCGGTCAGATCAGCCAGGTCACCGAGGACCACTCGCTGCTCAACGACTACCGTCGCATGCGCGAGATGAGCGGCGACGAGCTCGACAACTTCGGCTACAAGAACGTCGTCGTCCGCGCGCTCGGCCTGTCGCAGAACGTCTTCGTCGACATCTTCGTCGAGGAGTACGCCCGCGGCGACATCTACCTGCTGTGCTCGGATGGCCTGTCGGGGATGATCACGGACCAGACCATCCTGGCCACCGTGACGCGCTTCGAGAGCATCGACACGGCGGCCACCCAGCTCATCAACCTCGCCAACGAAGCGGGCGGCGCAGACAACATCTCCGCCGTGATCGTCCGCATCGAGGCCGGCTGAAGCTCCGCGAGGACCCCCATGACACGCACCCGATCGACCGCCCTCGTCCTCGCGCTCGCCCCTGCCGCGCTGCCCGGCTGCACCGACGGTGGCGGCAGTGACGAGGCCGCGGACTCCACCTCGACCGGCGGTGGCGAGCAGGTCCTCGAGATCATCGGCCTGTGGACGGACGACGTCAGCGGCGAGCACGACATCAGCGACAAGCGCTGGGTGCAGGCCTTCGACCCCGACGTCTACACGTACTTCATCAGCTACTTCGACAACGCCACGCGCTTCGTCGTCGCGCGCTCGGCCAACGACATGACCTTCGCGAAGTTCGAGTGGACCTACGAGGGCGAGCAGCTCTACTACTGCGCCTCGGTCCAGGGCCAGGTCACCGCCGCGGCCGCCGAGGCCGGCGCCGGCGCAGATCCGGGCGATCCCGCGGGCGGCGGCTGTGTCGGCGCGCCGTGGCATCCCCTCGATCCGCAGTAGGGTCGGGGCGCCGCTCCGGCGATGCCGCCCCCGCAGTACCGTGGTACTCTGACGCCGTGAAGATCGCGCGATCGCGGATCACCAACCAGGGCCAGGTCTCGATCCCCGCCGAGGTCCGGCGTCGGCTCGGCGTCGCGCCCGGCTCGATCCTCGAGTGGGACCAGGAGGGCGCGACGATCGTCGTGCGGCGGGCGCATCGCTTCACGTCCGATGACATCCATCAAGCGCTGTTCCCGGACGCAGCCCCTGCGACCCACTCCCTCGAGGACCTCGAGCAGGGGATCCGGCGGCACATCCGGGCTCGTCATGCGCGCCGCTGACACGAACCTCCTCGTGCGCCTGATCGCGCAGGACGACGCGAAGCAGGCCGCGGCGGCCAAGAGCTTCGTGAGCGCCGGGGCGTGGGTCTCGCACCTCGTCCTCGCCGAGACGATCTGGGTCCTCGACAGCGTCTACGAGCTCGGACCCGCGGCGCTGGCCACCGCCGTGCGGATGCTCCTCGAGCACGACGCCCTCGTCCTGCAAGACCCCGACGTCGTCGAGGCCGCGCTCGACAGCTTCACCGCGCGACCGAACCTGGGCTTCTCGGACTGCCTGATCCTCGAGATCGCGCGCAAGGCAGGGCATCTCCCCCTCGGCACGTTCGACCGCGGGCTGGCCAAGCTGGACGGCGCGCAGAAGGTCTAGCCCGGCGCTTCGGCCGACGTCATCGGCGCGGCGGCCGACTTGATCGTCGCGGCGCGCGTCGAGGTTACCGAGCGCGGCGGCGCGGTCGCACCTGCCCGATTCGACGTGACGGCGCGACCCGGCGCGGTGCTAAGGTCCGCGCGATGCCTCCGATCCTCTCGATCTCGCGACTCACCAAGAGGTACGCGTCGGGCCTCGCGGCGCTCGACGGCGTCGACCTCGAGATCGACAAGGGCGAGATCTTCGCGCTGCTCGGGCCCAACGGCGCGGGCAAGACGACGCTCATCAACATCGTGTGCGGCATCGTCACGCGCACCTCGGGCGAGGTGACGCTCGACGGCCAGGACATCGAGCGCGGCTTCCGGATGGCGCGCACGAAGATCGGGCTGGTGCCGCAGGAACTCACCACCGACGCGTTCGAGACGGTGATCGCGACGGTGACCTTCAGCCGCGGGCTGTTCGGGCGGCCGCCGGCGCCGGCGATCATCGAGAAGATCCTCCGCGACCTGTCGCTGTGGGAGAAGCGCAACGACAAGATCATGACCCTGTCCGGCGGCATGAAGCGCCGCGTCATGATCGCCAAGGCGCTCGCGCACGAGCCCGAGGTGCTGTTCCTCGACGAGCCGACCGCGGGCGTCGACGTGGCCCTGCGCCGCGACATGTGGAACCTGGTCCGCGGCCTCCGCGAGCGCGGCGTGACGATCATCTTGACCACGCACTACATCGAGGAGGCCCAGGAGATGGCCGATCGCATCGGCATCATCTCCAAGGGCAAGCTGCTGCTCGCCGAGGACAAGGCCACGTTGATGAAGAAGCTGGGAAAGCGCGCGCTGACGCTGTCGCTGCAGGAGCCGATGAGCGAGCTGCCCGAGGCCCTGTCGGCGTGGCCGCTGACGATCAAGTCCGGCGGCTACGAGCTCGAGTACACCTACGACGCCAACGACGGCCAGGCGGGCGTGCCCGCGCTGCTGCGGCGCGTCGCCGAGCTCGGCATCGGCTTTCGCGACCTCGCCACGCGGCAGAGTTCGCTCGAGGACATCTTCGTCAACCTGGTCAGCGCGTCGACCGAATCGGAGGCGAGAACATGAGCCAGGGCTTCAACCACCGCGGCGTCTGGGCGATCTACCGCTTCGAGATGGCCCGCTTCCTGCGGACGCTGGTCCAGAGCGTGGTCACACCGGTGATCACCACGTCGCTGTACTTCGTCGTCTTCGGCGCGGCGATCGGTTCGCGCATGTCCGAGGTCGGCGGCGTCTCGTACGGCGCGTTCATCGTCCCCGGCCTGATGATGCTGTCATTGTTCACGGGCAGCATCTCCAACGCTTCGTTCGGGATCTACTTCCCCAAGTTCACCGGCACGATCTACGAGCTCTTGTCGGCGCCGATCTCCGCGGTCGAGCTGGTGCTCGGCTATGTCGGCGCCGCCGCGACCAAGTCGATCCTGGTCGCGACGATCATCCTCGTCACCGCGTTCTGCTTCGTGCCGGTCCGCATCGAGCACCCGGTGTGGATGCTCGGCTTCCTGCTGCTGACGGCGCTCACGTTCAGCCTGTTCGGCTTCGTCGTCGGCATCTGGGCCAAGAGCTTCGAGCAGCTGCAGCTCATCCCCATGCTGGTGGTCACGCCGCTGACGTTCTTGGGCGGCGCGTTCTACTCGATCGACATGCTGCCCGCGGCGTGGCGCACCGTCGCGCTGTTCAACCCGGTCGTGTACCTGGTCAGCGGCTTCCGCTGGAGCTTCTACGGCGCCGCGGACGTCGACGTGGGCGTGAGCCTGGGGATCACGCTCGGGTTGTTGATCGGGCTGTTGGTGGTCGTGTCGTGGATGTTCAAGACCGGGTACCGGCTCAAGCAGTGATCCGCTCGAGCCGCGCGGGCACGGACTTGTGCCACGGCGTGCCGACGAAGCGATCGCGATCCGCCGCCGAGGTCAGCTCGTTGGGCGCCACGCCGACGCCGTCCGTGCCGGGGTAGCTGACGCCCAGGCCGTTGGGCAGCGAGATGTGCCCGGGCTGCATCATCTCGGAGATCGCGACCTCGACGACGACGCTCCCCTGCGCCGTCGTCAGGCGCACGCTGTCGCCCGACGCGACGCCGAGGGCCTGGGCGTCGACGGGGCCCAGGCGCAGCGCGTGCTCGTCGGCGCGACCGCGCCAGCTCGGGTCGCGCACGATGGTGTTCGCGGTGAACGAGCGGCGCTCGCCGGCCGACAGCACGAACGGGAACGCGGCGGGGCGGTCGGCCGCGGGCGCGCGGAGCGTGTCGAGCTCGTCGAGGAGATCGGGCAGGGCGAGCTCGAGGCGCGATCGACCGAGCCGCGCGAACGTCTCCTCCCAGGTGTCGCGCGCGAAGACCAATCCCGAGGGCGCCGCGAGGATCGCGTCGAAGAGCGCGGACGCGGCCACCGGCGCGGGGCCGTCGAAGCCGGCCCGGGCGAGTGAGGCGGGGGACGCCATCGCGGCGGCGAAGGCCGCCCCGAACAGCACCGCGGCCTCGGCCATGCCGACAGGCAGCGTGGGTCCGAGCGTGCGGTAGGCGATGACCGCCGCGAGCCCGGCCTTGGGCGTGGCGAGCACATGCTGCATGAAGGCCGCGGCGTACGGCAGTCGACCCTGCGCGGCCGCCTCGCGCAGCGGCGCGTAGTCGGCCTCGCCGAGCGCCCCCATCGCCTCGAGCAGGCCCGCGTGGATCTCCGCCTCGGTCCGCACGCCGGCCGGCGGCGGGAACAGGCGCTGACGCAGGTGGAACACGTTGTCGGGGAAATCGAAGTTGAAGAAGGTCGCCTCGGCCTTCTCGAACTGCGTCGCGGCGGGCAGCACGAAGTCCGCCTGCCGTGCGGTCTCGGTCATCGCGACGTCGATCACGACCGAGACGTCGAGGTGGCGCATGGCTTCCCGGAACCGGTGGCTCTCGGCGAGGGAGTGCGCCGGGTTGGCGGCCTCGACGATCATCGCGCGGTAGCGGCCGGGGTGATCGGTGAGGATCTCGCCGGCGATCGCGTTGCACGGCACGAGGCCGCCGACCAGCCGCTCGCCGAGCACCGGCGATCGCTTGGTGTCGTCGGCCTTCAGCACCATCAGCGGCGACAGGGGCGTGGGGACGAAGTGCGTGCCGGGCCGGCCGAAGTTGCCGGTGAGCAGCCAGACGAGCCGGTGCAGGTAGCTCACCAGCGTCGAGTGGCGGTTCATCTGCACGCCGAGGTCCTCGTAGGACGCGAAGCTCGACGCGGCGGCGATGACGTCGACCGTGCGCGACAAGAGGGCCTCGTCGATGCCGGCCCGTGCCGCGTACGCCACGACGGGGAGCTCGCCGAACGCGGCCTGCACTGCCGCCAGTCCCTGGGTGTGCGCGTCGACGAAGGCCCGATCGATCGCGCCGGTCTGCACGATCCGGCCGACCATCGCGGCGAGCAACCACGCGTCGGTGCCGGGCCGGACCTGCAGGTGGATGTCGGCCATCGCCGCGGTCTCGCTGCGCCGCGGATCGACGACGATCATCGTGCGCGCCGGATCCCGCGCGAGGTGCTTCAACGTCGTGCGCGCGTGGGGGAACGAGTGCGAGTGCCACGGGTTCTTGCCGAGGAACATCGCGACCTGGGCGTGCTCGAAGTCGCCGCGGGTGTACGCGCCGATCATCCGCCCGGTGACCCACGCCTCGCCGGTCTTCTCCTGCGCGAGCGCGTTCGATCGGTAGCGCGAGCCCAGGGCGCGACGCGTCGCGGTCGCATACGCGCCGGGCAGGTGGTTCCCCTGGCCGCCCCCGCCGTAGTAGAAGATCGACGCGCCGCCGAAGCGATCGCGCACGTCGGTGAGACGCGCTGCGATCTCGGCGTTCGCCTGCTCCCACCCGATGGGCTCGTAGTCCCCCGCGGGCGTGCGCCGCAGCGGCGAGAGGATCCGATCGCGCGCGTGCTGGTAGTGATCGAGGCGGTGGGCCTTCTCGCAGGCGTAGCCGCGCGAGGCCGGGTGGGCCTTGTCGCCGCGCAGGCGCACGAGGTGCCGACCGTCCTCACCGCCGAGCTCGACCTCGAGCCCACAGTTGCACTCGCACAGGATGCACGCGGTCGACGTCCACTCGCCCATTCGATCACGGTTGCACGCGGGGGCGGCCGCGACAACGGGCATTGTTGCAGGGGCGGGCGGACCTACGGGGTGTCCGCCGACCACACGATCGTGCGCTCCCAGGTCGCGGCCTCGCCGTGCACCAGGCCGATGTCGTGCATGCCGTCCTCCATCCATTGCATGTCGACCAGCGCCTCTTCGGTGCCGTCGCCGTCGAGATCGGTGATCCACTGCAGGTCGATCCCGTTGTTGCTGACGAGCTCGAGGAGCACCTCGCCCTTTGGATCGAGCAGCACGCCGAGCTGCTCCTCCTGGCCCTGGCAGCCGAAGCCGATGGTGGGGTGCTGCACCACGGCGAAGTGCAGGGTCTGGGCGCCCGCGCGGATCGGGTGGACGACGGCGGTGGCGACGGCCTCGGGGATCGCCCGGGCGATCGCGGCCTCGCTCGGCACGCCCTCGGTCGTCTCCCGATCCTCGCAGGCGTGACGGCGCTCTTCGGCGACGTCGGCGGCGTAGCGCGCGAGCGCATCGCGGACGGCGGGCGCGGCGGCGAGATCGAGCGGCACGGGATCGACGAGCCGCGCGGTGGCGGCGACGCTCGCCCCGACGATCGCGAGGTGCGGTCGCCCGGGCGGCCCGTCGCGCGGCGCCGTAGGGTCACGCGAATCCGGCGGGCCCTCGGGCGCGGGGGCGTCGAGCACCAGCGACGCGACAGGCCCCTCGATGTCACCGGGCGCCTCGCAGTCGATCGCGGCCACGGTCACCGTCGTGATCCCGCCGGGGTGCACGACGGTCGCGTGGGATCCGATCCCGTGCTCGGCCACTGCGCGGGCCCGCTCGACCGGCAGCGTCGCGGGCCACCCAGCCGCCTCGCACGCCGCGACGGCTGCGCCCGCGTCCTCGATGTCGATCGCGGCGCCGCCGGGTGCGATCGGCACGATCGCGACGGCGATGACCCCGATCGGCGAAGGGGGGATCGCGGGGTCGATCGCGGGCGTCACCGTCGTCGGAGCGGGTCGGACCGACGGCGCGACCCGACACGAGGGGAGCGCGACCACGCACACGAGGACTCGCAGGACGGGTCGCATGGGCGATCGATCGTACGCCGTGACCGCGCCCGCGCGGCGGTCCGAGGCGGCGCTACCCCTGCGACCCGTTGCGCGTTTGCAGCGGTACACAGTACGCACGCCGACGTCCGCGGGCCGCGTCGCGCGGCCGACGGCCGTGGACTAGACTAAGCTCCGATGTTGCGCGCGAGGATTGCGTCGACCTGGATGATCGCGAGCACGATCGGATGTCTCGATCGCGCCGTTGTGTCCGGTGGCGGCCCCGCGTCCACCAGCACCGGCGCCGCCGACCCCAGCAGCTCGTCGGACAACCCGAGCACATCGAGCGCAGCGGCGAGCTCGACGACATCGACGACGTCCACGGCCGGCGATTCGTCCGATGCGGATGGAGCGTGGTCGGGTGGGTGTGCGCCATTTCTGTGCGAGCCCGACAACGGGTCAGCGCCGTGTGACCTCTGGGCGCAAGACTGTCCACGGGGGTTCAAGTGCATGCCGCGCGCGGCGGAGGGCGAGTTCTCGTGGACGCAGACCACGTGCTCGCCCATCGCGAGCGATCCGGCCGAGCCTGGAGAAGCCTGCACGGCCGAGAACGCCGGCCTCTCGGGCGTCGACGACTGTGGGGCCGGCGCGTTGTGCTGGGAGGTCGACCCCACCACCGACGCCGGCACCTGTGTCGCGCTCTGTCTCGGGACACCAGCGAGCCCGATCTGCGAGGACCCCAATACCCAGTGCGTCATCCTGGATGACCTGCTGATCCTGTGTCTGCATGCGTGCGATCCGATCACACAATCGTGCGGTCGCGGACGCGTGTGCACGTTCATCGAAGGCGTGTTCGCCTGCACGCCATCGCTGCAGACCAAGGCGGGGCCCGGCGATCCCTGCGCATTCGAGAATGACTGCGATCCGGGGAGCTTCTGCGCCGATGCCAGCACCGTACCGGGTTGCACGAGCGAGACTTGCTGCAGTCACTTCTGCGATCTCACGGCCGCGGATCCCGATGCGCCGTGCAGTCTCGACGGACAGACCTGCGTGCCCTGGTACGCGCCCGGGATGGCACCGCCAGGGCTCGCCCACGTCGGCGCCTGCGCGTTGCCGTGACCGCGGCGGCCCGTCGCACGATCGCGGCCACGCGACCCCACGGCGTTTCGATCACAGGCGGCCCGCGCCGCGTGCATGTGTCCCGTGCGCGCCTCGAGAGCCGCGGAAGGCCGACGTCATGCGATCCACTCTCCGCGACCCGTGGTTCCCCGTCCTGGCGTGCCTCGTCGGCTGCGCGGCGCCGGCCGCCGACGGCGCCGACGGAAGTGACGATGCGACCAGCGGTACGGCCGCGGGCACGACCGCAGTCGACGGCGAAACCACGCAGGCCGCCGAGACCGCGCCGGATCCCGACACCACCGACGGCACCGCCGCGAACGACACGACCGGCCCGTCGCCCGGCGGCGCGCTGGTGATCGTCCCCGAGGCCGTCGTGCTCGCGCCCGGGGCGACCGCGCAGTTCGTCGCGCACACCAGCGACGGCGACGCGCAGGCGGTGACGTGGAGCGTGCCGGAAGCCGACGGCGGATCGATCGATCCGTCGGGCCTGTACCACGCGCCCGCGGCCGAGGGCGTCTTCCACGTCGTCGCGACGAGCGACGCGGACAGCGACGTGACCGCCGAAGCGACGGTGACCGTCGCCGCGGTCGAGGGCTGCGACGGACTGCCCGCGCCCGGCACATGGGAGAACATCACGCCGCCCAGCAATTTCCCGGACGCGGTGAACGGCACCGTGGGCGCGGCGGTCATCGTCGATCCGTTCGACCCGGGCACCGTGTGGCTCGGCACCGGCGGCGAGAACGACGAGATCTGGCGCTCCGACGATTGCGGCGCGGGCTGGGAGCGCGTGAACACGGGCCCCGGCAGCGTCGGCGACGGCATGACCTACGGCGGCGTCGGCGACGGCGCGCAGTGGAGCATGATGGTCGATCCGGTCGATCCCGGCGTGCTGTTCGCCGTGTCGGGCTACGGGGCGCAGAGCCTGTGGCGCAGCACCGACGGCGGCGTGCAGTGGACCGACTTGTTCGTCGACGAGGAGTACGGCGCGGTCGCGGAGTACCGCTTCGTCAACAACGTCTCGATGGATCCCGCGGATCACCGCCACCTGCTGGTGACGACCCACGGCGGCTGTGCAGAGCCCTACCAGCCGAGCTGCATGGCCGAGACGCTGGACGGCGGCGAATCGTGGCGCGTGCTCACCTCCCCCGAGGGTTGGATCGAGGGCGGCGGCGTGGTCATCGTCGAGGGCGACACCTGGGTGTGGTGCGGCTCGATCTTGATGGTGACCGAGGACGCGGGTGCGACGTGGAGCACCGACAACCTCGAAGGCGGCGGCTCGTGCGAGGCCGAGTACACCATCCGCCCGCTCGTCCCCACCGTGAGCGGCAACCGCTACCTCGGCAGCCGCTCGGGCGTGATCCGCAGCGCCGACGGCGTGCAGTGGGAGCACGTGCCCAACACCAGCGGCTTCATGGTGATGCTTGCCCACGGCTCGACGCACCTGTACGCCGCCGATCAGTGGAGCCCGACGCTGCGCCGTGCCGCGCTCGTCGACGACGCGACGTGGGAGGACGTGCCCGCGCCGAGCGAGCAGATCGCGATGGGCCACGACGGCGGGATCCCGTTCCTCGCGTACGACGACGCCCACCACGTGCTGTACGCGTCGATGTTCTCCGGCGGCGTCGCGCGGATGGTGGTGGAGTAGGGCTCGTCGGAGTTCGACGCTCACTCCTGTCGCGGGGGGAGCTTGGGTGGCGGGGGCAATCGAACCACGACGCGATGGCTTGCGCGCAGCCGCTCGTACAGCCCGCTCATCGCCGCCGTCAGCTGGGCCGCGATGATCGTGTCGGAGAGCTCGCCGCGACGCAGCTCGAGCGGCGCAGGCCCGGCGGGCCAGCGCTCCTGCACCCGCGCGATCGTCCAGCGCGTCGCGCCGGCGACGGGCGCCGTGACACCGGGTGGGTGCAGCGTCTCGATCGCGCGGGCGATCTCCGGCTCGAGCTCGTCGATCGCGACCAGCGTCGACTGCACGGTGACCCCTTGCTCCGCACCGGCGAGCGCCAGGAAGTCGACGTCCTTCGCGGTCGCGCGGCGCTGCAGCACTGCAGCGCGCTTGCCGGACGCAGCGCGCCCCTTCGCGAGCGCGGCGCGCTGCGCTCGACCCAGCGGTGCGCTCGGCCGCGGCTCCCACTCGCACCCGAGGGCGTCGGCCGGCTCCGAGGCCATCTCGGCGGCAATGGCCGAGCAGAGTTGTGTGACGAACGCCTTCTGCTCGGGAGCCCCGAAGCCCTGGCGGATCGTGGACTCCATCTTCTCCACCGCTTCGGGGTCGAGCTTCGTGCCAGGCGTCTCCACACACGCGTGCCAACGCAGCAGCAGATCATCACACGCCGCGACGCCGGTCGTCGCGATCGGCGACGTCGTGTAGCCGAGTTCGAGTCGATCGAGGCGGACCCAACCGGTGCTGGACGTGAGTTCGTGCTTGCGGCGCTCGTAGGCGTCGGAGAGCGCCGCTTCGCTGACGACGTGGGCTCCGTTCGCGAGCGCGAGCTGGAGCGCGAGCGCGGTGTTGGTGACGGGGAACCTGGTGTCACCGAGCGCGAGCTCGAGCGGGATCATGGAGAGGATCATGGAGAGCCGCGGGCCGAACTCCGCCGCGAGCCTCGTTCGCGCCTCGTCGTCGAGTCCGAGGCGCTCGAACTCGGCGAGCAGCAGCGCGCGATACAGGACCACGTCCATGGCGTCCTCGAGCAGCTGCTGCGCCTCGGCCTCCGAGAGGACGTCGGTTTCCCGATCGAGCGCGGCGGCCTCGTAGAACGCCGCCAGCTCGGAATAGGGGATCAGCGTGCCATCGACGGAGGCGACGGCGTCGGCGGGGAGTTCGTGGGTCGCCGGCGTCGCGGCGGTGGGATCCGCGGCGGTCCGTGCCTGCGGCTCCGAAGGGTTCGGCTTCGAATGGCCACACGCGGTGAAGACCAGGAGGATCGACCACGGAACGCCGCGCAACATGGGTTGATGGTAGCACGCGCGTCCCCGAGCTGCGTCTCGCACGCTCGCCGACGACGCGACGTGGGAGGACGTGGCAGCGCCCAGCGAGCAGATCGCCATGGGCAACGACGGCGGGATCCCGTTCCTCGCCTACGACGACGCGCACCACGTGCTGTACGCGTCGATGTTCTCCGGCGGCGTCGCGCGGATGGTCGTGGAGTAGGTCGCTACGGACAATCGGCGGTCGCGCGCTTCACCGCCACGCCGGGCGAGTCGCCCGCGCAGCGGCTCGCCTCGGCGCACAGGCCACGCCAGATCTCGGGCGGGCACCGGCCACCGCCCTCGATGCACGCACAGCGCTCGAACGCCGCCTGGGCGAAGTCGTCGCAGTCGGAGCCGGTGAACACGGGCGGCTCACCGCACGCGCCCGCGTCGCAGCGATCGTTCGCACCGCCGACGACCCCCGTCGCGCGCGGTCGGCAGCGCCCCTGTACGCACGCCGGGTCCAGATCGAGGCGACACGGCGGAGGCGAAGCGCAGTCGACGAGCGGGCAGTCCTCGAACAACCCGCGCACCCAGCACTGGCGATCCTGGCTGGCTTGCGCGCTCGCGGAGGTCATGGGCGCGGTCGCGGTGCGCCCGCTGAAGAACGAACAGCCCGTGCAGCATCCGCTCGCGAACATGCAGTCCTCGTCGCGCGCGCACGGCTCGTCCAGCGACGCCGGCTCACCTTCGGGGGCGGGCGGCGGCTCGGCGCGGGCGCACGCGCAGAAGAGGATCCCGAGCCACGCGAGCGTGCGAACCACGGCTCGACGATGCCGGGAGATCGAAGCCCCGGCAACCTCCGTCACTCGATGACGATGCGCCAGAGGCCGCCGACGAAGTTCGACGAGTACAGCACGCCGTGGGCGCGATCGTAGGCGAGGTACGGCGCACCGGCATCGGGGGCCAACTCGGCCGGCGGCGCGATGTCTTCCCAGTGACTCGGGTCGGCGAACGACAGCCGGCGATACGTCGCCGACCACTGATCCGCGGCGAACACCGCCACGTCGCTCGCCGCCAGCGCGACCAGGCGTCCGCCGCCGTCGGGGAGCATCGCGAAGCTGCGCCCGTCGTCGTCGCTGCGGGTCACGCCTTGAAGCGTGCTGACGTAGAGCTCGCCCTCGGGCCCGCGCACGGCCGCCGCGCTCGCGCCCCCTGCCCCCGGCGCGGTGACCTCGGCCCACGTGCTGCCGTTGTCCTCGGTGAGCCACAGGCCCTCGAACTGCGTCGCGTACAGATAGGACGTCCCGTCGAGCACCACCGGACCGGAGCCCTCCGCCCACGCGCTGCCCAACGGAGAGCTGCGCACCGCCCAGCTCGCGCCGCCGTCGAAGGTCTCGAGCAGGCAACCACCGGGGTGCGCTGCGTCGCACTCGGCGTGGGGCGTCGCGACCAGGTGCGCGGCGTCGTGCGGATCCATCGCGATGCCGGTGTAGAAGTTGTATGCGACTGCGCTCCCCGCCTCGGTCGTCGGATCCAGCAACGCGGTCCAGCTGACGCCCGCGTCCGCCGATTTCCAGATGCCCTGCGCGCCGTAGCCGTTGACCGCGAACAGCACGTTGCCGTCGTTCGGATCGATCGCGCCGCTCCAGAGGTTGCCGTCGTCGATGGCTTCTCCTCCCTCGCCGACGTTCACCTTCGACCAGCTCGCGCCGCAGTCCTCGGAGCGGAAGAGCCCACGGTTGCCGATCGTCACGAAGACGATCGACGGGTCGTGCGGATCCAGCAGCACGATCTCCGAGAAGCCGTCCGCCCACTCGCTTGCCGCGGGCTCGTATGGGGGCGTGATGGCCTCCCACTGCCCTCGGGACGGCAATCCCTCGCACGGAGCGATCGGCGGTGGCGGCGAACCGGTGTCCTCCGTCGCGTCCGTCGTGCCCTGCATCGCACCGGTCGAGTCGTCGTGGCCGGGGCTCGTGGCCCCCGAGCTCGCTGCCGAATCACCCGTGCCGTCGACGACGGCGGTATCACCCCCGGTTGCTCCGCTGCTGCCTGCGTCGCCGCCCGACCCCGGCGCCGCGGCGCCGCACGCAGGTAGGGAGAGGATCACGCCGAGGGAGGTCGCCGTCCGCCGCATGCCTCTGCATGCAGCGCACCGCACCGATCTGTGAACCGAACGATCACGGGGGCGAGTCGATCGCCGCAGGCCGCATCGGATCCACCCGCTGCGTCGGGACGATCGAGCTGCGCCCCTCCCACGCACCGTACTCGCCGAGGCAGTGGAACCGCAGCGTCGTGAACTCGAAGTGGAAGTCCTTGCGGCGGCGCTCGACCATCGCGACCGCGTGGCGCTCGGGGGCCGCGATCGCGCTGTGACCGTGGACCATGTCGATCATCTCGCGCGCGGACTTCCACACCGTGAACGTCGAGACGGTCCCCAGCGGGCGCATGGCCGCAAGCGCGAGCGTGGTGCCGGGGTGATCCCGGACCAGGCGCTCGACCGGCACGCCCCACCGGATGAAGCGCGGCACCTGCAGCATCTTCATCCGCGCGACCGTGACGGCGACCACCGGCGCGTCGA
>LNFB01000370.1 GCA_001464385.1 Deltaproteobacteria bacterium Ga0077550 | reverse complement strand
GCGAGGCGCTTCGCGGTGAGACGCGTGCGCGTCGCAGGGTGGCCGCGTCGCAGGAGGCACACGAACGGCTCGTGGTGGATCACCCGGGCGCGCAGGCCCGGGGCGGTGCGCGAGCCGGAGATGCCGAGGTCGAGCTCGTCGCGCACGAGCGCCGCGGCCGATCCGCTCCCGAACGGGAGCACCACCACGTCGACGCCCGGAGCAGCCGCGGCGATCGATCGACACAGCGTCGGGATCACGAGCGACTGTGCGAAGTCGACGGCGGCGAGCTTGAGCGCACGACGCTCGCGCGCGGGGTCGAAGCGCGGCGGTGCGGCGACCACCCGCTCGAGCAGCGCGAGCCCGTCGCGTAGCGGGCCCGCGAGCTGTCGCGCCCTCGCGGTCGGGACCATCGCCCGGCCGGCGCGCACGAGCAGCGGATCGTCGAGCATCGCGCGCAGCCGCCCGAGCGTGTGGCTCATCGCCGAGGGGCTCACCGCGAGGCGACGGGCCGCCCGCTGCACGTGCTTGGTCTCGAGCAGGGCATCGAGCGCGACGAGCAGGTTGGCGTCGAGGGCGGCCAGCGGGCTGCGTTCCATGCCCTGGAGCATACATGCATGCGGTGCAGCATCGATGGTGAGGACGTTGCATTTGGATGCACGCATGGGTGGGCCCAGCCTGTGCCCACCGATGAAACGCCTCAGCCACACCGCCCAGACCGCCATCGTCGCCCTGCTCCTCGCCGCGTGCGGGGACGACGGTGACGCCACCGCCAGCACCGAGACCACGGGTGCGTCCACGTCCGCGACCGACGTCTCCACCACCGACCCGGGCTCGAGCTCGGGCGGCGGATCCCTGTCCACCAGCGACGGCAGCTCGAGCGGCGACGGCTCGTCGGACAGCTCGGGCGGGAGCTCGACCACCGGTGGTAGCGACGGACTCGTGCTCGAGGCGGTGGTCGACTTCGATCCCGCCGCGTTCGAGCTGCCCGAGGGGTTGATCATCGATGGCGGCGACGCGATCGTCGGCTTCGCGTTCACCGGCGCGATCGAGCGCGTGGCCCTGGCCGACGGCGCCCGTACGCCGCTGGCCGTCACGCCCACGCCGCCGCCGAACACGAGCTTCCTGACCGGGCTGGGCCTGGACGGCGACGGGGTGATCCACGCCGCGGTGGCGTCGTTCACCGCCGATCTCGCGCCGGGGATCTACCGCGCGCCCGCAGACGGCGGCGACGCCGAGCTGTGGGCGTCGGATCCCGCGATGGTGTTCCCGAATGGCCTCGCGTGGGCCGACGACGGCGCGCTGTACGTCACCGACTCCGCGTACGGCGGCGTGTTCGTCGTCGATGCGGCGGGCATCGTGGCGCCGTGGGTCCAGGATCCGCTGCTCGCAGGCGATCCGACCAACTGCGGCGCGATGGGGACGATCTCGGTCGGCGCGAACGGCCTGGTGTGGACCGACGGCGCGTTGATCGTCTCGGGCAACGACATGGGCGTGGTGTTGCGGATCCCGATCGCAGAGGATGGCACCGCCGGCACGCCCGAGACGATCGCGGGGCCGGACTGCGCGCTCGCGGGGATCGACGGCATCGCGCTGGACGACGACGGCTCGGTCGTCGCCGCGATCAACCGCAGCAACCGTCTGGTGCGGATCGACGACGCCGGTGCGATCGAGGTCCTCGCCGAGGGTCCACCGCTCGACTTCCCCGCCACCGTCGCCTTTGCGGGTGAGGGCGAGGACCGCTCGCTCGTGGTCACGAACTTCGCCTTGGCGGAGTTCTCCGCGATGGGGACGCCGGCGCCGGCGCTGCTGAAGGCGACCTGGCCGTGAGGCCGGGGAACGCCGGCCCACGCGAATCGTGAGACCCTCCGGACGGCGGAGGCGATTCGCGTGGTGCTCGCATGGTTGGCGCTGTCGCTCGCGCCGCAGCTCCAGCTCGAGTGGCGGGCGCCCGAGGAGTGCCCGCAGCTCGAGGACGTGCGCGCGCGGGTCGAGCGGAGCTGGGCCGGCGACGCCGGCGGTGTGATCGCGGCGCACGGCGAGCTGGTCGACACGGGGGAGCGCGCGCGGCCGTGGCGCTTGCGGCTGCGGCTGGTCGCGGCGAGCGGGACGGCCGAGCGCGAGCTCGAGGGGCGCAGCTGTGACGCGCTCGCCGATGCGGCGGCGCTGATGATCGCGATGGCGGCGAGCCCCGAGGTCGAGACGCCCACCCTCACCGTGCCCGAGCCCGCGGAGCCGCCGCCCGCCGTGGTCGCCGCGCCGCCGGTCGCCGACGCGGCGAGAACCGCCGGTGTCGCCGCGAGCGCAGGCGAGCCTCGACGAAGTGATGTTGCATCGACCCGGGTGGATCCGATCGTCACGCGCCGTCGGCCCGCGCGGCCGAGGGCCGAGCTCGCGCTGGCCGGTGGCGTCGACGCGCTCGCGGTCCCCGGCGTGGGTGGCACGCTCGTCGGTGCCGTCGGGCTGCACTGGCCGCGACTGCGCGTGCGGGCGATCGTCGTGCACGCGATCGTGCGTGGGGTCGGGGCGACGCCGTCGGCGCGGCATCGCATGACGGCGGGTGGGCTCGAGCTGTGCGGCTTCGGCGAGGTGCGACGCTGGGCGATCGGGGCCTGTGGTCACGCCGAGGTCGGTCGGTTGCACGCCGAGGGCCGCGGTGGCGAGGCCCTGGTCGATCGCGATCTGCCGTGGGTGGCCTTCGGACTCGGCCCCGCGGCGCAGTGGCGCTTCGCGACCCGCTGGGCGATCACCGGTAGCGCCGCTGTGATCGCGCCCGCGCGGCGCCACACCTTCTCGGTGGGGAGGACCGAGGTGGGCACGATCGGCCCTGCCGGGGTGCGGCTCGTCGCGGGTCTGGCGGTGCGTCTGCCGTGATCGGGCGGCCCGTGCGACGCGCCGCGGAAATCGTCGAGGCGCCCCGCGATTTCCCGACGTCGGCGGGAAACCACGGTGACGAGGTGCTGCGCCCGCTCCCAGAGATGACCGAGCCCGACGTGCGCCCGTCGTTCGCGGAGATGTACCGCGCCCACTTCGCCTTCGTGTGGCGGCTCGTCCGGGCGCTGGGCGTGGATCGGGCGTGGGTCGACGACGTGGTGCACGACGTGTTCCTCGTGGCGCGTCGACGGATGGACACCTTCGACGCGGAGCGCTCGGCGCGGGCGTGGCTGGCGGGGATCACCCGCAACCTCGTGATGCACCACGCCCGCTCGACGGCGCGACGCCTGCGTCGGTTGGCCGCCGTGCCGCCGCCCGAGCCGGACGCGGGGCCCGAGCACTGGTACGCCCAGGGCGAGGCGGCGCGCGCGGTCGAGCGGTTCATCG
>LNFB01000369.1 GCA_001464385.1 Deltaproteobacteria bacterium Ga0077550 | reverse complement strand
GCGAGGCCCAGCGGATGTTGGCGGCGTATCGCCGCGCGATCATGCCCGAGCCGATCGACGAGGCGCGGACGTGGGCGCGACTCGAGGCGCGCGAGGATGACGGCGCACCCGTCGAGGCGCGTTCGCGTGGACGCGCATGGTGGGTGGTGGCGATCGCGGTCGCGGCGGCGGCGATCGTCGTGGTGGCGTGGCCGAGGCCCGAGCACAGCGTCGCGCGATCGATCGATGCGCGCGAGCAGAGCGTGCGCGGTCACGCGGCCGAGCCCGGCGCGGCGCCTGCGGTTGCGCGAGAGCCGTCGCCCGTGCCGCCATCGCTGCCGCCCGCCGAGCTGCCCGCGGTGCGCGTCGAGTCGCCGCGTGCGTCCGTCGCAACTGCGCGTCCGCGGCCGATCGCCGCCGATCCGCTGCGCGCGGAGCTCGAGGCGATCTCCACCGCACGCGCAGCGCTCGATCGCGGCGACCTCGGCGGGGCCCTGGATCGCATCGCCGCGTACCGACGTCGCTTCGGTGACGGCGCGCTCGCGATCGAGGCCCGCGCGATCGGTGCCGCGGCGCGCTGCCGGCTCGGACCGATCGAGGTAGGTCGCCGGGAGGCCCGCGGCGTGCTCGTCGATCCGGCCGCGGCGGCGTATCGCGATCTGCTGCACGAGGCGTGCGACCTGCAATGAACGCCGCGCTCGGTGGGAAAGGAGCGTCATGCAAGCACGCGAGTCATGGATGAGTACGACGATGGGAGCGCTGGCGTTGGTCGTCGGGTGCCAGCTCGGCGACGTGAAGTTGGGCGACGACGCGGAACTCGAGGCGTCGAGCGGTGGGAGCAGCGATGACGGACCGGGCGGCACCGGGGCGACCCCCGGACCGCCGGCGGGGCTCGGGGCGCCGTGCGATCACGGGTTCGCGCCGGGGACAGTGCCCGAGTCGCATCTGCTGACGACGCCGGCGCCGGGGTGCGGGGAGGATATCTGCCTGTATCCGGACACCGTCGTCGCGACGGACGCACCGTGTGCCTCGGACGCGGAGTGCAATGCGGCGTTTCCCGACGGCGGTCAATTCCGGTGTGACTTGCCCACGAGCACGTGCGTGCTCAGCGAGGAGTACTTCCTCGATCGATCGATGTGCAGCGAGTACTGCGAGTCGGACGACGACTGCGTCGCCGACGGTTCGACGACGTGCGAGACGGGCTTCGTCTGTGTGGTCCAGGCGTCCCTCGGTTCGGCGTGCTGTCGTCCGGTCTGCGCGTGCGCCGATGGGGTCGACTTCGCCAGCACGGAGACACTGAGGACGAACTGCGAGCAGGGTACGGCGCAGGGCTGCTGCGACGAGAACCCTGGGCAGGGGCTCTGTCCCGACTGAGACCGCGGACCCGTGACCCGCGGTATCCTGCTCCCCGGATGACCAGGAGGCCCCCCGCGTCGCGCGTGTTCGAGGTGATTCGGTCATGGGCCGCCCTGCTGTCGTTCGTCGTCGCGACCGCGTGTCACGGCGGCGTGCGCACGCGCGAACCATCCGAATCCCCAGAGGCGCGCGCCGCTGCGCGGAATCTCGTCGCCGGCGTCGTGGACGAGATGTGGGACTCGGCGGTCGTGGTGGCGCTGGGGGAGAACTCGCACGGGACCCGCGAGTTCCGTCGGGCGCTGCACGACGCGACCGTGGTGGGGATCGAGCGGGGCGATCTCGTCGTCGTCATGCTCGAGCTCGGCGCTGCGTTCGTGGAGCGCCTCGACGCGTACGCGGGCGGTTGCGGGCCGTCGAACGTCGCCCCGCCGGAGCGGATGGATCGCGAGACCCTCGGCATCCTGCACACGCCCGAGTTCCTCGGGTTCCTCGATGCGGTGCGGCGCCACAACCTCGCGGCGCCCGATGCCTGCGTTCGATTGGTGGGGATCGAGGCGGCGGTGGGCGAGGGGGCGAGCCGTGCCTTGACGGCGCTCGTCGAGCCGCATCTCACCAAGGCGGCGCGATCGCAGCTGCAGGTCGAGCTCGAGGGGCACCGCGGTTGGAGTCTCGAGCGGCGCATGCGGGACGTCGCGGAGCGCGACCGTGCGCGTGCCGGGGTCGACCGGGTGCGGCGGTTGCTCGCGGACGCGACGAGTTGGTCGACCGGCGCGCCCCCGCCCTCGATCGCCGCCGAGGTCCCCCACTGGATCGGGCTGTGCGAGCAGCGGATCGCGATGGCGATCGACCCGCTCGAGCGGGAGCGGTTCATGGCCGACAACGTCCTGCACTGGACGAGCGCGATGCCGCCGGGTCGGGTCGGTCTTCTCTACGCCCACACCTTCCACGTGGCGGCCGGACCGTACGAGTTCAAGGGGCACGAGCAGCGGCCCATGGGCATGTTCCTGCGTGGCGCGCTCGGGCCTCGGTACCGGGTCGTCGGGATGACCTTCGGTGAAGGGACATTCCTGGCGATGCAGCCGATCGGCGGCCCGAGGCTGCGCGGCATCCACGTCGCGCGTCTCGACGCGCCATCGCGACCTTGCCTCGAGCAGCGGTTGATCGCGCGCGGCGATGCGGCGTCCGTGATCCGGCCGGCCGTCGACTGCGCCACCCTCGGGGACGCGTGCGATCGGATGCGGCAGATCGGGATCGTCTACCCGATCGGCTTCCACGACATGAAGCTCGACTACCTGGGGATCGACGTCGTGCGCGCGTTCGATGCCGTCGTGTTCTTTCCGCGGGCCCACGCGGATCGGTGACCTCGACAGCGCGGTCGCCCCCGCCCTGGGGCGGATCGCTGTAATCCCCTCCCTGCGCCCGCGTTTGCCGTGCCAGAGGTGAACATGGGCATCGCGACCAGAGCACTCGGCATGCTGATCCTCCTCGCGGTGCCCACGGTGCCGCCCGCGGCCCACGCCGAGGCCCCAGCCGTCGAGGGGGCGCAGATCCGCGGTCGCGTCCTCGAGAGCAAGACCAGCAAGCCGGTCGTCGGCGCGCTCGTGATCCTCACGTGCATCTGCATGTCGAGGCCGCGCGAGACGACCACCGATGCGCAGGGGCACTACGCCTTCGTCGGCCTCCCGCCGGGCAGCTACTCGGTGCAGGTGCTCGCCGGCAAGGCCGACGTCTCGAAGGCGCTCGAGCTCCCGAAACACGCGAGGTTTCGCGCGAACTTCCGCGTCGACCCCAACAGCGAGTTCCACCGCGTCGTCCGGGTGAAATCGACGCCGGTGCGGAAGACGACGACGGTCGGTCGCGAGGTCGGCATGGAGGAGTTCCGCAACATGCCGGTCGGCTCGGCCCACTCGCGCGACTTCACCGGCATCGCCGAGTCCAGCCCGACCGCCCGCCGCGAGAGCAGCGGATTCCGCCTCGCCGACGAAGGCCCCAACCGCGAGGGCTACGCCCACCTCGAGGAGGCCGCGTTCCTCGACGTCGACGAACACCCGCGCTCGACGTTCGCCGCGGACGTCGACACGGCGTCGTATGCCAACGTCCGCCGATTCATCACGCACGGCACGATGCCGCCGCCCGACGCGGTCCGCATCGAGGAGCTCGTCAACTACTTCCACTACGACTACGCGACGCCACCCGCAGATCGCCCCATCGCGGTGAACTGGGAGATCGCCGAGTCGCCGTGGTCGTCGGGACACTTGCTCGCGCGCATCGGGCTGCAGACCCGACCCATCGCCGCGGCCAAGGTCCCGAAGCGCAACCTCGTGTTCCTCGTCGACGTGTCGGGGTCGATGAACTCCCCCGACAAGCTCCCGTTGCTGCAGCGATCGATGATGTTGCTCGTCGATCAGCTCCGCGAGCAGGACACCGTCGCCATGGTCGTGTACGCCGGTGCCTCCGGCATCGCCCTGGAGCCGACCTCCGGCAGCCACAAGGCGAAGATTCGCGCGGCGATCGCCGAGCTCGCCGCCGGTGGCTCCACCAACGGCGCGGCCGGCATCCGCGACGCGTACGACCTCGCCCGGAAATCGTTCGCGAAGCGCGGGATCAACCGCGTGATCCTGGCGACCGACGGCGACTTCAACGTCGGCACCACCAGCGACGGCGAGCTCACGCGGCTCATCGAGCGCGAGCGCCGATCGGGGGTGTTCCTGTCCGTGCTCGGCTTCGGGACGGGCAACGTGCAGGACCAGACGATGGAGTTGCTCGCCGACAAGGGCAACGGCAACTACGCGTACATCGACACCCTGCACGAGGCCCGCAAGGTGCTCGTCGAGGAGGCCGGCGCGACGCTGGCCACGGTCGCCAAGGATGTGAAGCTGCAGGTCGAGTTCAACCCCGGGAAGGTCGCGGCCTATCGGCTCATCGGCTACGAGAACCGCAGGCTCGCCGACGAGGACTTCGACGACGACCGCAAGGACGCCGGCGAGATGGGCGCGGGCCACAGCGTCACCGCGCTGTACGAGATCGTGCCCGTCGGAGAACCATCGACGGCGACGAAGGCCCCGAAGCTGCGCTACCAGACCGCGCGGCAACCCACCGCGGCCGCGCGCGGCGACGAGTGGATGATCGTGAAGGTGCGGAGCAAGCCCGCCGATGGCGACACGAGCAAGGTACAGGAGGTCCCGATGCGCGGTGACCCGCTCGCGCTCGCCCACGCGAGCACGGAGCTGCGATTCGCCGCCGCTGTGGCGCAGTTCGGCATGTTGCTGCGCACCTCCAAATTCTCCGGGAGCGCCTCGTTCGCGGGTGTCCTCGAGCAGGCCCGCGCGGCGCGGGGGCCCGACGAGGGCGGCCATCGCGAGGCGTTCATCGATCTCGTGCGCGCGACGATCCGGCTCGCGGATCACCCGCGACGCGAGTAGCGATGTCAGGCCCGCCTCTCGTCCCCCGCGGTATCCTCGTCCGCGCATGTCCCCCCCGCGGCTCGCCCACGTCTTCGTCTTCACCTCCGACCTCGAGCGCATGGCGGCCTTCTACGCCGGCGCGCTGGGCCTGCGGCGGGAGGACGGCGCGGATGCGGGCTTCGTGATCATGCGGGCGGCGAGCGGCGCCGACGTTGCGCTGCACCAGATCCCGCCGCACATCGCGGAGACGATCACGATCGCGTCGCCGCCCGAGTGGCGCGAGGACACGGCATTGAAGTTCTGCTTCGAGACGGACGACCTCGCGGCGCTACGGGCGGCCATCGTCGCCCACGGCGGGCAGGCGAAGGAGCCGTGGTCGTGGGGCGGCACCGAGTTCTGCGAGTGCACGGATCCCGAGGGCAACGTGCTGCAGATCTTCCACCGACCCGCGGCGTAGCGACTCAGTCCCGGTCGAGGTCGCGGATCGTCGCGACGAGCTCGTCGGGCCGGGAGAAGTACGCCGAGTGGCTCGCGTCGAGGCTCGCGACGCGCTCGGGTCGGCAGGCGTCGATGAGCGCGTCCTGCAGCCTCGGCGACACGGCGCGATCCTGCAGCAGACGGATGTAGGCCTTGGGCACGCGGCCGCCGCGGTCCGGTGTCGTGCGGACGCGTGCCAGGGCGGGGAGCGACGGCTCACGGCACAGGAGCGCGCGCGCGAGCGCGACGTCGTCGGCGCTGCAATCGGCATACAGCCCCTCGACGTAGGCATCGGGCGCCAGGCGATCCCACGCGCCGAGCCGGCTGACCTCGACATGCGGTCGGATGAACGAGTCGCGGTCGCGGGCGAAGTGGTCGGCCACGCGCTCGCCGCTCTGCAGCATGAACGCGGCGAGGTAGACGACGCGGCGCACCGCGTCGGGGTATGCCTCGGCGAGCGCGGTCGCGAGGACGCCGTAGCGGCTGTGCACGACCACCGTCGTGGGCGTGCTCGGATCGAGGTGTCGCGCGACGGCGCGGACCATCCGACCCAGCGTCACCATCGGCGGCAGCGCGGGGTCGCGGCCGCGGCCGGGGAGGTTCGGGACCACGACCTCGCCGAAGGCCTGCAGCCGCGGGGCGACCTTGTACCAGCACCACGCGCCGTGCCAGCTGCCGTGGATCAGCATGTACCGTTGCATGGGCCTAGAGCGTAGGTGGGCCATGGGCCGGGCGCACCGCGGTTCTTGCTCGGGTATCGAGCCGCGAGCGTCACTCCCACGACGCGGCGACGCTCGGATCCGCCGCGAGCCGATCCGCGACGACGCCTGCCGCGGTCGCGAACGGCCGCGCCCGATCGGCGCCCTCGTACGCGATGCGCAGGCCCGGGCGATCGAACGGGCTGCCTCGGCCAGCGCCGGGCTCCCGCGCCGAGATCCACAGCACCGCACGCCCGTCGTCGGGATGGGCGAGCACCACCATCACGCGCGAGGGCTCGCGCTCGATCGCGTCGACGATCCAGCCGTCCACGATCGCCTCGCCCGCGCGCAGCGGACCCCACGCGACCACGGGCTCGCGCTCGACGGTGTCGCCGGTGTCCAGCGTCCGCGATCGATGGTGGGCATCGGTGTACCCGCGGATCGGCAGCGCCCACGCGAGCCCGACCATCGCGCCGAGCCCCAGCGCGAGCCGCCGATCCGCGCGGGGCATGGCAGACGACGTCTCGCCCAGCTCCACCGTGGCGACCCGCAGCGCGGCGATCCACCGCGGCCACGGCAGCCCGAGCGCGAGCAGCAGCACGACCGGTGACCAGTAGCCGATCCGCGCGAACGCAGCGACGCCGACGTGGAAGCCGACGAGTCCCACCGTCGCGGCGACCCGCGATCGCGGCCCCAGCCACAGGCCGATCGCGCCGAGCTGGATCGCGATCGTCGCGCCGGCCAGCACGGTCGCGACGCGCGGCGCATCGGCGAGCCACGCCGACAAGCCCGGCGCGTCGACGTGCGCGTGCGCCAGGGCGACCGCCCGCAGCGTGGTCGCGTCGGCCCACGCCGCGCCCGCGCCCCCGAGCTTGCTCGTCGCGGCGCCCAGGTAGCACGCCGACAGCAGCGCGAGCGCCCCGAGCTCGGCGGCGGCGGGCTCGAGGTCGCGGCGCGCGGCCGATCGCGCCCACAGCCGACCGAGCACGACGCCGAGCCCGACCGCGCCGACGAAGAACCACCCGCGGTAGGGGCCCGGGCCAAGGGCGGCGTGGGCCTCGGCGAGGATCGCCCCGGCGACGATCCACGCGCTGGTCCAACCGATCGCCGCGTCGCGTCGGCCGGAGGCGACGGCCGCGACGACGCCGAGCGCCGCGATCCCGATCGTCGCGGCGACCGAGCCCGCGATCGCGAGCAACCACCCCGGCGCCCCCGGGTGCGGCGGCGTCGGTGTGCCCTGCCCGATCGCCCGCGCCATCTCGACGAGGTTCTCGATCGCCACCGCCGCGATCGCGCGCGTGAGCCACACGCGATCGCCCCCGGACCACGCGAGCCTCACGGCGCCACCTCGCAGCGCGCCAGCTCGCAGTCCTCGGCCCGCGCTGGCCCGTCGCCCAACCGCCACACGCGACGCACGACGACGGCGGCGCGACCCGCATCGCCGGGATCACTCGCGGCGTCGATGTGCGCGCGCACCTCGAGGTCGCGCGCCTCGACGTGGAAGAACGGCCACTGCCCCACGCACCGCCGGGGGTCGACGTCCGGCGGCGCCGCGCACCGCCACCGCGAGAACCGCTCGATCTCGACGACGCCGTCCTGCCCATCGCCATCCTCGAGGCGCACCGCGATGCGACTCGCGGACGTCAGCCGCGTCGCGCCGTACATCTCGAAGCTCGACCAGGGATAGAGGTTGCCGACCCCACGCGAGGCCGCGACGTACGCGAGCGCCAGCATGGCCGCCCGCGCGCGCCAGCCGTTCACGCAGGGCCTCGCGCCGACGCGACGGTGGCGAGCAGGCCCTCGCCGTAGCGCTCGAGCTTGGTCGGGCCGATGCCGTGGGCCATCGCGAGCTCGTCGGGCGTGCGCGGCCGCAGCATCGCGATCTCCCGGAGCGTGCGATCGCTGGCGACCACATACGGAGGCACGCCCTCGGCCTTGGCGCGGGTCATGCGGTGCCGTCGCAGCGCCTCGAACACCACGGCGGCCTCTGCGTCGAGATCGACCCCCTCGGTCGCGCCGGTGGTCCGCTCGCTGCGGACCGCACCGCGTGGCCGCGCCGATCTCGGGGCGTCGTCACCGGGCAGCAGCAGCCGCGCGGGGCGCTTGCCGACCATCACGTCCTTGCCGACCTCCGTCAGGTGGACGATCGGTCGATCGTCGCCGTGGAAGTCGACCCAACCCGCGGTGATGCAGCGGCGCAGCAGCTTGAGGATCCACGCTTCGGAGCGATCCGCGAGCGCGCCGTAGGTCTTCGTGCGATCGAGACCGGTGCGCTCGAGCCGGGGATCGGGCTTGCCGAGCAGGAGCTTGGCCGCGGTCTGCAGCCCGAAGCGGCCGTGGATCCGCGCCACCGCCGACAGGGCCTTGCGCACGATGGTCTCGACGTCGCCCTCGCTGCCGTCCGAGGAATCGTCGATGCGCAGGCACACGTCGCAGCGCCCGCAGCCGTCGAGCGTCTCGGCGTCGTCGCCGAAGTAGCGCAGGATCGCGTCGTGCCGGCAGCTGCCGCCCTCGGCCCAGCGCATCAGCTCGAGGAACATGTTCCACTTGTGCTCGACGATCGCGGGGTCGACCGCGCGCTCGCCGTTGTCGCGCTCGATCAGCCGTCGGCGCAGCGGTAGATCCGTCGATGCGACCAGCATCAGGCCGTACGCGGTCTGCCCGTCGCGGCCGGCGCGGCCGACCTCCTGGTAGTACGCCTCGACCGATCCCGGTGGCGAGAGGTGCACGACGGCGCGCACGTCGCTGCGATCGATGCCCATGCCGAAGGCGTTGGTCGCGACCACGACCTCGAACTCGCCGTCGATGAAGCCGCGTGACACCGACTCGCGCAGCCCAGGGTCGAGGCCCGCGTGATACGTCGCGCTCTGCCACCCATGTTGACGCAGCCGCGTGGCTTCTTCCTGGGCGCCGCGCCGCGTCGGCGCATAGATGATCGCGGTGCCCTGCCCGAGGCCGGGGCCGCCGAGGGCCTCGGACAGCATCGCGTCGACGTGGTGCTCGCGGTCCTTCGCCGAGCGCAGCTCCGCGGTGCGCAGCACGAGGTTCGGCCGCGCGAAGCCGTGGATGATCTGCGGGGTGTCGGCGCCCAGGCCCAGCCGCGCGACGATCTCGTCGCGGACGATCGGCGTGGCCGTGGCGGTGCACGCCATGATCCGCGGCGGGCTGAGCTCGGCGAGCACCGAGCCGATCTGCAGGTACTCGGGCCGGAAGTCGTGGCCCCACTCGCTGATGCAGTGGGCCTCGTCGATCGCGACGAGATCGATCGGCAGGCGCGCGAGCAACCCACGGAAGCCGGGGAACGCGAGGCGTTCGGGCGCGACGTACACGAGCTTGAACTCGCGGCGCCCGATCCCGGCCATGCGCGCGCGGACCTCGTCGGGATCGAGCGTGGCCGCGAGGTAGGTCGCCGCCACGCCGCGGGCCTGCAGCGCCTGCACCTGATCGTGCATCAGCGCGACCAAGGGCGAGATCACGAGGGTGACGCCTGGCAGCGCGACGGCGGGGAGCTGATAGCCGAGGCTCTTGCCACCGCCGGTGGGCGCGACGAGCAGGAGGCGCCCGACCTCGAGCAACGTCTCGATCGCCTGGCGTTGGCCGGTCCGGAAGGACTCGTACCCGAGGCGCGCGAGGGCGCCGTCGAGATCGGGTTGCGCCGAATCGGGTTGCGCCAGATCGGGTTGCACCTTCGGGTTCACGGGGACGGCGGCAGCGTACACAATCACGGCTGTCGGCCGCGACGCGCAGCAGTCGCGCGCGCCAGTGGGGTCTCGCGGGGCTTGGACGCGGTCTGGGCGTCGATTGTTGCCCCGTGTGGACGGGTGCCGACGATCCGGACATGGTCCGGACGGCCGCGTCGGGCGGAGATCTCCCCGCCGAGCGCGCCGAAAAATCGACGTGCCGTGCGGCGATCGGATCCGATCGCGCCGCGCCGCGCCGGGACAAACGGCGATCCCACGCCCATTGGACGCCGAATCGACGCGCACGATCGGCGCGTCCGTGGGGCCCTCGGGCGGGGCGACGGATCCACGGGCGCACGCTGATCGCCGCTATGATCCCTGCAGCCACGCGCCATCGTGCGAGGTCGAAAGCGGGAACACATGGCGAAGGCAAAGCGAGCGATCGCGAAGAGTGATTTCGTGGAGAAGAACCTGGCGACGGCGCTCGAGCGCCTCGCGGTGGCTGCGGCCGCCGGCGAGAAGGCGGTCGCGATCCGAGCGCGGGACGGCAAGAAGCTCACCCTCGCGGTGAAGCGCCTCGCGAAGCGACGCGGCGCGCTGCTCAAGCGCAAGAAGCTCGCGGCGAAGCGGGCCCGCAAGAACCCCAGCGGCGACACCCGACGCGCGCTCAAGTCCACGATCCGCGAGCTGACGACGACGAGCGCCGCACTCGTGAAGGCCCGCGCGGCGAAGCTCGCCAACGCGACGGAGTTCGCCGCGCTGCGCATGGCCTCACGGCGCGCGACCGGCTACAGCCGCGCGATCGCCCTGGTCGATCGCCGCCTGGCGTAGGGCCTTTGGGCCCCCAAAGGGGCGCTCAGGAGCCGACCGCGACCTTCGGCTCGAGGGCGCGCCGGACGGCCGCGACGGTCTCCGCCGCGCGCGCGGGCTTGCGCAGGCACCCGGCCGCACCGATCTCGCGCGCGAGCTCCTCGAGCGCCTCGCCGGCCATGCCGCTGTGCAGCAGGACCGGCGCGTCGATGCCATACGACGGGTCGAGCGCCCGCATCGCCCGGACCGCGTGGATCCCCGAGAGCCCGGGCATGTTCACGTCGAGGACGACCAGATCGGGCCGGTGCTCGCGGACCGCGATCGCCAGGCCGAACCCCGAGTGGTGGAGGATGACCCGCATCCCCGCCCGCTCGAGGACGGCTCGCATCATCTCGCCCACGAGTTCGTCGTCGTCGACTACGAGGACCGTGGTCATCTTCCCCG
The DNA here is from genome assembly GCA_001464385.1 of Deltaproteobacteria bacterium Ga0077550. GTDB lineage: Bacteria > Myxococcota_A > Polyangia > Nannocystales > Nannocystaceae > Xiheibacterium > Xiheibacterium aquaticum. The sequence goes on along the minus strand of LNFB01000369.1, from coordinate 8,407 downwards.
GACAACTCGGCCGATTCCACGCCGACTTGAGCCAGGCGCGCGTGGGGTCACGGCGCGCGGAAGCTGAGGGCGCCCAGGTAGTCGCGCTTGCCCAGGCCCACGCCGTTGTGGCGCAGGATCGCGTACACGTGCGCGAGGTGGAAGTAAAAGTTGGGTAGGGCGTGCTCGACGAGGTAGTCGGCGCCGCTCAGCGTCTTGCCCTCCCACCGCGGCTGCGTGATCGACCGGTCCGCCGCGCCCTCGAAGTGCGCGACCTCGAGCCCGCCGAGGATCGCGACGACCGAGTGCACGCGGGTGCGCAGCTCGTCGAACGTGGTCTCGGTGTCGGGCTGCGAGGGCACCTCGATGCCGGTGAGCCGCGACGCCGCGAGCTTGGCGGTGTCACAGGCGATCTGGATCTGCCGCGCGAGCGGGAACTGATCCGGCGCGAGCCGAGCCTGCAGCAGCACGTTCGGATCGAACGACTTTGCGGTGCCCGCCGCCTTGGCCGCGTCGAACCACGCGTCGAGCTGGCCGAGCTGCTTCTTCATCTGTCGGAACAATGCGAGGGTCGATGCGGGATCCATGGATCGCCGTCGTACCGCGCCTTGGTGACGCTGGGAAGGCGCGCCGCGCGGCTACTCGACGCGTGTCACGCAGGGATCGCCCTCGGGCAACCGGTGCGTGCCATCCGGGTTCAACAGTCCGTGCTGGACGCCGAAGCGCAGGTGCTCCTGGGGGCTCATGGCCCGGAAGCGCGCCATCATCCGCTCGAACGCGTCCTCGGCCTCACGTACCGCGGGGTCGACGATCACTCGGGTGTGAGGCTCGGACATCGTCGGAATCATGGCTCGATCCCCCATCGACCGCAACCTACGGTCGCTCCCACGTCGTGAACCCGCGGGGCCGGAACAGCCCGACGATCGCCGGCGGTCGGCGCACCACGACCTGGATGTGGCTCTGCAGTAGACTCCGCGCCCGAGCCAATCCCACTCATTCTTGCTCTCTCGGAACGCCTCTCCGTCAACGAGAAGCCGATCCGCGACTTCCCTCGAGCACGCGTGGTAGCCGATGACCTGGCGATCGTAACGCATCCGGCCGACCCGAACTCGAAACCTACGATCGCGATCCTGCTCGCGCAACCTCGGATCGCCGCAGAGTCGAACTCCATCGCGTTCTTGCGTCCGTGTGGACATCGACCGCGGGGACGGTCGTACCGCGTGACTTCATCCATGTCTGTCCGCTCGACCGCGCGGCTACTTCGCGCCCAGCAGCGCGCGGCCGGCCTGCGCGAGGTCGGACCAGCCGCCGCGCTCGGCCTCGTCCACCGCCGCGGCCGCTGCGGCGCGGGCCTCGTCGCTGCGGCCCTGCGCTGCGAGGGCCGCCGCGCGCCCGAGCGAGGTCTCGACCGCACCCTTCGCGTCATCGATCGCGCGGTAGCCAGCGAGCGCCTCGTCGAGCAGCGCGAGCGCCTCGTCGGGGGCGCCGCCGCGCAGCAGCAGGGCGCCGAGTCGCTCGCGGGCCGTCGCGCGCGTGCCGGGTCGGATGTCCTCGGACGCGAGCGCGAGCGCCAACGTCTCGCGCGCGAGCGCGATGGCCTCGTCGATTCGACCGAGCTCGCCGAGCGCGGTGGAGTGGGCCTGCTTCGCGGCGATCCGCTCGTGGCTCATCGGATCGAGGGTCGCGGTCGCGATGCGCTCGGCCTCGATGCCCAGGGTCAGGGCCTCGGCGAATCGACCCTGCGCCATCGCGATGTCGGCCTTCTCGACCAGGGGATAGACCATGTCGCCGTGGTCGCCGCCGTAGATCTCGCGCTGGATCGACAGCGCACGATCGATCGCCGCGTTCGCGGCGTCGAAGTGGCCGAGGGTCGCCTCGATCCCGCCGATGTTGCCCAGCGCGATCGCCAGGCCGCTCTGATCGCCGGCCTGGACGAAGTCGTCGCGCCCGCGTTCGTACAGCGCGAGCGCCTCGGCGTGGCGACCCACCCGCGAGTAGGCGTTGGCCAGGCTGACGTGGGCGTTGCCGAGCTCGCTCGAGCCCGCCCCGAACGCCCGCTCGGTCGACGCCGTGGCCACCTCGAGCAGCTCGATCGCGCGGGTGCGGTCGCCCGCCTCGCCGAGGGCATCGGCGAGCAGCCGCCGCAGCAGGTTGACCTTGGGGTGGTCGGCGCCGAGCAGCGCCTCGAATGCGGCGAGCTCGGTGGCGTAGACCTCGCGGGCCCGCGCGCCGTCGCCCCGCGTCATGTACACGTTGCCGATGTTGGTGCGCAGCGAGTGCAGCGTGTACACCTCGGCGGGATCGTCGACGATGAGCGACGCGGCGTGCTCGTACTCGGCGAGCGCGTCGTCGTAGCGGCCGACGTTGGCGAGTGACGCCCCGATCACGTTGCCCACGCGGGCCGCGACCGACGGCGCGCCGCCGCTGCGCCGCAGCGTCGCGCGGGTGATCTCGACCCATTGCGCGGCGCCGGCGAAGTCCCGCAGGTACTCGGACTGCAGCCACACCATGCTCGCCGCGCCCTCGACGGCGACGGCGTCGTGACCGACTCCGATCGCGATCCACACCGCCTGCTGCAGCGCGGCGCGGGACTCGTCGTGGCGGTGTCGCGTCTGCAGGAGGTCGCCGCGGACGACCTCGGCCTCGGCGATGAGCGGCTCGTAGCCGACCGATCGCGCGGTCTCGGAGGTCGCGTCGGCCAGCGCGAGGGCCTCGTCGTAGCGGCCGGCGTCGTAGCTCGCCCGCGCCCGCGCGACGTCGGCGCGGAGCTGCTCGACATGCACCCGCACCTCGGGATCGTCGGGTGGCGCGACCTGGGCCGCGACCGACTCGATGTCGCCGCACGGCGCGACGGATCGCAGCCGTCCGACCATGGTGAACGCCGCGTCGACGGTGTCGTCGGCGCCCGTTCGCAGCAGCTCGACCGCGGCCAGGAGCGCGTCGCGGCGCACGTCGAGGCAGACCATGCGGCGATCGAGCAGCGCCTCGGACTGCTCGCCCCGCACCTGCGTGGCCTCGCACGCGTCGGTGTGCATCGCGATCCAGCGGGCCGCGTACGCGTCGAGCTGGGTCCGCACCTGCGCCCAGCTCGACGCCGCCCACGGGCGGTCGCTGCCGGCGAAGGCCTGCTCGACGGCGGCGCGCGTCTCGGCATCCCAGACGCCCGCGAGCTTGTCGGCCGCGCCAGCGCACGGCGGCGCGCCCGTGGCCAGCAGGGCGCCCGCGGTGATCCCCGCGAGTGTCGTCGCCGCGAACGCGAGCCGTCGCCGCCGGCGACCCACGTCGTGGCGCAGCGCCGCGGCGAGCTCGCCCATCGACGCGAAGCGCTGCTTGGGATCGACCGCGAGGCCGCGCGCCACGATCCGGAACAACCACCGCGGCACGTGGTGGCCCGGCGGCATCTGCCGCGGCGGCGTGCGCTTGGCCGCCGCGAGCTGCAGCAGCGGCACCACGAACGGTCGCGTGCGCCACAGCGCCTCGTACAGTGACACGCACAGCGCGTACTGATCGGCGGCCGGGGTCAGCGTCGCGCCGAAATGCTGCTCGGGGGCCATGTACGCCGGCGTGCCGACCACCTGGCCCTCCTCGGTGAGCGACGTGATGTCGGGCGGGCGCTCCGATCCGTAGCGCGCGTCGGGATCGACGCCATCGACCGAGACGTCGGCCCACTCGCCGTGGTGGGGGGTCGGTGTGGGCGCCTCCGCCGTGCGCCGGGTCGCGATGCCGAAGTCGCCGACGCGCACGCGACCGTCGTGGCCCATCAAGATGTTGGCGGGCTTCACGTCGCGGTGCACGAGTCCGGCGAGGTGGACCGCGTGCAGGCCGTCGGCCGCCGCGGCGAAGGCGGCGACGATCTCCCGCCACCCACGGGCCTCGAGCCGCAGCCACCGCTGCAGATCGATCCCGTCGACCAGCTCCATTGCGACGTAGTCGAGGCCGTCGTGGACGTCGACCTCGTAGACCGCGACCACGTTCGGGTGCGAGATGCGGGCCAGCGCGCGGGCCTCGGCGACCAGTCGCGCCCGTGCGCGCTCGGCCTTGTCGCCGCCGCGCTTGGGGCTGACGACCTTGATCGCGAGCGTTCGCTCGAGCCGGGGATCGAACGCCCGCACGACCACGCCCATCGCCCCCTGCCCGAGCACGTCGACGACGAGGAATCGACCGATGCGCTCGCCCGGCACCGGCATGCGCGCGCCCGGGGCCGGCTCCTCGGGGGCGAGGATCGTCCGCTGCGAGGCCGCGTCGCTGTCGAACGGGGCCGGGTCGTCGTCGCGCGCGTCGACGCGGGAGATGACCATGCCCCAGCTCTCGTCCTCGGCGCCGACCGGCGGATCATCCTGCGCCATCGCGGCCGCGATCAGGCGACGGGCCTGCTCACTCAGCCCATCCACGGCAGCTCCCCGGCGTGGGTGCGCCGGTAGTCGGCGAGCGCCGTCTCGAAGGCCTGTCGCGCGAGCCGTAGCCGCGAGTACACCGTGTTGAGCTTGGTCTCGGTGAGCTCGGCGATCTCGGGCGCGGTCATGTTGACGACGTCCGCCATCACCAGCACCGAGCGTTGATCGTCGTCGAGCTGCGCGAGGAGATCGTCCAGCACGCCGGCGGCCTGCGTGCGCGACAGCTTGCGATCGGGCTCGGTCGGCGGTCGACCACCCGTGGCGAGGGCCTCGCGCTTGGCCCGGGCCGCGGCGCTGCGCCGGTGATCCCGCACCACCCGGTACGCGATGCCGAAGAGCCACGTCGTGATCGCGGAGCGCCCCTCGAAATCCCCGAGGCGGCGGTGCACGACCACGAAGACCTCCTGCACGACGTCCTCGAGCTCGGCGTCCGGCGTGCCCAGCCGCCGCACGCTACGCCACACGAAGGCGTAGTGCTGTCGATAGATTTTCTCGAACGCCGCGTCGGGCACGCAGGCCAACTCTGTCGCGGGGCTCTGGCCGCGTCAAACGCCGAATCGATCCGATGGCCCGCGGCGGGATCGCCCGGCTGCGGTCCCGTGGCCGTTGACGGCGCCCGCGGCGTCCCTGACCCTCGATGCAGGAGATCGCGACATGCGGAGGTTTTCGTCGGCGAGGCGCCCATGGATGTGGGCCGCGTGGGGGTGGTTGTCGGGTTGTGCGGGGGACACGAGCGTCGTCGGCGAGACGTCGACGAGCACCGGCGCGGACGCCCCAGCGTCGACGTCGAGCACCGGCGCCGCGGACACGACCGGCGATGCGGCGCCGACGCTCGAGTTCTGCGGTGGCACCCACGCGCTCCGCTACGACCCGGATCTCCCCGGTCTGCACGCGTTCCCCGACGATCGCTGGACCACGGACGATCCCGACACCGACACCGGCTTGGCCCTGCGCTCGCCGCTCGAGTTGCTCGCGGCCGAGGATCCGGCGCGTGGGTTCCCCAGCGTGTTCGAGCGCGCACCGACGCTCGACGGCTTCGGCGTGACCGCGCCGATGTTCCTGCGCGTGACCGGGCCCGTGGACCCGCAGAGCTTGCCGGCGCCCGGCGACGAGATCGATCCCACGCGCTCGTCGCTGCTGCTTCTCGATCTCGACGCCGATCCCGTCGCGTTCGTGCCCTTCGAGTGGCGCCTGCTCGACGAGCAGGGCTTCGAGGGCGGCGGCACGACGCTGATGCTGACGCCGCTCCTGCCGCTGCGATCGGGCGCGCGCCACGGCGTGGCGATGACGCGCGCGGTCACGGACGACGCCGGCGAGTGCTTCGCCCCGGGCGCGGCGATGCAGGGGATCCTCGACGGGACCACCGCGCACCCGGAGCTGCAGCGGCTCGCGCCGGGGCACGCCGCATTGCTCGCGGCGCTCGTCGACGCCGGGGCGATCGCGTCGCCCGACGAGCTGTCGGCGGCGATCGTCTACACGACGGCGACCACGACCCGGCAGACCACCGCGATCGCGCGGGCGATCTCCACGTCGATGCCGTCGCCGGTCGTGCTCGGCGAGTGCTTCTCCCCGTTCGGCTACTCCTACACGCAATGCGACGCGATCCTGCGCATGGTCGACTTCGGCGACGACGAGGGGATCATCCTCGGCACCGAGCCGCAGTCGACCTACGAGCTGCCGGTGGTCGCGTTCCTGCCGGTCGAGGGCGAAGGGCCGTTCCCGACGATCGTCTTCGGCCACGCGTTGACCGGCGATCGCACCTCGGCGTGGTACCAGGCGGCGAACTTCTCGACGCTCGGGTTCGCGATGATCGCCATCGACGCGCCCAAGCACGGCGAGCACCCCGATCCCGCGGTCACCAACCCGACGTTCGACCTGCTAGGGCTGAGCAACGACCCCAGCGATCCGTTCGATCCGTTCGCGGCCCGCGACAACTTCCGCCAGGCGACGTTCGACAAGCTGCAGCTCGTGCGCCGGCTCGTCGTCGGCCTCGACATGACCGGGGACGGCGAACCCGACTTCGACGCCGCGCACATGCACTACCTCGGCCACTCGCTCGGCGCCGCGATGGGCCCGCAGCTGCTCGCATACACCGACGACATGGTCGCCGCGACGCTGTTGGTCGGGGGCGGCAACCTCACCAACATCGTTGCCGAGGCCAGCGAGTTCCAGCCGCTCATCGGCCTGGTCACGCAGGACTTCTCCGACGACGAGCGGACGCGCCTGCTCGCCGTCACCCAGAGCATGATCGACGCCGGCGATCCGATGGCGTCGGCGCCGTACGTGGTGCGCGAGCGGATCGAGGGCTTCGACGCCCGCGTCCCCCACCTGCTCGCCCAGATGGCGCTCGACGACACGGTGGTGCCGAACTCGAGCACCGCGTTCCTCACCCGCGCGCTCGGGATCCCGATCGCGGGCGAGGCCAAGTTCGCGATGCGTGGCGTCGAGGTCCTGCCCGGGCTCCCGGTGCAGTCGAACCTCGAGGGTGGGGTCACCGCGGGCCTGTACCAATTCGATCAGATGCAGGCCGAGCGCGTCGGTGCCCTCGAGCCCGCGACGCACCGCGGGTTGCAGGCCGATCCCCACGCCATCGCGCAGCAGGAGCTGTTCCACACCCGGGCCGAGGAGCTGGGTGGACCCGCGATCATCGACCCGTTCGCGCGCTGATCGCCCGCACGCGGTGCGCGCCTCCGCGGACCCGTGCGCCCCCACACGGCCCCTGTTCGAACGAAACATGGCCCCGCGCCGCCGCGTCCCCGAAACGCCGCGTGACCCTTTGACCCCGACGAGGCGGCGCTGTATCGATTGACTGACCGTTCAACCAACGAACCCGACGATGCCGCGCTCCGACCAGGACAACCAGCAGATCCGCGCCGCCCGGCGGCAGGAGATCCTCGCGGCCGCGCTCGAGGTCTTCGCCGCCAAGGGCGTCGCCCACACCAAGGTCGCCGACATCGCCAAGGCCGCGGGCCTCAGCCACGGGCTGCTGTACCACTACTTCCCCAGCAAGGAAGCGGTGTTCGAGGCGATCGTCGAGGAGATGATGCTCGAGGCCGACGCCGACCTCGCGCCGTCGACCGAGCGGGCGATCACCCGCCTGACGCGATCGATCAGCCGCCGCATCGAGCGGCTGTCGAGCGGTGATCCGGTCCGCGTGGTGACCCAGGCGCTGCTGCAGGGCGAGGCGATCTCGAGCGAGCTGCAGGCGCGGCTCGGCGAGCACATCGTCCGCGTGCGCAAGCGGGCGCGCGACCTCATCGCCCGCGCGCAGGCCGAGGGTGATCTCGACGGCCGCATCGCCCCCGACCAGCTCGCGCTCGCGCTGATGTTCCTGTTCCGGGGCATGGCGCTCGATGTCGCCTCGTTCCCGCTCCCCTTGCCCCACCCGCAGACGATCCTCGCCGTGCTCGGTGCCACCGCCACGAAGCGACCGACTCGCCGCAACGCCCACGCCACCCGACGGACCGGCACATGACCTGCCTTCGATCACGCCGCGCCCGCGCGGCGCAGTACCTCGCGCTCGCGCTCTCGCTCCCGTCCTCGATCGGGCTGTTGGGCCTCGGGGCGTGCACGCAGTCCAAGACCGCCGAGGTCGCCCCACGGGCCGCCGATGCGGCCGTCGACATCCACGTCGCGTCGGTGAAGCCGCTCGATCGTCCCGGCGCGCTGGTGCTCGACGGGACGCTGCTCGCCGACGAGGAGTCGAGCGTCACCTCGGTGGTCTCGGGCCGCGTGGTCGAGGTGTTCGTCGAGCGCGGTGCGAAGGTCGAGGCCGGCGCGCCGCTCATCCGCCTGCGCGACGTCGACTACAAGCTGCAGGCCCAGGCCGCCAAGGCCCAGCTCGAGCAGGCCCGCGCGCGGCTCGGCGTCCGCGAGGGCGGCGATCTCCCCCGGGCCGAGAGCACGCCCGACGTCGCGACCGCGCGCGCCGAGCTCGCGTTGGCCAAGAGCGAGCTCGAGAACGCCGAGGCGCTGGCGAAGAGCGGGGCGCTGTCCTCCCGCGAGCTCGAGCAGCTGCGCACCCAGGCGTCGGC
>LNFB01000368.1 GCA_001464385.1 Deltaproteobacteria bacterium Ga0077550 | reverse complement strand
TCGGGGGCGTCGGGCGACGAGACGTCGAAGCGATCGAAGTAGAAGCGCACCTTGCTGTCGTCGCCGTCGACCGGCCGCATGTGCCACGAGTAGAGCGCGTCGCCCTGCTGCTGCAGGCCGCCGTGGGCCGTGCCGTCGGGCCGCGCGAGCTCGCCGGTGTGCACCGGCGCCCCGGGCTGGCCGAGGTCCACCACCTCGAGCGCCGCGGTCTCGCCGACGTACTCCTCACCGTCGTAGTTCGGCGCGGAGGTCGTGAACACCAGCGCGTCACCGGCGAGGACCACCGTGCGCTCCTCGTTCTGCAAACCCAGGCCGTAGCCGCCGTAGCCGAGCTGGAACGGCAGCTCGATCGTCGGTCCACTGCGGGTTCGCGGGATCGCGGACGTCGATCGCGTCGAGCACCAGGATCGAGCTGTACTCCTCGAACTCGCCCCAGCTGTAGCTCTCGCGCAGCAGGTACGCGAACCCCTCGTGGACGAACAGGTCGCGCCCCCACGACGAGCCGCACGCGAAGTCCTCGGAGATGCTCGCCAGCGCGAGCCGGCCCAGCGGCTCGGCCGTCTCGGGATCGTCGGCGGACACCACCTCGAGGGAGGTCTCGTTGGTCCACCAGTCGCTCGACAGCCGCACGACCACGCCGTCCCCGAAGGCGACGTCGTTCACGTTGGCCGCCAGGGCGACATCCGCCCGCGCCGCCGGTGCGTCGCGATCGGCGATGTCGAACGCCTGCACCGACTTGTCCGACATCGCGAGCAGACGATCGCGGTGGATGAGCGCGCGCCGGGCCTGCCCGTGCGACGGGGCCACGCCGCGCAGCGTCAGGGCATCGTCGCCCCAGTCGACCAGCTGGATGCCGCTCGAGTACATCCCGCAGCTCCACTCGCCCTGGGCGTCGTCGTAGTTCCAGCCCGAGAACGGCACCAGCAGGAGGCCGAGGTCCTCGAGGATCGAGAACGCCTTGTGCAGGCGGTTCTGGTCCTCGGCAAAGTCGGCCCAGTCACCGCCGAAGCCGACGCGCGACAGCATCGTCGGCGCGGCGAGATCGGCGACGTCGAACAGGCTCACGTTGATCGAGCCCTCGGCGTTGTCGCGATCGAAGCCGAGCGCGAGGAGGCGATCACCGCGGGGCTCGATGTGGTGGACCCAGCCGGGGATCTCGAGCTCGCCCACCTGCTTGGGCACGGCGGGGTCGGCCAGGTCGATGGTGAACAGCGGATCGGTCTGCTCGAAGGTCACCGCGTACCCGCGCGCGCCGTCGAAGCGCACGCTCTGCAGGGTCTCGGGCCGCGGCAGCACCATCGGCACGCTGGCCAGCGCCGTGACCTCGGCGGCCGACACCACCGTGAAGGTCTCGATCGTGGGCGGCGCGTCGTTGGCCCAGCCCCACGGCTGGCTGATCACGCGCAGCACGCCCTCGTACTCGTCCATCTGCCAGCGGCTCTCGATCGATCCGGCGATGCTCACGCTCGCGCCGCGCTGCATGACGCCACCCGGATCCGAGATGTCGATGACGTCGATCGTCGAGTGGGCGTCCTCCCAGTCGTCGTACTCGACGCCGCCGATGTAGAGCCGCTCGTCGGTGGCGCTGACGCTGCGCGGCCCGCCCCAGTCCCACGGGTCGCCGGTGTCGTTGGCGAACACGACGCTGTCGACCACCTCGACCGCGGCGAGGTTCGACACGTCGAGCGACGTGACCACCGTCTTGGGCTGGTTCTCCTCGCAGCCCCAGCACCAGCCGTCCTCGTAGGTGACCAGGTAGAGGATGTCGCCGACGCGCCGCGAGTCCTGGATCGTGCCGGGGATCTCGAACTCGCCGCGCGCGTGGATGCTGGCCGGGTTCGACACGTCGAGCGCGACGAGCCGACTCGAGCTGTGCCACGCGTACGCGCCGGTGGCCTCGTCGAGGGCGTAGCTGCCGTAGTCGTTCATCATCACGAACACCTGGCCGCCGTCGAGGTACATCTCGAACGGCTGGCCCGGCATGCGGTGGCGGCCGAGCACCGGCAGCGCCGTATCGGGGCTCGACGCGTCGATCACCGACAGGCCGCCGGTGGCCGACAGTGCGTAGAGTCGATCGCCGTCGACGAAGACGATGTCGGCCTCGCTCACCTCGCGCTCGCCGTCGCCGCCGTCGTCCTCACCGCCGCTGTCACCACCGCTGGGGTCCGTGTCGCCCTCGTCACCCGCGCCCGCGGTGCCCGTCAGCCCCGAGCCATCGCCACCGCCGGGGTTGTCGACGACGAAGTCACCGACGCCCTGCGGCGCCGACTCGCCCGCGCACGCCGTCGCGGCGGCGGCGAGGGCACACAGCCCGAGGCCACGCGACAGCACCACCATGGAACGACCCAACCCCAACGCCTTCGATGTGTACATCTCCACCATCCCAGCCTATGCAGGAGACTGATCCAACTCGCGGGCCAGCGGGCGTGCGATCGAGGGCGTCGGGATCGTTGGGGTTTCTCGAGGGCTGTGCGTCTCTCGTCGCGTCGCCGATGTCGTGGGCCCG
>LNFB01000367.1 GCA_001464385.1 Deltaproteobacteria bacterium Ga0077550 | reverse complement strand
GGCGACACCGTCAAGCGCACCGGCACGATCATGAGCGTGCCGGTCGGCAAGGGCCTCATCGGTCGCGTCCTGAACGCGCTCGGCGAGCCCATCGACGGCATGGGCCCGCTCGACACCACCGAGAGCCGCGTGGTCGAGATCAAGGCGCCCGGCATCGTGAAGCGCAAGAGCGTCCACGAGCCGATGCAGACCGGCATCAAGGCCATCGACGCGATGATCCCGATCGGCCGCGGCCAGCGCGAGCTCATCATCGGCGATCGCCAGACGGGCAAGACCGCCGTCGCCGTGGACACGATTCTGAACCAGAAGGGTCAGAACATGATCTGCGTCTACGTGGCGATCGGCCAGAAGCAGTCGACGGTCGCCACCGTCGTCGACCGCCTGCGCCGCGAGGGCGCGATGGAGTACACCATCGTCGTCGCCGCGACCTCGTCGGAGTCGGCGCCGCTGCAGTTCCTCGCGCCGTACTCCGGCGTGACGATGGGCGAGTTCTTCCGCGACTCGGGCGGCCACGCGCTGCTCATCTACGACGACCTCTCGAAGCAGGCCGTGGCGTACCGCCAGCTCTCGCTGCTGCTGCGCCGCCCGCCGGGCCGCGAGGCGTACCCGGGCGACGTCTTCTTCCTGCACAGCCGCCTGCTCGAGCGCGCGTGCAAGCTCTCCAACAAGGAGGGCGCGGGTTCGCTGACGGCGCTGCCGATCATCGAGACCCAGGCCGGTGACGTCTCGGCGTACATCCCGACCAACGTCATCTCGATCACCGACGGCCAGATCTTCCTCGAGGGTCAGCTGTTCAACCGCGGCATCCGCCCGGCGCTCAACGTCGGCATCAGCGTGTCGCGCGTCGGTGGCTCCGCCCAGATCCCGGCGATGCGTCGCTACGCCGGCACGCTGCGGCTGTACCTCGCCCAGTACCGCGAGCTCGAGGCGTTCTCGCAGTTCGCCTCCGACCTCGACAAGGGCACCCGCGCCACCCTGAACCGCGGCGCGCGCCTGGTCGAGCTGCTCAAGCAGCCCCAGTACCAGCCCCTCGACGTCGCGCTGCAGGTCGCGTCCATCCGCGCCGGCACCAGCGGTCAGCTCGACGACCTCGAGCTCGCCCACGTGGCCAAGTTCGAGAAGGAGCTCCACGACTGGCTGAAGGACAAGCGCGGGCCCCTGCTCGACCAGGTCCGCTCGGCCAAGAAGAAGGACGAGCTCGTCCAGCTCGACAAGGACTTGGACGAGGCCGTGGCCACGTTCAAGAAGACCTGCAAGGCCTGAAGGCCCGTCACCCAAGCGCTGCGAGCAGACCATGGCCAACCTCAAAGAGCTGCGCAACCGCATCGGGTCGGTCAAGAACACCCGCAAGATCACCGCGGCGATGAGCCAGATCGCGTCCGCCCGCCTCAAGAAGGCCCAGGACGCGGTCACGGCCGCCAAGCCCTACGGCGATCGCATGCGCGAGGTCGTCGAGTCGCTCGTGGGCGGCATCGACGAGGCCGAGCGCGCCGCGGCCCACCCGCTGCTCGCCACCCGCCCGGTCAAGCGCGAGCTACTGCTCGTGCTCACCGCCGACCGCGGTCTGTGCGGCGGCTTCAACAGCAACATCGCCCGCGCGGTGCTGGCGTGGATCCACCAGCGCAACCGCGAGAACGTCCAGGTCGAGGTCGTCGCGATCGGCAAGAAGGCGGTCGCGGCCCTGCGCGCGGCGAAGATCCCGCTGCGCGCCACCCACGACGCCCCGAACCTCGTCACGCTCGTCGAGCTGTCGAAGGTCGTCATCGCCGACGCCATCTCGGCGTTCACGGCCCCGGCCGACCAGCGCGTCGACGCGGTGCGCCTGTTCTTCAACGAGTTCGTCAGCGTCCTGACCCAGAAGGTCAAGAACGACGTCCTCGTCCCGCTCGCCCCCGGGGAGAACGCGGCCCGCGGCCGCGAGCCCACCTACGAGCCCAGCCGCCAGGCCATCCTCGAGCACCTCGTCGCGCTGGCGATCGAGGCCCGCCTCCAGCAGGCCATGTTCAACTCGATCGCCGCCGAGATCGCCGCACGCCGCGTGGCGATGGACGCCGCGACCGACAACGCCACCGACGTGATCGCGGATCTCACCCTGGTCTACAACCGCGAGCGCCAGGCCGCGATCACCAAAGAACTCATGGAAATCATCGGCGGCGCCGAGTCCCTCAAGGGCTAGCCGACGGTTTGTCGAACCCCAAGCGGCGCCGCCGACGAAGCGAGCGCGCAACCGCGAAAGACCCAGACCATGACCACGAGCTTCACTCCGCCCTCCGACAAGCCGACCCTGACCAGCACCGGTCCCGCCATCTCGACCGCCCGAACCGGCCGCATCATGCAGGTCATCGGTCCGGTGGTCGACGTCGAGTTCGACGATCACCTCCCCGAGGTGAACGTCGCGCTCACGGTGACGAACAAGTCCATCGACGACCGCCCGGACAACCTCGTGCTCGAGGTCGCCATGCACCTCGGCGAGCGCATGGTCCGGACCATCTCGATGGACTCGACCGACGGCCTCGTGCGCGGCATGTCGGTCAAGGACACCGGCAAGGCGATCAGCGTCCCGGTCGGCAAGAAGACCCTGGGCCGCATCCTCAACGTCATCGGCGAGCCGGTCGACGAGCAGGGTCCGGTCGGCGAAACGGAGCGCTGGGGCATCCATCGCAAGGCCCCGGCCTTCGTCGACCAGAGCACCAAGGTCGAGCCGTTCGTCACCGGCATCAAGGTCATCGACCTGCTCGCGCCGTACCGACGCGGTGGCAAGATCGGCCTGTTCGGCGGCGCCGGCGTCGGCAAGACGGTGCTCCTGATGGAGCTCATCAACAACGTCGGCAAGAAGCACGGCGGCTACTCGGTGTTCGCCGGCGTCGGCGAGCGCACCCGCGAGGGCAACGACCTGTACTTCGAGATGATCGAGTCGGGCGTCATCAAGGCCGAGTGGGACGAGCACGATCGCGTCGTGCACTCGGTCGACAGCGAGAACTCCAAGGTGGCCCTGGTCTACGGCCAGATGAACGAGCCGCCCGGCGCCCGCGCCCGCGTGGCGCTGTCGGGTCTGACCATCGCCGAGTACTTCCGCGACGCGATGGGCCAGGACGTGATGTTGTTCGTCGACAACATCTTCCGCTTCACCCAGGCCGGCTCCGAGGTCTCGGCGCTCCTGGGCCGCATCCCGTCCGCCGTCGGTTACCAGCCGACGCTGGCCACCGAGATGGGCGTGCTGCAGGAGCGCATCACGACGACCAACAAGGGGTCGATCACCTCGGTGCAGGCCATCTACGTGCCCGCGGACGACCTCACCGACCCGGCGCCGGCGACCGCGTTCGCGCACTTGGACGCGACCACGGTGCTCAGCCGCGCGCTCACCGAGATCGGCATCTACCCGGCAGTCGATCCCCTCGACTCGACCAGCACGATCCTCGCGCCCGACGTCGTCGGCGCCGAGCACTACCGGGTCGCGCGCCGCGTCCAGCAGATCCTGCAGAAGTACAAGGAGCTCCAGGACATCATCAAGATCCTCGGCATGGACGAGCTCTCCGAGGAGGACCGCACGCTGGTCGCCCGCGCGCGCAAGATCCAGAAGTTCCTCAGCCAGCCGTTCCACGTCGCCGAGCAGTTCACCGGCATGAAGGGCAAGTTCGTCGAGCTCGAGGACACCGTGAACAGCTTCCGCGAGATCGCCGAGGGCAAGCACGACAGCCTGCCCGAGGACGCGTTCTACATGGTCGGCGGTGTGTCCGAGGCGGTCGAGAAGGCCAAGGAAATCGCCCAGAAGGAAGCCGCGAAGGACGCCGCCCAGGCCAAGAAGGCCTGAGCTCCGCCGAACGCCGGCCTGGTACGCGGAGGCGACCGACTCGGTCCACACCTGGAATCACAACCTCGCCTGACGAAAGACCGCCATGTCCGACACCTCGATCAAGCTCGACATCCTCACCCCGATGGGGGCGATCCGTGATGGCATCGACGTGCCGGGCGTCGAGGTGCCGGGCGTGCTCGGCGAGCTCGGCGTGCTGCCGCGGCACGAGGCGCTCATCACCGCGATCGTGCCGGGCGTGCTGCGCTTCCGCGAGGGCGCGACGGCCGTGCGCATGGCCGTGGGCAGCGGCTTCCTCGAGGTGAAGGAAGCCGGCCGCGTCATCATCCTGTGCGACCGCGCGGCGCTGCCGGAGGACGTGGATCGTGCGGCGGTGACCAAGCGCCTCGCCGAGGTGAAGGCCGCGCTCGAGCAGGACAAGGGGCCGATCGATGCTGGAGAGCACCGCGCGCTCGTGGACGAGCGCGGGTGGCTGGAAGCGCAGCTGCGCCTCGTCGCGAATTGACTTGTTCCCCCCGCGGACGCCTCGGGCGACACGGTCCGCGCGGACGCGCCGCTTGCCCCCCACGAGTGGGGGGCCGATGCCCGACGCACCGCGCTACGGCCGGCCGAACGCCTGCGTCCAGTAGTGGCCGTAGCCGCCGCCGGGGTAGTACCCGACGCCGATCTCGGTGAAGTCGGGGTTCATGATGTTGGAGCAGTGGCCGTCGCTGTCCATCCACTGCTGCATCGTCGCGGCAGCGGTGGAGTTGCCCGCGGCGATGTTCTCGCCCGCGGTGCTGTAGCTGTAGCCAGCGGCCGCCATGCGATCCCAGGGGGTCTCGCCCCACGGCGTGGTGTGATCGAAGAAGTCCTCGTCGACCATCTGCTTGCTGTGCACTCGGGCTGCGCAGCGCAGCGCCGGTTGCATCGTGAGGGGCCCCGCCGGTCCGAAGCTCCCCTCGCTGCCGCAGTCGGCCCCCTCGGCGCGGCGCTGGTTCACGATGTCGAGGATGTCGAGCTCGAGCTGCGCCCAGCCGGCCTGCCAGCCACCGACCGGCGCGCAGAACTCGTTGTCCGGCACATCGACGGGGACGCCACCGTCGTCCGTGCCGCCGTCGGCCTCCGTGGGATCCGCCGTGCCGCCGTCGGAGCCGCCCGTGCCACCATCGGCCCCCGTGGGATCCGCCGTGCCGCCGCTGGCATCCGTGGCGCCGTCGCCCGCCGTGGGATCCGCGGTCGGGTCTGCGGTCGGATCGGCGGTGGGGTCTGCGGTCGGATCGCTGTCCGGCCCCGCCGTCGCACTGCTCGCGCCCTCGCCCGCGTCCGCCGCTCCGTCGTCGCTTCCTCCGTCCGTCTGCGTCTCCCAGGGCACGGGGTCCTCGCCGTCGGGCAAGCCGGTGAAGCAGCCCGCCGGCGCGAGCAACCACAGCGCGGGCGCGAGCCGACGAAGGACGATGGACCGAAGCGCACGGTTCTCGACAACCGTGCGCACCGTGGGGGGCGGCGCGACGATGGGCATGACAACGCAGCCTAGCGGGACTTCGCAACACACCGCAACCGCCGAGGCACGCCGACGAGGCCGTCATCGTTCGCCTCCGTGGATTTCGATCGCGACACGCCGCGTCCTGGCGTGTTTCGAGTGCCGCGCGCTACACGATCGTCGCCGCGACCGAATCGCCGCGACCGAATCGTCGCGACCGAATCGCCGCGACCTACTTGCCGCGCTTGCGGGACTTGCCGTCGACCTCGGACAACGCCTCGCGATACAGCCGCTCGAGCTCTCGCTTGGTGTCGGCGTCGGTGTCGTAGCTCGGCGGCGCCGTGGGCGTCGGCGCCGCGACGCTGCTGCGCGGGATGGGCGGGTTGGTCCGCGCGCGCATCGGCGTCACCGGACCCGCGGGCGTCGAGGTCGACGACGACGCGCGCGGCGTCGAGGTCGACGACGTCGTGGCCGCGCTCGACGACGTGGTCGCGCTCGACGACGTCGCGCTCGACGTCGAGTTCGCCGGGGTTGCGCTCGACGAGGCCGAGGTCGACGACGCGCTGGTCGAGTCCACCGCGGCGTTGCCGTCGAGGCCGTACTCGGCGGTGCGCCGACGCGGCGCCGCCTCGGGCACCGTCGCTGCGGCGCGCGCCTCGGGCGGGAAGAACTCGCCGGTCACCGGCGGCGGATGCATCGCGTCGGGCATCGCCCCGGGGCTGCGCGGGCGCACGACGCCGGTGCGCTGCATCGTCTCGGCGACGTAGCCGTGGACGTCGCGCGCGACGCGGTCGTCGATCACCACGAACTGAACGCCGAGCACCACGCCCGTGGGTCGCTTGCCCACGCGCACCACGACGCCATCGGCGTCGTACCAGCGGGGAATCCCTCCCGGCGGCGACAGCGAGAAGTTCACGCGCAGGAACTGCCCCGGCTCGCGGACGATGGGGCTCCACAGCGCGATGCCAGCGATGCTGATGTCGACGGCGCGGCACTCGACGCGCTGATCGGCGAGATACGCGATGGCCGGGGTATCGAGCCCAGCCCGGGGCTGGGCGCGGCGGTCTTCGACGTTCGTCATGGCTCGAGCCCTGGTACGCTAGCACTCTCTACGCGGGCCGAGAGCCAGTCTTGACTCGCAGACCTTGCGACCGAAGCGCGTGCGACCTTCGCTACGCGCTGTGCTTTCGATGAACGTGTTTTCCCGATGACCACTTCGCAGACGACTCCCTGGGCGGTTGTGACCGTCCGCATGAAATCCGTTCGCTCGACGCGCGAGGCGTGGGCCGAGACACTCGACCGGCTCGACGAAGTGGGTGCCCTGCTCGCCGCCGACGCCGACGTCGGCGGTGTCGAGCTCCGCGACCCACGGACGATCGACGGTCCAGAGCGCCCCGAGCTCATCGTCTACACCACGCCCGAGGCGCTGGACGGCGTCGCCACCACGGTGCGTACGACCGTCGCGGCGTTCGGGATCGACCACGTCGAGGTCTCCGCGGACGTTCGCACCGACGACGATTGGCGCGACACGTGGAAGCAGTTCTATCGACCGATGCAGCTCGGGGATGGCGCCTTGCTGCTGCGTCCGAGCTGGATTCCCCGGCAGGACGGCGACCCCGAGCGCGAGATCGTGCTCGACCCGGGGCGCGCCTTCGGCACCGGTCTGCACGAGACGACGCAGCTCTGCATCGATCGCATCTGCGCGCTGTCCCGCGCCGCGACGACGGACGGCGCCCCCGGGCGCATCCTCGATCTGGGCTGCGGCTCGGGGATCCTCGCGCTGTGTGCCGCGCGACTGTTCGAGTCGGCGCACCGCGTCGTCGCCATCGACGAGGATCCCGAGGCGACCGACACCACCCTCGAGAACGCCGAGCTCAACGGTCTCACCGCGCGGGTCGAGGTGCGCACCGGCGACGTGCAGGACGCGGCCGCCGCCGGACCGTACGACTTCGTGCTCGCCAACATCCGCGCGCACACGCTCGTGCCGCGCGCCGCGGCAATTCATGCGTGCACGGCGGCGGGCGGGCGTGTCGTGCTCTCGGGTGTCCTCGCCGAGGAGCTCGACGAGGTCGAGGCCGCGTACCTCGCGGCGGGGTTCGTCCGCGATCCCAGCGTCGAGTGGCCGCGCACGCGCAACATCTGGGTCGCCCTCGATCTCGTGCGGCCGCGATGACGATCCGCATCTTCCACGACGGACCGCTCGTCGTCGGCGACGAGCTCGCGGTGGGCGGTGACGAGCTCCACTACCTGCGCCGCGTCCGACGCTCGCGCGTCGGCGCGACGATCGAGGTCCTCGACGGCCGCGGCGGCGTCGCGCAGGGCGAGCTCGTCCACCTCGACGAGCGGCGCGGGACGGTGCGCGTCGACGCGGCGGCCGAGCCCGCGGACCACGACCCCCTCGAGCTGTGGCTCGGCGCCCCCGAGGCCCCGGCGTGCCTCGAGGCGATCCGCGGCGCGTGCGAGCTCGGGGTCGGCCGGATCGTCCTGGTGCGCTGCGCGTACAGCTCGAGCACCGTGCCGAACCCCGACCGCATCGACCGGGTGGTCCGCGCGGCGATGCGCCAGTGCGGGCTGCCCCGACCCCCCGCCATCGTCGCCCCCACGCCCCTGCCCGACGTCCTCGCGGCGCACGAGATCCCCTGCGGCCACTTCGCGTGGGAGGAGGCACGGGGCACCCGGACGCCCGTCGACGGCGCCCTGCCGCCGCGCCTGCTGGTCGGACCCGAGGGCGGCCTGCGAGCCGACGAGGCGGCCGCGTGCGCCGACCACGGGATGCAGCCCTTGTCGCTGGGCCCCTGGACGCTGCGTACCGAGACCGCGACGGTCGCAGGCCTGGCCCGATTGCGCGGCACCTGACGCCTGCGGCAGGCTACGCCCAGCAACCTTGGGGGCCCATGATAAGCTGCCCGCGATGGCACCTCGGCGCCCGCGGCCGCCCAAGCCGTCGTTCTGTCCGGTGTGCGACGCGCCGCTGGGCCCCGACGTCGCAGGCAGCGACGATGCCCGCTGCACCAGCTGCAAGTCGCCGCTGTTGCCGGTGAAGGTCGCGGGCCTCTGGCGCCGCGCGGCCGCGAGCGCCGTCGACGGCGCCATCCTGTTGTTCACGGCAGGGCCGTTGGCGTGGCTGGTCGCGGCGGCCAGCGAGGAGCCCGCGCTGCTCGGCGGCAAGACGGCGCTCGAGATGCTCCTGCGCGCCTTCGAGGTCCCGCCCACGACGTGGTTGGCGCGCGCGGCACCGATGATGGTGATGGCCGGGGTCTACCTCGGGTTGTTCTGGCACCTGTCAGGACGCACGCCGGGGCAGAAGCTCCTGCGGCTGCGCGTCGTCGACGGCACCGGTCGATCTCCAGGCGTGGTGCGCACGATCGTCCGCGTGCTCGCGACGCTCGCGGGCGCGGTGCCCGGTGGCCTCGGCTGGCTGTGGGTCGCCGTCGATCTCGAGAAGCGGGCGCTGCACGACTGGCTCGCCGGGACCTTCGTCGTGAGGGATGCGTGACGCACCTGCGGCGATACCTCGAGCAGACCGGCGCGCTGCCGCCGGAGCACCTCGACGCCGCCGTGCGGCGCCAACAGATCTACGGCGGCAGCCTCGACACCGTCCTGCTCGAGCTCGAGCTGATGGACGCCCACACGCTCGGCGAGCTCCTCGTCCAGGCGTGCGGGCTTCCGTTGGCGCCGTTCGGACTGATCGACGACGAGCGCGACCGACCGTGGCATGCGCTTCCCGGCGACGTCCTCGACATCGGCTGGGCGGTGCCGCTGGTGATGCGCGGCAGCGAGATCTGGATCGCGGTCCACCCCGATCTTCCCAACGAGCGACTCGGCGCGCTGTACCGCATGGTGCCGGGCGTCAATCCCTTCGTGATCCCCGAGTGCGCCCTCGAGAAGATCGCGGCCGAGCGCACCGCGTCGGTCGTACCGCAACGCTACGCGGTGCTGTGCGTCGCGTACCTCTCCGCGATGCGGCGTCGGCCGTCGGTGTCCGACATCGGCTTCCCGCTGCTGAGCGACACGACCTCCGCGTCGATGCGCCTCGACGTGCCGCCGCCCTCGCGTCGCGGCACGCTGGCCCCCGACGTCGAGCTCGCGGCGATGGAGGTCGACCCGGACTCGGCGGCGCTGGTGCTCGAGGACGACTTCGAGCGGCGCCCGACGATGGTCTACGAGCCGACGCTCGACGGCGCCGCCTCGGCCACCGCCACCGCACCGCCTCCGCTGCCGATCCTCGAGCTCGACGTGCCCGGCGAGGGGCACCTGACGCTGCGCGTCGAGACGGGGGCCCAGGGCCCGCGTCCCGCCGTGACCGCGCCGCCGACGGGCCGCGCCACGATCGTCTCCACGGCGGGCCCCGCGGTCCGCAACGGCGCGGCGTCCTCGACCGCGCGCGCGCACGACGACGGCGACGGCGACGACGACGACGACGAGAAGCGCACGCGGGCGGAGGGTGACGCTGCGCCCTCCACGACCCACGACCCCGACGCAGCGCCGATCGTGCTGACCACCACCACGATCGTGGGCGGCCCACCGCCGGTGCGGTTCACCGCGCGCGGCACGATGATCTCGTCGCCGCGCGACGCCGCTGCGCTGCGCGGGCCGAGCGAGGTCGCAACGCGGATGGCCGCGACGCGGGCCGCCCTCGCCGCCGCCACCACGCGCGACGCCGTGGTCGCCGCCCTCGCCGAGGCGCTCACCGTACTGTCGACGCGCACGGCCCTGCTGCGGGTCCGCAACCGCGAGCTCGTGGGCATCACGACCCCCGCGTCGAAGCTCCCCGATCCGGCGGGACGCGTGGTGCCGATCGGCACGACGGGCCTGCTCGCGACCGCCCAGTCCGATGGCCGCTACGTCGGCTTCGTCGACGACGAGGTGTTCGCCCGCGCGTTCGAGATCGAGATGTACACGCCGTGCCTCGTGCGGCGCATCGACGTCGCCGGGCGGCCCACGCTCGTCGCCTACGTCGATCGCGGCGGCGATGCGTTCGCGGCGTCCGAGCCCTCGCTCCTCGACGAGATCTGCGCCCTGGCCGGTCGCGCCCTCGAGACCGTGGTGAAGCTGCGACGCGCCGACGCGGGCGGCCCCGACGAGACCGGCGTGCGGACCTCGCCGCTGGCGCCGCCCATCGTCGAACCAGCGGGGATCGGCGCGCCGCCGGCGTTCGGCACCACGCCGCCGACCTCCCCGATCGCGCGCCCGATCGAGTCGCCCTGGCGTCCGCCGCCGCCGACGGTTCCCCTGGATCTCATCGAGACCGACGGCCCGCAGCCCCCCGTGCCGCGCACGCGCACCCTCGTCGACGGATCGCCGCGTCGACCGGTCACGCCGGCGCCGGAGGAGCCACGGCGATCGTCGCGCCCGACCGCGGCGATCGACGCCCCGCCGCTCGAGTCACTCGAGGCGATGGGCAACGCGGAGCGGATCACGGAGAACTACACCGGCGACGCGGGCGAGACCCCGCCGCCGCCGCCCTCGTCACCGACGTCGGGCTCGCGGCAGGGGCAGATGCTCACGATCCACGCGATGCCGCCACCGCCACCGCTGCCGCCACCGCCGCCCATGGCGTCGGAGTCGGTGTCGCATCCGATCGACACCCTCATGGGCCTGCCGCCGCCGGTGTCGACCCCCGATGCCCGGCCGCGGTTCGTGCCACCACCGCTCGACGATCACGAGAACTCGGGGATCATCCCGCTGTCGTCCCCGATCGATCAGCCGTCGATGCGCGGCCGCATCGAGCTCGACGACGAGGACTGGTCGCACCCGGGGCGCCAGCTGCCGAGCGAGTCCATGCAGCGACGGGTCGACGCGGCGCTGCGGGGCATCGCGTCGGGCGGCGGCACGGTGGCCGAGCTCCGCGGCATGGGCGAGCCCGCGTTGCTGCGACTCGCCGCCCAGTTCCCAGGGGCGCTCGAGGTGCTGCGCCGCGACCTGCGGGCCCTCCCGCCGCCGTCGGCCCACGGCCCGCTCATCCGCACCGCGATCCTCCTCGGCGCCGACTTCGTCCCGCACCTCGTCGATCTGTTCGATCATCCGAGCCCGGACGTCCGGTTCTACGCCGCGTTCGTGTTCCAGGAGCTCCGCGACAGCCGGGCGATGCGGCCGCTCTCGGAGCTGGCGTTCGACACCAGCGGGGACGTCCGCGTCATCTCGATGCGCGTGCTCGAGACCTACAGCCGCCAGATGGGCTTCGCCGACGCCGTGCGCGTGGTCCGGGCGCAGCTCGACAGCACCAACCGCACGCGGCAGCTCTACGCCGCGCGGGCGGTCGGCACCCTGCGCGACATCGCGGCGATCCCCCGCCTCGTCGACATGCTGAGCAGCCGCGATCGGTTCGTGCAGGAGGCCGCGCTCGAGTCGCTGTGCTCGATCACCGGCCAGCAGCTCGGCCTCAAGCCCCACCGCTGGAAGACCTGGTACGCGGAGAACGAGCACCGCCACCGCATCGAGTGGATCATCGAGAGCCTGCGCCACCGCGACGTGCCCGTGCGACGCTGGGCCGCGGATGAGCTGACGCGCGTGACCGGTCACCGCGAGCCGTTCTCGGCGATGGGCGACAAGCGGACGCGCGACATCGCGGTCGAGGCGTGGACCGAGTGGTGGCAGCAACGCGGTCGCGCGCAGCTGGGCGGAGGGTGATCGGTGATCGCCGACGACGACGCGATCGCGGACGCCGCCGCGGTCCTCCGCCGCGGCGGGCTGGTCGCGATGCCGACCGAGACGGTGTACGGGCTCGCGGGTGACGCGACCAACCGCGCCGCGATCGCCCGGATCTTCGCGGTGAAGGGCCGCCCCGCGGACCATCCACTCATCGTGCACCTCGCCGAGGCCGACGCGATCGACGACTGGGCCGAGTCGATCGGGCCGCTGGCCCGGGCGTTCGCCGCCGCACTGTGGCCCGGGCCGCTCACGATGGTGCTGCCGCGGCGCGCCCACGTGGACGACGCCGTCACCGGCGGGCAGCCGACGATCGGCCTGCGCGTGCCGGCGCATCCCGTCGCGCTCGCGCTGCTGCGGGCGTTCGGCGGCGGCCTCGCGGCGCCGTCGGCCAACCGCTTCGGCCGCGTGAGCCCGACCTCCGCCGAGCACGTGCGCGCCGACCTCGGCGACGCCGTCGATCGGATCCTCGACGGTGGACCGTGCAGCGTCGGCCTCGAGTCGACCATCATCGATCTGTCGCGCGGCGACGACGATGCGGTGATCCTTCGTCCCGGCGGCGTCGGGCCCGAGACGATCGCACGCGTCGCCGGCCGCCCGATCCCGCTGCGTGACGGCGGCGCCGTGCGGGTGCCCGGGCTGCTCGCGTCGCACTATGCCCCGCGTGCGCGGGTGCTCGCCGTGCCGCCCGACGCGCTCGAGGCGACGATCGCGGCGCACGCCGACCTCGTCCTCGGCGTGATCGAGGCCGGCGCCACCCACGGCGCGCCGCGTTGGTCCGCGCTGGGGGCCGGTTGGCGCGTGGTCCTCGATCCGGATCGAGAGTTCGCCCACCATTTGTACGCCGTCCTGCGCGAGCTCGATGCCCGCGGCTCCGCGCTCATCGTCGCGACGATCCCCGCCGCCCGCGATCTCGGGGTCGCGATCGGCGATCGCCTGCGCCGTGCTGCGGCCGGGCGATCCGGATCCGACGACGCGGACGCTTGACGCTGGGCCCGATTCGCGGGACATGCCGGGCCCGTGACGACGCTCTTCGATCCCGACACGCTGCGAGAGATGGTCCTGCCGCTGCTCGGTCGGCCGATCGAGGAGATGGTGCCCGCGCTCCACGGCAAGCTCCGCGAGCGCTGGGGCGATCACATCGCCGCCGACCCGCCGTGGATGCTCAACAACGCGGGCGGGGCGATGGGCACGATGTGCGTCATGCACTTCTCGATCACCGAGTACCTCATCGTGTTCGGCTCGCCGATCGGGACCGAGGGGCACAGCGGCCGGTTCTGGGCGGACGACTGGTTCATCATCCTCGACGGCGAACAGTGGGCCTACGGCGCCGGCGAGCTCGAGCGGCAGGTGTACCGCCCCGGCGACATCCACCACCTGCCGCGCGGCGTGGCCCGGGGCTACCGCATGCCGGATCGGTGCTGGGCGCTCGAGTACGCGCGCGGCATCATCCCGGCGATGCTGCCGTTCGGCGTCGCCGACGTCGCGACCTCGACGCTCGACGTGCGGACCCTGGCCAAGACCCTCATGGTCGCGGGTCGCTCGGTCATCGGCGAGCTGGTCCGCGGCAAGATCTGACGCGCCCTCTTCAGGGGGTCGAACGCGGCACGTAGGTGCCGGCGCGGTAGTCGAGCGCGTCGATGAACTCGGCGGCGTAGGCCCGACGCCTCGCCACCTTGCGATAGAACACCCGGCCGTCGCCGTCGACGATGTAGATCGCGTGGAGCGACAGCTCCGGTTGGTCCGGGTTCACCAACCCGAAGCGATCGACGATGCGTTGCTCGGGGTCGCTGGCGAGGGCGAACGCGAACCGCTTCTCGTCGGCCCACGCGAGGGAGACCTCGGGCGGATCGACGCTGATCGCGACGAGCGTGGCGCCGCGGCTCTCGAGTGCTTGCAGATTGTCGCGCAGATCCCCGAGCTGCGTATTGCAGGCGGGTCACCAGAAGCCGCGATAGAAGACGAGGATCACCGGGCCATGCGCGCGGGCCTGCGCCAGGGAGAATGTCCCGCCGCGCGCGAGGGGCAGCTCGAAGTCCTCGACGACATCGCCGAGCTGCGGCGCGCGCGGGGCCGCGGCGTAGGCCCCGTACGCGTTGCGGGTGATCGCGACCAGGGGACCGTTCGTCGACGCGCGGTACCTCGGCGGCGGCGCGCCGGGGCGCGTCACGTCCCGCGGATCAGATGCGCCGGACGCAGCGGGTGGATCGGCCGCGTCGACCCCCGGGGTCCGCGACGCGGGTGCCCGGCTCGCGCAGCCGAGCGCCACGAAGGCGACGAGGGCGGCGCCAAGCGTCGAGGACGAGCGGGGGGCGGAGGCACGCAGAGGGGCCGTCATCGCCCGCCACGATAGCAGCGTGCACGATCGAACAGGGGCGCCGATCCGCCCCTGCCCTGTGGACGTACACGCTGCGACCCGGCCACCGGTCGGACCGCCAAGAGACGCCTCGCCCATGGGAACCAACGTCGAGCAGCGCACCCGAACCTCCCGGACGACGGGGCGTCTCCTGGCCACTTCGGCCCTGGTGACCCTGCTCGGCGTCCCGAGCCTCGCGGCCGCCCACATGGGCAGCACCAAGTCGATCGCGGCCCGCGTGACCGAGGACGGCGCGCACCTCGATGTCACGATCGACGCCGTCGACGCGGCGCTCGCCATCGGCCTGCCGACGACGGCGAGCCCCGAGCAGCTGCAGGAGCGCGGGGCGCTGCTGCGCGGCTGGCTCGTCGGCGGCCTGTCGGTCGTCGCCGATGGCGGGCCGTGCACGCCGCAGACCACGGACCTCGTCCTCGGCGAGGGCGACGGTCGGGCCAACGTCACGGTCGGCGTCGACTTCACCTGCCCGGCGCCGGCCAGCAACCTCCGGCTGCGCGACGACACGGTGTTCGAGTCGGATCCCGATCACGAGGCGTTCATCGCGATTTCCGGCCCTGGCGGCAGCACCGGCGACGGCGGCAGCACTGGCGCGGTGCTCCGCGACGGCTCGCGCGACGTCCTGCTCGGCGGCGTGCCGTCGGCGTGGCAGACCGCGAAGAACTTCGTGAACGAGGGCGCGATCCACCTCGTGACCGGCTACGACCACCTGCTCTTCTTGTTGTCGCTGATCCTGTCGGCCGGGCTCGCGGCCAAGCGGCTCGGCCTGCGCCGCGCGCTGCGTGACGTCGCGTGGGTGGTGACCGCGTTCACGGTCGGGCACAGCATCTCGCTGGTGGCCTCGGCGCTGGGCCTGCTCTCCCTGCCCTCACAGCTGGTCGAGAGCGTGATCGCGGCGTCGATCGTGTTCGTGGCGGTGCTCAACATCGTCAAGCCCGAGGCCCGCGTGGCGCGGCCGCAGATCGCCGCGGCGTTCGGCATCATCCACGGGTTCGGCTTCTCGTCCGTGCTCGCGGACGTGGGCCTGCCCGCGGCCCACCGCGCGCTGGCGCTCGGCGCCTTCAATGTCGGCATCGAACTGGCACAGCTCGCCTTCGTCGGTGTCGCGATGATCCCGTTGGTCTGGATGGCACGCCACCGTCGCTATCCGCTGGTCGTCGTCCGCGGCGGCTCGCTCGCCATCGCAGCGATGGGCTGCGTCTGGCTCGCCGAGCGCAGCCTGGGCCTCTAGAGGCCCGCCTCGGCCGCCGAGGCCCGAAGTCTCCCCGTCTCGCAATCGAATCCCCGATCGAGAGTCGATCGATAGTGCTCGGGCAAGTCCGATGGTCGGGCGCCCGCTTGGAGGACGCATGCATCGCAGTAGTCACATCAATGCGGGCCCTTGGGCCCTGACGGGCCGCTTGGCCCTCATGGCAACGGTCGCCGCGACGATCGCCTGCGGATCGGACGGCGACGACAGCCTCCCGACCGCCGCCCCCACCGCCCTCGAGCGCGTCGCGGACGAGGGCTTCACCAACGCCGGTGCCGTCGCCGTCAGCCCCGACGGCGAGACGTTCTACGTCCTCGCCTACGACCCGATGGGCGTGCCCACGGTGTTCTCGCTGGACGTCGCGTCGAAGAGCCTCGAGTCGCTGCACGCCGGTGCGCCGATCCTCTACCCCTCCGACGTCGCGACCTCGTGCGACGGCGACACGATCTTCGTCACCGACATGGGCAGCGCGCCCGCCGAAACCGAGATCGGTGCGGGCGACGTCGGCCACGCCGCCAAGCGAAACGGCGGCGTGTACCGCATCGCCAGCTCGGGCGGCGCGCCGAGCAAGCTCGCGGCCGCCGGCATCTCGCGGGCCACGGGCGTCGTGATGAGCCACGACTGCGCGTCGCTGCTCGTCGCCGGCTTCACCGACGCGGGCGAGGCCGCGGTGTTCCGGGTCGACCCGGTCGGCGGCGCCGCGACCACCGTGCACAAAGGCGCGCCGTTGGTGAGCCCCGCAGGGATCCACGTCGACGCCCAGGGCGTAGCTTGGGTGATGGACTTCGCGGCGCGCGGCGACGAGGGCGAAGGCTCGCTCTTCGCCATCACCGCCGAAGGCGACGTCAGCACGGCGCTGTCCGGCGTGACGATGGGCCGCCCCGGCGCGGTGTCGCTGGTGCCCGGTGGCACGACCGCGATCGTCCCGGCCACCAACGGCGAGGGCAAGGCGTTCCTCATCTCGGCGAACACCGAGACCGGCGCGAAGGAAGTCCTCGATCAACCCGACCTGCAGTCGCCCACCGGTGTCGCCGCCGCGCGCAACGCCCCGGTCATGGCGATCGCCAGCGAAGACGCCATCTACATCGCCACGTTCGAGTGAAGACCCCACAGGAGATCCCGATCATGAAGACGCAGTTCAGCCCCGTCGTCCCCGCCGTCGTCTCGACCCTCGCCGCCGCGGCCGCCCTCGTGGCGCTCCCGGGCGCCGCGCAGGCCTCCAGCCACCGCGAAGCCCCGGCCATCGCCGAGGACCAGTTCGCCGACAACACCGACGTCTACACCTTCATCAGCCCCAGCGATCCCGACCGGTTGGTGCTCGTCGCCAACTACGTGCCGCTGCTCATCCCGTCGTCGGGCCCGAACTTCTACAAGTTCTCCGACAACGTCCGGTACGAGTTCCGCATCGACAACGACGGCGACGCGCAGACCGACGTGACGTACCACTTCGCGTTCAAGACCCAGGTGAAGAACGGCGGCACGTTCCTCTACAACGTCGGCCCGGTCGACGACATCGACAGCCCCAACCTCAACGTCATCCAGACCTACGACCTCTACAAGGCCTACCGGGACATCGACGGCAACAAGCACGTCGACAAGATCGTCACCGGTGCCCCGGTCGCGCCGTGGAACGTCGGCGACCGCAGCTTCCCCGACGACAGCTACGAGGGCGTCGCCCAGCAGGCGATCGTCGAGGCCACCGACGGCGCGACGGTGTTCGCGTCGACCTGCACGTGTTCGACCTCCTCGGGGTCGGCGGCGCACCGACCACCGACGGCGTGAATGTCATGTCGCTGGTGCTCGAGGTCCCGATCGACGACGTCGCGCAGTACCAGCAACGCCCCGTCGATTCCACGGCCCCGAACGCGGTCGCCGGCGTGTGGGCCCGCGCGCTGCGCCCCATCGTCACGATCCGCAACGGCAACCAGGACGACGGCAACTTCGGCGGCTGGCAGCAGGTGTCGCGCCTCGCGTGGCCGCTGGTCAACGAGGCCGTGATCCCGCTGCAGGACAAGAACGCGTTCAACCGCGGCGCTCCGGTCGACGACGTCGCGTCGTTCGGCAGCTACATCCTCGACCCCGAGCTCCCCGGTCTGCTCAACCTCGTGCTCAACGCCGGCTGCGCGCCGACGCCTGCGGATGGTCGCCTCGACATCGTCGGCCTGCTCTCGCCCAACGGCACCGCCGCCGCCGACCTGCTGCGCATCAACATCGCCCAGGGTCAGACCTACGCCAACTCGGGCTTCCCGAACGGCCGCCGGCTCGAGGACGACGTGACCGACACGCTGCTCACGGTGCTCTGCAACAACGGCGGTGCGCTCGGTGACGGCGTCGCTGCGAACGACCTGGCCTTCGGCGACGACATGCCGTACCTGGCCTCGCCCCACTCGGGCAACCCGCTCTAAGTCCCCGCCGACCCCGACCGCGCCCCCGCGGTCAGGACGGGCGTCGAAGGCCGCATCTCGGCCCTCGGCGCCCGTTTTCGTCGGTCTGCACCGCGCGCGCCCGCGGCCCAGATCGCCCGCGGGCCCCGGTGCGTTGCACCGGGCATGACGTCGTTGCACCTGCCCATCGCCAGCCCCTGCCACGAGGACTGGGACGCGATGGACCCGAGCGCCCGCGGCCGCTTCTGCCACAGCTGCGCCAAGGACGTGCACGACCTCGCGGCGATGACCGAGCGCGAGGCCCGGGAGCTGCTCGCCACCACCGCCGGGCAGCGGATCTGCGTCCGCTACCTCGCCGATCGCGAGGGCCGGATCCGGTTCCGCCCCGAGGCAGTCCGTGTCGGCGTCGCCGTCGCCGGCCTCGCGCTGGCCGCGTGCACGCCCCACGACAACCCGACCCACGCGAACCTCCGCCAGCAGCCCGCGATCGAGCACGTGGTGCCGCGCGTGGATCCGGAGCCCGAGCTTCGACCGAAGATGGGCGAGGCGCCGATGGTCGAGGTGGAGCCGCCCCAACCGCCCCAACCGCCCCAACCAATCATGGGCGGCATCACCGCTCCGCCGCCGCCGGTGGTGCAGCACGTCAAGGGCGAGATCGCGGTGCCCAACGAGCCCTGCGACGGCCCGCCGCCGGCCAGGCCGGCGAGCGATGACTTGCCGCGCTGGCACGAGGGCATGCGCTAACCGAGGCCGAGCTGCCGCGCGATGATGATCTTCATGATCTCGCTGGTGCCGGCGTAGATCCGCTGCACGCGGGCGTCCATGAACGCCCGCGTCACCGGGTACTCGAGCATGTAGCCGTAGCCGCCGAAGAGCTGGAGGCACGCGTCGGTGACGCGGCCGGCCATCTCGCTGTGCCAGAGCTTGGCCATCGAGCACTCCTTCACGAGCACCTCGCCGGCCATGTGCTCGGCGACGAGCCGATCGAGGAAGGCGCGCCCGACCTCGACCTCGGCCGCGCAGCTGGCGAGCACGAACTGCGTGTTCTGGAACTTCGCCAGCGGCCGCCCGAACGCGTGCCGCTCCTTCACGTACGCCAGGGTGTCGCGCAGCACGACCTCGGCGAGGGCCTGGGCCCCGATCGCGACGACGAGCCGCTCCTGCGCGAGCTTCTGCATCAGCATCATGAAGCCGGCGCCCTCGGGCCCGAGGCGGTTGGCCTGCGGCACGCGGCACTGCTCGAAGAACAGCTCGGCGGTGTCCTGCGACGCCATCCCCATCTTCGCCAGCTTCTTGCCGCGCACGAAGCCGGGGCGGTCGGCCTCGACGACGACCAGCGACACCGACCGGTGCGGGTCGTCGCTGCCCTCGGTCTTCACCGCGACGACGCACAGATCGCACGACAGGCCGTTGGAGATGAAGGTCTTGCTGCCGTCGATGACGTAGTCGTCGCCGTCACGACGCGCCCGCGTCGCGATCGCGGCGACGTCTGATCCGGTGCCGGGCTCGGTCATCGCGAGCGCGGTGACGAGATCACCCGACGCGCAGCCCGGCAGCCACCGCTCGCGCTGCGCGTCGTCGCCGAAGCTGGCGATGTACGGCACGATGATGTCGGAGTGCAGCGGCATCGCGAAGCCGGACTCGTAGATCGCGGCGAGTTCCTCCGCCACGACGACGCTGTGGCCGAAGTCCCCGCCGCCGCCGCCGTGCTCGGTCGGCAGCCACGGGCACAGCAGGCCCGCCGCACCGGCGGCGCGCCACGTCTCGCGATCGACCCGACCGACCTCGCGCCAGCGCTCTTGGTGCGGCACGACCTCGCGCTGCAGGAACCTGCGGACGGTCTCGCGGAACAGTTCGTGATCTTCGCGGAGCAGCGCGCGACGCATTGCGCGACGGTACCGCAGCCGCGCCTCAGGGGCTCGCCGGCGCGGGGAGCCCGGCGAAGAAGCCCCAGATCGCCGCGGCGGCGAAGGGCGGCCACAGGTGCCCGTCCTGATCGGCGAGGTCGTGCGCGCACCACGTCACCGGGTAGTCGGGGTCGCAGCCGTCGTAGCCGACGCACGGATCGGGCGGCACCGACATCGGATCGGAGCCACAGCCGTTGCGGGCGAGCACGCCCTCGAGCGCGGCCTGCCCCTGGGCGAAGGGCACGACGCCGTCCATCGTGCCGTGGGTCATCCATGCCGCGACGCGACCCGACTGACACGCGCCGAACGGCGGACCGCCGGCGACCGGAGCTGTCGCCCGCAGCACATCGGCGCGGAAGCACCCGAGCGCGTTGCTCATGTAGCCGCCGAAGCTGTGGCCCGTGCTGAAGATGCGCGCCGGGTCGAGGCACAGCGTGCTCGACGTCTGCTCGAGCAGCGCGTCGAACAGGCGCACGTCGGCGCTGTCGTCCGCGAGGTCCCAGCCCGTCGCGCCGCCCGAGCTCGCCTGCGGCAGACCATCGGGGTACACGAAGATCGCCTGGCCCGCCGACTCCTGCTCGACGTCGAAGTACAGCCGCGCGAGCTGGGCGTTGCCCCCGAGGCCGTGCCACGCGAACACCAGCGGCATCGGCACCGCCGGATCGTAGCCGGCCGGCACCGACAGGATGAACGTGCGCGACACCCCGTCGACGTCGATCGACGACTCGACGACGGCCTCCCCGGCGTAGGGCAGGCCGCAGCCGGCGGTGCCCTCGGGCGCGGTGCCCGTGCCGGTGTCGCCGGCGCCCGCCGAGGTGTCGGCGGATGCGTCGCCCGAGGACGCGAGCCCGCCGTCGCTCGGATCCGCCGTCGCTGCATCGACGCCGTCGGACAGGGATTCGGACGCCGCGGTGCTCTCGGGCGCGCCACCGGTCGCGTCGCCGTCGGCCGGGACGCCGTCGTCGCTGCACGCCGACATCGACATCAGGCCCGGACCGACGAAGTGTCCGGCGACGAGCCACGCGATCCGTCGCGCCGAGCGCCGGGTCGAGCGGTGTCGCGTTCGCGGGTTCATCGAATCAGCGTACCGCGAGTGCACGGGGCCCGCGACATGGGCCGGTTGCCGCGGCCCCACGTCGATGAGACCCTCCGGCGCATGCGTACGTCCGCGATTTCCCTTGCAGGTGGCACCCTGGCCGGTTGCGCCCTGTTCGGCTGCTTCAACCCTGCGGATCCCTCGAGCACGGCCGAGGGCGGCGGGAGCACGTCGAGCGGCACCGAGACGTCGATGACCGGCATGACGTCGGCGCCGTCCACCGACGACAGCTCCGCCACCTCCCCGACCTCCTCGGCGACCAGCGCGACCTCGGCGACGGCGACGGCGACGGCAACGGCGACCGCGACCGCGACCGACACGGACGCCGAGACCACCGCGAACGTCGACTCGAGCAGCGACGGCGGCTCGACCGGACCGGTCGTCGCCTGCGAGGACGGCGTGTTCGCCGGTGACGCGCCGCCGCTCGGCGCGGGCGTCGAGGTCGCGCAGCTCCACAACACGCAGGGCGCCGCGATCGTCGACGTCGACGACGACGGCACCAACGATCTCCTGCTCTCGGACTTCGGCGACGACCCGCAGCAGGGCGGCATCTACGTGATGCTCGGCACCGGCAACGGCGCCCTCGCCGAGCCCGCCAAGCTCCCGGGGACGTTCCTCGCGGTGAAGGTCGCGGCGGCGCCGATCTCCGACGCCACCGTCGACGTCATCGGCTCGGGCGTCTTCCTCACCGGCGGTGGCGAGTACACCGCGGCGGTCTACCGCTGGCGCGGCAACGGCGACGGCACGTTCCTCGCCCCGACCTCCTACCCCGGCGCGAGCGACTGGAACGCCGAGCTGTTCGACGTGAACGGCGACGATCGACGCGACATCCTCGGCACCGCCCAGACCGGGGTGGTCGTCGCCCTGGCCACGCCTGCCGAGACGTTCGGCGCGAACACCCCGTACGGCGGTGTCGCGGCGGTGAACGTCGCGCGCGGCGGTGACCTCGACGGCGACGGCGACGGCGACATCGTGTTCGCGGACGGCGGCAGCAACATCGTCGTGCTGCTCGGCGACGGCACCGGCGTCTTCGCGGCCGGCGTCGGCTATCCGAGCTCCGAGGGCACGCCGATCGATCTCTCCGTCGCCGACTTCGACGGCGACGGCCTCCTCGACGTCGCGTCGACCGGGGGCGCGACGGTGATCGCCCGCCGTGGCGACGGCACCGGCGCCCTGGGCGACGAGGTCGTTCTCACCGTGCAGGGCGACACGCTCGCGATCGCGGCGACCGACTTCGACCTCGACGGCTGCGCTGACGTGACCGTCGTCAACAACAGCGGATCGATCAGCACGATCATGGGCCGCGAGGACTTCGCCTTCAGCCCCCAGGAGGTCTTCGACCTCGCGGTGACGGGCTACCCCTATGGCATCGCGGCCGGCGACCTCGACGGCGACACGATCGCCGACGTCGTCGCGGTGACCGCCGGTGGATCCCCGGACTCCGGCGGCGAGGTCGTGGTGTTCTACTCGGACGGCTGATCGCAGGAATCCCCCACCGCGTGGCCGTGGGGCCGGTTTCGGCCCTCGAGCAGCCGAACCAACCCAAGCTCGGGCCACCCGCATAGGGACGCCCGAGCGCCCATGCTTCGCCCCACGACCCTCCCCTTCGCCGCCCTGCTCGTGACCGCCGCCGCCGCGCCCGCCGCCCGGGCCGCCGACGCCCCGACCGCGCCGACCGCCCCGTCCGGCGACGCAGGCAAGACCGTCGAGACCGTCGAGACCGTCGTGCACGAACACGACGAGGACGACGACGACGACGACAGGCACCACCACGACCACCACGGCGACACGACTTGGTTCGGCCTGTCGTTCGGCGCCGTCGCGACCCCGCTGGGGCCCGGCGGGCACGTCGAGCAGAACCGGCGGGTGACCAGCAACCCGTTCCGCGCGTGCCTCGACCCCGCGGGCGAGAAGCACTGCAGCGCGCTGCGTGGCTTCGACGTGCGCGTGCAGATGTACCGGACCCGCGGCGCGTGGGAGTACCCGCGGCTGGTCGGCTACTTCCGCACCGGCTACCAGGCCGGGTTCGCGGCGTTCGATCCCGAGGGGCGCTCCGACGGCCGCGGCGGCTACGCGCGGGGCGAGGCCCGGTCGCTGTCGTACCAGGCGGTGCCGCTGTTCTTCGGCGGCAGCATCTACGCGTTCAAGAAGTTCCCGGTGCGGCCCTACGCGGGCATGGGCGCGGGGTTCGACATCCTGCGTCTGCGCTACACCCGACACGAGGATCGGGCGCTGCTCGACGCCAGCGCGCGCATCGGCTTCGAGCTGCACGCGGGCATCGAGGCGCGCATCTCCAACGTGGTCGCGCTGTCGGCCGAGGTCACGCAGCTGTGGAGCGCGCGGCGCAAGCTCGCGGGCGTCCCGGACTTCTCGAACGAGGGGCTCACCGTGATGGCCGGGATCGCGATCAGCATCCCGACCAAGCAGGACCTCCGCCGTCGGCACCACCACGTGCACCGGCGCACGACGGTGCGCACGGAGACGGCGCCCATGCCCGCACCCGCGCCCGCGCCCGCGCCCGCGCCCGCGCCCGCGCCGATCCTCGTCCTGCCGACGCCGGCACCGGCACCGGTCATCGTCGCACCGGCACCCGCCCCTGTGATCGTCGCGCCCGCCCCGGCGCCAGTTGTCGTCGCGCCTGCACCCGCCCCGGCGCCGGTGATCGTCGCGCCCGCGCCCGCGCCCGCGCCGGTGATCGTCGCGCCGACGCCCGCACCCGCCCCGGGACCCAGCGCCGTCGCCCCGGGCTGAGCGAACGCCAGCGACGCAGCGCTAGCGACACAGCGCTAGCGACACAGCGCTAGCGAACCAGCGCGCGGATGTCCGCCTCGAACGTCGGGAACTCCGCGGCCGCGTCGGCGAGGACCTCGGCCGCGGGCTTGGCCGCCCCGGGCGCGTGGCGCTCGGCGAACTCCGTGAAGGCGGCATTCGGCGCGCGGCCGTAGCCCGCGACCGCCTCGTACGGGCCCTGGCCACCGGCGAGCAGCCACAGGTAGTCGGCGAAGTTGCGCGCGACGATCCCGAGCTCGCCCTCGGATCCGAAGAACACGATCGGCTGCTCGAGCAGCGCCGCGCCCGGTCGCACCAACCAGAACGCCGCGTAGCCGCCCGTGCCGTCCTGACCGAAGACGCGGTACTCGGCGCCGTCGAGGTCGTCGTTGCCGGTCCACGCCCGGATCCACGACGCGTTCTCGCCGGCGGGCTGGAACGCGTCGTACGGCTCGAAGTCCATACCTTCGCCGTCGGCGTAGTCGAACGGCAGGGCGTGGAGCTCGGTGAGCACGGGGGGGAACGCGGTGTCGAAGTCGGCCATCGTCGCGCGGATGATATCCTCCCGAAGATGACCTCGGGATCCACCGGCCTGTGCGCCGTCGTGCGCGCCCTCGCCACCTCGCCGCTCGCGGGCATCGACGACGCGGTGGAGCTCGAGCCGCAGCCGCGACCGGATCCGGCGGACCTCGCCGCCGACGACGTGCTCGTCGAGGTCCACGCCGCGAACGTCGGCTGGGTGGATCTCTTGATGACGAGCGGCCAGTACCAGCACGTCCCCGAGCCGCCCTACACCCCGGGGCTCGAGTACGCCGGCGTCGTCGTGTGGCGCGGCGCGGCGGTCACCAGCGTCGAGGTCGGCGCGCGCGTGATCGCCGACGGCCTGCGCACCGGCCCGCGATCGCTCGGCGACCACCGCCGCTGGGGTGGCTTCGCGCGGTGGGCCGTCGCCCCGGCCGATGCGGTGCTGCCCCTGCCCGCGCCGCTGTCGTTCGACGAGGGCGCGTGCCTGCTCGGCGGCTCGGAGACCGCCTACCACGCCCTCGTCCACCGCGCGCGCGTGCAGCCCGGCGAGACCGTGCTGGTCCTCGGCGCCACGGGATCCACCGGCCTCGCCGCGGTCGCGCTCGCCAAGCGCCTCGGCGCCACCGTCATCGCGGTGGGGCGCTCGGTCGCCAAGCTCGCGAAGGTCGGGGCGTACGGCGCCGACCACCTGCTGCAGAGCGCAGGCGACACCCCGCGCTTCGCCGCCGAGGTGAAGCGCCTGACCGAGGGTCGCGGCGCCGACGTGATCTACGATCCCCTCGGCGGCGCCGCGTCGATCGAGGCCCTGCGCGCCGCGGCCTTCGGCGCGCGGTTCGTCGTGGTCGGGTGGTCGAGCACTCCGCAGGCCGCCCGCGGCGGCCGCGAGGCCAACGTGCTCCCGACCAACCTCATCCTGATGAAGGGCCTCGACGTCCTCGGCTCGCCGGCCGCCATCTCGGTGCACCGCGACCCGAGCGTGCGGTCCGAGCGGCTCGCGTCGATCCTCGCGTGGGCCAACGCAGGCGAGCTGCGGCCGCACGTCGGCGCCACCTTCCCGCTGTCCGCCCTGCCCGCGGCCATGCACGCGAAGTGGGCCGGCGCCCACGTCGGCAACATCGTCGTCCACCCGCTGGCGGCCGCCGACGATACTTAGATTTCTCCGCGTGAATGATCAGATAATCCGTCGTACCCCGCCGCGCGGTGGGCCGTCGCGGTGGCGCATGTCATCCTCGGCGTCGACTCCGCCATGGATCTCTCGATCTTCGCGCACTCCGAGACCTATGTGAGCCTGGCGACCCTGAGCGCGATGGAGATCGTGCTCGGCATCGACAACGTCGTCTTCATCTCGATCCTGAGCGGCAAGCTGCCCCGCGAGCAGCAGGCGAAGGCGCGGCAGATCGGCCTCAGCCTGGCGCTCATCACCCGCCTGGGCCTGCTGTTCGCGATCTCGTGGGTGATGGGCCTGACCGAGCCGCTGTTCTCGCTCATGGGGTGGGCGCCGTCGGGGCGCGACCTCATCCTGCTCGTCGGCGGCCTGTTCCTCATCGGCAAGGCCACCCACGAGATCTACGACAAGCTCGAGGTCGTCCACGACGAGACCGCGGCGCCCGCTCGACCCGGGGGCGGCGGGGCGTTCGCGGTGATCATCGGCCAGATCATCCTCATCGACATCGTGTTCTCCCTCGACTCGGTGATCACCGCGGTCGGCATGGTCGAGCACGTGTCGATCATGGTGATCGCGATGCTGATCTCGGTTGCGGTGATGCTCGTCTTCGCCGGGGCGATCGGCGACTTCGTCAACCGCCACCCGAGCATGAAGATCCTCGCGCTCAGCTTCCTGACGCTGATCGGCGTGATGCTGGTCGCCGAGTCCACGGGGCAGCACGTCGGCAAGGGCTACATCTACGCGGCGATGGCGTTCTCGCTGCTGGTCGAGGTGCTCAACATGCGCTTTCGCAAGAAGCAGGCGCCGGTGCACCTGCACCACCGCTTCGAGGGCGACGACCCGGCCGCGACGACCTGATGCAGCCCGCGCGAGCGCGAGGCGCTCAGGCCCCGAGGGTCGCGCGGATCGTCTCGACGTTCAGCATCGCGATGCCGTCGAGGCTGATCTCCTTGGGACACACCGCCTCGCACTCGCCGTGGTTGGAGCAGCCCCCGAAGCCCTCGGCGTCCATCTGCGCGACCATGCGCTCGGCCCGGGAGGCGCGCTCGACCTGGCCCTGGGGCAGCAGCGCGAGCTGGGCGACCTTGGCCCCGACGAAGAGCATGGCGCTCGCGTTCGGGCACGCGGCCACGCACGCCCCGCAGCCGATGCACGCGGCGAAGTCGAACGCGCGCTCGGCTGTCCGCTTGCCGATCGGGATGGCGTTGGCGTCGGGCGCCGCGCCGGTCCGCACCGAGACATAGCCGCCGGCGGAGATGATGCGGTCGAACGCCGAGCGATCGACGACGAGGTCCTTGATCACCGGGAAGGCGCGGGCACGCCACGGCTCGAGGGTGATCGAGGCGCCGTCCTTGAACTCGCGCATGTGGATCTGGCACGTCGTCGTCGCGCCGCGCGGGCCATGGGGGACCCCGTCGATCACGAGCGAGCACGCGCCACAGATGCCCTCGCGGCAGTCGTGGTCGAAGGCCACCGGCGCCTCGCCCTTGCGGATGAGCTCGGCGTTGAGCACGTCGAGCGTCTCGAGCAGCGACATGTGCTCGTCGGTCTCGACGGCGTAGTCTCGCAGGCCCGCGCTGCCGTCGTTCGGGCCACTCTGTCGCCAGATCCTGAGCTTCACGCGCACGGCGGCATCCTCCTCACTTGTAGCTCCGCGTCGCCAGATGGACGTTCTCGAACGCCAGCGGCTCGGTATGGCGGATCGGATCGGCGTCGGGGCCCTGGTACTCCCAGACCGCGGCGTGGCAGAAGCGCTCGTCGTCGCGGATGGCCTCGCCCTCGGGCGTCTGGTGCTCTTCGCGGAAGTGGCCGCCGCACGACTCGTCGCGGATGAGCGCGTCGCGGCACATCAGCTCGCCGAACTCGAGGAAGTCGACGACGCGGCCGGCGTGCTCGAGCCACGGGTTGAGCTCGGCCGCGGAGCCCGGCACGCAGGCCTCGTGCCAGAAGCGCTCGCGCAGCTCGGCGATCTCGCCGATCGCCTGCTGGAGGCCCGCGGCGTTGCGGGCCATGCCGCAGTGATCCCACATGATGCGGCCGAGCTCGCGGTGCAGGTCGTCGACCGGACGCTTGCCCTTGAGGCCCAGCAGGCGCGTCGTCTGGGCCCGCGCCTGGGCCTCGGTCTCCGCGAACGCCGGGTGGTCGGTCGTGACCTTGCCGCGGTGCTCGGTCGCGAGGAAGTGGCCGAGCGTGTACGGGATGACGAAGTAGCCGTCCGCGAGGCCCTGCATCAGCGCGCTGGCGCCGAGGCGGTTGGCGCCGTGATCGGAGAAGTTCGCCTCGCCGAGCACGTGCAACCCTGGGATCGTGCTCATGAGGTTGTAGTCCACCCACAGCCCGCCCATCGTGTAGTGGACCGCCGGGTAGATGCGCATCGGCACCTTGTACGGGCTCTCGCCCGTGATGCGCTCGTACATGTCGAAGAGGTTGCCGTAGCGCTCCTTGATCACCGACTCGCCGAGGCGACCGATCGCGGCGGCGAAGTCGAGATACACGGCGTTGCGGTGGCCGAGGACCTCGGGGCCGACGCCGAGGCCGTCGTCGCAGACCTTCTTCGCGGCCCGGGACGCGACGTCGCGCGGCACCAGGTTGCCGAAGCTCGGGTAGCGCTCCTCGAGGTAGTAGTAGCGGTCGGCCTCGGGGATGTCGCTCGGCGATCGACCGCCGCCGCCGGCGGTGCGCGGCACCCAGACGCGGCCGTCGTTGCGCAGCGACTCCGACATCAACGTCAGCTTCGACTGGTACTGCCCGCCCTGCGGGATGCACGTCGGGTGGATCTGCGTGAAGCAGGGGTTGCCGAAGCCGGCGCCGCGCTTGTAGCAGCGGTACGCCGCGGTGACGTTCGACGCCTTGGCGTTGGTCGAGAGATAAAAGACGTTGCCGTAGCCGCCGGTGCACAGCACCACCGCGTCGGCGGCGAAGCGGCCGATCGCGCCGGTGGTGAGGTTGCGGGTGATGAGCCCGCGGGCGTGGCCGTCGACGACGACCAGCTCGAGCATCTCGTGGCGGGGGTACAGCGTGACCTTGCCGGCGTCGACCTGGCGCATCAGCGCCGAGTAGGCGCCGAGCAGGAGCTGCTGCCCGGTCTGGCCGCGGGCGTAGAACGTCCGCGAGACCTGGGCGCCACCGAAGCTGCGGTTGTCGAGCGCGCCGCCGTACTCGCGGGCGAACGGCACGCCCTGCGCGACGCAGTGGTCGATGATGTCGACCGACACCTGCGCGAGGCGATAGACGTTGGCCTCGCGGGCGCGGAAGTCCCCGCCCTTGACCGTGTCGTAGAACAGCCGCCAGACGCTGTCGCCGTCGTTCTGGTAGTTCTTCGCCGCGTTGATGCCGCCCTGCGCGGCGATCGAGTGGGCGCGACGCGGGCTGTCTTGGATGCAGAAGCAGTCGACGTCGTAGCCGAGCTCCGCGAGGCTCGCGGCGGCCGAGGCCCCGGCGAGGCCTGTGCCGACGACGGCGATCCGATAGCGGCGCTTGTTGGCGGGGTTGACCAGCTTGAGCTCGAAGCGGGCGCGATCCCACTTCTCCGTCACCGGCCCCGGGGGAATCCGAGCATCGAGCTTCATGGTGTCACCAGGCCGAAGAGGCAGGCCAGCGGTACGCAGGCGAAGCCGGCGAGCAGCGCGACGCCGACGACCGCACCGGCGCGCTCGCACAGGTTCCGGGCACCGCGCTGCGACAGGCCGAGCGTGCGCAGCATGCTGCTGGTCGCGTGCGTGGCGTGCAGCGAGACCGCGACGACCGCGACGGTGTAGACCGCGACGATGGCAGGGTTGCCGAAGCTGCGCACGAAGTTGCCGTAGACGTCGGGACGACCGAGGGCATCGACGGCGGAGAAGTACGCGGGGTGCACCCAGCCGAGCGTGAAGTGGGCGAGGTGGTAGAGCAGGAACGCGACGAAGGTGATGCCCGTCAGCAGCATCGCCCGGCCGTAGCTGGTCGAGCGCTGCATGCGGCGCTGCGTGTACCCCTGCGGGCGCGCCTCGCGGTTGCGGCGGGCGAGGGTGACGCCGCAGGCGATGTGCAGCCCGACCGCGGCGAGCAGCCCGAGCCGCGCGGCCCACTTGAGCGCGCCGAGGCCCTGCAGCATCACCGCGTAGTCGTTGTAGGCGTCACGCCCGGCGAACACCTGCAGGTGCCCGAGCATGTGGACGATGGCGAAGCCGACCAGCGCCAGGCCGCTGACCGCCATCAACAGCTTGAGACCGATGGTGCTGCGCAGCCCCCCGACCGGGCCGACCGGCGTCGGAGGCCGCACAGCCCCGGCCCCGGTGGTGGGCTTCGCTCGCCCGGGCGCGGCGGCGGAAGTGTCGTTCATCCCGACGGGCACTTACCACACCCGCTGGGTGTCGTCGACCGGACCGCACGGCGCAGCGCCGCCCTCGAGCCGGCCGCGCGCGAGTGCGTCCGCACACCGCAGCCCCGGGCCCCGCAGGGCGCCGTCAGACCCGATCCGCGAGGAACCTCAACGTGTCGCGCCAGCACCGGCGCGCGTTGGCGCGGAACATCAGCGCGTGGAAGGCATGCGGCTCGCCCGCGTACTCGGGCACCTCGTGGTCGACGCCGCGACGGGCGAGCGCGACGGCGAGGCGACGGTGATCCGCGATCACGGGATCGCGCGTGCCGACCGGCGCGAAGAACGGCGGAAGCGCTCGATCGAAGTCGTCGTCTCCCTCGAGCACGCAGAGCGGATCGGCGAGCTCGCCCTTCGCGGCGCCGGCGTGCCCCGGGGCGAGGTAGGCGTCCGCGACCTCGGTGAGTCGATCGAGGACGAACCACGACACCGGACGCGGCGCACGGCCGTAGCGCCCCGGATCGCTGACCTGCAGCACGCCGCACGCGGGCATCACGGCCCGTGGCACCACGCCGAGCTCGAACGCCGCGCGGGCCCACGGCTCGTCGCGGCGCTGCACCGTGGCGATCGTCGCAGCCGTGACGAGGTTCGCGCCCGCCGACTCGCCGGCCAGGACGATCCGCGACGCGTCGCCGCCCCAGGCGTGGGCGTGCTCGAGCACCCACGCGTACGCGGTCATCACGTCCTGCAGCCCCGCGGGGAACGGATCGCGCGGCGCGAGGCGATAGCTGATGTTGAACACGACGTAGCCCGCGCGCGCGAACACCAGCCCCATCATCCAATGCGAGTCCTTCGACAGGATGCGGAAGCCCCCGCCGTGCACGTAGAGCACCACCGGTAGTCGTGCGCCGGCCGGACGATCGCGCGGGCGGTAGACGTCGAGCAGGTGCTCGCGTCGACCATCGTCGACGTACGCCACGTCGCGCACGCGCTCGACGCCGTGGCGGTCGGGCCTGGCGTTGGGGGCGAGGCGGCCGGCGGCGGCGAGCGATCGCCAGAGGTTGTCGATGACGAGGGCGCCGGCGTGGCGGCGGAGGCGGTGGAGCGGCATCGGGGTCGAGCGCGCCCGACGTGGCGCGCTCGACGACAGCATACGCCCCGGCTCGCCGGGAATCCCCCGCGCAGGGCCGCGGTTGGCCGCCGCCATGGACGCCGGGGTCGGCTATGGTCGCGACGTGGCGTCCTGGCGCATCGGGGACTCGCTCGGGCAGGGCGCCGTCGGCCGCGTCGTGCGCGTGACCCGAGCCGACGGCACGCCGTTCGCAGGGAAGATCCTCCACGCGTCGCATCGCGCGGATGCGGCCGCGTCCGCGCGCTTCGTCCAGGAGGCGCGCGTCGCCGCGGGCCTGTCGCACCCCAACATCGTC
The DNA here is from genome assembly GCA_001464385.1 of Deltaproteobacteria bacterium Ga0077550. Classification (GTDB taxonomy): domain Bacteria; phylum Myxococcota_A; class Polyangia; order Nannocystales; family Nannocystaceae; genus Xiheibacterium; species Xiheibacterium aquaticum. The sequence continues at coordinate 4,090 of LNFB01000367.1, read as the reverse complement.
GGCGTGCTCGGCATCGAGTCCATCGGGGACGAGGACGTCCTGCTGATGGAGTTCGTCGACGGGCCCACGCTCGCGCAGCACCTCGCCCGACACGCGCCGCTCGACGAGCCGGCGATCCTCGGGCTCGCGCGGCAGATCGCCGCCGGCCTCGCCCACGCCCACGGTCGCGGTGTGGTGCACCGCGATCTCAAGCCGGCGAACATCCTGCTCGCCGAAGGCGATGGCGGACCGATCGCGAAGATCGCCGACTTCGGCATGGCCCGCGGCAGCTCGCTGGGCGACGACGCGGGCGCGGCCGAGCGCGCCGCGTTCACCGTGCTCGGCACGCCCGACTACATGGCGCCGGAGTGCCTCGATCCCCTCGCCGTCGACGCGCGCGCCGATCTCTACGCGCTGGGCTGCATCCTGTTCGAGATGGCGACCGGTCGACCGCCGTTCGTCGGCGCCACCGCCCACGCGGTGCTCCGCGCCCACCGCGACGACGACGTGCCGCCGCTGCCCCCTGCCCTGTCGCCGCCGCTGCACGGGCTCATCCGCGGGCTGCTCGCCAAGTCGCCCGGGCAGCGACCGCAGGCCGCCAGCGCCGTGATCGCGGCGCTCGATCGGATCGCCCGCGGCGACGCGATGGCGCTCGCCGTCCGCAGCGAGGGCGTCGTGCGCTGCACGGTGTGCGGGCGATCGATCGTGCCCGGGGTCGGCGCGTGCCTGTCGTGCGGCCAGGCGCTGTTGCGCCACGAGGCGGGTGACTGCGCCGTCGTCGTCGTCGGGCCCGGCGATGTCGGGGACAAGATCGACGGCGAGCTCCGTGAGCGGCTGTGTCGGTGGCTCGCCGGGCAGCCGGATCTCGGGCTCGCGCCCACCAAGGCGCTGTCGGGCCGCATCCCCCGGCTGCCGTTCACGCTCGCGCGCGGGCTCGGGCGCGCGCAGGCCGACGCGATCGTCGAGGCGATCGCCGCGCTCGGCGTGCATGCGACCACCAGCGATCGGCACCCGCTGGCCCTGGCCCCGATGCGCAAGAAGGCCGCGACGCTGAGCGCCCGCGTCGGCATCGTCGCGCTCACGAGCAGCGCCGGCATCCTCAGCTCGAGCGCCGGCCTCGTGGCCGCCCTGCTCGCGACCGTGGGGCTCGTGATCGGCACGACCGTCTTCTCGGCGCGCGGCGTGACCCGACGCAGCGCCGCCCCCGACCTGATGCCGCCCGCCGTGCGCGCGGCGCTGGGCCGCACCGTCCTCGCGCTGCCGGGCATCGTGAGCGAGCGGCACCGGGATGCCCTACGCGCGGTGATCGAGCGCGCCTGCGAGCTCGCGGTCGACCCGGCGCTCGGCCCCGATGCCGGCCCAGCCGACGAGCTCGCGCGGGCGATCGACGCCGCGACCGTGGCCGCGGCCAGCCTCGAGCGCCTCGATCGCGCGCTGCTCGGATCGCCGCTGGGCGGCGAGACGACGGCGACCCGCGACACGCTGCGGACCCGCGACCTGTGGGCCGCGCGACTGCACGCCGTGCTCGCCGAGCTCGACGCGGTCCGCGATCGACTCGCCGCGGCGCGCAGCCGCGCCCACGACCGCGCCGCCGACGACGAGCTCGCGGCGCTGGCGGCCCACGTCGAGGCGCTCGAGGAGATCCAGCGATGATCCGACCGATCGGAACCCCGGGCGACATCGTCGTCGTCGACGGCGCGCGGCGCTGCGGCAGCGAGCTGCGGTGGGACGTGGTGGTCGACGGCACGCCCGCCGTCCTCGCGCAGCTCGCCCCCGAGCTCGCCGCCGACCCGTCGATCCGCGAGCGCTGGATCGGCGACACCGCGCGGATGACCGCCCTCGATGTCCGGTGCCACTGCGGACCGTCGCGCACCGGGCCCGACGCGACGACGGACGACACCCCGCCGTGGCGCCTGCGGCCCCAGCCCGCCGGCACCTCGCTCGAGGCGTGGCTGGCCGAACGCGCCCCGGCGCCGTGCGACGAGGTGGTGCGTGTGATGTCGCGGATCGCCGCCGCGGTCGCGCAGGTGCACGACGCGGGCGCGGTGCTCCGCGATCTCGGCCCGCGCAACGTCGTGATCGACGGCGACGCGGTGTGGTTGATCGACATCGGCTTGTCGCGCACCGACGTGCTGTCGAGCCGCACCGCGGCGAGCCTGCTCGTCGAGGACTCGCCGTACACCGCCCCCGAGCTCCTGCGCCGCACGAGCGTCGATCGGCGCGTCGACGTCTACAGCCTCGGCGTCATCGCCCATGTCGCGCTCACCGGCGTCACGCCGTGGGGCGATCGCGGCGCGGTGCTGCGACCGCCGGGCCAGCCGCCGGGGGTCCGGACGCTGCGACCCGAGGTCCCGGTCGAGCTCGAGCAGCTGGTCGATGCGTGCCTGGCCGAGGATCCGGCGGCGCGACCCGACGGCGCCGCCGCGCTCGTCGACGCGCTCGAGGGCCGCCCCGCCGCCGCGCCCGAGCTGCGCCGCGCAGTGTGCCAGGCGTGCGGCGCCTCGATGCGCCTCGGGCAGCGGCTCTGCACGGCGTGCGGCAGGACCGTGGTGCAGTTCGAGCGGACACCGAGCGTGGCCGAGGACGCGCAGGCGCTGGTGCTCACCAAGGCCGCCGAGGACGCCGCGTTCCTGGTCGCGCTGCGCACCGCCTTGACCGCCGTCTCCGACGGCGTCGTGCCGCCGCTCAACATCCTCGTCGGCGACGAGCGCATGTACTCCAAGCGCGAGCGCGAGCAGATGCTGCGCCTGCCGCTACGGCTGTTCGATGGCCTCGCGCCCGCCACCGCGGCCGCGCTGTCGAGCCACCTGGCGCGCTCGGGGATCAAGACCAAGATCGTGCCGCACCGACGGCGACGGCGACGACCCGCGCGCATCGCCGCGGCCGCGGTGTTCCTCGCCTCCGCCTTGCTGACCGGGGGGCTCGTGCTGGTCGGCGCGAAGGTGGCCGCGGGAATCGTGTTCGCGATCGGCCTCGTCGCCACGGCGATCGTCGCGACGCTGCGGCGGCGCACTCGGCCCGAGGTGGATCCCCTGCTGCGCCTGCGACCCGCCACCGCCGCGCTCCCCGCCTCGGATCCGTGGGTCGCGCGGCTGGGCGCGCTGCTCGGACCCACGAGCGCGAGCGACGTGCGCGAGCAGGTCGGCGAGCTCGCGCTCGCGGTGCAGCGCCTGGTCGATCACCGGGTCGAGCACGCGAGCGAGCGCGCCGAGATCGATCTGGTCACGGAGCCGGTCGAGGCGCTGGTCGGCCTCGTCGAGCGCGAGGTCGCGGCGATCGCCGCCATCGATGCTCAGCTGCGCGGGCTCGACGAGGGCGAGCTCGTCCGCGCGATCGCACGCAGCGAGGCGCGGGGCGAGCCCGCCGCGGCCACCGACGTCCTGCGCGCCGGCCTCGTGCGCCTGCGCGGGCTCGAGGACGACCGCGCCCGCGCGATGCACCGCCTGCTCGATGCCGCGCGGCTGCTCCGGCGCAGCGTCGCGCTCGGCCTCGGGGTCCGCGACGCCGAGCTCGAGCACCGCCGCCTCGTCGCCGCCTCCCTCGCGGCGCTGCAGGCCGAGCCACGCTAACGCCCCGCGCGCGCTGACGTCCCCACGCGCGCGCCGAACCCCGTGCGCACCGAGCCCCCTCGCGCACTGAACGAAGAATCACCCGGGGGTCGAGCCGAGGCGCCGGGCGCCACCGTGCTATCCTGCTCGGCCAGGCTGCATGGTCGACCGAACTCGGCCGAATGATCTCGCCGGTGGCGCCCCCATCGTGCTCGGCTGCGCCCACGGCGAGGGCGATCGCCTGGCGTCGATCGTCACGACGCTGCGCGAGCGTGGCCACGTCGTCGAGCTGCTCGAGGGGGTCGAGCTCGAGCCCCGCGCCCTCGCAGCGGTGATCGAGAGCTGGCGCGGCGGTGGCCTGTACGTGCTGTGCCGCGGCGGCGCGTTCGATCGCGACAAGATCGATGCGGTGCGCGAGGTCCTGCTCGCGCACCGGGTCCCGTTCGGCCGCACGCTGACGCTGCCCGCGGCCGATCCGGTCGAGCTGCTCGAGCGGATCGATCAGAGCCTGCGCCGCATGGTCGCGCACCTTCCGGCGAGCCCGCGCGGCGTCGAGTCGCGGC
>LNFB01000366.1 GCA_001464385.1 Deltaproteobacteria bacterium Ga0077550 | reverse complement strand
TTTGTTGGTATGTATGTGGCGGCGTGAGCTGCTCGCAGGCGGGGATCACCATGAGAAGGCCGAGGACGACGCGACCGAACGCTCGCTGCACCCCGAGAACATGCGATCGACCGCAGCGTCGCGCCGCCGGGTCGGGCCCGCTAGAAATGCCGCCGCGCGGACCGCGTCGGGACACCGACGATCTCCGTTCTGGACAGGATGTATAACGGTGTTATAACCGTGGAGAACCGATGTCCCGGACCGCCCGAGCCCCCGTCGACGTGCGCCGCGCGCTGATCGACGCCGCAGCGCAGATCCTCGCCGACGAGGGCCCCGCCGCGCTGTCGGTGCGGCGCGTCGCCCAGGAGGTCGGCGCGTCGACGATGGTCGTGTACACGCACCTCGGCGACAAGGACGGGATGATCGACGCGGTGCTCGAGCACGCGCTCGGCGCGGTGGCCCACCGCGATCCGTGGGCCCACCTGCGCGCGCTCGGACACGCCTATCGCGGGTTCGCCAGGGCCAATCCCGCGGCCTATCGGCTGATGTTCGGCCGCGCGAGCCCCTCGTCGACGATGCCCCCCTCCGGCGCCCGCGCGTTCGAGGCCCTCACCTCCGCGATCGCGCGGATCATGGCCGCGCTCGATCGCCCCGCGCGGAGCATCGAGCCCGCGGCGATGAGCGTGTGGGCCGCCACGCACGGCATCGTCTCCCTCGAGCTCGCCGGCGGGTGCCCGCCCGCCGACGTCGACGCGCTGTTCGAGCACGTCCTCGATTTCATCGAAGCCGGCCTGCGCGGGTGACTCGACCCACGCGCGCCGCCCCCCCGTCCCACGCCCCGACGATAACATCGTTATACAAAGGCGCACCCCCATGCCGACCCTCGCCACCTTCGCCCGTGCCCTGCGCGACCTCGACCGCGATCGACGGACCCTGCTCTGGGTCGCCCTCGCGTACGCCGTCAGCGGCGGGCTCCACGCGCTCGTCTTCCTCGTCGACGGCGGCGCCTGGACCGGCGACGTGTCGTGGCGCAAGCCGATCGTCTTCGGATTCTCGGGCGCGGTGACCACCGCGTCGCTGGCCTGGGCCCTCGGCGCGGTCCGGGCCGACCCCGCGCGGCGGCGCTGGGTCGACGTCTACGTCACCGCGATGACCCTCGAGATCGCCCTCATCACGGTGCAGCGCTGGCGCGGCGTCGCCTCGCACTTCAATACCGACACGCTGTTCGACGCGGTCGTCTTCCAGGCGATGGGCGGGCTCATCCTGACGGCCTCCGTCCCGATCGTGCGCTGGGCGGTCGCCGTCACCCGCGATCGGACGCTGGAACTCGAGCGGCGCGTCGCGGTCGGCGGCGGGCTCTGGTTGCTCGTCGTCGGCCTCGCGATCGGGATCGTGATCGCGCCGCTCGGGTCGGCGGCGCGCGCCCTCGCAGACGCGGATCTGATCGCCGCCGCGCGGGGATTGGTGCCCGCCCACGCGATCGCGCTGCACGGGATCCAGCTCATGGCGTTCCTGTCGTTCGTGCTCCCGCGCCGCATCGATCGCCCCGCCCTGCGCGTGCTCTGGCTCGGTCGCGCGATCGTGGCGACGCTGGCCCTGACGATCCTCGCCGCCGCCGTGGGGGTGATGTCGTGAACACGGTGTTCTCCGCGATGGCCCTGCTCGTGATGCCGCTGTGGTTCGGCATGATCGTCATGCCCCGCGCGCGGTGGACCGCGGCGGCGCTGCGGTCCCCGGCGATCCTGGCCCCGATCGCGCTCGTGTACGTCGCGCTCGTGCTCCCGGATGTCGCGACGATCCTCCCTGTGGTGCTCCGACCCGAGCTGCCGCAGATCGCCGAGCTGCTCGGCACCGAGCGCGGCGCCACGATCGCGTGGGCGCACTTCCTCGCCTTCGACGCCTTCGTCGGCCGCTGGGTGTGGCAGGACGCCGGGCAGCGCGGGATCTCGCCGTGGCTGAGCGGGCCGATCCTGTTCGCCGTGTTGATGCTCGGCCCGCTGGGCCTGTCGGTGTACCTGCTCGTCCGTGCGCTGCGACCGACGACCGCCGCGTCAGGGTGAGCGCCCGCGCTCGCGCAGCCACTGCTCGAGGCCGTCGGACATCACGCGATCGATGGGGGGGTACAGCGCGATCGCCTCACGGACGAGGGCCACGCCGCGATCGCGATCGCCCCCGCCCTCCCACAGCGCCTGGCCGAGGTAGGCGGCGAGATCGGCCCGCACGCGCGGATCTCCGAGGGCATCGACATGGGCCGACGCGCCCTCGAGCACGGCGATCGCCTCGGGCCACCGGCCGAGCTCGCCGAGCGTCGCGCCGGCGACCATGTCGAGGGCGATCCGGTCGGGGTGCGACGGCCCGTAGTGGCGGCCGTAGATGACGCGCGCCCGCTCGAGCACGACGATCGCCTCGGCCTGGCGATCCTGCATGCGGATCGCGTCGCCGAGCGAGTAGAGGAACGTCGCGGTGTCGAGGTGCTCGCCGCCGTACGCGGACTCGGCGAGCTCGACCGCGCGTCGACTCGCGGCCTCGGCCGCGGGCCAGCGATCGAGCGCCCCGAGGACGCCGCCGTAGTTGACCAGCAGCCGTGCGCGCTCGGGGTGCCCGGCCGCGCCGGCCTGCTCGTTGATCGCCAGCGCCCGCTCGAACGCCGTCGCGGCGGCGTGGTTGGCCCCGAGGACCGAGTACGCGCTCCCGAGCAGGGCCCACGACGTCGCCGGCGCCTGGCCGTCGTCGGTGCCGACGACGGACAGCGCGCGCTGCAACCACGGCAGCGCCGTGGCGCCGTCGCCCCGCACCACCGCCAGCCGCCCGAGGTGCGTGAGCGGGACCAGCAGCTCGGGGTGCATCGGGCCGAGGCGCGCCTCGTAGATCCGCAGCGCCTCGCGGGCGTGCTCGGCCGCGGGACCGTAGTCGCCGCGATCGGTCTCCACGCTGACGAGCGCCCCGAGCGACGCCGCCCGCTCGAGCGCGTCGTCACCGGCGAGCTCCACCGCCGCGGTCGCGTCCTGCACCGCGCGATCGAGGTCCCCCACCGCCGCGTGGAGCAGCGCGGTGCGCTGACGCAGCTGCGACGCGAGCAATGGATCGCGGCCCGCCCGCTCGATCGCGGCCTCGGCGTGTCGTGCCGCCTCGAAGGCGCGCGCGTGCTCGCCCTGCGCGTAGCCCAGCACATGACACGCCTGCGTCCACGCCTGCGCGGCGACGCGTTCGTGCCCCGCCGCCTCGGCCGCCCACGCCGCATCGAGCATGAGCTCGCCGGCGCCGCTCGGATCGACGAGCTCGTCACGCGTGCGCGCGAGCATCAGCAGCGCCTCGGCCCGCAGCGGCGCGTAACCCAGGGCGTCGGATTCGCGCAGCACTGCGCGGGCCAGGGTCTCGGCGGCCGCGCGTTGATCGAGGCCCAGCCGCGCGCCGACCTCGGCGAGCCGCTCGCGCAGGGCGGCCACCTCGGCGCGACGCGCCAGCGCCGGTGGCATCGGGCCGTGCAGGACGTCCGCGCGCTCGCAGGGCGCCACGGGCGAGAGGTGGGCGACCAACAGCGCGGCCTGCCCGGTGTGCCCGGAGCCGTCGTCGGCGAGCGCCGCGAGCACGGCGTCGAACTCCCGCGCGCGATCCTCGAGGCACTCGAGCGCGGCGGCGCGGACCCGCGGCGCATCGGTGACGGCGCACCACCGCGTCGCCGACTCGCGCCACGCGTCCGCGAAACCCTCGAGCGCCCGCCGCATCCGCAGCGCGGCGTCCCGCGTCGGCGCATCGCCTCCGTCGACGAGCGCCGAGCCCACGCGGACCAGCGCCGCCGCGTCGATGCCCCGCGATGGGCACGGCGGTGCGAAGGGGCGCGTCGAGCCCGCGGCGACGGCGATCGCCGCGAGGCCACCGACCGCCAACACGACCATCGCCCCGCGACGCCGTCCGTTGCGGGTCGCCTCGAGCGCTGTGATGACGGCGTCGAGATCGGGCCAGCGCGCCGCGGGATCCCGGGCGAGGGCGCGCATCACCAGCGATCGCACGCGGCGCGGCGCGCAGCCGCGGGGCATCGGCCGCACGGCGCCGGCGATCACGTTGCGGGACAGATCCGGCAGGGCATCGCCCGCGAACGGACGCGCGCCCACCAGCGCCTCGTACAGCGCGACCCCCCACGCGAACTGATCGCTGCGCGCATCGGCGACGCCGCCCTCGAACAGCTCGGGGGCCATGTACGCCGGCGTCCCGACGAGCGCGCCGGTGCCGGTCAGCGAGCGATCGATCGCGCCGTCGTCGGCGTCCGCGTCGTCCGTGTCGGCGGCCTCGTGACGGATGCGCGCCAGGCCGAAGTCGCTGACGCGCACCCGACCATCGCGCCCGACGAGCACGTTCTCGGGCTTGAAGTCGCGGTGCACGAGCCCGGCGCGGTGGGCCGCCCGCAGGCCCCGCGCGGCCTGCTCGAACACCTCGAGCACCTCCGCCGGGCGCCGTGGCTGCGCCGCCGACCACCCGCGCAGCGTCGCGCCATCGACGAACTCCATCGCGACGAACACGTCGTCGCCGTCCTGACCGACGTCGAACACCGCCGTGACGTGGGGATCGGCGAGCGCCGCCAGGGCCCGGGACTCGCGACGCAGGCGCGCGACCACCCGACCCGATCGATCGGCGCAGCGCAGGAGCTTCAGCGCCACGTCTCGACGCAGGCGCGGATCGTGGGCGAGGAACACGACGCCCATGGCCCCACGACCGACGCTCCGCACCACGCGATAGCGACCCACGCTCGAGCCGGGCGCCCGCGTCGGCGACGGCCGCGGACCCGGACCGCGGAGCATCGCGGCCACCGCCGTCGCGCAGTCGATGCACCCATCGAGGTGCGCCCGGAGCTCGTCGGCCTGCGCCGCGCGCCCGCCGACGAGCTCGGCGAGCGCGCTCGCGTCCGGGCAACCATCGCGCGTGGTGATCGCGGGTTCGATGGGACCCGACGTTAGTCACCGCGGGCGGCCGCGGGCAAATGGTTTCGCGGGGCCGCGATCAGCGGGCGGGCGGCAGGCGGATCGCGATGACGTTGCGTCCCGCGATCCGGCCAGCGCTGAAGCAGTGCCGCTCGCCGCAGCGCTGGACGGAGTTGCGGAGATCGTCGAGCGGGGAATCGTAGTGCGCCAGCACGTGATCACGCAGGCGCTCGAGCTCGGTCGCCGGGACCTCCCACTCCGTCAGCAGCCGCTCGAGCGCGGCGACGCGCTCGTCCGCGGCGCGCGGTAGGGCATCCCAGCGGAAGTGGTAGCCCACCGGGATCCCGGCGTCGAACATGCCGCGCCGCAGGACCCGGCCATCGGCGCCGTAGACCGAGCAGTGACCGTGCTCGAGGCCGTCGCGGTACTCGCACTCGGCGATCTTCTTCCGCGTCTCGGGGTGATACGTGACCGCCCAGCCGTGTCGCACGGGCAGGCCGCCCCGCTCGCGCATGCACGCGTAACCGTTCCCGTGGGGCGGCGCGTGCCCGACCCACTGGCCACCCTCCGGGCACGCGCTGCGCTGCGGATCCGGGGGCACCGGCGCCGGCACCGACAGCCAAGCGGCGAGCCAGATCGCGATCACGCGCCACCGCCTCGCCCGAGCGCGACTCGGCTGATCGAACGCCGCGGCCCGTCCCGTCGATGGCGCCGCGTGGCGAGGAAGTACAGCACGCCCGCGGCCGTTGCGAGGACCACCACGGTGATCGACGTGCCGATCACGATGTCGCGGTGGTGCAACGCCTCGCGCGCGAGGTCATGGGGGAACGGACCGTTGGGATCGTCCTTGCGCTGCGCGTCGAAACGGTCGCGCGCCCGGTCGAACTTCACCGCCGAGTCGACCATGAACCCGAACGGGACCATGGACACGGCGTCGAGGCCGAGGGCCACGTACACGAGCTTGCGCTCGCGGGCCGTGAGCCGCCCGAGCTTGGGCTCGTGGTGTTTCGTGACGACCGGCGTGGCCGGATCGAACGGCCGCGTCATCGTCATGGTGGGGGACACCAGCGAGGTCGACGGCAAGGACGGCACCGCGGAGGTCCCCACCGGCGGCGGTGGGGGCGGCGGCGGTGCGATCCACTCGGCCGCGTTCACGTCGGGCATGTCACCGATGGCGAAGCCCGGCGTCGCTTCCGCCGCGGGCCCTGCCACCGGTGTGGCCGGTGTGGCCGGTGCTGCCATCGCGAGCCCGCAGAGCACTGCGGTGATCGACCCCCCGAACGCCATGGATCCTCGCGCCTACAGTGACGCGCGCCGGCGGATCGATCCATCGGAATCCGCGTCAGCCCGCCTCGAGTCGCCGGCGCTCCTCGAGGGGGAGCACGTGCGGCGCCACCCTCGGGGCCCCGGTCTGCGGATCGAAGAACGGCGAGGGCCGCCCCTTGCCGCGGATCCACCAGCCGAACATCAGCCGGGAGATGCGGAGCAGCAGCCCCACCGGCGCGCCCGCGTGGGCGCCCTCGGGCACGCCGCCCACCCGCGAGCGCGCGTTGACCCCCACCGACGGCCCGAACACGGCATCCGTGGTGCCGGGCAGGCACACCCGCGGAATCCCGACGAACGGCACCTTCGCCGACACCATGTTGCCCATCGGCGTGCGACAGCAGTCGGTGTACCAGCGCAGCAGACCCTTGGGGGAGAGCCGCAGGCTGCGGAGACGATCGAACCCCGCGGTGATCTCCACCTGCGCGGGCGCGAACTGGACGATCGGCGTGCCGCCGTGCGCGTCGACGATGCCGTCCTCGCCGAGGTACCGCGCGAACGTCAGGCAGTCGCGGCAGTAGCAGACGACGTTGCAGCAGGTGGAGGGCGAGACCTCGCGGACGGTGCCTTGCACGGCGCCGCAGCGGCAGCGGAGCGGGATGGCGGTCGACATCGCAGGAAGCTCTACCACGATCGGGTCGCGCGATCGGGTCGCTGTCGCGGGGAGCGGCGAGCGCCGAGACGCTCGACGTCCGCCGGTGCGAGGTCGAGGCGGCCACGACTCTGGCCACCTCGATCGCCCGTCATGGGCCGACGACGGTGTTGCCGTCGAGGACGACGGCGGTCTGCGCGAAGAGGCGACCGTCCACGGACGCCCCGGTCCCGAGGCGCGCCGAGGTCTGGGTCATCACCGTGCCGGCCAGGTGGGCGGTGGTGCCGAGGTCGAACAGGCCACCGACCTGCCAGAACACGTGCTCGGGCAGCGCACCGCCGGCGAGCACGACGTCGGTCCCGTTGCTCACCGTGAGGTCCTCGGCGATCTGGAAGATCCACACGTCGGTCGCGCTGCCCTCGAGCGTGAGGTCGGTGGGGACGAGCAGCCCCGTGCCCCAGCGATAGACGCCGGGCTCGAGCGTCATCCCGCCGATGTCGCCGGCGCCGAGCTCGGTGACATCGGCGGCACGACCCGCGGCGTCGGTGAAGGCGAGCTCCATGTCGAGCACCGCCGCGGTCATCTGCGCCGGCGTCGGCGGGGCGTAGTCGGCGGCGTACACGAGGCCGTTCACCTGCGTCGACGTCGAGAACGCCTCGGTCGCGTCGTTCACCAGCGAGAAGCCGGTGAGGTAGCTGGCCGCGGCCGGGCTCACGCCGATGTCGCCGTCGATCGACGTCGGGGGCACGTTCGAGATCCCGGTCTTCGCGAGGATCGTGAAGGTCACCGCGGCGCCCAGCGGCACCACGCCCATGGCGTCGCCGCCGGTGCTCGTATCGGAGCTGGAGCTGTCCGCGGTATCGCTGCTCGACGTGTCGCCGATCGTGTCGGTGACCGTGGCGGCGGAATCGGTGGCGGTCGCATCGGACTCCGTCGCCGTCGTGGGGCCGACGGAATCGGGATTGTCGGTGCCGAGGCCCGTCGAGCTCGGATCGGAGGTCGTGCTCGCGTCGGAGTCGCCGCACGCGAGCGTCATCGAGGTCGAGAACAGGGCCAGGTAAAGGGAAGTGCGCATGGGGGCGGCGTCTGCACCGCACGTGCCGTGGCACTCCCGAGCAACGGCGGGGCGCGGGCCGAGATCCACCACGATCGCCCGACCCAGGCCGCCCACTGTGGCGGTCTTGCGTCCGGCGACGGGCGCTCTTGTCACTTCGCCGCGCCGGTGACACCCGTGACGAGCAGCCGACCCATCGCGTGGAGCGACAGCGCGTCGACGACCGACAGCTCGAGGTGCCCCGACGTCACGCCCATCGTGCCCGCGGTGGGATCGATCTCCCGCCAGCGCTGGCCGTCGTGGTAGCTGACCCAGGCGTGCGCGACCATGCGGTCGCCGCTGGCGACCATCCCCTGGACGAGCACCGCGGGGATCGACGCGGCGCGCAGCAGCGTCACCGTCAGCGTCGCGTACTCGCTGCAGTCGCCCTCGCCCGCGGTGAGGACCTCGACGCCGTCGAGGTGCTGCGGGGTCACGGCGTAGCGCAGTCGCCCGTGGACGAATGCATTGATCTTCGTCGCGCGATCGGTCGCCGACTTCGCGTCGTCGACGATCGATCCGAGCAGGGAGGTGATCGCCGGATCGCGGCTGGGGAAGCTGTTCGTCGCGGCGATGTGCTCGCGTCGTTGCGCGGCGTCGAGGGCCGAGGCGGGCGCCTCCGCGGCGGGCCGGACGTCGACCTGCACGTGATGGGCGTCCCGCACCGTCACCCGCGTCCGCGGCGACGGCGACAGGACGTCGTCCGCGAACCAACGCCCATCGTCGACCTCGAACACGTAGGACAGCGGCGCCGCGAGCTCGCGGGCAGCGACGCGCCGCGGCAGACGCGTCGAGTTGCCGTCGTCGCGCGCGGCGAGCCAGGCGTCGACGATCTCCGGCGTCTCCTCGGCCGCAGCCGACAGCTGCAGGCGCCCCGACAGCGTGACGAGACCGGTGCCGGGATCGAGGACGGCGTCGTACTCGGCCCGTCGCACGATGCCGAGGAGCATCGCGACCGCACGCGTGCCCTCCTTGCCGAGGCCACCGAACGCACCGAACCCCGCCAACGCGGCCCCGGCCACGTGCCCGTCGAAGGTGCCCGCGAGCAGCGGCGCCGCGGCGCTGGCGGTGCCGATCCGTGGCAGCGTCTGGGCGAGGAGCTCAGGGTCGCTGGCGAGCACGACCGCGCCACCGCGCCGTGCGGTGTGGAGCGTCGGGGACACGCCGCCGATCCGGATGCCCTGGGCTTGCAGCGCCTTCGCGGTCGCGGGCGTGTCGTCGAGCACGGCGACCCACCGCTGCCAGAGCGCGTCGCCGGGGCGCGGATACCAGCCGAAGGCGACGTCGTGGGCCTGCAGCAGCGCCACGACGGGCGGCACGCGCCCGCGGTCGGCCCGGTCGACCGCGAGGGATCTCGCCTCGTCCTTGGGCCGCCACACCCCGGGGCCGAGGATGATCGTGCTCGCCGCCCCCTCGGGGAGCACGGCGGCGAGCCGCGTCGGCGTCGGGCGCCCGCGCATCTCGCCGCGGATCCGGACGTGCAGGCCGTCGCGCACCACGGTGATCTCGGCGGTCGTCGGCGCGTCGGTCGGCGACGTCGTGCCGCCGGCGATCGCCGTCAGGCTCGCCGCCTTCTCGACCCAGCCCGCGGTGAGCCGCCGGAACTCGGCGCCGTCGGCGAGGCTGGGGCCCTCGGGCGCGGCGAGCACTTCGGCCACGAGCCCGTGGTTCGTGAACACGAACATGCGCTCGCCGACGAAGAGGTAGCGCTCGGCGTCGACGCTGAGATCGTCCTCTTGTACCTGCGCGATCGCGTAGCGCTCGAGCGCGAAGGGCCCGGCGTCGAGCCGCGTGCGCGCCCGCTCGGCCGCGGTCACCCGGCGCTTCGGAGCGTCGGCGCCGTCGCGACGATCGAGCGCGTGGAGGATCACCGGCAGCACGCTCAGCGCCAGCGGCGTCACCGGCACCCCCTCGATGAGGGACAGCGGTGCCGTGACGCCGGCGTCGTCACCGAAGCCGCGCTGGCCGAGCGCCGCGAGCACGCGCTCGCGATCGACGACGTGCGCGACGCAGACCATGCCTTTCGACGGCACCGTCCGGCTCGCACACTCGATCGGGCGGGTGAGGTCCAGCCCGGACTCGGGCTCGAGCAGCTGCGCGGCGGGGGTGTCGAGGAACGCGCCGACGATCCGCGCCACGATCGGCGTCTCCGTCGCGCGCGCGCCCTGCAAGCGGCGCAGCAGGCCGCGGGCCGCGGCGCCGACCAGGCTCGGGTTGCCGACGCGGGCGAGCACCCAGTCGTCGCCGGGCAACAGCTCGGCGAGGCCGGCGGTGCGCAGGTCGTCGGGCGAGCGCCAGCGGATCGACCCGTCGTCGCGGGCGCGCTGCCACTCGTCGACGAGCCGACCGACGCGGGGGTTCGACGCCCCCGCGCGGGTGCCCGCGCGTCGACGGGCGTGGGCCTCGGCGATGTCCCGCAGCAGGGATCGGCTCGCCTTCACGGCGTCGGCCGCCGCGGTGTCGTCCTGGACGCGCGCCGCAGCGGCGGCGAGGCGGCGGTGATCCTGACTCGAGCCCGCCTCCCCGATCCGCAGCGCCAGCGACTCGGCCAGCTCGCGCTCGACGTGCGTCCGGGGCGACAGCGCGTCGAAGACGACCCGCAGCCGCGCGAGCTCGGCCGGATCGACCGCGCGCTCGAGCATGCGAACCGCCCGGAGGGTGTCGACGGTGGGCGCCGCGATCCGGGTCATGATCTCGGCGCGATCGAGGAGACCGTCGCGCAGCCCCACCGCGGCCCAGCCCATCGCGCGGCGCCCCGGATCGTCGCCGTCGAGCAGGCCCCGCGTGAAGCGGCGGGCCTCGTCGATCGGCAGCGCGAGCGCGAGCTCGAGGACGCCGCGCGCAGGCAGCTCCCGCGCGAGCATGCGCTGGGGATCCGACAGCGCAGCGTCGTGCTGCGGCAGGAGCAGAGCGGCGTCCCGCAGCGCCGGCGCGGGCTGGGCGTCGATCACGGCCCGACCGAAGGCGTGGAGCGACGGCGTCTCGTCGAGCAGCGCGACCAGGCCGAGCCGCGCCGCGCGGGCCGAGCTCGCCGGGGCACACGCGACGAGCCGACGTCGCCGCGCCGCGTCCGGGGTCGCGAGCCAGAGATCGAGCAGCACCGCGCCGGCGGTCGCATCGTCGAGGGCTGCGAGCTCGGCCGTCACGGGACACCCGGATCCCGGCGCCGCGTGGGCAGCAGCGCGGGCCCGCGCGCGCACGGCCTCGGGGAGCGGCGCGCCCGCGGTCCGCAGCGACTCGGCGTCGAACGCCGAGAGCACACCGTCGAGCGCGCGGAAGCTGTCGACGGTCGCGCGCAGGGCGGGACCGGCGAGGGCGAGGTGGTCGTGATCGACCTCGGCGCGCAGCTCGAAGATTCGCGCGCCGAGGGGCACCACCCAGCGCAGCAGGGTGCGGGTACGGTTGGCCGCGACGATCTCCGTGGCCGCGCCCGCCGGCAACGTCACCTGTCGCGTCGACAGCACGGTCGCGCCCGCGCGCCGCAGCTCGTCGAGCACCGACTCGGCGCACGCCACCCCCGTGCAACGGGCCGCCCGGGGCAGCGCGTGGAGCTCGATCGCGGCGTTCCATGTCGTGACGCGGACGCCGCGATCGATGATCTCGTGGCCCCACGCCGCGGGCGGCACGACCTCGATGCCATGGGCCATCGCGACGACGCGCGTGGTGCCGCGACGCGACGCGCCCGCGCGCAGGCGCTGCTCGAGGCGCGCCGCGTCGCGCAGCCCGTCGAGCGCCGGGTCGCGGCCGCGCACGCCCTCGGGGAGCTCGGCCCACTGCGCCAGCGCGCCGCCGAGGCCGGTGGTGTCGGCCGCCGCGACGCTCGCCCGCGCCGCCGCCGGATCGTCGCGCTCGATCGCCACGCGGGCGGTGAGCACGGCGACCAGGGGATCGCGCCGATGCCCGTGGAGCTGCGCGAGCGCGGCGTCGCAATCCTCGAGTCGGCCCTCGCGCAGGCACGCCTCGACCCGCAGGACCGCCGCGAGCGCGGAGGTGGGGTGGGCGTCGTGGAACGCCTGCGCCGCCGCGAGGTCCCCCTCACCCTCGAGGAGCGCTCGGGCCGAGGCGAGCGCGCCGCGATCGATCCGACGGCGGGCGAGATCCGACTCGGTGATCGCGACCAGCCGTGCCGCGCGCCCCACCGCGAAGCGCCACGCCGGGTCGGCGCCCTCGCTCGACGTCGATGCCGCGAGCGCGGCGGCCCGGGCGACCACCAGCTCGCCCGCAGCGATCGCCAGCGTGATCGAGCGCTCGGTCGCCTCGTCGTTCTCCGACACCTCGCGCGCGCGGAACGTCCACCCGCGCAGGGCGAGCTGCGCGTCGTCGTCCTCCTCGGGCTCGCCGTCGAGGGCGATGGCCTCGAGCCACGCCTTCGCGGCGTCGTCGTGGCGACCGAGCTCCTGCAGGACGAGGGCGCGATGCGTGAACCAGAGCTCGACGAAGCCATCGACCGGCTGGGTGGGACGCGCGGCGAACCCCGGCGGCGCCGTGCCGCCGAACAGCGGCCGAGCGAGCTCCGACCAGTGCTCGGGATCGTGGCGGGCGCGCGCCACGGAGCGCTGCACCGCCAGTACGGCCGACGCGGGGAAGTGCGGCTGCGCGCGGCCACAGACGTCGTCGGCCTCGGCGTCGCGCCCGTGATCGACGAGGATCTGGCACGCCAGCGCGAGCTCGGCGGGCTGGTCCGCGGCGCCGAGCCACGCGTCGAGGGCCGGATCGGCCTCGCCCTCGCCCTCGACCCACACCGCGCGCCACAACGTGCGCGCGACCGCGGCCGTCATCGCGCCGCGGCCCGCGAGCAGCAGGCCGACCGTGCTCGTCGGCTCGAGCGGGCGGACCCGGGTGAGCACCGCCCTCGCCGCGTCGGGTCGGCCGAGCACGAAGTGCAGCGACGCCGCGTTGACGTCCCAGACCTCGGGGTCGCGCGTGTGGGGGATCGCGGCGAGGATCCCCGCCGCGAGGGCATCGAAGGCCCGCGGGTCGTCCTGCGCGATGAGGCGCTCCCAGGCAACCTCGACCGCGCGCTCGGCCGCCTCGGGATCGATCGGCGCCAGCGCGAGGACCTCCGCCGGGGCCTCGCGCTCGAGCAGCAACCACACCTGTGCGAACGCCTTGGGGTCGGTCCAGCGACCGTGACGCGCGACCCGGACCAGGGGCGCGTGCTCGCGGCGCCACGATCGCGGCGCCGCGACGACCATCTGGCGCAGCAACGACTCGGTGACGCCGGGCGAGCGCAGCGTCGCCTCGAGCAGGCCGTCGAACGCATCGGCGAAGTCGCCGTCGCGGCGCAGCGCGGCGGCG
The DNA here is from genome assembly GCA_001464385.1 of Deltaproteobacteria bacterium Ga0077550. Classification (GTDB taxonomy): domain Bacteria; phylum Myxococcota_A; class Polyangia; order Nannocystales; family Nannocystaceae; genus Xiheibacterium; species Xiheibacterium aquaticum. The sequence goes on along the minus strand of LNFB01000366.1, from coordinate 21,698 downwards.
AAGTGGTGCCGCGCCCGGATCGGCCGATCGGCGCGGAGCTCGACGTGTCCGCGCACGTAGTGACCGAGCGCCGCGTCGGGCGCCAGCCGTTCGACCCGCGCCAGGGCGCGCTGCACCTGCGGCCCGTCGTCGGCGCGCAGGGCCGCGAGGGCCTGCAGCGCCGAGAGCCACGCGCCCGCGCGCCCGTCGATCGCCGCGGCGAGCGGTGCGAGGATCGTCGCCGCCTCGGCGTGCTGTCCCGCGGCCGCGGCCTCGAACGCGCGCGACAACTCGGCGCCGCGCTCCGACCCCTTGCCCCCGAACGACGGGTGCGTGCCGAAGGCCCCGAGCGAGGGCACGGCCCCCGCGCCCGCGGACGCTTCGCCGTCGCGCAGGGCCGCGTCCGCGAGCGCGACGGCGACCAGCGACGACACGCCGAGGGCCGCGCCGTGGCCGTCGATCCACCGCGCGGCCCGATCGCCGTCGCCCTCGCGCAGGGCGGTGTCGACCGCGGCGCTGCGGTACCAGGCCGAGTCCCGCAGCGGGCCCGCGTCGAGTTCGGCCGGCGCCGCCGCCCAGGGCTGGTCGAAGGCCGACGAGCCGACCGCGCCGAGGAGGGTCGCCCGCGACGCACCGCCGAGCACGCGCTCGTCGTCCTGCCCCCAGATCCCCCCGCCGTGGAGTGCGAGACACGCGTCGCGCTTCTCGCCCAGCGGCGCGCAGGCCCGCGCGAGTCGACGCCCCGTCTCCGAGAGGCGGCGCTCGGCGATCCGGCGCTCGGATCGACGCGCGCCGGGATCGGAGGCCACCCGCTGCGCCGCGTACTCGTCCGCGTCGTCGACGTGGCGGCGCCGCGCCTCGGCCCCGAGCACGCGCAACCGCGGGGCGAAGCTGGGCATGTCGAAGGACTCGACGCGCTGGTCGAGCCACATCGAGGGCTCACCGTGATCGCGGCGCCACCGGGCGAAGCGATCGCCGTCGCCGAGGTGCAGCGCGAGCAGGGCCGCCATCGCGTTCGCGAGCGCGACGTCGGGCCCGGGCGCGCGCAGCTCCGACATCGCCGCCGCTGCGTCGCCGACCAGGTCGCTCGCGAGCGCGACGTGGATCCACGCCAGCCGGAGCGCCGGCAGCGACGTGGCCCGCCACCGCGCATCGAGGCGCGCGAGCGGCCCGCTGCCGTACCCGTGCACGACGTCGGGCCACAGCGACGGATCGTCGGCGAGCCGGCCCGCCGTGATCTCGCGATCGAGCGCGAGCACGAGCTGCGCGGGGACGTGCCAGGGATCGCGCCGCACCATCGCCCTGGCGATCGCGACGAGGCGCCGCCGGGGCGCGCGGGCGTTCACCGCATCGTCGAGGGCCGCGTCGATCCGCTCGGGATCGCGTCGCCATCGCCGCGGCAGCGCCTCGAACCGCTCGAGGCGTGCCTGCGCCGCGGTGACCGAGTACGGCGTCCGCAGCCACGGCACCCCATCGTCGCCGCGCCGCGCCAGATCGGCGTGGGCCGCCTCGAGGGCCTCGAACTCCGGGAGGAGCTGGTCGGCGCGCCGCCGCATCCGCCCGCGGAACCGCTGCGGCCGCGGCGAGGCGAGCACCGCGGCGAGCTCGGCGTCGCGATCCCGCGTGCGCGCGGCGAGCCGACGCGCGACCCGTGCCGCCTGCCGCCACCGCTTCTGCGCCTGTCTTCGAGCGTCGTCGTCGGCCTCGAGCGCCGCGAGCACGCCGTCCTGCCGCGCCTGCTCGGCCGCACGGCGGGCCGCGTCGGCCGCCTCGTCGACGTGCCCCGCGTCCGCCAGCGCCTCGGCCTGCGCGAGCCCGGTGCGCGTCACCGCGAGGGGCGCGGTGGGATCGATCGTGCGCGACGGGACCGGCGACGCGGCGCACCCGAGCACGACGAACACCACCAGCAACGACCACCGGCCCAGCCTGCGGCCCGCCCCCTCCGCGGCGAGTGCCTCGAGTCGCGCGTCCATGCTCGGGCTCCGTGGATCCCACAGGATCACGCGGCCCACAAGATGGCCCGATCGGCCATGGACGGCGGGGCCCCTACAGCCGCCGCGCGAACACGTTCTGGTCGGTCTGGTTCACCAGCACGAACACGTCGTCGGCGATCGCGTAGCGGAAGCGTCCGAAGGTCCCGTTGGCCACCGGCTCGGGGGGCACGACGGTGCTCTCGGGCGCGGCGGGGTGCTCGACCCAGGTCATGCCATCGAGATCGAGGGACCACAGGCTGGTCCCGCCGCCCCACCACACCAGGCGATCGAGGCTCGCGTCGTAGTCGAGGCCCGGGTTCGCGCGATCGAAGCCGGGCGGCGCATCGGCGAGCGCGACGGTGCTCTCGACGACGCCTCCGGGCACGTCGAGATCCCAGGTGTAGATCGCCGACGCGCCGACGCCGACGAACAGCCGCGCACCCGGGTGCACGCGGCCGGTGAGCCCGTAGCCGAGCCCGCCGTTGGTGAAGTTGTCGCCGTGGGTGGTCCACACATCGGCCGCGACGTCGTAGTCGGTGAGGTAGCGGATCCCCGGGCCGGCCACGTACGCGACGCGACCCGCGACCGGATCGTAGTCGGCGATGCCGCCGATGGAGCCTTCGGGCGTGGGCGCCCGGCTCGACCACTGCAGCGTGTCGAAGTCGAAGCAATCGAAGTTGGCGACGTTGATCTGCCCGCTCATCCAGAGACCGGCGCCGCCGGCCGAGCACATCGCGCCGAGCTCGGGCACGTACACCACGTAGTCGTACGTGTGGCGCGAGCGCGGCAGGCCGTCGGGGTAGTAGCCCGAGGCCTCGTCGCCGCCGACGTCGAGCGAGGGATCGTTCAGCCGCGACCACGCGAGGGCCTCGAGGTCGAAGGCGTAGACCTCGTTGCCCGAGTAGTCGCCGTGGCCGCCGCCCCATACGACCATGCGGTGACGATCGCGATCGTAGACGCCGCCGCTCCACGCCAGCACGATCGCCGCGCGACTGCCGGGCACCGTGCCCTCCGGCGGGAACACGTCCTGCATCGCGGTGCCGTCGAGCTCGACCCAGTGGCCCGCGGGCAGCTCACCCAGGCACTGCGCCACGCCGGGATCGCAGCGGCACGTCCCCGTCGCCAGGTCGCAGTGCGTGCCGGGTCGGCACTCGTCGTCGCCGGTGCACATCGGCGGCGGCGCGCCGGTGCTCCCGTCGTCGGTGGTGCTCGGACCGCCGCTCGAGTCGACCTCGGTGGTGGTGCCGGGCGACGACGTCGCGGTCGTGTTTGGCCCGGTGCCGAGCGAGGGGTCGTCCGTCGCATCACCCGCGGTCGACGGCGAGGAGCTCGAGCCTTCGCCCTCGGACGCCGGGTCGGCGCCGCAGCCCACGGTAAGGGCGAGGAGGATCGTCGAGGGGCGCGCGGCGGAGATCATGGCGGTGACGCTGCAACTCGCATGCGCGCGGGCGCAGGGGAATCCTCCTCGCGATCCGGCGCGCGGACGGGGCGCGCGGCGGCGACTGGCCGGCCCCGCCCCGCCAGCGCTGGGGGTCGCGGGCGTCAGCGCGCGGGGCGGGCCGTCGCCTTCTCGAACGCGGCCTGCAGCTCGGCGAACACGGAGCGCGCCGGGCGAGCCGCGCCCAGGTGCAGGTGGCGGAGCTCGTCCATGAACGCCGCCCACAGCGGTGGGCCGCCCTGCTCGAGGAGCTCCGCGCGCACCGACAGCGCCTTGCTCGGGCGCGTGTGGCGTCGGCCCCACGCGCCCATCTGCGCGAGCAGGGGCACGAGCTGGATCGCCGGCTCGGTGAGGCTGTAGATCCGCCGCTGCGCGTGGTCCGGATCGGCCCGTCGCGCGAGCAGGCCCGCCGCGGTCAGCCACTCGAGCCGATCGGCGAGGATGTTGGACGCGATGCCCTCCTCGCTGCCCTCGAGCAGCTCGCCGTAGGTCCGCCGGTTCCCGAACATCACGTCGCGGATGACGATGAGGCTCCAGCGATCGCCGAGCTGTTCGAGGGTGAGGTTGATGGGGCAGCCCGAGCGCCTCGTCCGCGGCACGATCGCGTCTCCTCTCGAGACCCCTTGCAGTGTGCAAGTTGCCTGGGTATGGTTCAACCACTTGCAACTCGCAAGTGGTCAACCTCGGAGACTCCCGGATGTCCCTCGCGCTCTACGGTCACCCCTTCTCCTCGTATACGCAGAAGGTCCTCGTCGCCCTCTACGAGAACGGCACGGCCTTCGAGTTCCGCTGCTTCGGGCCCGACACGCCGGAGCACACCGCCGAGTGGCTGCGGCGCTGGCCGTTGCGCAGGTTCCCGCTGCTGGTCGATGGTGACCGCGACGTCGTCGAGGCGAGCATCATCATCGAGCACCTGCACCTCGCGCACCCCGGCCCGGTGCGGCTGCTGCCGGACGATCCGCGGGCCGCGCTCGACGTGCGCTTCCTCGACCGCTTCTTCGATCTGCACGTGATGGACGCGATGCAGGTCGCGGTCGACAGCGCCCTCAACCGACTGCCACTCGACGCGAAGGGCGGCCTCGCCCTCGCGGCCGAGCGACTCGAGCGCGCGTACGCCTGGCTCGAGGGCCGGCTCGACGGTCGGACCTGGGCGTGCGGCGAGCACTTCACGATGGCCGACTGCGCCGCGGCGCCGTCGCTGTTCTACGCCGACTGGACCCACCGCATCTCGGACGCGTATCCGCGGCTGCGCGCGTATCGATCGCGGCTGCTCGCGCGCCCGTCGTTCGCCCGCGCGGTGGAGGAGGCGCGACCGTACCGGCCGCTGTTCCCATTGGGCGCGCCGGACCGGGATTGACCGGCCAGCTGGCGTGGGACGGGATCCGCCGTCAGGCCGGGAACCGTCGCCAGTGGCCTTCCGAGACGACCTCGACGATGTCGCCGCTGACCACGATGGCGGTCTGGTCGTCGATGGCGTAGCACGGCCCGCCGAGGTCGCCCGCCCATCGCCGAGGTCGACCACTTGCAACTCACAAGTGGTTGAACCGTACCCGAGCGACTCGCCTGCCGCAAGGGGTCTCGAGAGGAGACGCGATCGTGCCGCAGACGAGGCGGTCAGGCGCTCGTGCTCCGTGACGCGGACATCGAAGCGGGGCCGGTCGGCGCGCACGCGCGCTCGCGCTCGCGCTCGCGAGGCCAGCTTGCGACGGGCGCCGGCATCCTTGCCGAGGATGGCCGCGATTCGATCGGCGGTGTGCCGTTTTCCCGACGGTTCGTGCCGAGCCCCATCCATCGCGGGATCGACGGCCGTGCGATGGTGCTGGGATGACGGACGAGCCCTTCCCCCCTCGCCACGTTCGCGTCCCCGCTCGCTTCGCGCCGGCGGTCTGCGTCGGGCTCGTGACCGCGTGCGGGGACGCGGCCGGCGGCGGCGACGGCACCGGCGGAACCGAGATCGGCCCGGCGACGATTGTGTCGACCGAGCCCGGGGACGTCTCGACCGCCCCGTCGACGTCCTCCGCCACCGCTTCGGACGACACCGGCGGAACCGACGATGACGGCGAGAGCACCGGCGACGTCTTGCCCCCGACCACGCCGTTGGCCGGCGGTATCGGCCTCGTCACCGTCGAACTCAACCAAGGCGTGGGGATCCACGTCGTCGCCGACGGTGCGCCGCGCTCCGCCGAGACGTTCGCCGTCCCGGTCATCGCCGGGCGCCCCGCGCTCGTGCGCGCCGACCACGTGCTCGCCACCGACTTCACACCGCGCGAGATCGACGCCTACCTCGAGATCGAGCACGCCGACGGGACCGTGTCGAACCACCTCGCGTCGCGATCGATCGACGGACCCGCCGACTTCGCGTCGCTCGACGGCGGGTTCACGTGGCGCCTCGACGCCGAAGACACCGCGGGCGCCACGGGCATGCGTGTGTCGCTGCGTGAAACCGGTGACGAGCCGGTCGGCTCGGCGATGCCCAGCGCGAGCATCCCCGCCGACGGATTCCTCGAGCTCGGCGCGTGGCAGGACCCGATGGTGCTCGAGGTCATGATCGTGCCGCTGTCGTGCGATGGCATCCCGGCGGTCGAAGTGTCCGACGCCGACCTCGCCGACCTCGAGGCGTATCTCTTCAACACGTACCCAGTCACCGCCCTGACCGTGCACGTGCACGACCCGGTGGCTTCCCCCAGCTGCAACGAGTTCGACGCCGCGGAGTACGAGCTGCCGGCCGTGCGCCAGGCCGACGATGCCGCACCGTGGGTGTACTACGGCGGCCTGCTCCCCACCGACGCCGGCGGCTACTCGATCTCGATCGAGGGCGGCGATCAGATGGACTACCGGCGAACGTTCGCCAACGGAACGTGGCGCGACTACGGCCTCACATTCGACCTGTTCGCGCACGAGCTGGGGCACAACCACGGCCGCCCGCACACCTTCGAGGACGACGGCTACCCGGGCGAGAACACCGGCAACTGCGGCACCCTCGACACGTGGGGCTGGGGTGTCGTCTCCGGCCTCATGCCCCAGAGCGGGTACTCCAACGATCAGGACATCGGGATCCCGTGGGTCGATGCCAACGCGATGCTGATCCCGCCCACGGGCTCGCCCTGCGATGGCCTGCCGTCGGCGAACCAAGGCAGCTTCAGCGACATGATGAGCTACGCGTATCCCTACTGGGTCAGCGCGTACACGTATCGCGCGGTCGCGGAGCGCGTCCGCGTGGTCGGAGCGTGGTCGGCGTCGACGATGCACACGAGCGGATTGCAGGAGTTCGACGTCGTGCGCGCGACCTTCGATCCCGATGGACGCATCCGGACCACCCGGTCCGCGGGGCGACTCCACGGGACGTCCGTCGTGGCGCGGTGCACCGGCGCGAACGGACCGATCGATCTCCCAGCGCGGCGCTCGACGGCGGTCCACGACCTCCGCATGCCCGACGGCAGCCTCCGCGCCTGGCACTACGACTCGGTGGAGGTCGAGGTGCCGCGGGCGCGCGACGTCGTGCGATGCGAGGTCACCGATGGCGACGGCGCGCTGGGGTTCGCGGTGACGGCCGGTCGGTGACGCCAGCGCGGTACTGCGACGGTGTCACGCCGACGGCGGCCTTGAACTGCCGTGAGAACGCACTGTGATCGGAGTAGCCGCACGCCACCGCGATCGCAGCGACGCCCTCGTCGGTGTCGCGCAGCATCATCGTCGCGTGTTCGATGCGCCGCCGGACCAACAGGTCCCGCGGCGACAACCCGAGCACCTCCTTCGCCAGCCGTTCGAAGGTGTCCAACGACAGCCCACGGCGCCGCGCGACGGCAGCGATCCGCACCGCCTCACCGAACGCCGCTTCGAGATCCCCGATCGCCGCCGCGAGTCGGGCGAACTCGGGGTGGCGATCGTCGGGCCGACCGAGGTCGCGCGACACGCCGACGACCCCACATCCGTCCGACGTCGGGAACTTCGAGGTCGAGCACCAGCCCGGCTTCCTACCGATGTACTGGTGCAGCTCCAGCCGTTCGAGCACGGGCCGGCCGGTCCGGAGCACCTGGAGATCCTGCTCCGTGTAGCGCACCCCGGCCGGCGTCGGGAACACCTCGTCCGCACGGCGTCCACGCAACGCATCCTTCGATCCGACGCCCGCTCGCGCGACCAGGGTGCGGTTGACCGCCACGTAGCGCGCCTCCGCGTCCTTGACGAAGAACACCACGTCGGGGACCGCGTCGAACAGGGCCTCGAGGAGGACGAGCTCTACGGTGGGCCGGCCGCGGAGCGAGGGGAACGCGTCGATCACCGCACGAGTCTGCCCGAAACGCGCGCCGGTCCGCAGCACCTCGGCAACCGCGCCGACCGGGATCGACGGCGTCGCGAAGCCCCCGCGCACCACCGTCACCGCCAGCGCGGCAGCGACAGCGGCCGGTGGCGATCGACGTGCAGCGGCGCGCGGCCCGGCGCGCGCAGGCTCGGGATCGGCGGCGCGCCGGCGCCGTCGCGCGTGAACACGAAGCTGCGGTTCACCGCGTACTGGTTCGGGGCCGCGTCGAGGCCGGGGTAGAACGACAGGTCGAGCTGTCCACCGCCGACGTTCATCACGAACACGTCGCGGTACACCGGCATCAGCACCGGATCCACCTCGGCCCCGAGCGCGTCGAGCAGCGGCACCTCGATCTCGAGCTGGCAGGTGAGCGTGGCAGCGCCGAGCGCACGATCGCCGAAGGTGCCGGCGTACACCGACAGATCGTCGGCGGGCGGCTCGACCAGGGTCGGCGGATCGCTGGGCTCGGGCAGGCGCCCGGCGGCGGCCTCCTCGAGCGCGACCGCGGCCACGAGCGTCATGTCGTCGCCCGCACCGTTCGACAGGATCGACAGCGCGACGCCCTGCTCCGGCAGCAGGATGAAGGTCGACGTCATGTCGAGGGTGTTGCCGCCGTGCTGGACGACCGGCACGTCGCGATAGCCCTGCGGCCCGTTGAGCCCGCGCACCGCCATGAGCCCGTAGCCGTAGCCCGCGTCGGCGGGATCCAGCCCCGGCCCCAGCGCGACCTGCCCGGTCTGCATCTGCAGCCGCAGCGCGTCGGACAGCACGGCGTCGTCGCCCTCGACGAGGAAGCCCGCGAGCGTGGCCATGTCGGTCGCGGTCGACCACACCAGGCCCGCCGGGCGGGTGAACGCGTTGTCGACGTGGTCCTCGGGCGTCGTCCAGCCGGCCCCCGTCACCCCGATGCTGAACAGCGCGATGAGATCGAACGTGTCGAGATCCGAGTCGTAGATCGGGCCGAACCCGCTCGCGATGTCGAGTTCCGCCGCCAGCATGTCGTCGCGCCGCGCGTAGGTGTGGTCCATCCCCAGGGGCGCCGCGATGTCGTCGATCACCACGTCGGCCCACGGCCGCGCCGCGAGCGTCTCGATCAGCACGCCGGCCAGCGCGAAGTTCGGGTTGCTGTAGTCGAACGCGACGCCCGGCGGCATCATCGCGTACTCGTTCGCGGCGAACGTCGTCGTCGTGCGCAGCTGCAGCTCGGCGTCGTCCGGCGCCTCGCTCCACGGCGTGTAGTCGAAGAGCCCCGAGCGGTGCGACAGGAGCCGATCGATCGACAGCGTGTCGAAGGTGCCCGGCGACGCCGCCAGCTCGATCGTCGGCAGCAGCTCCGCGACGGTCGTCTCGAGCGCGACGCCGCCGGCGTCGATCTGCTGCAGCAGGGCGATCGCCGTCATCTTCTTCGTGTCGGATCCGATCTGGAACAGCGTGTCGGGCGACACCGGATCGCCGGCCTCGTCCTTGGTGCCGAAGCCCTCGGCGTAGATCACCGCGCCGTCGCGCCAGACGGCGACGCTGCAGCCCGTCGCGTACCCCGTGCCGAGGGTGGCCTCGACCGCGTCGTGGATCCGCGCGATCGAGTCGTCGCCCAGCCCATCGCCCGCGGTGTCGCCCGTGCTGCTCGAGTCGGTGGACGCCTCGCCCGTGGATCCGGAGCTCGACTCGGCGGCGCCGCTGCTCGTGTCGGCCGCCCCGCTGCTCGGGTCGCCCGCCGTGATCGTCGCCGGCGCGCCGCTCGTGCTCGCGTCGGAACCCGTGGTCCCCTGCGCGGCCGCGGCGTCGTCGCCTCCGCAGCCGAGCAGCGTCGCGAGCAGGCCGGGGCCTGTGACGGGGACGCAACGGAGGATCGAGCGGCGCGGGTGGAGCGGCGGCATGCGGGCCTTTGAACCACGAACGCGGCGATTTGTGTCACCGCGCGCGCCGGCGCTGTGCGCCACGCCACGGCGATCGATCGGCCGTTGCACCGCCGTCACGCGGGCGGACAGATCTGGATGGTCTCACCCGGGTCCACCATCTGCAGGCACAGATCCCCGACCTCCAGCGTGCACCCCGGCACCGCGACCAGCCCGGTGCCGCCCGTCTGGTAGCGCGTCGTGGAATCGACGCCACCGCTGTCCGAGTCGAACCGCGTCGTGCCGTAGGTCTCGCCCTGCAACCCCACGAACGCGACCTCCACGATCGAGTCGATGCTCTGTCCCTCGGCGATCACCGTGAAGCCGAGGTCGGCGTCCGCGTGTTCGACGGCGCACTCGTGCGCGACCTGCCAGAGCTCGATCGGATCCTCGAGCGTGACATGGCCGCAGTCGTCGACCGGCGCGTCCTTGCTCTGCTCGGCGTGCATCGCGACGAGGTCGGCGAAGGGGAGATCGCACGGACCGAGGTCCTCGCAGTCGAACGCGCACGGGCCGAGGCTCGCGTCGTCGGCGGGGATCCAGTCGCCGACGGGCGTACCGACTGCGCACAGCTGATCGTCCAGGCCGAACACCTCGATCGCACCGTCGACGGTCCGCGCCACGGGCGACCCGAACAAGAGCGATGGCGGGAGCGCGCAGGCGAAGTAGCCACAGCCGGGATCGGTGCCCTGCTCGACGGTGATGCACCGCGGCTCGGTCGCGCCGACCTCGCAGACGTCGTTCTCGGCGTCGGCGACCAGGACCGTCACGTCGAGCCACGCGCAGAAGTGTGAGGTCGGCGGGACGTCCATCGGCGCCGCTCCGGTGCACGCGGCCTCGTCCTCGTACACCGCGCACCAGTCCTCGGCCGCGGGCGTGCTCGGCATGCAGACCCTCCGCGACGGTCCCCCCGGGTCCGCGCTGCACGAGCACACGGTCTGTCCGTCGAACTCCGTGTCGGCGCACGACAGGCCGCTCGTGCCGACGCCGACGCACGACTCGCCCTCGACGCAATCCTCGTCGCCGCCACAGGTCGGGCGTCGGCAACAGTTCGCGTCGAAGTCGAAGCCCCCGCACTCGCCGAAGGATCCGTTGTACGGCGCCGTGCAGGTGAAGGCGGGATCCGGCGCGCACATCGGAGGCTCGCCCGTCGAGCCCTCCGCGCTCGACGAGGTGTCCATCGCGGTGCCGGTGCTCTCACCGGCGCCGAGGGACTGGGAGGGGGTGACGCAGGCGACGGACGCCAGCGGGACGAGGACGAGGGCACAACCCAAGCGATGCATGCCCCTTCGTGTCGCCATGGGTCGCGAAGTATCAACCCGATCGCGAGCGGCCGCACGCGTGCTCGCCCGCGGTATGCTCCCCGCGCCGGATGGGCCCGTGGATGCTGCAGTGGATGTTGGGATCGGCGGTCTCGGTCGCCGCGCCGGTCGACCTGCACTGGGACGCGCCGGCCCCGTGTCCCGACGCGGAGGCGACCGCGGCCCGCATCGCCGCGCGCACGCCGGCGCAGATCGGTCCGACTCCCGTGCCGGCCCCCGTGCGCGTGGACGCACGGGTGGCCGCGGTCGGCACCGGGTACGCGCTGACCCTCGCGCTCGCGCGACCGGGTGGCCCGAGCTGGCGCCGCGACGTGACGTCCGACCGCTGCGACGAGCTCGCCGAGGCCACCGCGCTCATCGTCGCCGTCGCCCTCGATCCGGTGTTCCTCGCCGAGCAGGCGCCCGCGCCGGGCGTGCCCCCGCCCGCGTCTCCGGCGGGACCGTCGATCGCGTCGCCGTGGTCGCGCCCGTCGACGCCGCCCGCCACCCCGCGCGACGCACCCGCGACGACGTCGAGCCGAGCTCCGTTCGGCGTCGCCCTGCGCCCGAGCGTCGGCGCATGGTTCGGCGCGCTTCCCCGGATCGGCGCGGCGATCGGCGTCGACGTCGTGCTCCCTGCCCGACGCGCGCTGCGGATGGAGCTCGGCGCCCTGGCGATCCCCCGGCAGCGCACCACCGTCGCCCCCGATGCGGGCGCGCAGCTGTGGTTGGCCACCGCCGTGCTGCGCGGCTGCTTCGCACCGGCCGTGGGCCGCGTGCGCCCCATGGCCTGCGTCGGCGTCGCCGCCGGCGCGATCGGGGGCCGCGGTCGCGGCAGCGCGGTCGCGAGCACGGCGGCGACGCAGCCCTGGGCCTCGGCGGTCGCGGCGACCGGCCTCGAGGTCGCGATCGTGCGGTGGCTCGGCGCGTTCGCCCGCGTCGAGGGCCACGCCCACCTGCGCCGACCGGGCTTCCACCTCGACGCGGTCGGCCCGGTCCACCGCACAGGTCAGGCCAGCGCGACCGCGCTCGTGGGCCTGCAAGCCGTGCTACGGTAGGTTTCGACGATTTCCCGTCGGTCGCGAGCGAGATCGCCGTGCCTCGCGACACCAAGGCCTCAACGGTGGAATCCACGTCCGAGTTCGGGGCCGACGCGAGTCCCCTGGCCCAGATCTACCGCGAGCACGTCGAGTTCGTGTGGGCGGTGCTGCGGCGGCTCGGCGTCGACGAGGCCGACGTCGAAGACGCCGCGCAGGACGTCTTCGTCGTCGCCCACCGGCGACTCGGCGAGTTCGAGGGCCGCGCCGCCGTGCGCACGTGGCTGTACTCGATCGCGCTGCGCGTGGCGTCGAACCGCCGCCGCAAGCACGCGCGCCGCGACGCGCTGCTGCAGCGCATGCCGCGGGCGATCCCCGAGGATCTCGAGGAGCTCGCCGCGCGCGGGCAGGCCCGGGCGATCCTCGAGTCGCTGCTCGATCGACTCGACGAGCACAAGCGCGTGGTGTTCGTGCTCGCGGAGCTCGAGGAGCTCACGGTGCCCGTGATCGCGGACATGGTCGGCGAGAACCCGCGGACGATCTACTCGCGGCTGCGGGCCGCGCGGGCAAGCGTCGCGACCGCGCTCGATCGATTGCACGGACCGCCGCGCATCGAGCTCGACGCCGCGATCGTGGCGGCGCGACCGCGACCGCGCCTCGCCCCGGAGCGCGCGCGTCGGGCCTGGGCGCTGGTGGTCGCGAAGCTCGCGAGCGGCCCCGCCGTGGTGCCCGTCGCCGCGGGCCTCGGGGCATGGACCAAGCTCGCGCTGGTCGGTGGACTCGGCGTCGCGGTGTGGACCGGCGCCGCGGCGATCGACGACGAACCCACCGCGGGCAGCACACCCGCGTCGACCGATGCGCCGAGCGATCCCGCGGCCGTCGAGGCGCCAGCGACCCTGCCGAGGGCCGCGACGGTCGCCGCGTCCCCGGTCGCGCCGACACGACCGACGCCCACGCCCACGGTGACGCCGCGCCTCGCCGCGGCCACCGAGCGCAACGACGGTCGCACGGCCGCGCCGGCCGCCCTGCGCGAGGCGCCCACGGAGCGCTCACTGGCCGCCGAGCTCGCGGCGCTCGACCGCGTCCGCGAGCTCCTCGCCCGCACGTCCGCCGACGCCGCGATCGCCGAGCTCGACCGCTACGACGCGCGCTTCACCGACGGCGCGCTGCGCCGCGAGGCCGACGGCCTGCGCGTCGCCGCGCTGTGCGAGCTCGGGCGAGACGCCGACGCCCAGGCCCACGCCGCGCGATCCGGCCTGCCCCGCCCACGCTGCGACCTTCGACCGTAGTCGAGTCACTTGAGGCGGTGCTTCTTCAGCTTCGCCTGCAGCGTCGTCGGCTTGAGCCGCAACAGCGCGGCCGCACCGTCGTCGCCATAGATCTTGCCCTTGGTGACCTCGAGCGCCCGCTGCAACAGCTGGCGCTCGGCCTGGGCGAAGGGCGGCACCGCAGGGTCGCCCGCGGCGACGCGCGGCGAGGCGCCCGCGTCGAGTTCGAACACCACCGGGCTGAGGTGGACGCGATCGATCGCCCCCTTGGGCACCACGATCGTCGCGCGCTCGATGGCGTGCAGCAGCTCCCGCACGTTGCCGGGCCACGCCCGCGCGCACAGCTCGTCGACCGCGTCCGCGGTGAGCTCCCACGGGCCGCGCCCCGAGCCCGTGGCGAGCTCGCGCAGCCGCTCGATCGCGATCTCGGCGATGTCCTCGACGCGCTCGCGCAGCGGCGGCAGCGACAGGGGCACGGCGGCGAGACGGTAGTAGAGGTCCTCGCGGAACCGCCGCTCGCGGATCGCCGCCTCGAGGTCGACGTGCGAGGCCGCGATCACGCGGACGTCGACGCGCACCGTCTCGTCGGAGCCGACCGGCTCGAAGCGTCCCTCCTGCAGCGCGCGCAGCAGCTTGGCCTGGGCGAGCAGCGGCATGTCGCCGATCTCGTCGAGGAACAGCGTGCCGCCGTTCGCCGCGACGAACCGACCCGCACGATCCCGCACCGCACCACTGAACGCGCCCTTCTTGTGGCCGAACAGCTCGCTCTCCACCAGGCTCTCGGGGATCGCGGCGCAGTTGACCGACACGAACGGGCGGCGGGCCCGATCGGACCACTCGTGCAGCGCCCGCGCGGCGACCTCCTTGCCGGAGCCGGTCTCGCCGCGGATGAGCACCGGCAACGACGTCGGCGCGACCTGGCGGGCGAACTCGACGAAGCGATGCATCCGCGGGCTCCGCGAGCGCGCGAGTCGTTCGCCCGACTCGGACTCGCCGAGGCCCGCGCTGCCGAGGGACTGGTTCTGCACCTCGAGCGCCCGGCGATAGCGGTCGAGCAGCTCGGCCTGCTCGGCGAACGCCAGCGCGGTGGAGGCGAGCTGCGCGTAGACGTCGGCGAGCGACACCTCGGCCGGCGAGTACGACGTGCACACGCGGCGATCGAGGGTGATGAGCCCGACGGGCGCGTCGCCCGAGCGCAGCGGGATCACCATGCACGCGTGGCCGTGGGGCAGATCGAGCACGCCGTCGTACGGATCGCCCTCGTCGCTGGCGTGGTGCTCCTCGGACAGCGCCATCGGTCGACCGTGGTCGAGCACGCGGGTGAGCAGCGGGAAGTCGGCGAGCCGCAGCCGATGTCGACGGATCGCCTCCGAGTCGAGCGGCCCATCGGCCGCCGCCGGCACGAGCACGTCGCCGTCGAGGCGGTAGAGCACCGCGAGGTCGTACGCGATCACCTGGCCGAGGGAGTGCAGCGCGCTGCCCAGCGTGCGCCCGAGGCGATGCGGTTGCGTCGTGAGCGACGCGATGGCCTTCAGATCGGCGGCGTAGTCGAGGACCTGCGACACGCGGAGGTCCTAGCACCCAGGCGGCGTTGCACAACCAAATAATGGTGCGGGGTACGACGACATATGGTTGTCCGATGCGGCAATTCGGACGTTTCGCCAGCAATTCCATGATTTTGTGCCCAGGCCTAGGGCTTGCTCTGGGGACCCCTCGCGCAGGCCAAGACCATGAACGCTACCCACCGATCCCGCTCCTCGTCGCGCCGCATCGCGGTCTCCCTCTTCGCCCTCGCCGCCCTCGTCGCGTGCGGGCCCAAGGCCCAGGGCCAGACGACGACGACGCCCGCGACCACGGGCGCCGTGACCACGTCACCGGGCGACGCCCCGGCCGCGCAGAGCTCGTACCGCAACGAGGACTGGTGGCCGCAGCAGCTCGACCTGCGCCCACTCGCGGCCCACGGCCCGAAGAACGACCCCACCGATCCGACGTTCGACTATGCGGCGGCGTTCGAGGCCCTCGACCTCGACGCGGTGAAGGCCGACATCGCGAAGGTGCTGACCACCTCGCAGGACTGGTGGCCGGCGGACTACGGCCACTACGGCGGCCTGATGATCCGCCTGGCGTGGCACAGCGCCGGCACCTATCGCGTCACCGACGGCCACGGCGGCGCGGGCGAGGGCGCGATCCGCTTCGCGCCGCTCGGCAGCTGGCCCGACAACGCGAACCTCGACAAGGCGCGCCGACTGCTGTGGCCGATCAAGCGCAAGTACGGGCGCAGCTTGTCGTGGGCCGACCTGATGGTGCTCACCGGCAACGTCGCGCTCGAGTCGATGGGCTTCAAGACGCTCGGCTTCGGTGGCGGTCGCGAGGACGCGTTCGAGCCCGAGGACGTCGACTGGGGCCCCGAGACCAAGTGGCTCGCGAGCCAGCGCTACAGCAAGGACGGCAAGACGCTGGCGAAGCCGCTGGGCGCGACGCAGATGGGCCTCATCTACGTCAACCCCGAGGGCCCCGGCGGCGTGCCCGATCCGCTCGCGGCCGCGGAGCACATCCGCACCACGTTCGGTCGCATGGCGATGAACGACGAGGAGACCGTCGCGCTCATCGCCGGCGGCCACACGCTCGGCAAGGCCCACGGCGCGCACAAGCCCAGCGAGTGCGTCGGCGTCGAGCCCGAGGGCGCGCCGGTCGAGGACCAGGGCCTCGGCTGGAAGAACCGCTGCGGCACGGGCAAGGGCGCCGACACGGTGACGAGCGGCCTCGAGGGCGCGTGGACCAAGACGCCCGCGGCGTGGTCCCACGACTACTTCAAGCACCTGTTCGAGGCCGAGTGGGAGCTGACGACGGGACCCGGCGGCGCCAAGCAGTGGACGCCGAAGAGCGGCGAGGCCACCGTGCCGGACGCCCACGTCGCGGGCAAGCGGCACAAGCCGATGATGTTCACGACCGATCTGGCGCTGAAGACCGACCCCGCGTACCGCAAGATCTCCGAGCGCTTCCTGAAGGACCCCAAGGCGTTCGAGGCCGCGTTCGCCAGCGCGTGGTTCAAGCTCACGCACCGCGACCTCGGCCCGCACGTGCGACTGCTCGGCAAGCAGGTGCCGCCGCCGCAGCAGTGGCAGGACCCGGTACCGCCGGTCGATCACAAGCTGGTCGGGCCGCGGGAGATCGCCGCGCTCGAGAAGGAGGTGCTCGCCTCGGGCCTCACGATCCCGCAGCTCGTCCAGACCGCGTGGGCCTCGGCGTCGACGTACCGCGACACCGATCGTCGCGGCGGCGCCAACGGGGCGCGACTGCGCCTCGCCCCGCAGAAGGACTGGGCGGTCAACCAACCCGCCGAGCTCGCGAAGGTGCTCCCGGTGCTCGAGGAGATCGCGCGCAAGTTCAACGCCAAGGCCCCGGGCGGCAAGAAGATCTCGATGGCGGATCTCATCGTGCTCGCCGGCAACGCGGCGGTCGAGGAGGCCGCGAAGCGCGGCGGCGTCACGATCGACGTCCCGTTCACGCCGGGCCGCAGCGACGCGACGCAGGAGAGCACCGACGTCGAGTCGTTCGGCTACCTCGAGCCCGCGGCCGACGGCTTCCGCAACTACGTCGGTGGCACCACCGAGCGCTCGGCCCCCGAGATGCTCGTCGCCAAGGCCGACGCGCTCACGCTCAGCGCCCCCGAGATGACGGTGCTGCTCGCTGGCCTCCGGGTCCTCGACACCAACTTCGACGACTCGAAGCACGGCGTGCTCACCTCGCGCCCCGGCGTGCTCAGCAACGACTTCTTCGTCAACCTGCTCGACATGGACGTGCAGTGGAAGAAGTCGGCGAACAACGCCGCGGTGTTCGAGGGCCACAGCCGCGAGGGCGGCAAGGTGGCGTGGACGGCCACCGCGGTCGACCTCGTCTTCGGCGCCAACTCGCAGCTGCGCGCCATCGCCGAGGTCTACGCGGCCGACGAGGGCAACGCGAAGTTCGCCGCCGACTTCGCGGCCGTGTGGGCGAAGGTGATGGAGCTGGATCGGTTCGACGTGGGCGCGCGCAAGGCCAAGCGCGCGACGAAGCGGTAGCTCGGGGCTCACCTCGCGTGCTCGTGCTGCCCTACGCGGGCGGCGCGAGCACGGCGTCGAGCTGCAGGTAGCAAGCCTCCATCCCCTGGTCCATGCCGGAGGCGATCGCGCCGTCGCGGGCGTCCTTCGACGCGTACTGCTGGGTGATGCGCATCGTGGTGACGCCACCCTCCTCCGTGAACTCGTGCGTCTCGACCAGCGAGCCGATCGTCTCGCCGGAGCCGAGCTTCATCGTCTCGGTGTGCACGGCCCGCTCGTGCGGGACCACCTCGGTGAAGACGCCCTCGAGCGTCATGGCCGGATCGTTCTCGGCGTCCTTCCACGCGAGGCGGAGCTTGCCGCCCACGTGGGGCTCGCACTCGCAGACGGTCGTGGTCCACCCGGGCGGCGGCAGCATCCACCGACGCATCTTGTCCGGGGTGAACATCGCCGTCCACACGAGCCGACGCGGGGCGTGGAAGGTGCGGAGCAGGACGATCGTGGTGTCGGTGGGCGTGGAGATCTGCAGGCCTTCGGGCGTCATGGTGCGGTCCTTCTCTGGGTGATCGCGGGCGTGGTCGACGGTCGGGGAGATCGATCAACTGCGGCGCGTACGGCCGCGCCCGCGGGGCGCGGGGCGAGGCGCCTCCTCGGCCTTCATCTCGTCGAGGAGCGAGTCGAGGGCCTCGAAGCGCGCCTCCCAGTGGAGGCGGAACTGCTCGGTCCAGCGCATCGCCTCCTCGAGGGGCTGCGCGCGCAGGCGGCAGAGGTGCTCGCGCCCCGCGACGCGCCGCCGCACGAGCCGCGCCCGCTCCAGCACGCGCACGTGCTTGGTGGCGGCCGGGAACGTCATGCGCAGCGGCGAGGCGAGCTCGGTCAGGTTGCGCTCCCCGCCCGAGAGCTGGCGGAGGATCGCCCGGCGGGCAGGGTGCGCCAGGGCGTGGAATACGAGGTCGAGTCGCGCCTCTCGATCGGATACCATGTGGTTTACTATACCGATCGGTTTCATGATGTCAAACGGCGCGCACTCGCTGCAGCCGCGCGGAGCAGCCGTCGAAACGACGGGCACTCCATGTGGCTCGGCGCGGGGCAGGCCGCCGCGTGGCGGAGCCCGTCGCGCAGCTTCGTCAACCTCGTGATCGTCGCGTCGAGCTCGTCGGCCTTCGCCGTCAGCCGCGTGCGATCGATGCGGGGGCGCCCGTCGGCGGCGAACATCCGGCCGATCTCGTCGAGGGAGAACCCCGCGGCCCGGCCGAGCCCGATGAGCGCGAGGCGCTCGAGGACCGCGGGCTCGAACTGCCGACGCAGGCCGCGGCGACCGACCGAGCGGATGAGCTTCTTGTCCTCGTAGAACCGGAGCGCCGACACGGCGAGGCCGGATTGCCGCGCGACCTCGGCGATGTCCAGGAGCGGCGGCCTTTCCCTTGACCTCGAGTCGACTTCATCTTGCATGCTGTACCCGTGGAGTCAACGACGATGGACGAGCGAGCACAGGGTGGCGGAGAGCAAGCACGGCTGTGGAACGGCGCCGCGGGCGAGGCATGGGTCGCGATGCAGGACGTGATCGACGTGCTGTTCGCACCCATCGACGCGCTGCTCTGTGACTTCGTCGCCGCCGCCGCGCCACGTCGGATCCTGGACGTCGGCTGCGGCACGGGCCGCACCACCGTGGCCGTCGCGAAGCGTCTCGGCGGCGCGGCCACCTGCCTCGGCGTCGACATCTCGGAGGCGATGGTCGCGGCCGCGCGCGCCCGTGCGGCGCGCGAACACGTGGTCGCGACGTTCGTCACCGCGGACGCCGAGACCCACGCGTTCGATCCGAGCAGCGTCGACGCGATCGTCTCGCGCTTCGGCGTGATGTTCTTCGCCGATCCGATCGCGGCCCTCACGAACCTCCGCCGCGCGGCGGCCCCCGGCGCTCCGCTGCGCTCCGTGGTGTGGCGCAGCGCGGCCGAGAACCCGTTCATGACCGCGGCCGAGCTCGCCGCCGCGCCGCTGTTGCCCGAGCTGCCGGTCCGCCGAGAAGACGAGCCCGGGCAATTCGGGTTCGCCGACCGCGATCGCGTCGCCGCGCTCCTCGAGGGCGCCGGCTGGGCCGAGGTCGAGATCCTCCCGTACGACGCACCGTGCACGATGCCCGCCGCCGCCCTCGTGCCCTACGTGAACCACCTCGGTCCGGTGGGGCGCGCCCTACAGCACGCCGACGACGCGCTGCGGGCCCGGGTCATGGAGGTCGTGCTGCCCGCCTTCGAGCCGCATCGCCGCGGCGACGAGATCCGCTTCACGGCGGCGTGCTGGGCGATCGGGGCGCGTGCGTGAGGATGCCTACCCGAGCCGCAGGCCGACCGGCAGCGCGTCGCCGAACATCCGCCCGCGATCGCCCTCGGTGAGCTCGGCCGGCCGCAGCACCAGCTCGATCCAGCTCGCCGACGCCTTGGCCTTCTTCAGCGCGGCGACCACCGCGTCGCGCACGCCCGCTGCGACGTCGCGCGCCGGATCGCCGGTCATGCGCGACAGCTGGGCCACCGCGAACGAGGCCCCCTCGGCGGTGGCGAGATCGAGGGCGAGCAGCCGCGCGAGCCACCGCTCGGCGACCGCAGGCGCGACGACGTCGGTGGTCTCGCCGGAGAACGGTACGCGCGCGCCGACGCGACCGAGCGGCCAGTACGAGCCGAGCTTGTCGGCGCGCTCGAGCAGCAGCTCGCCGGTCGCCTCCTTGGCCGCGGCGTCGCAGCGCTCGAGGCCCGCGACGAGCTGCATCATCTCGACCGGCCCGTGGCGATGGGGGCCCGGCGGCACGGCGCCATCGGGGCTGCGCCACAGCCACGGCTGCAGCTCGGCGAACAGCGCCCGCTGGCGATCCGCGTCGAGGCCCGCCGCGATCCGTCGCCACGTGATCCACCACTCGGACCACATCGCCTTGCTGCGGTGCTGCAGGCCGACCTCGCGGCGCCGCCACATCGCGTCGATGCGCGCGGCGTCGTCGGGCATGCCGAAGCCCGGGCGCAGGCACCAGCCGAGCATGCGCAGCCAGTGCAGCTCGTGGGCCTCGGAGCGCGCGCACGACTCGGCGTGCTCGAGACACGCGTCGGCGAGGACGCGGCACGTCGACGCCGACCACTGCCCGCGGGGCCCGAGGAGCTTCTCGAGCGCGGCGCGGCTGTTCTTGATCGCGGACTCGTCCTTGGCCGACATCGCCGCGGCGAGCACCGCGGTGGCCTGACCGACGGCGGGATCGGGCTTGGCGACGGGCGCCTCGGCGACCGGCGCCTCGGGCTCGGCGCGACGCAGGGCGAAGTCGAGTCGCCAGCGCCGCGGCGGCAGATCGACGGTGACGAGATAGATCTCCAGCGCCCCGGTCTCGGTCGCGGTCGTCGACAACGTCACCATCGCGCCCTTGCCCTCGGCCCCGGCGGCGCGGGTCGGATCGCGCAGCACCGTGGCCAACGGCGGTAGCGGCTCGAGCTCGAGCGCCGTGTCGGCCAGCGCACCGGGGCCGTCGACGTGATCCCCGGTGTACTCGAACAGCGGGAAGCCGACGGGCTGATCGAGCACCAGATCGAACACGCGATCGGGCACCGCGACGCTGGTCCCGGGCTCCATGCCGCGCGGCGCGACGCACAGCGCGCGTCGACTACCATCGGCCGCAGCGACGCCGATGTAGTAGGCCCGCGCCGTGCCGCCGCCGATCACGTCGCCCAGGCCGCGCCGCGCGAGCACCGATCGCACCGCGCCGTGGGCGACCGCGAGATCGAGCGAGGTGTGATCGAGCCGGGCCACCGGCGCGCCGAACCACGACGCGAGCACGGCCATCAGCCGCTCCACCAGCGCGTCGCCCTTGAACACGCCGCCGTTGAGCAGCACGCGATCGGGCCGCGGCAGTCCGCCCTCGACGTGGGCGCCCGCCTCGGCCGCCGCCTCGGCGTGGCGGCGCAGGAACGTGCACACGTGGCGCACGATCGCGGTGTCGCTGGTGTACGGCAGGCCCAGCGTCGTGAGGCCCGCGCGCCCGGTGCGGCCCGCGGTCTCGGCGGGGCCGGTGAACGGCAGGAAGCCGTCGAGCAGCACCGCGGTCGCCTCGTCGCGATCGATCGGGATCGACTTGGTGCCGCCGACCAACCGCGAGCCCCTCGACTGCACCGAGATCACCACCTGCTCGGGCGCGTCGACGCCGAGCAATCGCTCCTTCGCGTCGCGGGCCGACTGCACCAGCGCCGACCACACGGTGGCGTCCTCGGGCCGCGGCAGGCCGGCCTTCGTCAACGCGAACATCGCCAACGCGGCGTCCATGTTGTCGCCGCCGAGCATGAGGTGACCGCCGACGGCGATGCGCTCGATCCGGGGCTCGGCCGCGTCGGCGCCCGGCGGACGCACGCGCAACAGCGTGAGGTCCGTGGTGCCACCGCCGACGTCGACGACGAGCACGAGCCGCGCGTCGCCGAGCTGCGCGTCGAGGGCGTCGGCGTG
>LNFB01000365.1 GCA_001464385.1 Deltaproteobacteria bacterium Ga0077550 | reverse complement strand
TCGGGCGTCGATCGCATCGGCAGCCTGATCGAGGAGGCCGAGCACTACATCGAGGAGTTCGACGACGAGGAGGCCGAGGTGGTGGTCGCCGAGCTGCGCCGACGCCGGCTCGATCCGCTGCGCGTGCGCTTCCTATGGGGGTGGTACCAGGGCGAGTTCGACGACCTGGTGCTGTGGCAGCAACGTCGCGGGCTCGCCGACGTCGAGACCTCGTGGGCGGACTACCTCGTGGACGCCCGCTTCTGGGACGAGCTGGCGACCGAGCTGACCTGAGCCGACGCGCGTTCAATCGCGACGCGGGTTCGCGCTGAGGACGTACGCGCCGGGCGGCCATGTGCGCGGGAAGCCCGGCAGGTCGGTGCACGGCGGCAGCGGCTTGCCGACGGCCTCGCACGCGCGCACGACCTCGCCGTGGATCTCCTCGGCGTCGGGGTCGTCGGCGTCGACGTCGAGGCGGTGCTCGTCGAGGCACAGCGCGCCGGCTTCGCCCCACAGCGCCTCGAGGCTCGCTTCGTCGCCGCGCAGACGCTTCGTGCCGGTGGCGTTGCCCCAGCGGAGCGGGGTGCCCTCCTCGGTGAACGCTTGGCCCGTGCCGCACATGTCGGCGGTGAACATCTTCAGCAAGGCCTGGCGCTGCGCGGTCGTGCTCGTGAATTCGCCGCTCGATCCCGCGGGGGTGTGTCGCGAGAGGTGGAGCTTCGCGAGCGCGCTGCCGGCACACGCAATGTTGAACCACTGACCGGGGTCGGCAGGTGCCCCTGCGATCACCCGCTTGCCGACGGCGTCGTAGCGATCCCCGGTGAAGAGCAACGCCGCGGTGGGCTCAGGCCACTCCGCGGCTGCGTCCGGTGGATTCGAGCACAGCGGGCGGGCCTCCGATCCACTCGGGTCGGTGTACTCGAGGTGGTAGACCTCGTTCGGCGTGGCCTCGCCCACCCAATAGGGCACCTGCGAGACCGCGCGGAGGTGGATCGCGTAGATCCCCGCGGGCGTGCTCAGGGAGAGCTCCGCACCTTCGAGCTGTTCGCCCGAGAGATCGCCGTCGCGCGACGGGGCGAGCGCGCGCGCGAACAGCTGGTTGTCGACGACGTCCACGGTGTACGCACGACCGCGCTGCGTCAGGCCGAGCAGCCGGATCCCCGCGGAGTTCGGCGCACCCGCCTCGTCGAGCTCGTGGAACGCGAGCGTATCGAGCACCGCCACGCTCTCGCCACAACCCCAGTCCGCGCATGTGCTGCGCAGCTGCTCGGTGGCGGGCTCGAGCGCCGGCGCGTCGGCGCACGAGACCGGCATCGCCAGCGGCGCGAGCAGGAGGGCGGCGTGCAGGGGCCGGCGTCGGGGCGACATATCCCGTGGACGTGCGGTTGGGCGGATGTGACGTCGTCTGCGCGGCGGTTCCTCGCCACGCAGCGAGTCCCCGAGAATCCCGAGCGCCGGCACGGCGATCTCCTGCTCGGGCCGGCCTAGGCGCCCTCGGGGGTCTCGATGAGGGCGCGGAGTCTGTCCCTGCCAACGCGGATGCGACGGGGAACCGCGGCCTCGGGGACGTCGAGCACCACCGCGAGCTCGGGGCCCCGGAGGCCCTCCATGAAGTAGAGCTCGAGCGTGATCTGATCCTCGAGTGGGATCCTCTGCAGCGCCTCCAGCAACGTCCGCTGCTGGAGGTCCTCGGCGTACGCGGTGCTGGGGATCGGGCCGAGCTCGGCGAGCGCGACCTCCTGGGGATCGAACGGACCGTCACGATGGCGGCGGAGGTGCTCGTAGAGCACCTCCCGCGCGGTCTGGAAGAGGTACGTCCGAACGCTCGAGTCGTCGCGCAAGCGATCGCCGCCGCACAGGCACGCGGACATCGTGTGCTGCACGAGGTCCACGGTGTGATGCCCGACTTTGTTGAGGAAGAACCGCGTCAACGGACGCTCGTGCCGGTTGAACAGACGCTCGCCGGCGACGGGATCTCCCGCGCGCCAGCGCTCGAGCAGCGAACGATCATCCTCGTCGTCGACCACGACGACAGCGTAGTGCGCCGTTCGTTCTGGGGTCAAACCCCCGCGGCCGTTGCCGGAACCACAGGTCGAATTCCCGGCGTCGGTGCGAACGCCTCGCCGACGAACGCCGACCCGTCACCCCTCCGCGACGATGCGCTCGGTGACGATCGGCCCCGCCGTCGCCCCGTCGCCGATCTCGATCGCCTCGCGGAGCAACCCCTCGACGTGCGCCGCGGTCTCGCCATCCGCGGCGTGGATCCTCGCGAGCGGTCGATCCGGCCCGACCGCTTCGCCGATCCCCACGATGTCGGTCAGCCCGACCGCGAAGTCGATCGCGTCGGCGGCGTGGCGACGGCCACCACCCAGGGACAGGACCGCGAGCCCGACCTTGCGCACGTCGATGCGCGTGACCACGCCGGCCTCGCGCGCCGCGGCGTCGCGAATCACCGCCGCCTTCGCGAGGTGGGACGTCGGTCGATCCATCAGGTCCTTCGGCCCACCGAGCGCCGCGACCATCCTCGCGAAGCGCTCGGCCGCCGCGCCCGAGGCCAGCGCCCGCTCGCAGGCCACCCGCGCCGCGCCCACGTCGGGCGACAGCCCAGCCTGCGCGAGCAGCTCGGCACACAGCGCGATGGTCACCTCGTGCAAGCGCGGCTCGGTCGGCTCGCCGCGGAGCATGTCGATCGACTCCTGCACCTCGACGGCGTTGCCGGCGGTGCGGCCGAGGACCTGGTTCATGTCGGTCACCAGCGCGACCGTCGGTAGGCCAGCGCCGCCGGCCACCGCGACGATGCTGCGCGCGAGATCGCGGGCCATCGGCAGGTTGTCCGCGAAGGCGCCCGAGCCCCACTTCACGTCCATCACGAGGTGGTCGAGGCCCGCCGCGAGCTTCTTCGACAGGATCGACGCGGTGATGAGCGGGATCGACTCGACCGTCGCCGTGACGTCGCGGATCGCATAGAAGCGCTTGTCGGCGGGGGCGAGGTCGGCGGTCTGGCCGATGATGGCGCAGCCGACGTCCTGCAGCACCGCACGGAAGCGATCGTTCGTCGGCGTGGCGCAGTAGCCGGGGATCGACTCGAGCTTGTCGAGCGTGCCGCCGGTGTGGCCCAGCCCGCGGCCCGAGATCATCGGCACCGCGGCGCCGCAGGCCGCGAGGATCGGCGCGAGGACGAGCGAGACCTTGTCGCCCACGCCGCCGGTCGAGTGCTTGTCGACCACGGGGCCCTGCAGCCCAGCGTCCTTCCACGACAGGACGGTGCCCGACGACATCATCGCGCGGGTCAGCGCGACGCGCTCGCCCATGTCCATGCCGCGCAGGAACACCGCCATCGCGAGGGCCGCGACCTGGCCCTCGGTGAACGAGCCGTCGACGAGGCCGCGGACGAACGCGCCGATCTCACCGTCGTCGAGCGTGCCGCCGTCGCGCTTGCGTCGGATGATCTCCTGCGGGAAGTAGTCCATTGCTTTGTTCACTCGCCGTGGGGCGTCTCGTTCACTCGCCGTAGGGGACCCAGATGTTCTTGACCTGCACCGCCTGGCGCAGGAACTCGCGGCCCTCGCCGACGCGCGGGTCGAGCCAGTCGCGCTGCCGGCCGTAGTTCACCCAGGTGCGCTTCATGTTGCCGATGCTCGCGGCCTCGACGATCTTGCTGCCGGCCGCGGGCCCCACGTACCAGACCGCGTCGACCTCGTCGTGATCGGCGAGCACCTTGACCAGATCGTCGCGGATGCCGGTGACGATGTTGACCACGCCGTTGGGGACGTCCGAGGTGTCGAGCACCTGGTAGAAGTCCGTGACGGCCAGGGGCCAGCGCTGCGAGGGCAGCGCGACGACGCGGTTGCCCATCGCGATCGCCGGGGCCACCAGCGACACGAAGCCGAGCAGCGGGCACTCGTCGGGGCACGCGATGCCGACGATGCCAATGGGCTCGTTCATCGCGATCGTCACGTTGCGCACGGGCGGGTTGTGGACGACGCCCTCGAACTTGTCGGCCCAGGCGCCGTAGGAGAACAGGCGCGCGACCGTGGCCTCGACCTCGCGGGCGGCGGCCGCGGCGTCGCCCGTCATCGCGGCGATGCGGGCGATGAACTCGGCCCGACGCGCGTCGAGGTTCTCGCCGATGTAGTAGAGGACCTGGGCCCGGTTGTGGGCGGTCGCGGCCGCCCAGCCGGCGCCGGCGCGCGCGGCCTCGACGGCGTCGCGGATGTCCTTGCGCGTGCCGTCGCCGACCTCGCCGACGAGCTTGCCACCGGCCCCGACCACCGCGCGGACGTAGGTCGCGTCGGGGCGGACCTGCTTGCCGCCGATGTAGAGCTTGGGCGTGCGATCGATCGCCGCGGGCCCGGTGTGCTCGGGCAGGTGCACGCCGCCCTCGACGAAGCCGGGGTAGGGGCCCGCGGCCGGCGTCGGGGCGTACTGCGGCAGGCCGTGGACGAACGCGGGCTCGAGGTACGCGTGCATGCCCTCGATGCCGCCCTCGCGGCCGAAGCCCGACTCGCGGTAGCCGCCGAAGCCGCACGCGGCGTCGAACACGTTGGTGCTGTTCACCCAGACGACACCGCACGCAAGGCGCGGCGCGACGTCGAGGGCGAGGTTGAGGCTCTCGCTCCACACGCTGGCGGCCAGGCCATAGCGGGTGTTGTTCGCCAGCTCGACGGCCTCGTCGGGCGTCCGGAACGTCATCGACACCAGCACGGGGCCGAAGATCTCCTCCTGGACCACGCTGGAGGCCGGGTGCACGTCGGTGAACAGCGTCGGCGGATAGAAGCAGCCCTCGGTGGGCACGGCCCACGACGGCTGCCACATCGTCGCGCCCTCGGCGACGCCCTGCTTCACCAGCGCGTCGATGCGCTGCAGCTGCACGGGCGCCACGATCGCGCCGATGTCGACGCACTTGTCGAGCGGATCGCCGACGCGCAGCGTCTCCATGCGCGCGCGGAGCTTGGCCAGGAACGCCGCCGCGACGTCCTCCTGCACCAGCAGCCGCGAGCCCGCGCAACACACCTGGCCCTGGTTGAACCAGATCGCGTCGACGACCCCCTCGACCGCGCTGTCGAGATCGGCGTCGTTGAACACGATGAACGGCGACTTGCCGCCGAGCTCGAGCGTGAGGTGCTTGCCCGAGCCCGCGGTGGCCTTGCGGATGATGCGGCCGACCTCGGTCGATCCCGTGAACGCGATCTTGTCGACGCCGGGGTGATCGACGAGCGCGGCGCCCGTGCGGCCGTCGCCGGTGAGGATGTTGACGACGCCCGGCGGCAGGCCGGCGCGGTCGAACAGCTCGCACAGCAGCAACGCCGACAGCGGCGTGAACTCGGCGGGCTTGAGCACCACCGTGTTGCCCGCCGCGATCGCCGGCGCGATCTTCCACGCGAGCATCAGCAGCGGGAAGTTCCACGGGATCACCTGGCCGACGACGCCGAGCGCCTTGGACCCGGCGAGCTCGGTGTCCATCAGCTGGGCCCAGCCGGCGTGGTGGTAGAAGTGCCGAGCGACCAGCGGGATGTCGATGTCGCGGGTCTCGCGGATGGGCTTGCCGTTGTCGAGCGTCTCGACGACCGACAGCAACCGGGCGTGGCGCTGGACCAGCCGCGCGATCGCGTAGAGGTGCCGCGCGCGGAGGTGGCCGGGCAGCGCGGCCCAGGCCGGCTGCGCGGCGCGGGCGGCCGCGACCGCGGCGTCGACGTCGGCCGCGTCGGCCTGGGCGACCTTGGCGAGCTCGCGGTTCTTGCTCGGATCGATCGTCGCGAAGTACCCGCCCGCCCCCGGCGCGACCCAGCGACCGCCGATGTACAGGTCGAACTTGCGGGCGTGGCTGTCGAGCCACGCGTGCGCGGCCGCGGCGGACTCGGGTGCGGGCCCGTACTCCATGCTCTCGAAGATCTCGGCGACGCTCGTCATGGCGGGGCCGAGTGTGCC
The DNA here is from genome assembly GCA_001464385.1 of Deltaproteobacteria bacterium Ga0077550. Classification (GTDB taxonomy): domain Bacteria; phylum Myxococcota_A; class Polyangia; order Nannocystales; family Nannocystaceae; genus Xiheibacterium; species Xiheibacterium aquaticum. The sequence goes on along the minus strand of LNFB01000365.1, from coordinate 15,276 downwards.
GCATTTCGGCGGCGCGCTCACCTGCATCGGACAGGTGAAGCCATGGCCCGCCGCCTCACGCCAGGGGGTGGCGGTAGGCCGCCGAGTACCGGCCCGTGACGTGGTGCTCGAGCTGGCGCTCGATGTCCGTCAGCAGGCTCGACGCGCCGAAGCGGAACAGCTCGGGTTCGAGCCACGGCCGCCCGAGCTCGTCCTTCATCATCGCCAGGTAGACGAGGGCCTGCTTGGCCTGGCTGATGCCGCCGGCGGGCTTGAACCCGATCTGCACGCCGGTCTCCTCGAGGTACGCGCGGATCATCCGGATCATCACCAGGCTCACGGGCAAGGTGGCGTTCTGCGCCTCCTTGCCGGTCGAGGTCTTGATGAAGTCGGCGCCGGCCATCATGCACACGAGGCTCGCGCGGGCGACGTTGCGGAGCACCCGTAGATCGCCGGTGGCGAGGATCGCCTTCAGGTGCGCGTCGCCGCAGGTCTCGCGGAACGCCTTCACCTCGTCGTACATCGCCTGCCAGTTGCCGGTGAACAGGTGCGCGCGGGTGATGACGATGTCGATCTCCTGGGCGCCCGCGGCCACGCTGGCCTGGATCTCCTGGATGCGCTGCGGCAGCGGCGAGAGGCCGGCGGGGAAGCCGGTCGAGACCGCGGCGACCGGGATGCCCGAGCCCTCGAGGGCGCGCACCGCCGTCGACACCATCTCGTGGTAGACGCACACCGCCCCGACGCGGACGTCGAGGTGGCCGATGCCCAGCGCATCGACGAGGTGCTGCTCGAGCGGGCGCCGGGCCTTCGCGCACAGCCGCTGCACGCGACCCGGCGTGTCGTCTCCCTGCAGGGTCGTGAGGTCCATCAGGCGGATCGCCCGGAGCAGCCACGCGGCCTGCCAGTCCTTCTTCACGCCGCGGCGGGGTCCGATCGTCGCGGCGCGGCGCTCGACGGCGCTGCGGTTCACGCGGACGTCGCGGACCCAGTCGAGGCGCAGCGGCATGCCGGGGTTCCGCGCGTGCTCGCGGGGCGACTCGGGGGCGAGGTTCGGCACCGGACGGATCTCCGAGCGGTTCGAGGATCCTGCGTTGGGGCTCGTCTTGTCGCCTGCGGCCATGGCGGTCGGAAGTCTGCCGGATCCCGGCTCATCCGAACAGCCACGCGACCAGGCCCGCCCCGACGTAGCTCTCGACCACGATGAGCGGCAGCACGCCCAGCGCGGTCGCGGCCAGGAACGGCACGAAGCGCACCGCGGAGACCCCGAGCATCAGCTGCATCGGGCCGAAGGTGAACAGCAAGAGCCGCATCACGAGGACCGTGCGGAAGCCCCGGGTCGCGAGCGCGTCGTCCCATCGGCGCAGGCGCGCGGGGAGCCGCCGCTGCACCCACTCGCGGCCCATCCACCGCGCGAAGACGAACGCGACGGAGCTCGACGCGAGCGTGCCGAGCCACGACAGCGCGATGCCGATCTCGGGCGTCCACACCAGCGCGGCCGCGACGATGAACGCGTGCGACGAGAATCCGAAGGGCTGCAGCGCCGCGTAGGCGACGACGAACACGACGGGGCCCCACGGCCCTGCGTCGAGCAGGCGGGTCTTGATCATCGCCGGCGACAGGGCGCCCGGCCCACCCGAGAGCACCACCGCAACCACGGCCGCGGCGAGGACGGCGGCGACGAGGATCCGCGGCCACAGGCGAGACGCGGGGGGATCCATCCGCGGCCCAGCCTAGCAGGCGAGTGCGGTCGGCGCCCCGACGACCGCGGAAATCGCCGCCGCCAGGGCCTCGACGCTCGGGCGCTCGAAGGTGCCGACAGCCCGCCAGTGACGGTCGGGAATCCCGGCCCGCGCCGGATCCGGCGTGCTGTGCCACAGGCGGCCGTAGGGATCGAGCCACACCGTGCGCGGCCCGACCAGCGGCTGCAGGGAGGAGACGACCATCTCGAGCTCGCGTGCGCTGGGCATCGGCGAATGCTGGCACGCCGATCGTGGGCGCCGAAAATCCCGGCGCATTCGCGGGCGCGCGATCGACCTAGCGCGGGCCCGCGGGCGCAGACCTGCGCACCCGCACCGTGTCCGTGGCGAGCTGGCCGCATGCCCCCGCGACGTCGCGGCCCCTCGACTTGCGCACGGTGACCAGACAGCCAGCGTCGCGGAGGCGGGCGACGAACGCCATCGTGCGCGCGTCGTCGGGCCGCGCGAAGCCGCCGTCGGTGAACGGGTTCCACGGGATGACGTTGATGTTGTGGCGCATGCCCGCCGCGAACGCGGCCAGGCGCGCGGCGTCGTCGTCGCCGTCGTTCTCGCCGGCGAGCAGTACGTACTCGAGCGTGATCTTCTCGTGCGAGCGCAGCGGGAACGCGAGCAGGGCCGAGCGCAGCGCGGCCAGGGAATTGCGGCGCGTCACCGGCATGATGCGCGCGCGGGCCTCGTCCGTCGTCGCGTTGACCGACAGCGCCAGCGCCGGCCGGACCTCGGCCCGCGCGAGGGCCTCGATCCCCGCGACCAACCCCGAGGTCGATACCGTGATGCGCTGCGGCGACAGGCCCATGCCCGCGGGCTCGCAGAGGATCCGCACCGCCCGCAGCACCGCGTCGAGGTTGTGCAGCGGCTCGCCCATGCCCATGAACACGATCGAGATCCGCTGCGGATCGACCGGCCCGAGGGCGAGCACCACCGCGAACACCTGGCCGACGATCTCGGCGGCGTCGAGGTTGCGGACCAGGCCCATCTGCGCGGTGCGGCAGAAGGTGCAGCCCATCGCGCAACCGACCTGACTCGAGATGCACAGCGTGACCCGCGGGTTGCGGACGGCCCGCGGCATGTGGACGGCCTCGACGCGCGCGCCGTCGGCCAGGGCGAGCAGCAGCTTGGTCGCGCCGTCGCTCGAGGGCTCGGCCTCGACGATCTGCGGGAGCCGGAGATCGAGGCGCGCCGCGACGGCGGCTGCGGCGGCGCGCCCGAGGATCGGCGCCCGGTGGCCCCGATCGTCCGTGGACCAGCGCGCGACCCGGTGCAGCGCCCCGAACACGTGGGCGGCGGACGGCGAACGGACCGCGCGTCCGGGCTCCGGGGCGTCCTCGCCCGCGGGCGCAGCGAGGCTCGCGGCGAGCTCGTCGAGCGTGAGGTCGCAGAAGGACGCGGCGGCGGTCACGGGACAGCTGGAGTGTAGTGCATGGGGGTTCGTCGGTGCGCAGCGTGGGATCGCTGACCGCAGGATCGTCCGCGTGTGTCCGACGAGCACGCCCGCGACGGCGCCTCGCGTCGGTTGCGCCACCCCGGTTGGGCTACCATCGGCCCGTGGAGGACGACGCCACGTTGCTCGCCCACTGGCGCACGGGTGATTCGGGGGCCGGCGACGAGCTGCTGCGCCGTCACTTCGCGACGGTGGTCCGCTTCTTCCGCAGCAAGCTCGGCGACGACATCGACGACATCGTGCAGCAGACGTTCGCCGACACGGTGCGGGCCCGCGACCAGGTCGGCGAGGGCGGCTTCCGGGCGTACCTGCTCCGGGTCGCGCACAACCGGTTGATGGACGATCTGCGCCGCAAGGCGCGGCGGCCCGAGGCCTTCGATCCCGGCTCGATCTCGCTGGCCGACATCGCGACCTCGGTGAGCCAGCGGATCGCCCGCAATCAGGACGAGCACCTGATGTTGCTCGCGATGCGCGAGCTGTCGGTCGATTTCCAGATCGCGCTCGAGCTCGCGTACTGGGAAGAGCTCCCCGGGCAGGAGATCGCGGTCATCCTCGGCATCTCGCCGCACACCGTGCGCAGCCGCCTGGCGCGGGCACGCGTGGCGCTGCGCGAGGCGTTGGAGCGGCAGTCGGCGTCGCCGGCCCTGATCGAGCAGTCGGTGGCGCGGCTGGAGTTCAGCGCGGCCCAGCGGCAGCGCGCCGGCGCCGATTGACGGGGCCAGGGCGGTCGACGATGGGCGAGCACAGGGACACGCGCCCGCCGGCGCAGCCCGACACCGAGGATCCCGACGTGCCCGCGACCAGCGCGGGGGACGAGCCGCACGCCGCGATGTCGGTCGTCGCCGAGTTCCGCCGGCTCCGCGTCGACGACGACACGCTCGAGGAGGCGGTGCGCCTGGCGAAGGTCCGCGCGCAGCTGCTCGATCGCCACGACTCGCCGGTCCGCGTGGGTCGCTTCCGCCTGCTCGCGCCGGTGGGCCGCGGCGGCATGGGGACGGTCTACGAGGCCTATGATCCCGAGCTCGATCGCAAGGTGGCGATCAAGCTGTTGCGCCCCGGCGACGCCGCTCTCGAGCGCAGCGTCCTCGACGAGGGGCGGGCGCTCGCCAAGCTCGTCCACCCCAACGTCGTCACCGTGCACGAGGTCGGCACGCACGAGGGCGAGGCGTTCGTGGTGATGGAGCTGGTGCGCGGGCCCAACCTGCGCGCGTGGATGCACGGTCCGGACGGCGCTCCGCGGCCGTGGGCCGAGGTCGTGGGCGTGTTCGCGGCCGCGGCCGCCGGCCTCGCTGCGGCCCACGCCGCGGGGATCCGACACGGCGACGTCAAACCCGACAACATCGTGCTCGGCGAGGACGGGCGCACGCGCGTGGTCGACTTCGGCATCGCGCGGGGCATCGCGCGGGGCGAGGATGCTCGCGACGTCGACGCGCGGGCCGGGACGCCGCCGTACATGGCGCCGGAGCAGCTCGCGAACGGGCCGGTGGATGCACGCGCCGATCAATACGGGTTCTGCGTCGCGCTGTTCGAGGTGCTCCACCTCGCGCGGCCGACCGGCTCGCCGCCCGCGTTCGCCCCGGCCATCCCGTGGTGGCTGCAGCTGATCATCGCCCGCGGGTTGTCGCCCGATCCCGCCCTGCGCTTCGCGTCGTTCGACGAGCTCGGCGCGGCGCTCGAGCGCGGCCGTGCCGGGCGCGGGCGGACGATCGCGTGGCTCGCGGGCGTCGCGGGGGTCGTCGTCGCCGGTGGTCTCGCGCTGCGCACCGATCCGGTGGATCCGTGCGCGGACGTGCGGGCGCCGCTCGAGCACGCCGCCACCGCCGAGCCGCGGCTCGACGCCCACATCCAGGGGCTCGATGCGCTCGCGGCGGAGATCTGCGCTTGGGAGCACGCAGCGCCCTCCGATCGTCCGTCGCTGCTCGCCGAGCGGCGCGCGTGCCTCGACGCGGCGGTGGCGGTGACCGACGTCGCGATCGCGTCGATCGGCGGCGCGGCGGCGCCACGGGCCGCCGCGCTGCCCTACGTCCTCGATGAGCTCGAGACCACCGCGGCCTGCGAGGACCCGGCGATGCTGAAGCTGCGCCCGCCGATGCCGACCGATCCGGTGACGCTGGCCCGCGTCGCCGCCATCGACTGGGACCTGCTCGTCGCCGCGGGCGAGGCCGAGGCGGGGTTCACCGAGGACGCGCGCGCGCGCCTCGCTGCGCTGCGGGTCGACGCGCAGGACGGCGCGTCGGCGTTCCGGGCCGGTCGCGTCCGGCTCGGCCAGGTGCGCATCGCATGGAAGGACGCGGGGCAGGTCGCCACCGCCGAGGTGCGCGAGGTCCTGTGGTCGGCGCTGGCCGCCGATCACATGCTCGACGCGATCGAGGCCGCGACGATGCTGGTGACCGCGGTCGCGGAGCGCGAAGGCAGCGAGCCGGCCGAGCAGTGGTTCGAGCTCGCGTCCGCGCTGCTGCACCGCGTCGGGGATCCGCCGCGGCTGTGGTCGGCGCTGTGGTGCGCGCGCGCGCGCGGGCTCGCGGTGGCCGAGCGCAACGCCGAGGCCGACGCGGCGCTCGAGTCCGCGGCGCAGTACACCGATCCAGACGATGAGGTCGGCATGATCCGGCTGCTCCGCGAGCGGGCCTCGGCCCGCGGCTTGGCCCGGCGCTGGACCGAGGCCCGCGAGGACTACGAGCGCGCGCTGGTGCTGCACCGCGCCGTCCACGGCGACGGGCACCCCGGGGCGCTGGAGCTGGAGCTCGAGCTCGCCCTCGCGATGTCGGGGGACGCGCTGACCGACGAGGCGCTGCGCCGGCTCGACGATGTGGTCGATCGGCTCACGCAGCGCGTCGGACCGCTGCACGGCCGCACGCTGCGGGCGCGTCGAGCCCGGTGCATCGTGGCCGCGGGTCGCGATGGTCCGGCGGCGGAGGAGGTCTGCCTGCTCGGGCTCGCCGACGCCTACCGCGAGGCCGGGCGCCCGCGGCAGGCCGCCTCGTGCAGTCTCGATCGCGCCCTGGCGTTGGCGTCGTTGGGGCGTCACGACGAGGCCGCTGGGCTGTTGCGCGACGCCTTGGCCGACCCGGCCTCGCCGTGGCCGCCGCTGCGGACCACCGCGAGCCTGGCCCGCGTGGAGTCCGAGGCGGGACGCGCCGAGGTCGCCCTGCAGCTCTTGGGCGATCGATTGCGCAACGACGACGAGCGCAGCGAGGTCGCCGACAGTGCGCGGCAGACCGAGATCGATCTGTTGCTCGAGGCCGGGCGCGTCGACGAGGCCGAGCTCGCGCTGCAGCGCGCCGTCCGGCTCGCCGTCGGGGATCCGATCGGCTTCGTCGGGCGCCGTGGGATGCTCGCCGCCGCCAGGGGCGACCTCCGCTCGGCCCTCGTCGATCTCGAGACCGGCATGCTGATGGCGACGGTGGAGGTCGACGTCATGGGTCCGTTCGCCCGCCGGCTCGGCGAGGTCCGTGCCGCGCTCGATCCCACCGACCCGCGCGCACGCGAGATGGGCGAGGTCGCGCTGGATCTCTACGAGTACGGGCCCGGCACCGCGAGGCAGGCCGACGAGGTCCGGCGCTGGCTGGCGTCGTTGCCGGCGCCGCGCCTGGTCCGGGATTGATTTCTTCGGTTCTTCGGGATCAGCGCGACCGCACGGGCGCCTCTACTCCTGCCACTACGGCAGGAGAGAACCATGAAGAACGACAGCAAGAAGACCCCGACCCTCCCCGCGACCCAGACCGAGAGCCAGCCGGTGAAGAACCTCGACGATCTGATCGAGATCCTCGACCAGGACGCGCTGCGCAACGTCGTCGGCGGCGTTCGTCCGAAGGGCCGCCCCGCCTGAGCGAGCGGCGCCGGGACGGGCGCCCGTGGTTCGGGCGCCTGTCCTGGCGAATTGGTCGACGCGTCGGGATCAAACCCACCGGTCGAGCGCCTTCCCCTCAGCCACTTCGGCAAGGACAGCACCATGAAGAACGACGTCGAGACGACCGAGCTCCACCCCACCACCACCGAGTCCAAGCCCGCCAAGAGCCTGGACGAGCTGATCGAGATCCTCGATGAGGACGCGCTGCGCAACGTCGTCGGCGGAGATGCGGCCCGGCCCAAGGGTCACCAGCTGCAGTAGATCGCGGGGTCGCCGGGCGCATGCGTGCGCCCGGTGGCCGCCCTGGATCGAGCGGAAGAGCGTGACGGGATGAAGTCGTTTCGGACATTGTTCGGGTGCGAGGCCGGTGCCAGCGGCCGCGTCGTCGCGCTCGGCGTCCCGTATGATCGCGGGACCGACCCCGAGCACGGCGGCGCCGCGGCGGCCCCGACCCTGATCCGGTCGCTCTCGGGCCCCGAGCACCACTGCCTCGCCAAGGGCCAGCTGTTCGATCTCGCGTCGCGCTCGCAGCTGTTCGTGGGCGCCGATCTCTCCGACCTCGGCAACCTCCGCTTCCAGACCAGCGGGACCGATGACGCCTACCTCGCGCAGGTCGGCGATGCGATGGCGACGCTGGTCCATGCCGGCAAGCGGACGCTCGTGCTCGGCGGCGATCACCTCGTCACGCTCGCGGTGCTCCGCGGCTACGCGCAGGTCGGCCGACGCGTGCAGGTCGTGCAGCTCGACGCCCACCACGACCTCGACGAACACCCCGTGTCGGGCGAGCGTCCGACCCACGCGACGTTCATGTCCGCCGTCGCCGACGAGGGCCTCGCCGCCCAGGTGCTGCAGGTCGGGGTCCGCGGCCTGTCGCCGTATCTGCCGCGCACGCCGGACACCGTGCGAGTCGTGGGCCTCGGCGAGCTCGAGCGCGCGCTGCTCCCCGCGACCGACGTCTACCTGACCGTCGACACCGACGCGTTCGATCCCGCGGCCGCGCCGGCCGTCTCGTATCCGGAGCCCGGTGGCCTCGGCTTCGACGCGCTCGATCGCGTCCTCGCGACGATCCGCGCCGCGGGCCTCGCGGTCGCCGGCGCCGACTGGACCGAATACAACCCGCGCTTCGACACGGCGCACCACCTCACCGGTCGCCTCGTCGTCCGGGGCGTCGCGGCCCTGGTGACGGCGATGGCCCAGGCCGCCCACGGAACTGCGGAGCTCCGATGATCCCCTCGAGCCTCACCGGTCGAATCCTCCTCGGACCCCACGCCGACGCGCTGTACGGCGACGCGCCGCTCGAGGCGGCGCTGGTGCACCACGGCGCGCTCGAGCGCCTCGCGGCGATCACCGACATCGCCGTGCTCCGCGACGCGAGCGCCGTGCTCGATGCGTGGGACGGCGAGCCGAAGACGGCGCGGGCGTGGTCGCCCGCGGGCAGCGCCTCGCCGTTCGAGTTCATGCCGACGCGCGGCCAGCTCCGCACGCTCTACGACGCCGGCTTCACCATCGTGCTCGAGGACGTGGAGCGCTTCGTCCCGGGGCTGCGGCCGCTGTGCCACGCGCTCGAGCGCGACCTCGGCGTGGCGCCGGGCAAGGTCAACGCCGAGGTGTTCTGCGGCCGCGCCGGCGGTCATGGTCGGCCGCACTTCGATCCGAGCTTCACCTTCAACGCGCAGATCGTCGGCCACAAGGCATGGCGGATCGCACCGAACCCGGCGCTGCGGTTCCCGCCGACGGGGATGTTCCTGGGGCGCCTGCCCGAGCCCGAGCTCGCGGCGCTGCTCGAGCGGCCCGTGCCCGCGGCGATCGACGGGGGCGACGCGTTCGTGGCCACGCCGGGCACGGTGGTGTTCCTGCCGCCGGGCGTGCTGCACGAGACGCGGATGGAGACCGACAGCTACGCGGTGGCGTTCGCGATCGAGTTCACCGACACCGTCGCGCGACGCGTCGCCGATCGCGTGCGACGGCAGCTCGATCGGGTGCCCGAGCTTCGCGCGGCCCGGCTCGGCGCCCAGGGGCGCGCCGCGGCGGTCGAGGCCGCCACCGTCGCCGCCGCGCTGCGTGGCATCGCCGAGTCGATCGAGCGCGACGCCGCGGCGATCTGGGCCGGGGACGATCCGCGGTACCGCCTGCGCGCGGGCCTCCTCGCCGAGCCGGTGTCGGCCACCGCGGTCGCGCTGTCGGGCGAGCGGGTGCGGCGGACGGTCGAGCTCGACGCGGTGATGGTCGACGCGCTGCGCTGCGCATCGACGACGCCGGCGCTCGGCGTCGCGGAGCTCCTCGCCGCGGTCCCGATGCACGGCACCGCGCGCGTCGACGAGGCGCTGCGCAAGCTCGCCCACCTCGGCCTGCTCGAGCGTGTGTCGCCGTCCGAGCATGTGTCCACGTCCACCCAGGAGGTCTCGCGATGAAGGTCGAAGCGCTGGCGCGGATCTCCGATCCGCAGGGGTTCGCGAGCTACTTCGAGGACGGCCGCCCCGTCGTGGTGCAGGGGCTCGCGCGCAGGATGGGCGCGTTCGCGTGGACCGACGCGCACATCATCGCGACGCTGGGCGACGCGCGGCCGCTGGTGCGACTGCCCGACGGTCGTCGCGCCCGCATGCCGGTCGCGGCGTTCTTCGACTACCTCGCCGACCCCGGGCAGTACGCCTCTGGCGTCGGCCTGGTCTACCTCACCGACTTCCATCTCCGGCCGTCGTACGGCGACGCGACGCGGACGCGACTGGCCGACGACGCGGCGTGCCCGCTGCCGCTGCCCGGCGCGTGGGCCGAGTGGTTCTCGCTGTACGCGGGGCCCGCGGGCACGGGGTCCTCGATGCACCAGGACATCTTCGCGACGCACACCTGGCTCGCGCAGCTCCAGGGGCAGAAGCTCTGGCGGCTGTGCCCGCCCGACGGGTTCGAGGGCGAGGCGGGTCTCGACGTCGATGCGTTCGGCGACGCGACGATCGAGTGTCCGGTCTACGAGGCCCTGCTCGACGCCGGCGACGTCATCTACCTGCCGCCCGACTGGTGGCACCAGGTCCGCAACCTCACCACGCCGAGCGTCGCGATCTCGGGGAACTTCTGCAGCTTCGCGGCCGCCCGGGCGGCGCTCGACGAGGTGGAGGCCGGCGTCGGCCCGGCCTCGCTGCGCGAGGTCCATCGCACGATGTGGTCGACGATCCTCGCGGAGCAGGCCGGTGCCTGACATGGCGATGTCGCACGCCGGCGACGGGCCGTTCGCGGTGCGCGACGCAGCGGCGCTCGAGGCGGCCTTCGAGGCGGCGCTGGCCCGCGCCCGCGCGCTCGCCGAGGCGATCGCGACGACGCCTCCGGCGTACGAGTCGACGGTCGTCGCGCTCGATCGCAGCGACGACGAGCTCGGCCACGCGGCGATGCTGCTCGAGCACCTCGACGAGACCTTGGGGACGCCCGAGCACCGCGCGGCGTACGAGCGCGTCCACGGCCGGCACATGGCGTTCGTCACCGCGCAGTCCCACTCGCCGGCGCTGTACGCCGCGCTCGCGACGGTCGCGGGGTCCGACGAGGGGGCGCTGCTCGACGCGCCCCGCCGCCGTCACCTCGATCGGCGCCTGGCCGCGATGCGTCGCGCGGGCGCGGGGCTGCCGGCTGCCGAACGTGCGCGCCTCGCCGCCCTCGACGCGCGCCTGGTCGCGCTGACGCGCACGTTCACGCAGACGATCGACGACGAGATCGACGCCTTCGCCCTGGTCGTCGATGCGGCGCGCGTCGCCGGGCTCCCCGAGGCGGCGCTCCGGGCCACGGCCGCCGACGCGCGTGCGCACGGCGTGTCCGGCCACCGCCTCACCCTGCAGGCGCACTGCGTCCGCGCGGTGCTCACGTACGCCGAGGACCGCGAGCTGCGGCGCACGATGCTGCTCGCCAAGCAGGGCCTCGGCGCGGGCAACCTCGGCGTCCTGCGCGAGATCCTGGCGCTGCGAGCCCAGCGGGCGGCGTTGCTCGGGTTCGCGACGTTCGCCGATCTCGTCACCGAGGGCCGCGTGATGGGCAGCCGCGCCACCGCGAGCGCCTTCGTGGAGGATCTGCTCGCGCGCCTGCGACCCGCGTTCGAGGCCGAGACCCGCGCGCTGGTCGCCTTCGCCGACGCGCGCGGCCACGGTCCGCTGCAGGCGTGGGACGTCGACTTCGTCGCCGAGCAGCAGCGCCGCGCCGCGCTTCCCCTCGATCCCGAGGCGCTGCGCGTGTATTTCCCGATCGAGCGCGTGCTCGCGGGGTTCGGCGCCCTGGTGCGCGCGCTGTGGGGCCTCGAGCTCCGGCCGGCCCCCGATCGCCCGGTGTGGCACGCGGACGTCCGCGTGCTCGACGTGCTCGCGCCCGGCGAGGGCCACGTCGGCAGCATGTACCTCGATCTGTTCGATCGCGCGGGGAAGCGCCGCGGCGCATGGATGTCCCCGATCCTCGATCGGCTCGCGGGCCCGGTCGACGCGGTGGGCCCCGCGGTGGCGGTGGCCGCGTGCGATCTGACGCCGCCGGTCGACGGCGCGGCGCGGCTGAGCCACGCCGAGGTGGTGCGGCTGTTCCACGAGCTCGGCCACGTGTGTCACCACCTGCTGTCGCGCACGCCGCTGCACGGCCAGTCGGGGACCCGCGTCGCGTGGGACGTCGTCGAGGTGCCGGGGCTGCTGTTCGAGCACCTGGCGTGGGAGCCCGAGGTCCTCGCGTGCATCTCGGGGCACGCGGACACGGGCGCGCCGCTGCCGGCCGAGCTCGTCGCCGGTCTCGTCGCGTCGCGTCGCCACCGCGGGGTGGGCACGCTGGTGTGGCAGCTGGGGATCGCGGCGGCCGACCTCGCGCTGCACGGCACGTCGGTGCCGCCGACGAGCCTCGAGATCCTGCAGCTCGCCCACGGCGCCCTCGATCGCGCGTGGCCGGTGCCGCCGCCCGGCGGCGCGGCGATGGTGTCGAGCTTCACGCACCTGTTCGGGTCCACGCAGGGCTACGAGGGGTCGTACTACGCGTATGCCTTCGCCGACGCGACAGCGGTGCAGATCGTCGCGTCGCTGCGGGGCACCGGCCTCGTGACCCGGGCCGCGGGCGCGCGCCTGCGCGATGGCCTGCTCGCGCAGGGCGACGCCCGCGATGCGCTCGATCTGCTGCGCGCGCTCGTCGGCGGGCCGCCCGACGTCGGGCCCTTGGTCGCGGGGCTCACCGCGGGGGAGCGCCCCCGGTGACCTCGCTGTTCCGCCCGGCCGCGGAGGCCGCGTGCGGCCGTGACGACATCGGGCGCACGCTCGAGGTCGGCGATCGCTGGGTGCCGACCGTCTACCACGCGGTCGTCGTGCTGCTCCTCGGCGCGCTCGGGTTCGTGTGCCTCGTGCCGGTGAACGAGTACGCGACCGGCACCGGGTTCGTGCGCATCTCGGGCTCGCTGCCGGTCACCAGTACGGCGGCCGGCCCCATCGCCCGCATCGCGGTCGGCGTCGGCGAGCGCGTGGCCAAGGGCGACGTCGTCGTCGAGCTCGACGGCCGGCTCGAGCGCGCCGAGTTCGAGCGCCTGCAGGAGCAGTTCGACGGCGCGTGGACCCGGGTGCTGCGCGATCCGGTCGACGTCGCGGCGCGCTCGAGCCTGCCGCCGTTGCTCCCGCTGCTCGGGCGGGCGCGCGCGGCCGTCGACGCCCGCGTGTTCCGGGCCCCGATCGACGGCGTCGTGACCGACGTTCGCGGCAACCTCGGCGGCCACGTCGAGCTCGGCGACACGCTGTTCGTCGTCGAGCCCGACGACGCCACCGTCGAGGTCGTCGCGCTGCTGCCCGGCGCGTTCCGGCCGCAGCTCGACGTCGGCAAGCACGCGCGCTTCGCCGTCGACGGCTCCGACAGCCCGCAGCCGGTGCGCCTGCGGGACATCAGCGCCGATCTCGTCGGCGCCGCCGAGGTGAAGCGGATCCTCGGGCCCGCCCTCGCCGACGGGGCCCCGTTCTCGGGCACCTCGGTGACGCTCGTCGCGGGCGTCGACGCGCGCACGTACCCCGCCGACGGCCGGGCCAACCGCTACTACCAGGGGATGCTCGGCGAGCTCGAGGTCCGACTCGAGCGCAAGCCGATCCTCTTCCTCCTGCTGCCGCGGCTGCGGCGTCTGGTGTACGGCGATGAGTAGTCGGCGCGGCGTGGTCCCGTTCGTGCCGCAGACGACCGAGGCCGACTGCGCCGCGGCGTGCCTGGTGATGGCGCTGCGCGTGCAGGGGCAGCACCGTCACCTCCACGACGTGCGGGCCGCGTGTGGGGTCGGGCGCGACGGCGCGAGCGCTGTCGACATCATCGACGCCGCCCAGAGCTTCGGCGCCCATGCCCGCGCCGTGCGGGTCGACCTCGACACCGTGCACCTGCTGCCCAAGGGGACGATCCTCCACTGGGAGCTGCGCCACTTCGTGGTGTTCGAGCGCCTGACCAAGTCCGGCGCGATCATCGTGGACCCGGCCGCCGGGCGCCGTCGGATCGGCGCGCGCGAGCTCGACCGGGCGCTGGGCGGCGTGGGGATCATCGTCGAGTCGAAGCCCGTCGGTCGCACCGACGGGCCGGGGCGGCCGACGCTGCAGTTCCTGTTCCGCGCGCTGCGTCAGGCGCCGGAGCTGCCGCAGGTGTTGACCGCGTCGGTGGCGATCCAGCTGCTCGTGGGCCTGCTGCCGATCGTCAGCGCGTCCGTGATCGATCGCGTCGTCCCGCGCCACGACGAGCACCTGCTCACGGTGCTGACGTTCGGCGTGATCGGCCTGGCGATCTTCTACGCGGTGTTCGGCGCCGTCCGGGGCCTACTGCTCGCCCAGCTGCGCGCGCGCGTCGACCTCGGCGCCGCGACCCGCCTCATCGACCACATCGTGTCGTTGCCCGTGCCGTTCTTCCAGATCCGCCCGGCCGGCGACCTCATGGTCCGCGTGCGCAGCAACGAGACCCTGCGCGAGGCCCTGAGCTCCGCGATGCTGGCGAGCGTCCTCGACGGCGCCCTGGTCGCGATGTACGTCTGCGTGCTGGTCGTGATCGATCCGTGGATCGCCGCGGTCGTCACGGCCCTCGTCGCGGTGCAGCTCGCGACCTACCTGGCGCTGCGCCGACGACACCGCGAGCTCGTGGCCGAGGCGCAGCACCGCCAGGGCATCGCCGAGGGGCACCTCATCGACACACTCGAGGGCATCGAGACGCTCAAGGTCGCGGGCGCCGAGGGGCGCGCGGTCAGCCGTTGGACCTCGCACTACGTCGAGGTCCTGAACGCGACGCTCCGGCGCGCGCGCCTCACGACGTGGTCGGACACGGTGGTCGGGACGGTGCGCACCGCCGGCCCGTTCGTCGTGCTGCTCGTGGGCACCGAGGCGGTGCTGCGCGGGGCCGCGACGCTCGGCACGTTGCTGGCCGCGCTCGCCCTCGCCCACGGCATCATCACGTCGATCGGGACGCTGCTGACCAACTTCGGCGAGATCGATGCGCTGACGGCGATGGTCGATCGGCTCGACGACATCTTCATCGAGCGGCCCGAGCAGCCCGAGGAGCGCCCGGCGGCCGCGCCCCTGGGCGGGCGGATCACCCTGCGCGGCGTCGGCTTCCGCCCGACGTCGAAGTCGGCGTTCCTCGTCCGCAACGTCTCGCTGGACGTGGCGCCGGGGGCGTTCGTCGCGGTGGTCGGCGCCTCGGGTTCGGGCAAGTCGACGGTCGTGAGCCTGCTGACCTCGCTGTTCGAGCCGACCGAGGGCGAGATCCTGCTCGACGGCGTGCCGATGAGCGCGCTCGATCTCCGGAGCGTGCGCCGGCAGATGGGCGTCGTCGTCCAGCGGGCGCAGGTGTTCGGCACCAACATCCGCGACAACATCACGATGCTCGAGGACCTCCCGCCCGAGGACATCGAGGCGGCCGCGCGCCTGGCCTGTGTCCACGACGACATCCAGGCGATGGGACGCCGCTACCTCACCGGGATGGTGGGCGGCGGCGCGGTGTCGGGCGGACAGCGCCAGCGGATCGCTCTGGCGCGCGCGCTGATCAAGAAGCCGCGGATCCTCCTGCTCGACGAGGCCACGAGCGCGCTCGATGCGATCACCGAGCAGCGGATCTTCGCCAACATCCGCGACATGGGCTGCACGCGGGTCGTCGTCGCCCACCGGCTGAGCACGATCATGGACGCCGATCTCATCGTCGTCATGGACGGGGGCGAGGTCGTCGAGACCGGGACCCACGAGGACCTCATCGCGCAGGCGGGGCACTACGCCGCCCTGGTGGCCGCGCAGAATCGCGGCGAGCCCCAC
>LNFB01000364.1 GCA_001464385.1 Deltaproteobacteria bacterium Ga0077550 | reverse complement strand
AGCGCGACGTCGGCGATCGTCGGGTGGTCCGCGGCGAGGAACGGCCCCTCGGCGGGCTTGGACTCGAGGTGGCGCTGCACCACGGCGAGCAGCGCGTGCGAGCGCGCGACGAGGTCGGCGGCCGGCGGCGACGCACCGAAGACGTTCGCGACGCGGGCGGCGGCCGGACCGTGCGCGAGCTGGCCGGCGGCGACCGACAACCACCGCTGCACCGCCGCCGCGCCGAGCGGTGTCTGCGGCAACCACGACGGATCGCCGTAGGTGCCGGCGAGGTAGACGAGGATCGCGTTCGAGTCCGCGAGCGTCACGTCGCCGTCCTGCAGCACCGGGATCTGACCGAAGGCGTTCATCGCGAGGAAGTCCGGGGCCTTGTGGGCGCGGCCGACGAGGTCGACGTCGACGAGCTCGTAGGGCAGGCCGAGCAGCGCGAGCATGAGGTCGACGCGGTGGCTGTGGCCCGAGAGCCGGTGGCGATGCAGGCGGAGCGGACGGGAGGGGTGGACGGCGGTCATGGACCCGAGCATGGCCGCAGGCCCCGAGAGGAGTGATGGGGCGGGTCGCACAGGACTCCTGCAAGAAATGCAAGAATCGCCCGGTGGACAAGCTGAAGGCCATGAACACGTTCGTGCACATCGCCGACGGGGGCAGCCTGACCGCGGCCGCGGCGGCCCTCGAGCTGTCGCTGCCGGCGGTGGTGCGCTCGCTCGCCGCGCTCGAGGCCCAGCTCGGCGTGCGCCTGGTCAACCGCACCACGCGACGGCTCGCGCTCACGGCGGAGGGCCAGGAGTACCTGTCGCGCGCGCGTGCGGTGCTGGCCGCCGTCGACGACGCCGAGGCGGCGCTGGCGGTCGGGGACGCCGAGCCGCGCGGCCAGCTCTCGGTCACCGCGCCGGTGCTGTTCGGTCAGTTCTTCGTGGCGCCGGCCGTGACGCGGTTCGTGCAGCGCCACCCGCAGGTGCGCGTGTCCATGCAGCTGCTCGATCGCGTCGTGAACCTCCACGAGGAGCAGATCGACGTCGGGGTGCGCATCGGCGATCTGCAGGACTCGTCGCTGGTGGCGTGGCGGACCGGCGCGGTGCGCCGCGTGGTGGTCGCGAGCCCGGCCTATCTGCGCAAGCACGGCACCCCGAGGCATCCGCGCGAGCTCGCCGACGCCAACTGCGTGCGGTTCCGCGGGCCGTCGGGCCCGTGGTGGGTCTTCCACGAGTTCGGCAAGGCGATCGACGTGCCGATCCGCGGCAACCTCGAGTTCAACCACGTCGCGCCGGCCGCCGATGCCTGCGTCGCGGGCGTGGGCTTCGGGATGTTCATCTCGTACCAGGTCGCGCGGCACATCCGCGAGAAGCGCCTGGCGATCGTGCTCGAGGAATTCGAGCCGCCGTGCCGGCCGATCCACGTGGTCGTGCCCCACGCGCGGCTGCTGCCCCGGCGCACGGCGCTGTTGGTCGAGTGGATCCGGCGCGAGCTCGGCGCGCTGAAGCTCTGACACCGGCGTCGATCCGGGCGCGTCCGCGCGTCGTACCCTCGCCGTGCGTCGCCCCCTCGTCGCCCTGCTCGCTGTGCTGGCCGCCTGCGCCCATCCGCCGGCCTCCGCGGCGCGATCCGACGGCGGCATCGGCGAGCGCATCCCGCCGGTCGCGGGCGACAGCAGCAGCGGCGAGGACGACGGCGACAGCAGCGGCGCGCCCACGCGCGGCGAGGCCGAGGCGTCGGGTAGCTTCGTCGTGCGCGGCGCGACGGTGATCGGCCACGGCCGCGTGGACCTGCGGATCGAAGGTGGGCGCATCGTCGAGCTCGGGGCGCTCGACCCGTCGCCGTTCGACCTCGACGCGCGCGGTCAGTTCATCGCGCCGGCGTTCATCGACAGTCACGTGCACCTCGCCTACGCCTTCGACGCGCCCACGCTCGCGGCCGGCGGCATCGCGGCGGCGATCGATCTCGCCGCGCCGCTGTCGTTCCTCGAGGAGGACCACGCGCCGCTGCAGGTGCGCGCGGCGGGCCCGATGATCACCGCGCTGGGCGGCTACCCGACGCAGGGATGGGGCGCTGGCGGCTTCGGCCTCGAGGTCAGCGGCGTCGATGCGGTGCGCGAGGCGGTCGATGACGTCATCGACGCCGGCGCCGCACTGATCAAAGTGCCGATCGGCGAGGCCCCGACGCTCGGCGACGCCGAGCTCATCGCCCTCGTCGCGCAGGCGCACCGGCGCGGCGTGAAGGTCGTCGCGCACGCCCT
>LNFB01000363.1 GCA_001464385.1 Deltaproteobacteria bacterium Ga0077550 | reverse complement strand
CCCAGCGGCCGGTTCGGCCACGCCGAGCTCGAGTTCGGCGACACCACCGTGATGCTCTCCGACGAGTACCCCGAGATGGGCCTCGTCGGGCCGCAGACGCGCGGCGGCACGGTGATGTCGATGCACCTGCACGTCGACGACGCGGATGCGCTCATCGCCCGCGCGGTGGCGGCCGGCGCCACGACGATCCGGCCCGCCGCCGACCACTTCTACGGCGAGCGCTCGGGGACCGTGCGCGATCCGTTCGGGCACGAGTGGAACATCGGGCACTCGATCGAGCAGGTGTCGCCCGAGGAGATGCAGCGCCGCTACGACGTGCTGATGGCCTCGGGCTGAGGCCCGGGCCGTGGTCCACCGCGGTGCGCCTGCGCTATCCTGCGGTGGGTGTCGACGATGGACTCGAGGACCGACGCGACCGAGGCTGGAACCCTCGGCGCGGACGGCAGCGGGCGTAAGCCCCTGGCCATCGCCCGCGGCAGCCAGATCGGCCGCTACGTCCTGCTGAACCCGATCGGGCGCGGGGCCGCGGGTCAGGTCTGGGTCGCCCACGACGCCGACCTCGATCGACGCGTCGCGATCAAGGTGCTCGACGCGGTGGTCGGCGCCGATCCGCAGCGGCGACGACGGTTGCTCGCCGAGGCCCAGGCGATGGCGAAGGTCCGCCACGTCAACGTCGTCGCCGTGTTCGACGTCGGCACCCACGAGGATCGTGTCTACATCGCGATGGAGCTGGTCGAGGGCACGACGCTGCGGGCGTGGTGCAGCGCGCTCGCGCGGCCGCGCGCGGCGATCGTCGCGGCGTTCCTCGCGGCGGCCCGCGGGCTCGCGGCCGCCCACGCCGCGGGTCTCGTCCACCGCGACTTCAAGCCCGACAACGTCCTCGTCGAGGGCGATGCCGCCCACGGCGCGGGGGTCAAGGTCGCCGACTTCGGGCTCGCGCACGGCACCAGCGACAACGTCGCGATGACGAGCGACGGCGCGGGCACGCCGGCGTACATGTCCCCGGAGCACCACGGGCGCGGGGTCGTCGACGCGCGCAGCGATCAGTTCTCGTTCTGCATCGCGCTGTTCGAGGCGCTCTGGGGTCATCGACCGTTCCGCGGCGATTCGCCGGCCGCAATCGCGGCCGCCACCTGCGGCGGCGAGATCGACGATGCCGGCGACGCGGCGATCCCTGGTCGCCTGCGCCGCGTGGTGCTGCAGGGCCTGGCGCGTTCGCCCGAGCAGCGCCACGCATCGATGGACGCGCTCATCGACGCACTCGAGCGGGCGACGCGGCGGCGTGGCCCCCGGATCGCCGTCGCCGTGGCCGGCGCGATGATCCCCGCGGGGATCTGGATGGCGCTCGTGCGCACGCCCGAGGTCGACCCGTGCACCCGCGGCGCGGAGATCATCGCCGCGGCCTGGGGCCCGACGCAGCGCGGACAGATCGCGGTCACCGAGACCGGCTTCGCGCCGGCGTTCGTCGCCGGCCGCACCGAACGCCTGCGGACCTCCCTCGACGACTACGCGGGGCGCTGGGCCCAGCTGCACGACGAGGTGTGCACGACGCAGCGCGACGATGACGACGGCGACAGCGGCGGCGACGTCCGCATCGAGTGCCTCGAGGATCGACGGGCGAGCTTCGAGACCCTGACCGCGGCGCTGGCGACCCAGCCGATCGACCCGCCGTCGATCGACGCGGTGCTCGCCGATCTCCCTGCGCTCTCGGCCTGTCGCGCGACGGGGGTCGGGGCCTGGACCCCGATGCCGGAGGACCAGGGCATGCGCGCGTCGGTCACGGAGCTGCGCGCCGAGCTGCGGCTGCTCGGGGTCAAGCGAGAGATGGGCGCCCCGGGCTCCGAGCTCCGCGCGGCGCTCGACGATCTCTTGGGACGCGCCGAGGCCGTCGGATACCCCCACCTCGTCGCTTCGGTGGAGGCGGAATTCGGCGCCCTCGAGCTCCAAGAGGGCCGCATCGAACGCTCGCTCGCCCTCCTCGACGCCGCGCTGGTCCGC
Organism: Deltaproteobacteria bacterium Ga0077550; assembly: GCA_001464385.1. Classification (GTDB taxonomy): domain Bacteria; phylum Myxococcota_A; class Polyangia; order Nannocystales; family Nannocystaceae; genus Xiheibacterium; species Xiheibacterium aquaticum. The sequence goes on along the minus strand of LNFB01000363.1, from coordinate 5,652 downwards.
GCGCTCGAGCACGGACACGGCCGCGTTGCCGCTGCGGCGATCGTCACGATGCTGATGGTGTCGAAGCGCTCCCCGACGACGCCCATCGACGCCGAGCGGCTCGGCCGCATCGCCAAAGCGGTGGTCGTCGCCGCCGGCGGCGATGATGGCATCTCGGGCAAGATCGCCTCGGCGGTCGGCGCCCTGCGATTCGAGGGAGGGGACGTGCGAGGCGCCGCGTCGGCGTTCGCCGAGGCGAGCGTCGCGTTGGAGCGCGCGTTCGGCCCGCAGGCGCCGCAGCTGGTGCGCCCGCGCCTGGCCCAGAGCCTCGCGTTGTTGAGCCTGGGCGACACCGACGGGGCCGAGCGCGTGGTCGCCACGGTCACGCCGATCATCGACGCCGCGTTCGACCAGGGCCACGAGCTGGTCATCGAGGCGGCGTCGCTGCGCGCGGGCATCTCGGACATCCAGGGCGACTGGCGGCGAGCGCTCGCGCTCTATCTCGAGGCGCTGCACACCGCCCAGGAGGTCCACGGCGACCGCGACGCCAGCATCAGCGCGCTCGCGTACAACGTCGCCGCCGTCGCCGCGATGCACGGCCTCGTCGACATCGCCCGCGAGAACCTCACGCTGTCGCGGCGCGCGTGGCCGGTACGCGACGACCCGGTCGCCGAGGGGGAGTTCCTCCAAGTCGAGGCCTCGATCGCGCTCGCGGCGGGCGAGTGGATCGAGGCGATCCGACTCGCAGACGCGGGCGCGGTGGAGCTCGAGAAGGCCGGGGGCGCACGCAACCACCGAATCGCCGCCGTACGGCTCACGCGCGCCACCGCCCAGCTGGCGCAGCGCCGCTATGATGACGTCCTCGCGACGATCTCCGCGCCGGATTGGAGCGTCGGCTTCGAGCCGCACGACCGCGGCCGACTCGGCGTCATCGCAGCGACGGCCCTCGGCGACCCCCTCGCGGCCGCCCGGTGGCTGGGGTTCGCTGAGGCGGGGCCCGAGACCGCCCTCGTCCCATCCCGGACGCTGACGCGCCTGCTGGTCTTCCCCCGACCGACACCGGAGCAGCAGGCGTCGGCGCGGACTGCCCGCGCCGCGGTCGCCGATGCGACGTTCGCGGGTGACCCGGTCCTCGCCGTCTTCGACGAGTGGCTTGCCGGCCGGTGGCCCCCGGACGCCTCGTCCGCATTCGCGCCGCTCGGCTCGGTGCGCACGCACCAGTGATCTCACGTGGATGCCCTCGCCGACCTCGCGGGAGATCGCGCCCGAACGCCCGAAAACCGGCCCCCCACAGCGTTCCGTGACGTGCCCGAAACGGCTATTCTCCGGCCTCCCGCGGCGCTTGGCGCCAGGGCCTCGGACGACTGGGCATGACCGAACAAAAGCTCGCGCTGAACATCGAAGACGAGATGCGTGGGTCCTTCTTGGCCTACGCGATGAGCGTGATCGTCTCGCGCGCCTTGCCGGACGCACGTGACGGGTTGAAGCCCGTCCACCGCCGCGTCCTGTACGCGATGAACGAGCTGCGCAACACGCATACGCAGCCGTACAAGAAGTCCGCGCGCGTCGTCGGCGATGTCATCGGCAAGTACCACCCGCACGGCGATCAGTCGGTCTACGACGCGCTGGTCCGCCTCGCCCAGACGTTCGCGATGGGCTACCCGCTCGTCGACGGCCAGGGCAACTTCGGCTCGGTCGACGGCGATGCGCCGGCCGCCATGCGCTACACCGAGGTGCGCATGCAGAAGTTGGCGAGCGAGCTGCTCGCCGACATCGACAAGGAGACCATCGACTGGGTCCCCAACTACGACGACAAGGAGCTCGAGCCCAGCGTCCTGCCGACGCGCGTGCCGAACCTCCTGCTCAACGGCGCCGTCGGCATCGCCGTCGGCATGGCGACCAACATCCCGCCGCACAACCTCACGGAGCTCGTCGACGCCACGATCGCGCTGATCGACCGGCCCGAGACCGACCTGCGCGGCCTGCTGCAGTACGTGCGCGGCCCCGACTTCCCGACGGGCGGCCTGATCATCGGCCGCGGCGGCATCATGCAGGCGTACGCCAGCGGCCGCGGCAGCATCACGCTACGGGCCCGCTGCGAGATCGAAGAAGAGAAGGGCCGCGAGGCCATCATCGTCACCGAGATCCCGTACCAGATCAACAAGGCGCGGCTCATCGAGCGCATCGCCGAGCTGGTCCGTGACAAGCGCATCGAGGGCATCTCCGACGTCCAGGACTACAGCGACCGCACCGGCATGCGGATCTGGGTCCAGATCAAGCGCGACGCCGCGGGCCAGGTGGTGCTGAACAACCTGTACAAGATGACCGATCTGCAGACGACGTTCGGCGTCAACATGATCGCCATCGTCCACGGTCGGCCGCAGCTGCTCACGCTGCGCGACGCGCTGGTCCACTTCATCGATCATCGTCGCCAGGTCGTCACCCGCCGCACGCGCTTCGAGCTGCGCAAGGCGATGGAGCGGCGCGAGATCGTCGAGGGTCTCGGCGTCGCCGTCGACGCCATCGATCGCGTCATCGCGATCATCCGCGGGTCGAGCGACCCCGACGCCGCCAAGGACGCGCTGATGTCCGAGCCGCTGGCCGGCTTCGGCTCCTTCCTCGAGCGCTGTGGCCGCCCAGCCGAGGAGATCGAGGCCGCGCGCCGCGGGCCGTACAACCTCAGCGAGCGCCAGGCCCGGGCCATCCTCGACATGCGCCTGCAGCGGCTCACCGGCCTCGAGCGCGAGAAGATCGAGGGCGAGTACCGCGAGCTGTGCGCCGAGATCGCCCGGCTCGAGGCGATCCTCGCCGACAGCACGCTGCTGATGAAGGTCATCCGCGACGAGCTGGTCGCGATCCGCAACGAGTACGGCGATCCCGAGGGCCAGGGCGCCGGCACCGGCGCCATCGGCACCAAGGGCTCGCGCCGCACCGAGATCGTCGAAGGCGAGGAGGACATCGATCCGATCGACCTCGTCGCCGACGAGTCGATGGTCGTGATGCTCACCCGCAACGGCTACATCAAGCGCCTGCCGTCCGAGGAGTACCGGGTCCAGGGCCGCGGCGGCAAGGGCGTCAAGGGCGGGGGCGGTCGCGACGACGACGACTTCATCACCGACGTCTTCGAGGCCACCGCGCACGCCTTTGTGCTGATGTTCACCAACACCGGCCGCGTGTTCCGCAAGCGGGTGTTCGAGCTGCCGATGGGCCGCCGCGACGGCGCCGGCAAAGCCCTGGTGAACTTCCTCGAGCTGCGCGACGGCGAGAAGATCATCGAGATGGTCCCGTACAGCGAGGCCGAGGTCACCGAGGCCCACCACATCGTCACGGCGACCAAGAACGGCTACATCAAGCGGACCGCGCTGTCGGAGTACAGCAACATCCGCACGACGGGCCTCAACGCGGTGGTCATCGACGACGACGACGAGCTCATCGCGGTGCGGTTCACCGACGGCAAGCAGCAGATCATCATGAGCTCCGCCGAGGGCATGGCGATCCGCTTCGACGAGAACGAGGTCCGTCCGATGGGTCGCCAGGCCCGCGGCGTGCGTGGCATGGGCCTGCGCGAGAGCGACACGGTGGTCGCCATGGACGCGCTGGCGCCCGAGGCCGACGAGGACCTGCTGACCCTGTGCGAGAACGGCTTCGGCAAGCGCACGCCGGTCAGCGAGTACCGCTCGCAGAGCCGCGCGGGCCTGGGGCTCATCACGATCAAGGTCACCGAGCGCAACGGCAAGGTGGTCGGCAGCCTGCTCGTGCGCGCCTCGGATCAGCTCATCGTGGTGACCAGCGGTGGCAAGGTCATCCGCACCCGCGTCGACGAGATCAGCGTGCTGGGCCGCAACACCCAGGGCGTCCGCATCATCCGCATCGACGACAAGGAGCGGGTGGTCGCGGTCGCGCGCATGATCGAGGGCACCGACGACGGCGCCGAGACCACCGCGGTCGCGGAGACGGCAGGCGCGGCGGCCGAGGCCGAGCCCGCGGGCGACGACGAGCCCACGGACGGCGGCACCGAGGAATAGGCGGCGCGGCTCGGTCCACGTCCTACAGGGCGTGGACCGAGAGCCCGTCGACGCCGACGGCGACCGGCGGCAGTCCGTTGCGCTCGCGCGGCACGTCGCCGGGCGGATACAGCCCGGTGCCGTCCCACGTCGACACGTCGGCCGCGTAGATCGGCAGGCCGTTCGTCGCCGCCCGCTCGCGGAACCACGTGATCGCGGCGGCGTCGCCGTCGGGATCGTCGTCCCAGTCCATCGAGATGATGATGCCGTCGACCCCGGCCTCGACGTAGGTGTCGTAGTAGGCGCCGTCGTAGGTCCCGTCGAGGCAGATCATGAGGCCGAACCGGCCCCACGCCGTGTCGAGGACCACGGCCGTGTCTCCCGCCGTCGCGTACGCTTCGTCGACGTAGTAGAGGGTTCGCTTGCGGTAGCGGGTCACGTAGCCGGTGGGATCGACGACGCCGAGGGACGCGTAGAACGTGTCGCCGTCGACCTCGGGCACGTGGAAGACCACGACGACGTCGTGCTCGGCCGCGAAGGCCGCCCAATACGCGGTGGTCGGTCCGCCCGGCAGGGGCTCGGCGACCGTGGACACGTCGCGGCACGCCCGGCCCTGGTACTCGAGCATCCCGGGGGCGCACCACAGCTCGGTCGGCGACGCGTAGCCGTGGGTCGAGCCCTCCGGGAACACGATGAGCTTCGCGCCCTGCTCCACCGCCTGCTCGGCCCACGCAGTGAGATTGGCGAGGTTCGTCGCCGCGTCGCCGAAGTGCACATCGCCGTCGTACTGGACCAGGCCGATCGCCGGCGGCAACGCGGGCGCGCCGGTCGAGTCGGCGCCCGTGCTCGACGAACTCGCACCGCTCGTGGTGTCGCCCGAGCTCGAGGGAGCGCCGGACGTCGAGGGATCGCCGTCGCTCGCCGCGGTCGGATCGGCGACACCCGAGCTCGACATTGCCGCGCTGGTGTCGGCCGCCGGCGACGCTGCGTCGCCGCACGCGAGGCCGATCGACGCGAGGAGTGTCCAGCAGCGCATCACCATCCCAGCGTACCACCGCGCCTGGACGTGGCGGCGCGTCCGCGGGAGGAGCTCGATTTGACCGAGGTCGGCCCCGGTGCTAGACACCCAGCCCATGTTCGGCGCCCACGACTGCACCTGTGCTGGCCATGCGCCAGCCGGCGTGCGCGCGGCCGTCGAACGCCGCGAGCGTTAGCCGAGCGGGTCCCCGCGCGTCGGCGACTCGGCGGAGTCGACGGCACGCGGGCTCGACGTGCCTGCGACGCGGCGATCCTGCCGCGTCCGCGGGCGGTCCGACGTCGACCCGTCGCCGCCGCGGCGGGTCCCTTCCGAAGGGAACCCGGTCATGAACGCCCTCATCCTCGAGATCCGTGCCGCCGAAGGTGGTGACGACGCGAAGCGCCTCGTCGTCGACCAATACCGCGTCTACCAGCGACTGATGGCGCTGGAGCAGCTTTAGCCACGAGATCCTCGACGCGCGCGACGGCCTCATGGTCGTACGCGTCGTCGGCCGCCGCGCCGCGGCGGTGTTCGCCGGCGAGCCCGGCGGTCATCGGTGGCAGCGCGTGCCGCCGAACGAGCGGCGCGGCCGCGTGCACACCAGCACCGTGACCGTCGCCGTGCTGACCGAGCCCACCCCAGCGCAACTCC
>LNFB01000362.1 GCA_001464385.1 Deltaproteobacteria bacterium Ga0077550 | reverse complement strand
CTGTACCACCGCGTGCGATCCGTACGATCCGGCGTCGTGTGCCCCCGGGTTCGGCTGCCAGTTCGGTGGGACGACCGACGAGGGTCTGTGGCTGTGCGAGCCGCTGACGGGTCAACGCGGCGTCGGCGAGGCCTGCGAGGATGCGACCGATTGCAGCGCGGGGCTCACCTGCGTCGCGGGCGAGTCGAGCTGGGTGTGCACGCCGTATTGCCTGGAGCAGGCGGGCTGCCCGAGCGGGACCGTGTGCTCCGGTTACTCCGTCACCCACCGCGGACGGGTCGCGGGTGATCACGACGCCTGCAACCCCAACGGCGACTGATCCGAGCCGGTCGTTCGCCTATCCCGCCGCCGAGGCGCTCGCGCACCAGGGAATGCAACGCGCGCGTGTCGACGGAGGTGTCGCCCGACTCGACCCGCAGGTCGAGTTGCTCGGAGTGCGTCGATCATCGCGCGCTCGCGACCACCGTGCCGCGCAGCCGATCGATCCGCTCGCGCAGCTCCGCGACCTGCGAGCACGAACGCCTCGTACGCCGCCGCGGCGCGCTCGTGATCGCCGAGGCGCTCGTGGGCGAGGCCGATCAGGTACTGGTACTCGCCCTCGTGGTAGGCCCAGTAGGCGTCCTCGAAGAACGCGAGCGCCTGCGCGACGTCGCCGCGATCGAAGTGCAGCCAGCCCAGCTGCGCGGCCTGCAGCGAGAGCATCCAGTGGATGGAGCGGGTCTTCTCGCCGGCGCTGAAGTGGTGCTGGGAGAAGCCGACCAACGGCAGGCGCACGCGATGGGGCGCCCGGACGTGCGAGGTGTCGATGCGGCCGGCGTCGGCGAACGCCGTCTCGACGCACGTCGCGAGCTCGCGGGGCAGCTCGCCGGGCCAGCCCACGTCCTTCAGCGCGAGGCCCTCGGGCCCGACCTCGAACTCCGGGGTGAACCGATACACCAGCGCGTCGAAGAGCATGGCCTGCGTCATCACGAGGGTCATCGGCGCCTTCACGATCACGCGCGGGTCCTCGGCGATCGCCTCGCCGAGGCACTGCTTCAGCCCGGGGCGGGCCTCGACCACCAGCGCGCGCATCACCGCCTGCACGCGCGCGAGCTCGGTGATGTCGCCGTCGCAGTGACACACCGCCCCCGAGGCACGCAGGAGCATGCGATCCCCATGGAGGTCGCGGGGTCGTCGCGACTCGGCGTTGCGGATCGCCGCGCGGATGAGGTCTTCGGGCGTGGCGAAGCGTCGGCGTCGCACCACGATGTGCCGCACCTCGCCCTCGGCGTACTCGACGTCGTCAGAGGCGTCGTCGTCGCGGGGCTCCGTGTCGGCGGACGGAGCGTCGTCCGCAGCGTCCTCGGCCGCGTCGACGCGTGGCGTCGGTGCGTCCACCGGGCGACCCGGGGCCTGCCAGCGCGGCACGAGCCGGTCGCGACTCACCCGGGGTGCCGTCATCGCGACGCGTTCCTCGCGGACCAGCTGCAGCACCGGTGGCGGCTCGAGCAGGATCTGCGGCGGAACGCTGCCGCGCGACGGCAGCGGCGTGGTCGAGCCCACGCGCGTGCTCCCATCCACGCAGCAGCCAGCCAAACCCGACATAGCGACCATCGCCCACGCGCAGAGAAGACCTCGAGACCTCAGCATCGCGACAGTCAACCCGCAGGCGTTGCCGGGCTTTCACACCGACGCGGGTCGTCGGGGCGGACGCAGTATCCTGCGCGGGCCATGCCCCCCATCACGCCGCCCGAGCCCCCCGATCTCGCCCGGCTGCGTCGCCGACGACGGTGGGTGTCGGCGGCGATGTGGGCCACGCTCCTCGCCATCGTCGCCTGGTTGTCGTTCGATCTGCGGCCCGGCGGCGGGCGCGAGGAGCTGACGTACTCCGCGTTCAAGCGGCACGTCGCCGCGGGCGAGGTGACCCGCGTCGAGCTCGGGCCCGACGCGATCACGGGCGAGGCCAGCGTCGCCGCGACCGACGACGCACCGGCGCGCACGTTCGAGTTCCACACCGAGCCCGTCGAGGATCCCGATCTCGTCGCAACGCTCGAGACCGCGGGCGTCGAGATCGTCGGGGCATCGTCCTCCCCGTGGCTCGGCATGGCGCTGGTGTGGCTGCTGCCGCTCGCGCTCCTCGTCGGCGTGCCGATGCTGCTGATGCGGCGCATGAAGTCCGTCGCCGGCGAGGCCCTGCAGTTCGGCCGGAGCAAGGCCGCCGTCCCGGCGCAGCACGAGACCGGCGTCACCTTCGACGACGTCGCCGGTTGTGACGAGGCCAAGCTCGAGCTGCGCGAGGTCGTCGACTTCCTGGGCGACCCGACCCGCTACCAGAAGCTCGGCGCCAAGATCCCGAAGGGCGTGCTCCTGGTCGGCCCGCCCGGGACGGGCAAGACGCTCCTGGCCCGCGCGGTCGCGGGCGAGGCCAAGGTCCCGTTCTTCTCGCTGAGCGGCAGCGACTTCGTCGAGATGTTCGTCGGCGTTGGGGCGTCGCGCGTCCGCGATCTGTTCGAGCAGGCCAAGCGCAGCGCGCCGTGCATCGTCTTCATCGACGAGCTCGACGCGATCGGTCGGCGTCGCGGCGTGCACATGGGCGTCGTCAACGACGAGCGCGAGCAGACCTTGAACGCGCTGCTGGTCGAGCTCGACGGCTTCGAGCCCACCATCGGGGTGATCCTGCTCGCGGCGACCAATCGCCCCGATGTCCTCGATCCGGCGCTGCTGCGACCGGGGCGCTTCGATCGGCAGGTCGTGCTCGATGCGCCGGATCTCGAGGGGCGCCTGGCGATCCTCCGCGTGCACTGCAAGTCCAAGCCGATGGCGCCCGGTGTCGATCTGCGGGCCGTGGCCCAGGCCGCGGTCGGCTTCGCCGGCGCCGATCTGGCCAACGCGATCAACGAGGCCGCGCTGCTCGCCGCGCGGCGCGGCGGCGACACGATCACCCAGGCCGATCTCGAGGCGGCGTTCGAGAAGGTCGTCGCCGGGCCCGAGCGGCGGAGCCGACACCTCGCGCCCGAGCAGCGGCGCCGCGTCGCGTACCACGAGATCGGCCACGCGCTCGCGGCCCACCACAGCCCCCACGGCGATCCGATCCACAAGGTGAGCATCGTGCCGCGCGGCCACGCGGCGCTGGGCTACACGATGCAGCTGCCCACCGAGGAACAGCTCGTCGTGACGAAGTCCGAGCTGTTCGACAAGCTCGTCGGTCTGCTCGGCGGTCGCGCGGCCGAGGAGCTGGTGCTCGGCGAGCCGTCGACCGGGGCGTCCGACGATCTGCGCAAGGCGACGGCGATCGCCCGGCAGATGATCGCGACGATGGGCATGGGGGAGCGCGTCGGCCTCGCCCGCGTCGCGCACCCCGAGGGCGTGATGCTCGGGGGGCCCGACGGATCGATGGGGCGCGACTGCAGCGAGCAGACCGCCCGCGAGGTCGACGAGGAGGTGCGGGCGCTGCTCGACGACGCGCGGGCGCGGGCGCGGGCGATCCTCGAGGCGCACAAGGACGCGCTCGAGCGCCTCGCGACCGCGCTGCTCGAGCGCGAGACCCTCGATCGCGCGCAGTTCGAGGCGCTCGCGGGGCCGCCTCGGCGCGGAGACGCGACGTGACGCGACCGGCGGTCCTCGTCGTGTTGCTGGTGGGTTGCGCCGCGCGTGCGCCGGCCCGATCGCCGGCGGCGATCGAGGTGATCGGCCGCGCGCCGACGATCGCCACCGCGGCCGCCATCGAGGTCGACGCGCCGGTCGAGACGCCGGTCGAGACCAGCGCGACGCTCGTCGATCTCTGCGACGACTGGGCGCCGCTGCTCTACAGCCCGGAGGGCACGCCGCCCGAGCACCGCGCGGTGCTCGTCGCCCTCGCCGGCGAGCGCTTCGACGATCCGGGCGTCGGGCACTGGGCGGCGGCGGATCGCTACCTCGAGCCGTTCGGCATCTCGCCCGATTTCGGCGTGCTCGCGCGCCGGATCGACGAGGCCGATCGCCACGCTTGCCACGCGCGGATCGACGATCGCGCGCTCGTCGAGGATGCGCGGCCGATCCTCCCCGATCGCCGGACGCCCCGGGCCGAGCGCGATGCGGCCCGCGCCGCGGCGATCCGCGTCGTGCAGGAGCACCTCGTCTGTGAAGGCCTGCGCGACGCGGCTGTCGTCGACGGCGTCTTCGATCCCGCGATGCGCGACGCGTTGTGGCTGTACCAGCGCAAGCACGGCCTCATCGGCGACGGCACGATCGACGCGACCACGCGCGCGACGATGCTGACCGATCCGCGCGAGCTCGACTTCCGCGCGGTGCTCCGGGGCCTCCGCGAGCGCGTCGTGGACGCGACCGGCCTCGTCGAGGACGGCTCCGCGATCGGTGCGCCCGAGGCCGTGCTCGGCCGCGACCTCGATCCTTCGGCGGTGCGGCGCGCGGGGCTCGAGGACGGTGCGCCGGATCTCATCGCCCGCGCGACGCAGGCCGCCGCGATCGCCCTCGGCTGGACCGACGTCGACGCCGCGCGGGCTGGGCTCGCGGCGATC
>LNFB01000361.1 GCA_001464385.1 Deltaproteobacteria bacterium Ga0077550 | reverse complement strand
TGGTGCGGTGGCCGACGACGATCGGCGGCTGGCAGCGCGAGCAACGGCCCAGCGGGCGCGTGGTCCTGCGCTACAAGCCGTCGAGCCCCGGCGCGTTCGTGTGGCGCGACGTGGTGGCGGCACCGGCCTGGTTGGCGCCGCCGAGCACACCGGATCACGATCTCGTGCGGCGGCTACCCAGCGGGCGCGTGGAGCTGCGCGAGGATCTGATCGGGCCCGGGTACCGATCGGCGTACGGCCTCGCGATGCTCGTGCACGAGGTCGAGGATCGGCGCCCGAGGCCGAAGGCCAAGGCCGGCGCGAAGGCCAAGGCTGACGATGGCTATGCCGACCGGGGCATCCGTACCCACGGATCCGTCGCGTACACCTCGGTGGCCGCCGGTCACAGCCACGGCTGTCATCGCCTGCCCAACGCCGCCGCGGTGCGCCTCGCCGGCTTCGTGCTGCGCCACCGCCCGCACGACGTGCTCGGGCCGACGCACGAGCACTACGATCGCAAGGTGAAGGGGGCGGGCAAGCGCCACCTGCGACGCACGACGCGGGGCTTCGTGTACCGGCTGCGCACGCCGGTGCCGGTGACCGTGCTGCCGCCGCACGTGCTCGGGCCGGTCACGGAGCCGCCCGAGGGCGCGTTCCCGCTGCCGCCGCGTCGACCCCGACGTTGATCGCGTGGCGCGA
>LNFB01000360.1 GCA_001464385.1 Deltaproteobacteria bacterium Ga0077550 | reverse complement strand
GGATCCGACAGCGCGTCGGAGGCGATCGCCGTGCGGCCGTCGCGGTGGATCACCCGCCACGCGGGGCGCGTCGGCCACCGCGAGCCGCCGAGCAGCGCGGGCCCGATCATCGGCGCGAGCACGTCGCGATCGACGATGCCGAGCTTGCCGAAGGCCTCGCGTCGCGCCGCAGTGGCCGCGGCGACCCGCGTGTCGTGATCCCCGAGCTCGGTCATCGGGCCGAACCGTAGCAGGCCGCGCGCCGTGCAGCTTGCCCACCGCAGTACCCGAGCGTTGCGCGGCTTGCCCAGGCGCGCGCGGGCCCGGGGCGCGCCAGTCCACGGTGCTCCGCTTGGCACGGCCCGTGCTGGTCGGGCCGCGGATGCGGCACCTCCACTTCGCCCCCCGCGTGGCTTTGGCTCCGTTCGCGATCTCGCTGCTCTCGCTGGTGGTCGCGTGCTCCTCGGCGCGGGAGGAGGGCGCGTGGCTCGGCATGACCAGCGCCGATCCGTCGGGCGCCGCCGACGACGGTGGCGACACGGCCGCGCTCGACGGCGGCGACACGTTCCACGCGACGCTCGCCGACGACGACCACGGGGACGACGACGCGCCGGACGACGACACGTCCACGGGCACCGCGCCCACCGACGACACGGGCGACGACGATCCGAGCGGGGATGACGGCGGCGCCGACTGCCCGGCCAACTGCTACTGCGAGCCCATCGACCCCGACGCGACGCTCGACGACGTCGAGGACGGCTACTCGCCGCAGGCCTGGTCCGAGACGATCTTCGAGGTCCTCGGGCGGCGTTGGCCCGCGGGCCGCGACCTGTTGCTCGACAAGGTCGGCGATCCGTACTTCGGGGCGTTCAGCGACAGGTCGAGCTTCGCCGCGCTGATGGACGGCCTGATGACCGAGGCCCACGAGGGCACCCACGGCTGGGAGTACGGCCACGCCACCGTCGACGAGTTCGCCTACTTCCTGCGCGACGACCTCCAGTACTTCCCGGCCAAGCTCCACGGCTTCGATCGCGGCGAGATCTACGGCTCGATCGCCACCGGCAGCTACGACATCTACCGCGACCTCTACTTCTCGGGCACCCAGGGCACCTACGGCTTCTACGAGCTGCTCGACGAGATGAACTGCTACATCAACGGCATGGCGGCGATCGGCGTCGTCGGCGAGTACATCCCCTACGGCGTGTCCGGCCGCGACGGCGCGGTCGCGTTCATGTACTACCTCGAGCTGTACCTGAAGCTCGCGCGGACCCAGTACCCGCAGGTCTACGCGGAGATCCAGGGCGACCCAGAGTACGTGGAGATGATCGAGGTGCAGTGGCTGCGGCTGCACTTCTTGTTGATGAACGCCGGGGATCTGCACCCGAATATCGGGCTGTATGACGAAGAGTACGAGGCGCTGATGTACGCGCCGGAGAACCAGGCGGAGATCGAGATGCTGATCGGCAAGGAGCTGGACGCGTCGAACTGCCTGCCGTGATCGGTGTGGGACCCCAGCTACCGGGCGTTGGCAACGTCGCCCTCTGCGGCGCCTTCCCGTCCGCCCCGTGAGGTCGCGGCACGAAGGAGGCGGAAGTCCTGAGCGACCTGCCACGCCGTCGCGAAGGAGCACGAAGCCCGCCGCGCGACCTCGGCCACGGGGAGCTCGGGCGCATCCTCGAGCACGGTCCAGACGTCCGCGCGGAACGATGGGCCCAGGAGCACGCGGTTGCGATACCCCGGGTGCCGGCGAACCAGCACCTCAGGGCGCAGCACATCCGCGGGCCGATCTCGCAGCGCGCCGACGGGCGCACGCAGGGGCGTGTCGACGAATCGCGCGTCCTCGCCGTGTCGCTTGATCTGGAACGCCGTGCCCGTGGGCAATAGATCGATCCTGGGACCGCCGTAGTGGCTGATGAGTCGAGCGAACCGACGATCCTTGACGAGCCACGTGGCGACGGCTGCCCAGTACGCGCGCACGCGCCCGGACGGGTGGCTCCCCACGAGACGGATGAGCCGGTCGGCGTTCACTCGCGGGTGATGAACACCGAGCCACGTGGTCAAAACCGCGAGCACACGGAAGTCGCCCTCGTCCATGCCCAGCGCCGACGCGTGCAAGAGCGTGCCTTCGATGTCCGGGCAGGCCTCGGGCTTCGCGGCGAAGTTCATCCCGATGCCGACCATGCGGGCGGTCAGCTCGTCGGCGGCGGGCATCGCCTCTCTTGCGGTGGGGCGGCTAAACGGCATGACCGAGGCTCCTGGCGAGGCCGGCCAGGGTCTCGCGTACGTGCTCTGGCCACTGCTCGTTTCCGTCTTGCTGCTCGAGCCACGGGAGTGTGGCTTCGAGTTCTCCTGGCGAAGGCGCTAGCGCGACACAGTCGGCGAAGTCGGTGCCGCGATCGCAGAGCGCGAACAGCTTGGTGCTGAGGAGGTCGAGTCTCCCGAGCGTTTGGAGCGCGAGGGCTTGGCCTTCGAAGACCCGCTCCAACCGCGCGCGCCACCCCGGGAGGAGGACCTCGCCGAGCTGCGCCGGTCCGTTGTTGAGCCATTCGTCTGCGAGCTCGATCCCCGACCGACGCTGTGCCTGCGCGAACTCCCTCGCGGCAAGAGCGATCGCCGGTGGCAGTTCCGGCGCGAGGATGTCGACGTCTCGAGTGTGGCGCTGGATCACGCCCATGAGGCCGAGCGCGGCGCCACCGATCACGACGGCCTCGAACCGGAGTCCGAGGTCGAAGAGATGGCGATCGAACGCTTCGATGGTCGGTCGAGGGAGCATGTCGAGTATCGGTTATTCCGATACTGACATCCGAGCCCCGGGTCGTCAAGCTCGTGTGGCCCGTTCCATCGGGGCGACGGCCTGGCGGAGGTCCGCGACCGCATTGCCATGATCCGCGAGGCCCCGTCGGATCCCGGCCCTGAGGTTGATGACGATCCCGTTCATCGTCGTGTTGGCCTCATCCACGAGCGCGGCGCCGTGGTCGTCCTCGACGCCCGCGGCGTCGCACATCCTCGGCAGTGTCCTCGGCCGGGGCGCTGAGCCGGCGCACTGATGAGGTCGCAACTCAGGACTTCCGTGCCTCTCGCGCGCCGTAGGTGGGGCTGGCCGTGCGCGACGTCCCCGGCATACTCTTCGCCCGCGTGACCGAGCTCCCTCCGCCTCCGCTCCCGCGCGCGCCCGATGCCGCCACCGACATGGCGCGGCTGCTCGAGGTGGTGCGCAGCGTCGTCGTCGACGTCAGCGACGGTCGCGGTCTGGGATCGATCGGCCCCGACGTCTCGTTCGAGCGCGAGCTGGGGCTCGGCAGCCTCGAGCGGGTCGAGCTGGGGATCCGTGCCGGCGAGGCGTTCGGTGTGCACCTCCCCGAGGAGGCGTTCGCGACCGCCGACACGCCGCGGCAGCTGCTCGCGCACCTCGACCAGCGCCGCGCGCCCGGGGCCGCGGCGACGCCGGTGCGCTCGACGACCGCCGCGGATCGCCGCGCGCTGCTCCCGAGCGCGCCCCCGTCGCCGCCACCCGTCGAGGCCGCGACGCTCGTCCTTGTCCTCGAGTACCACGTGCGTCACCAGCCCGATCGCGTGCACCTCGTGCTCGAGGACGACGATGGCTCGGCGCTGCCGATCACGTACCGGATGCTCCACCGCGCGGCGCTGTCGGTCGCGCGGTCGCTGCGGGCCGCGGGCCTCGATCGCGGGCGGAGCGTCGCGATCATGCTGCCCACGGGCCTGGGCTACTTCGCGTCGTTCATGGGCGTGCTGCTCGCCGGCGGGGTGCCGGTGCCGCTGTACCCGCCGATGCGGCTCGATCGCATCGCCGAGTACATGGCTCGATCGTCACGGATCCTCGACAACGCGCAGGCGCAGCTGCTCGTCACCTTCGATCGGGCCGCGCGTATCGCCGATCTCGCCCGTGACCGCGTGGCGACGATCGAGGCCGTGCTGTCCATCGATGCCCTGCTGCCGCAGGCGAGCACGCCATCCGAGCTCCCCGACATCGACACGGCCGCGGTCGCGGTGGGGCCCCAGGACACCGCGCTCATCCAGTACACCTCGGGCAGCACCGGCGATCCCAAGGGCGTCGAGCTGACCCACGCGAACGTGATGGCGAACATCCGCGCGGCGGCCAAGGGCTGCGCGCTCGCGGGCGACGACGTGATCGTCAGCTGGCTGCCGCTGTACCACGACATGGGCCTCATCGGCGGCTGGCTCATGCCGTTCTACTTCGGCGTTCCGTGCGTGCTGATGTCGCCGCTGGCGTTCCTCTCGCGGCCGGTGCGGTGGCTCGCCGCGCTGACCGACTACGGCGCGACGTGCTCGGTGGCGCCGAACTTCGCCTTCGATCTCTGCGTCAAGCGGATCGAGCCCGCGGCGCTGGCCGACCTCGATCTGCGCCGCGTCCGGGCGATCCTCAACGGCTCCGAGCCGATCCTCCCGGCCACGCTCGATCGCTTCGTCGCGCGCTTCAGCCCGGTTGGCCTGCGTCGCGAGGTCCTGTTCTGCGCGTACGGCCTGGCCGAGAACATGGTCGCGGTCGCGTTCCCGCCGGTGGGCCGCGCGCCGCGGATCGATCGCATCGATCGCCACGTCTTCGAGGCCGAGGGCCGCGCGGCGCCGGCGGGGCCTGACGACGACGCGCTCGAGTTCGTGGGCGTGGGCACGGCCGTCGACGGCCACGAGATCCAGGTCGTCGACGCCGCCGGTGCACCGGTGCAGGAGCGCCGGCAGGGCGTCGTGCAGTTCCGCGGGCCGTCGGCGTTCAAGGGCTACTTCCGCCGCCCCGAGGCCACCGCGGAGGTGAAGCGCCCGGGCGGCTGGGTCGACACCGGCGATCTCGGCTACGTCGCCGACGGCGAGCTGTTCATCGTCGGCCGACTCAAGGATCTGATCATCAAGGGCGGTCGCAACTACTACCCCCACGAGATCGAGGAGGCCGCGGCGAGCGTCGAGGGCATCCGTCAGGGCTGCGTCGCCGCGTTCGCGGTGCGCGACGAGGCGGCGGGCACCGAGCAGATCGTGGTGGTCGCCGAGACACGCGAGCGCGACGCGCTGGCCCAGGAGATGCTCGTCGGTCGCGTCGTCGAGGCCGTCACCACGCGCGTCGGCGTCCCGCCGGATCGCGTGGTGCTGGTGCCGCCGGGCGCGGTGCCCAAGACCTCGAGCGGCAAGATCCAGCGCCGCGAGAGCAAGCGCCTGCTGCAGGAGGGCACGCTCCACGTCGCGCACGGATCGTTCGCGCGGCAGGCCGCGGGCCTGATGTTGAAGAGCCTCCCGGCCCGGGTGATCGCGGGCCTGCGTCGGGTCGCTCGGGTGATCTACGGCGCGTGGGCGGCCGCGATGATCGCCTGGCTATGCGGGATCGCGGTGGTGCTCGGGCGGCTGTGCCCGCGCGGCCGCGCGTCGCGGCGACTGACCCAGCTCGAGGCCCGCGTCGCCCTCGGCTTGGCCGGCCTCTACCCGCGTCGCGCCGGCCTCGAGCACATCCCGCCGGGCGCGGCGATCCTGGTCGCCAACCACTGCGGCTACCTCGACTTCCTGATCTGCGCCGCGAGCCTGCCGCCCGACATCCGCTTCGTCATCAAGGGCGAGCTGCGCGACAACCCCTGGGTGGGCCCCGTGCTCGAGCGCGTCGGCCATGTGTTCATCGATCGCCACTCGACCGCGAAGTCCCTCGCGGATCTCGAGGCCGTCGTGGCCCTGCTCGCCGCGGGCGAGCGGGTGATGCTCTTCCCGGAGGGGACGTTCTGCCCCGACGTCGGGATGCGGCCGTTCAAGCTGGGCGCCTTCCGGCTCGCGAGCGAGACGGGCGCGCCGGTCGTTCCGATCGCGATCCGCGGCTCCCGCAAGGCCCTGCGCGACGGGACGTGGCTGCCGCGGCACGAGCGGATCTCCGTCGAGGTGCTCGCGCCGCTGCGGCACGAGGGCCGCGAGATCGCGGACGTCGTGCGGCTGCGCGATCGCAGCGCCGACGCGATCGCGGCGAAGATCGACGAGCCGCGGCTCTACGCCGCCGACATCTCCGTGCCGGGCCCGACGTGACCCTGTTCGCGGGAGACCGCGTCAGGGCGCGCGGGTGAGCTGGACGCCGTCGACGGTCATCGTCCACACGCCGTTGGCCTCGGTCGGCGGTGCGGTCACGTCGAAGCTCGTGGTCACCACCATCACGCCGACGACGAAGTCGTCGCCGTCGAAGCCCTGGATCGGCCCGTCGATCTGCACGCGGCCGTTGCCCTCGGCGCGGTCGTAGCGGGCGCGGCCCTCGGGCGTGATCTCGAGGGTGACGCCAGGGCCGCGCCAGCGGCCGGCGTAGTCGGCCTTGTCGGCGGGCAGCGGCTTGCCCGTGCACGCCGCGAGCGCGAGGGAGGCGCCGAGTGTGCATGCGCGGATCCGTCGAGTCATCGAGGGCAGCGTAGCACCACCGATGCGCGCCGACGCCCACGCGACTAGCTCTGGCGTGGGCATCGACTGGACAGGCGCCACCGACGTTGCCAGGCTCGGGGCACATGCAGACCTCGCCCCGGGCCCTGGGCATCCTCCTCACGGTGGCCGCAGCGCCGCTCGCGTGTGGCAGCGATCCCGACGAAGCCGCCGACAGCAGCACCAGCAGCAGCGATGGCTCCGCCGCGACCGATCCGACGGGCGCCGGCCCCACGTCGATGTCGACGGCCGCCGACGTGACCGGCGATCCCACGGGCTGTGCCGTCAGCGAGTCCTTCGACGGCGGCGACGCGGCGCAGTGGCCCGCCCCCTGGACCGAGCTCGGCGGCATCGCGATCGCCGACGTCGTCGGCGGCCGCGGTCGCCTGGTCCCGACGACGAGCTCGTACTCGCTGGCGCGCGTGGGCATCGACGCGCCGTGCGTCGACGCCGAGATCGCGTTCAGCTTCGAGTTCACCGAGGCCGCGTCGCAGGGCGTGGGCGGCTACGTGCGCCAGAACGGCGGCCACCTGCAGACCACGGATCCTCCGGGCGAGGGCTACGTCGTGTTCGTCGAGTCGTTCCGCGACCCCGCGGGCATCGGCATCTGGCGCGAGGTCGGTGGCGTCGAGCAGCAGCTCGAGGGCACCGTCGCGGTGCCGATCGAGCCGGGCGTGGTCTACCGCGCGCGCATGCGGGTGGTGCAGGAGGACGCGACCACGACGCGGCTCCAGGCGCGCATGTGGCCCGAGGCCGACGCCGAGCCCACCGCCTGGCAGATCGAGCGCACCGATCAGACCCCGAGCCTGCAGGGCAAGGCCGGCGGCGTCGCGCTCGACGCCTGGAGCTCGCGCACCGACGGCGCGGCGGGGGATCTGTTCGTCGACGACATCGTGGTCGGCGAAGCGGGCTGAGCGGTCACCGTCGCCGTCATCGCCCCAGCTGCGCGACCAGCTCTTCGCTGCGCCGGCGCGCCGGTCGGCTCGCCGGCCGCGACAGCAGATCCGGCACCAGCTTGCGGGCGCGCGCGAGCGACTCGTCGTCGCCCAGCTCGATCAGCACCGCGAGGAGCTCCTGCTCGAGCAGGCCGCGCTCGGCGAGGTCGGCGAAGGCCTCGTCGGCGATCGCGAGCAACAGGGAGTCGCGGGCGTCGTAGAGGCGCTCGGGTCCCATCGCTTCGTAGGCCCGCGCGACGGCCAGGTGCGACGCGGCGGCCTGCGGGGCGACGGCCCGCAGCAGACGCGCGTGGTGCAGCGCGAACCCCGGGTTGCGGGCGCCGAGCGCCAGGGCGAAGCGGATCCGCAGCGGCTCGGGATCGTTCGGCTCGGCCCGCGCGCGCGCGGCCGCCATCGCGTCGGCGTGCTGCGGCGCGACGGGGGCGAGCGCGTCGACGAGCAACCGCCATGGCACCGCGGCGGCCGGCGTCAGCGCGGCGAGATCGGAGGGCCGCGGGTACTCGCGCAGCAGCCACTCGAGCAGCGCCTCGTTCGGCGGGTCGTGCAGGCGCGCGAGGCCCTCGGCGATCGAGCGATCGCCCTCGTCGCGGCGCCCGACCTGGCGCAGCGCGATGCCCCGGATCAGCCACGGGTCGACGCTGCCGGGCCGCAGGCGCACGGCCACCTCGGCGCGGGCGATCGCCGTCGGCCAGTCGGCGCGCTTGGCCGCGTCGCGGGCGAGCAGGCCGTGGAGTCGTCCGTCGAGGGGGCGGCGGCGGAGCTCGATCGCCGCGTCCGCGGTGCCAGCGAAGAGGGCGGCGTTGTTCTCCTCGCGCCGCAGCTGGCTGCCGGGTCGCGAGACGATGGCCAGCACGATCGCGCCGAGCAGCACGAGCCCCCCGAGGATCCCGGCCCGCCGCGGCGCGACGCCGCGCGTGGGCCCGGCCGACAGCGCGCCGGCCAAGGCGACCGCGGGCGCGGCGACGCCGAGGAACTCGAACGAGAAGTCGACGGTGTTCTGCAGCGCCACGGCGAGCAGGCCGAGCAGCACGATGCGGCGGGCGCTCAGATCCGACGCACCGCGGCCGCGGAACATCGCCGCGCACCACCACGCCGTCATGCCGACCAGCAGCGCGCCGCCGACGTACGGGCCCCACTCGACGACCATCGCTGCGGGGGCGCACTCGAGGTGGGTCGCGATCACGTGGGTGGGATCGGCCCGCATCGCCGGGAACAGATCGATGAACGCGCCGCGGCCGATGCCGAGCGTCGGCGACAGCTCGAGCAGCGTCAGCGCGTGCCGGGCCGCGGCGATCTTGTGATCCGTCTCGCCCCACGACTCGGCGACCGACGACAGCGTGGCCAGCTCGCGCCAGGCCCCGTGCTGCGCGACCAGGAGGAACAGGCACACCGCGCCGACGAGCACCATGATCCGCGCCGGGGACAACCGCTCGGCGCGGCGCCGACGGGCCCGTCGACCCGCGCCTTGCCGGCGCAGCCCGAGCCACGCGGCGACCGGCCCGAGGAGCAAGAACGCCACGAGCGCGCCGCGGGAGAGCGACAGCACGAGCGCGGGGATCATCAGCGTGACCCCGGCCATCGCCGCGAGGAATCGATCGCCGTAGCGATCGACGCGGCCGGGATCGGCGGTGACGAGGCCGTGGGCGTGCTGATCGGCCGCGACCGCGACGCCACAGAAGATGCCCAGCAGCAACAGACCCGACTGATGGTTGGGGTTGACGAACGTCCCGAGCAGCGCCGGCACCGTCGAGCGATCGATGTCGCGGGCCGCGTACCAGCCGTAGATCGAGTCGAGCCCCGCGGCCTCGTGGGCGAAGCCGATCAGCGCCACCGCGCTGCCGAGCACGGCGACGAAGCCCGCGGTCACGCGCCACGAGAGCTGACTGGCGGCGACGAACACGGCGGTCAGGGCGAACAGCCGCGCCGCCTCGAGGCCGGTGTCGCCGGGGACGACGCTGAGGCCTTCGCGCCCGGCCACGTCGGTGCCGACGAGGGCGCCCCGGACCAGCGCGTCGAGCCCGGGGGCGAGCCCCTCGCGGAGGCCGCCCAGCGGGAGCCACTGCACCAGCGTCGCGACCGCGGCGAGCAGCCCGAGGCCAGCCCACACCGGGATCCGCAGGCCCGCCCGCGAGCGCCAGCACAACCGCAACCACAGCACCCACGCGATCACGCAGAAGGCGATGACGAGCAGCGGGTGAACGCCGCCGAACGCGAGCGCCGGCAGCATGATCGCGGTGCCGAGGAGGATCCGCGACCACGGCGTCGATTTCACCCGGCGCGACGTCCCGACCGCCGGCTCGACGGGCTCGTCGTCGGGTCCCGCTGGCGCTTCGCCCTCTTCCATCGTCGTCCGTCCGGGGGCCGCGTGCGGCCGACCGCGTCCTAGACCGCGTCGCCCTCGGCCTCGTTCGCTCGGTACGTATAGTACGACGAGTTGTAGGCGTAGCGCTCCTGGCGGGCGTCGACCTCGTTGAGCACGACCCCGAGCAGGTTGGTGTCGCCCTTGGCGAGCTGGGCGAGCGAGCGCTGGACCTCGCCGCGAGTCGTCGACTCGCAGCGCGTCACGAGGATCACGCCGTCGACCTCGCGGGCGATGATGAGCGGGTCGGTCACCGGCAGCACCGGCGGCGTGTCGACGATGACGATGTCGAAGCGATCGCGCAGCTCGGACAGCACGCGGCGGAACGCCGGGGTGTCGAGGAGCTCGGCCGGGTTGGCCGGCAGCGCGCCGCACGGGATGATCTTGAGGGCGGTCGGGGCGTCGTCGGGCGCGTCGAGGATGACCTCGTCCATGCTCGCGGTCCCCGAGAGCAGCGCGGCCAGGCCGGCGCCCTCCTTCTCGCGGGCCGAAGCGAACACCTGGTGGATCCGCGGCCGTCGCATGTCGGCGTCGATGATCACCACGCGCTTGCTGGCCTGACAGAACGACAGGGCCAGGTTCATCGCCGTCGAGCTCTTGCCCTCGGACGAATTGGGCGAGGTGACCATCAACGTGCGCAGCGCGTTGGTGCCCTGCGCGAACGCCAGCGAGGTGCGGATGCCGCGGCAGCGCTCGGCCATCAGCGACTGCGGATACAGGTGCGAGTAGAGATCGCGGGCGCGACGCTGCGCGCGGGCGTTGGCGACCCCGAGCCGGGTATCGGGCGCGAGCAGCGGGAGCTGGCCGAGCACGGGCACGCCGAAGCTGGCGAGCGCGCGCTCGAGGTCGAGCAGGCCGCGGATGCGATGGTCGCGGAAGTCGACGGCCACGGCGAGCAGCGAGCCCACCGACAGGCCCGCGACCATGGCGATCGCGAACATCAGCGCCTTGCGCGGGAACACCGGGATGGTCGGCACGGTGGCGCGGTCGAGGATCTCGATGCCCTCGTCCTCCACGCGGTTGGTCATCGCGATCTCGGTGTCGCGGCGGGCGATGAGCAGGTAGTTCTCCTCGGCGGTCCGGGCCGCGCGGTCGAGCTCCTTGTACTCCCGCTCGTGGGCCCCCAGCTTCACCGCCCGGGAGTTCTCGCCGCCGAGCTTGCGCTTGAGGTCGCTCTCGGTGGCGATCGCGGCGTCGACGTCGGCGCGCAGCGACTCGATGAGGTCGTCGGCCTCGCGCTTCAGCTTGGCCCGCGCGAGGTCGAGCTTGCGCTTGGCCTTCAGGTGCTCGACGTGCTTGGGGCCGTACTCCTCGTCGACCTGCGTGAACGCGGTCTCGGCCTCGAGCTCCTGCTGGCGCATCGTCTCGAACAGCGCCCGCTTGTCCTCCGACAGCAGGGTCGACGCGGCGATGTTGCCGGCCGCGTGCAGCCGCAGGGCCTGCTCGAGCAGGCGCTCGCGCTGGATCCGCTCGGCCTCGGCCTGCTTGGCGCGGCCCGACCAGATCATGATGTCCTGGTTGATGACGTCCTGGCGGTCGGACAGGGTCGCGGCTGCGATGCCGTACTTGTCCTTGAAGTCCTGCAGCTCGCGCTCGGCGGTCTGCACCGCCGCGTAGGACCGCTTGCGCTCCTCGGCGATGTCGTCCTTGGCGTCGGAGCCGACGTCGGTCCGGCTCGAGCGGGTGTGCTCGAGGTACGCGTCGGCGATCGCGTTGGCGATCTCGCGGGCAATCTCGGGGTCGGGGTACTCGGACGAGATCTCCATCACCCGCGAGTTGCGGACCTCGTCGATCACCACGAGCTCGCGCAGGCGCTCGACCGGATCGATGGTCGCCGCGACCGCCACGCGCTCGGCTTCCGACTCGATGCCGTCGATCCCGAGGAACACCGGATCGCTGGCGAGCCCGAGCTTGGTCAGCGCGCGCTCGGCCACCGCACGGCTGTGCATGATGGTGCGCTGCGTCTGGTAGTACTCCTTGTAGCCGATGACCCGCGAGTCGGCGTCGTCGGCCACGCCCTTCACCTTGTCGAGCACCTGCGGGCCGGTCATGTGCAGCACGACCGTCGCGCTGGCGCGCCAACGCGGATGCATCATCGTCAACGCCAGCGCCGCGGACGCGATCGCCAGCACGGTGGTCACCATCACGACCAACCACCGACGCCTCAGGATCGCGACGACCCGGAGCACCTGCGCGATCGCGTCGGAGTGCGGAGCGTCGTCGTCGGACCGCATCGGCGGGCCTGGGTGGGTCGGGGCGTTCACGGGCTGGTGTGGGAACAAGCTTGGCAAAGGTCGACCTTCGGGGCCAAGGGCGGGGACCAGGGCGGACCAACAGAGGTCCCCAAGGCGGGCCGGCTCCCGGTCCCCATCGCGGCCCGTCCCGGACCTGCGCCTTGGGGACGAGGACATCCCCGACCGTGGCCATGGCGCCGACCGGGCCGATCTGTGAGCGGCCGAGCGGGACGATGGCGCGGGGCTCGCTGAACGGACGACCACTGGTCGACCCGTGGGCACACCCGCAGCGGCGAGTCGCCGCAACAGGGGCCCATGCTACGGTCGCGAGGCGATGCCGAGGCCGCCCCCGGACGATGGGACCCTCGCGCCGGGCACCGAGGACCGCTCGAGGCAGACGGCCTTCGTGCCGCCGCCTGGGGATCCGGCCGGGTCGCTGACGCAGCACCGGCCCATGCCCGCGCACCGGCCGTGGTCCGCGCCACGGCTCGATCGTTACCGGCTCGAGCGCGTCCTGGGCGAGGGGGCGATGGGGCAGGTCTGGCTCGCCGACGACCCGGTGCTCTCGCGCGCGGTGGCCATCAAGCTCCTCCGCGGCGACACCGGCGCGGGAGCACCGGGTCGTGGGCGAGCCCAGCTCGAGCGGCTCGCGCGCGAGGCCCGGGCGCTCGCTCGCCTCTCGCACCCGAACGTCGTCGGGGTCTTCGACGTCGGCACCTACGAGATCCCGGGCGAGGATCGCTACGAGGGCGTGTACATCGTGATGGAGCTCGTCGTGGGCTCGACGCTCGCGCAGTGGCTGGCGACGCCGCGGCGCATCGACGCGATCCTCGAGGTGTTCGTGCAGGCGGCGCACGGGCTCGCTGCGGCCCACGACGCGGGCCTCGTGCACCGCGACTTCAAGCCGGCCAACGTGTTGGTCGGGGACGACGGGCGCGTGCGCGTCGGCGACTTCGGGCTCGCGCGGCGCGGCGCGGCGGAGGGTGGCGACGTGCGTGGGCCCGCGGAGCGGCTCGACGCGCGCGCGATCGTCGAGCGGCTCGACGCGGATGAGCTCATCGAGACCCTCGCCGGCTCGTTGACCGACGCGGGGACCGTCGTCGGCACGCCGCTGTACATGTCGCCCGAGCAGCACCGCGGCGAGGCGGCCGACGCGGGCAGCGATCAGTACGCCTTCTGCGTCGCGCTGTACGAGGCGCTCGCTGGCGTGCGCCCGTTCGTCGGCGACCTCGACCAGGCGTACGCCGCGAAGCGTGCGCGGCGGATCCAGCCGCCCGTCGGCGGGCGCGAGGTCCCACGTCGGCTGCTCGACGTGGTCATGCGGGGCCTCGCGCCGGATCGCGACGGGCGGTGGCCATCGATGCGTGCGCTCGTCGCCGAGCTGCGACCGGCGTCCCGTCGCCGGCGCACGGCCACCGCCGTCGTCGCGACGGTGCTCGGCGTGCTCGGCCTCGCGGGCGCGATGTCGCGGGGCGAGCCCGGGGTCGCCTGCGCCGATCGGGCGCGCATCGATGCGGCCTGGAATGCCGACGCCCGGCGCGCCGTGGTGGCCTCGGTGAGCGTGGCCAGCTCGCGCGAGCAGGCGCTGCGCATCGTGGCCGCGCTCGACGGTCAGGTCGACGCGCTGCACGTGGCCTTGGACGAGCACTGCGGTGCGACGCCGACGGCCGCCGCCGCGTGTCTGCGCGACGTGACCACGCAGCTCGTCACGACCGTCGAGGTGCTCGCGTCCGACGAGCGCGCCGCCGCCGAGGCGAACGCCACGGTCGCTGCGTTGCCGCAGGCGTCCGCTTGCGCACAGGCCACCGCGAGCGCAGACGCGACCGATCCCCGGCTGATCGCCGTGCGCGACCGCGAGACGATCGCGGACGCCCTGTGGAACGCCAACTTGGCCGACGCGGGGCTCGCCGCGGCGCTCGACGCCCGCGAGGCGGCCCGGGCGCTGGGCGAGCTCGGTCGCCCCCTCGCGGCGCGGCTGTCGCTCCGGGTCGCGCGCATGCACGACATCCTCGGCGAGTCCGAGCTCGCGCGGGCGGGCTTCTCCGAGGCCTATTTCGCCGCGAGCGAGCTCGGCGAGCACGGCACCGCGGCGCTCGCAGCGATGCGCACCGCGCTGCTCCTCGCCGAGGACGACGATCTCGACGGCGCCGAACGGTGGGCGCGCGACGCCGACGCCAGCCTGGCGCGGGCGGAGCTCGAGCCCTGCGAGGCGCACCAGGTCGAGACCGATCGAGCCATGCTCGCGGGCCTCGCCTACGACTTCGAGACATCGGAGCGCCTGCTCGGCGACGCCGTCGCACGCTGCCGCGCGCTCCGCTGCGGCGAGCGCTGCGTGGTGGCGACGGCCAACCTCGCGCAGATGCTCCACCAGCTCGGTCGCGACGACGAGGCCCTCGCGCACCGACAGGAGGTCGTCGCGCAGTTCGTCGAGCTGCGCGGTCCGGAGTCGCTACCGACCGCCGAGGCGCGGGTGAACCTCGCCCAGAGCCTGGTGCGACGCGGAGCGCTCGACGAGGCCCTCGCCGAGCTCGCCGTCGCGGAGGCGGTGCTCGAGCGTCGGGGCGGTCCCGGCCACCCACGGCTCGCGTCGGCCGCCATGCTGCGCTCGCAGATCTACCGCGCCCTCGGGGACGCCGCCGGCGCCGTCGAGGCGGCCGAGCGATCGGTCGCGATCGGGGCGCTGCACATGCGGCGCGACAATCCCCAGCACATCGGTCGCGTCGTCACCCTGGCCAACGCCGTGGGCGATGCCGGTGACCTGCGACGTGCGCTCGAGATCTACGACGGCATCCTGGTCGACGTGAGCGAGCCCAACGGGGCGCACGGGCTGGCGTTGCTCGCCCGCGGCTACACGCGGATGGACGCGGGCGATCTGGTCGGGGCCCTCGACGACGCACGGCGCGGCCGGACGCTCGTCGAGCGCCACGCCCCGCGCGACGCGGCGCACATCTCGATGTCGTACCAGAACGAGGCCGAGGTCCTCGTGCGGCAGGGCGCCTGCGCCGAGGCCGATCGGGTGGTCGCCGCGGGCATCGAGTGGGCGGACGCCGAGGCGCTCGATGGGGCGCATCGCGAGCTCGCCGAGGCGCGGGTCGTGATCGCGGAGACGTGTCGCGAGCGCACGCCCTGAGTCTGCCCGTCGGAGGATCCCGGATCAGCGTGGGACGACGCGGCCGGTGCACGCGGCGTGGCGTGCCCCGCCGCGGTAGGCGACGCAGCGCCCGTCCTCGCAGCGCGGTGGCTCGTGGCCGGGGCTCGTGCAGCCGTCGCCGCACTCGCTGGGGCGCTGCCAGCTCAGCCATTGCCGGTTCACCGCGCCGTGCTCACAGTGCACCGCGCAGTCGTCGTCGGCCGCGCAGCGGTGCGCGGGTCCGGGTCCGTCGAGCGGTGCGACGTCGAGCGCGGTGCACTGCGGATCGAGGGCGCCGCCGCGGTACGCGGTGCAGCGGCCCTGCTCGCAGCGCGGCGCCTCGGTGCCCTTCGCGGTGCACCCGTCCTCGCACGCCTCGCCCCCGGGATACGTCGCGGCGTGCCACGCTCGGTTCACCGCGCCGTGGCGACACGACGCGAGGCATTCGTCGTTCGCGGTGCAGGCGAGCCGCGCGGAGGGCTGCGCGGCGACCTCGGTGCCCGCGGTGGGTTCGGCCTTCGCGGTGGGTTCGGCCTTCGCGGGCTCGGCCTTCGCGGGCTCGGCCTTCGCGGTGGGCTCGGGTGTCGCCGTGGAGCACGCGGCCAGGAGCAGCACGGCGATCGAGATGCGAGGCAGCATCGGTCCACGATACCGAGTCCGCGCCGGCGTGAGACCGATCCCGCCCACGCCATCGCGCCTCGAACGGGCGCGCGCGCACGGGGCGTCAGGAACGGCATGGCGCCATTGCTCGGTTCGTCCCCTGGCACGCGCCGTGCTGTGGCTACGCCTGTGAAGAAGACCGATCTCCAACTCAAGCACGATGTCGAGCAGGAATTGGCGTGGGATCCCCGCGTCAACGCGGCGCACGTCCGAGTGGCGGTCGACGGCGGCGCCGTGACCTTGCTCGGCACCGTGGACAACCTCGTCGAGCGCTCCGCGGCCGAGGCCGCGACCAAGCGGGTCGCGGGCGTCCGGGCGCTCGCGCAGGAGCTCGCGGTGAACGTGCTGTCGAAGCACACGCGCAGCGACGCCGAGATTTCCACGGGGATCGCACAGGTCCTCGAGTGGAACGTGCTCGTGCCGCGGACCATCACGGCGAAGGTCGAGCGCGGCGTGGTGACCCTCGAGGGCGAGGCGATGTGGAACTTCCAGTGCGTCGCGGCCGAGCGGGCGATCCGACCGATCGTCGGTGTGGTGATGGTGCGCAACGCGGTGAAGCTCGAGGGCGGGGGCGCTGCGAACCTGCCCGTGCACGATCTGGTGAAGGCGGCGCTGGTCCGGCAGGCCCTCGACGACGCGCGGACGATCGCGGTCGACGCCGTGGGCGGTCGGGTGACGTTGAGCGGTCAGGCTGGATCGTGGCGGGCGATCGACGACGCGGTCACGGCGGCGTGGTCGGCCCCCGGCGTCACCGAGGTGACCAACCTCGTCAAGCACGAGCCGGTGATGACATGATCGCCGTCGCCATCCTCTTGGTGCTGCTGGTCGTCCCGCTCGTCGTCACCGCGCTCTCGCGGCTGATGCACGGCATGGGGGGCGTCGCGGTGCCAGTGCCGATCCCGGTGCCCGTGGCCGCGACGCCGGCCCGCAGCGGCCCGTTGGCGCGTTAGGGTCCGTTCGGGCCGGTCGACTGGCCCGTGAGCGTCGCGGTGCCCAGCGAGTGGGCCTCGAGCGCGGCGTGGACCTCGACGAGCGAGGAGTTCTGGTCGATCTCGTCGAGGGTCGCCACGTCGATCGCATACAGCGTGAACTGGTAGAAGTTCGCCGCGGAGCCCGGGCCGCCGTAGCCGAAGTCGTTGGTCCACGACCGGCACTGCGTCGTTCCGGGCACGTCGGCCGGCATCGCGGTGTGATCGACATCCTCGGGCAGGCCGGTGGCGTCGCCCGGGATGTCCCAGATCGCCGAGTGCTCGAAGTCGATGGTGATGTCGTGGAAGAACACCGCGAACGCCAGGGTGCCCGCGGGCGCGCCGACCCAGTCGAGCTGGGGCGAGACGTTCCCGCCGCTGACGTGGTGCATGCCGGGAATCCCGCCGCCCTCCTCGAACGCGGGGCTCGTCAGGGTGAACGCGACCGGCTCGGTGGTGGAGCTGCTGTCGCCGTCCGTGCTCGATCCGCCCGACGAGGTGTCGGCCACGCTGCCCGTGGTGCTCCCTGTGCCATCGCTCGAGGACCCGCCGGTCGTCGCCGCGGTGGTCGCGTTGCTCCCCGACGAGGTGTCGACCTCGCTCGTCGCGGTCGTGGTGGTCGAAGAGGTCGTGGTTCCGCCGCCGCCGCCGTCGTCGGCGCATGCGGTGGCAAGGATGAACATCGGGACGCAGAGCGCAGCGAAGCGGGAGGCCATCGGCGCACGATAGCACCCGCGCCGTGCCCCTCGGCCCCGTCGTCGGGCGATGGGCCGCTCCGCATGTGCGCCGGCGCCCGTGCGGGCGCCTGGGCGTCGTCGGCGGGCCGCTTCGCCGCAAATGCTTCGATTCCCCGCTGGCACGCCGCGTGAACAAGGGGCCGGGCAGGAGTCACTCAATGTTCCATTCTCGAATCCTCGTCGCGTCGTCCGTCCTCGTGCTCGTCCCCGCCTGCGCGAGCACGGTGCTCCCGCAGCAGCAGCTCATGGACACCCAGGGGGCCATCACGTCGGCGGAGGAGCTGAAGGGCGACGAGAACCCCGACGCCAAGCTCCACCTGCAGTTCGCCCGCGAGCAGCTCGCCGCCGCCAAGGAGATGATGGCCAACGGCGATGAAGAAGAGGCGGAGCGCATGCTCGATCGCGCGACGGCCGATGCCGAGCTCGCGCTGACCCTCGCGCGCACCGAACAGCTGCGCGCCGAGAGCCGTGAGGCCCGCACGGAGGTCAACGAGCTCCGCACCGAGGGCGTCGAGGCCGGCACCCCCGCCACCACCACCGCCTCGTCCAAGTGAGCCAACCGTTTCGGAGGACATCACCATGAACCGCACGATCCCCACGTCCATCTTCGCCGTCTCGCTCCTCAGCCTCGCCTGCGCCCACGACCCGTCGAAGGAGCTGGTCAGCGCGCGGCGGACCTACGAGACCGCCGCCAACGGCCCCGCCGCCGAGACCGCCAAAACCGAGGTCTACGACGCCAAGAAGGCGCTCACCCGCGCCGAGAAGGCCCACGACCGAAAATCGGGCTCGCAGGAGGAGGTCGATCTCGCCTACGTCGCCCTGCGCAAGGCGGACTATGCCATCGCCTACAGCACGTACCTGCAGTACCAGAGCAACACCGAGAAGGCCAAGGCGGAGTACCTGACGACGCTCGAGTCGCAGAAGAACAACGCCCAGGATCAGCTCGCGGATACCAAGGACGAGCTCGAGGCCAAGAACAAGGCGCTGATGGCCGCCCAGGCCGCGCGCAAGGCCCTCGAGCTCCAGCTCGTCTCCGCGCTGGGGAGCCTGTCCGAGATGGCGAAGATCAAGCAGGAGGAGCAGCGCACCGTGATCACGCTCAACGGCGCCGTGCTGTTCAAGAGCGACGAGACCCAGCTGCTGCCGATCGCCAAGGAGAAGCTCGGTCAGGTCGCCGACGTGCTCAAGCAGTACGGCGATCAGTACAGCATCACCGTGAACGGCTATACCGACTCGCGTGGCAGCGACGTGCACAACCAGCAGCTGTCGCAGGGGCGGGCGGAATCGGTGCGGTCCTTCCTCGTCTCGCGCGGCGTCGCCGAGGGCGTCGTCAGTGCCATCGGTCAGGGCGAGGCCCAGCCGGTCGCCGACAACAAGAGCGCCGAGGGCCGCGCCAACAACCGCCGCGTCGAGATCGTGGTCGATCGCATCGGCACCCCCGAGGCGAAGTGAGCCGTCGCCGATCACCTCGGTGACCGGCGATTCATGAGCAACGCCGACCCTCCGCGCGAGCGGCGGCCCCGATCCGGGGTCGTCGCTCGTCTCGCGTGGGGGCCGGCATCCGTGCGTTCGACGGCGGTCACCAGGGTCGCGGCATGTCGCGCGCTCCACCCGAGTGTCGCCGGGTCACCGGCAGGAGTCCTCCACCATGCTTCGCCACGTCCTTCCCCTCTCGCTCGCCTGTTCCCTCGCGGCGTCGTGCCGCACGCCCACCGAGGTCCAGGTCGACGAGCATGTCGCAGCGCGCGACGACGTCACCAAGGCCGGCGAGCTCGCGGGCAAGCGGGGCGAGGCTGCGCGCGAGAAGCTCGAGGACGCCCAGCGCGAGTTCGGCGACGAGGTCGCCAAGGCGCAGATCGGGATCGGTCGGGCGGTGAGCGCGGCCGACCAGCGGGTCGCAACCGCCGACGCGACGGCGGCGGGCGCCCGGGCGAGCGATCGCTACCCGCGGTTCGCCGACCTCACGGTCGAGTCGGAGGTCGAGTTCGACACCCGCGCCCAAGCGGCCCTCGATCGCGTGGAGCTCGACCTCGAGGTCGCGGCCCAGCGGGGCGCGGCCGCGGGCGACGCCGCGCTCACGGCGGCGACCCGCGAGGCCGCCGACGACCTGGCGACCGCACGCCAGGATCTCGCCTCGCTCCGCAGCAAGACCGGCGCCGTCCTCGACGATGGGAAGGTCGGCGTGAAGATGGCGGTCGATCGCGTCGGCGTCGGGATGGCGATCAACGAGGTCCAGGACGCGAGCGAGGCGGTCTATGGCCGGCTCGCGATGCTGAAGCTGTGAGCCGGTGGATGGACGGTGGAGCGCCGCCGCTCGGCGACGACTCCACCACCACCAGGCCGGCGCGCGGCTTCCCGCGCGCGGACTCAGGCCTGCGTCGTCCGGCGGATCCGTCGGCCGCCGAGGCCCAGCAGGATCAACACGCCGAAGGACAGCGCCGCGCTGGGGCTGCCCACCGCGCACGACAGGATGCTGTCGTCGTCGTCCTTGCCGTCGGAGGTGCCGACGTCGACGTCGACGTCGAACTCCACGTCGAGCTCGACCGAGAACTTGGCTTTCAGCTCGGCGGCGCACGCGTCGAGGTCGCCCGCGGTGGCGAGGAAGTGACCGTCGCAGAAGATCGCGGCGCCGGTGGTCTCACACTCCTCGTTGCACTCCTGCACCACGGTGTCGGTGCAGCTCTCGAACTGCGCGGCCTGGCACTCGATCTGGCAGTCGACGTTGGCGCGCGCGTCACAGGAGCCGGTGCATGCGGTCATGCACACCGGCGTACACTCGACCTCGGTGGTCGCCGAGCAGCTGATGTCGCACCGCGCCGAGCAGCACGACGTGCCCGACTCGCCGCACTCGCTGTGCTCGGCCTCGCCGCAGGACCCGGTCACGCCGACCTGGCAGTCGGCCACGCACAGCGCCGAGCAGTCGACGCTCGCCGAGGCCGAGCACGAGGTCCCGCAGCTCTCCACGCAGGTGGGCTCGCAGTCGACGTCCGCGACCAGGGTGCAGTCGACGTCGCAGGTCTCGTAGAGCCGGGTCGCGCACACGCGCTCGACGCTCGGCGGATCGCACCGCTGCTCGCACGACTCCTTGGGCACGACCTCGCAGTTCGCAGCGGCGTGGGCATCGAGCCAGAGCCCGCCGCAGGCGTCGAGGTGGCTGGCGTGGGCCTCACCCGCGAAGGCGAGCAAGGCGACCGCGACGGAGGACGGGAGCAACAGGGGGAGGCTTTGGGGCAACATCCCTGGGATCGAACGCAACAAGCGTGCCCCTCGCGCCGTCGACCAGATGACTCGCGATTCGTCGCGCTGCTGTGCCGCGTTGCCAGGACCGCCGAGCGCTGCTGCTCGGACACGCCGGCCCGCCACAGGCATCGACGATGCAGGCTGTCAGCGCCCGAGACGACCGTCGCTCGCGCTGCCCCGACGATCCTCGCGTTCCTTGCGGATCGCCTCGAGCCGGTCGGCGTCGCCCTGGCCGCGCTTCTGCAGCTCGTGGAACTCGCGCTCGAGCCGGAGGAGCTCCTCGTCGGACAGCGCCTCGAGATCGATGAGGCTGTCGCGCGCGCCCTCGACCCCGCGCAGGAGCTCGTCGAGCTTGAGGTGCAGCGTCCGCATGTCCCGGTTCTGGGTGTTCTGGATCAGGAACACCATGAGGAAGGTGACGATGGTGGTGCTCGTGTTGATCACCAGCTGCCACGTCTCGGAGAAGCCGAACAGCGGGCCGGTGAGGCCCCAGACCACGATCACCATCATCGCCGCGGCGAAGGCCCACGGCGAGCCCAGGGACTCCGAGGCCCGGTGGGCGAACTTGCGGAAGAGCTCGTGGATCTGCACCGGGTGTCCTCGGTCTCGGGCTCACCCCGCCGAGCTACCCGCGAGCAGCTCCGCGAGCACCGCGAGCAGCTCGCGCGGGCCGATGGGCTTGGCGAGGTGGAGCTGGAAGCCGGCCTGCACCGCGTCGTCGTGGGCATCGGTGCCCGCGTGGGCGCTGAGCGCCGCGGCCGGCAACGCACGCACCCGCGGATCCGCGTCGGCCCGCATCCTCCGGACCAGCGAGAGTCCATCCTCGTGGGGCATCGCGATGTCCGAGAGCACCGCGTCGAAGCGCTGCTCGTGCAGCAGCGTCCACGCGCGGGCTGCCGACTCCGCCGGCTCCACGGCGGCGCCGTGCAGCGTCAGCGTGCTGCACAGGTAGTCGCGGCTCGCCGCGTCGTCCT
The DNA here is from genome assembly GCA_001464385.1 of Deltaproteobacteria bacterium Ga0077550. GTDB lineage: Bacteria > Myxococcota_A > Polyangia > Nannocystales > Nannocystaceae > Xiheibacterium > Xiheibacterium aquaticum. The sequence continues at coordinate 10,964 of LNFB01000360.1, read as the reverse complement.
CGACGACGAGCAGTCGCAGCCCCGCGAGCACGTGCAGGGCCGGCCGCGGCGGCTCCGCGGGCCGCCACGCCGCGTTGCCCTCGACCGGCGTCATCGGCAGGGACACCAAGAACGCCGCGCCCTTGTTCGGCCCGTCGCTGCTCGCGGTGATGGTGCCGCCGTGCAGGCCCACGAGGTGGTGGACGATCGCCAGCCCGATCCCGAGGCCTCCGTGGGCCCGCGTCGTCACCGGGGCCCCTCGCCGGAACCGGTCGAACAGCCGTGGCAGCAGGTCGCCGGCGATCCCCGACCCCGAGTCGAGCACGGTGAGGTGAGCCTGCCCGTCCTGGATCCCGAGCGCGACGTCGACGAAACCGCCGCGCGGCGTGAACTTGAGCGCGTTGCCGACCAGGCCGCGGACGATCTGCTGGAGCCGCGAGGGATCGCCGAGCAGCGGCGGCGCGGTCGTGTCCACCGCGCAACGCAGCTCGACCCCGCCGCGGTCCGCGGTGGCGCGCAGCTCCTGGCACACGCCCGCCACCAGGGCGCCCAGCGCCACCGGCCGCATCACCAGGGCCAGCGTGCCGTCGAGCAGGTGCGTCACGTCGATGAGCTGCTCGATGATGAGCGCCTGCGCCTGGCCGCTGCGCACGATCGCGTCGAGCCCTCGGCTCGCAGCGGCAGCGTCGAGACCCCCGTCGCGCAGCAGCTGGCCCCAGCCCAACATGGCGTTGAGCGGCGTGCGGAGCTCGTGGGCGAGGGTGGCGAGGAACTCGTCCTTGGCGCGATGCAGCCACTCCGCCCGGGCCCGGGCGGTCTGGTCCCGGACGTGGGCGATGCGATGGACCTCGAGGCGACGCTGGTTCGCGCCGCGGCGGATCGATTGTCGCAGCCGCGACGACGTGAGATCGGCGAGCGGCATCGAGTCCGAGGCCCCGGCTTGTCGCGCCCGCCGACCGTGGTCGGCGTCGACCCCCGCGGTGAGGAGGATGAACGCGGCCTCACTGCCGTGCTCGACGGCGCGCTGCATCGCCTCGAGCTGGGTGTGCTCCTCGAGGCCGCAGCAGATCAGGACGACGTCGTCGGCGGCGGCGCCGGCCGACGCGAGGGCCTGCTCGAGCGTCGCGACCCGGCGCAGCTCGAAATGGCTGCGCCCGAGTCGGCCGAGCAGCTGCACCACCCGCGCAGCGGACTCGTCTTCGCCGGCGACGAGGGTCAGGCGGGTGGGTTGCATGGGGCCATCGGGGCAGGTGATGCACCGACGGTGCCACGGCGGACGGCCGTGGCGGCGCGGGCCGGCGCGCGGACCACCGAAGTTGCGCGTGACACCAGCGCCCAGTGTGGCGATCGTGTCGACGGTCGGTCCTGTCGCGTACGGGTTGTCCCCGAGCACACGACTTGCAAACCGGAGGCGCCACGCATGCTGATCGCCCTCTCGAGTGCCGCGGTTCGCCATGCCAAGAAGATCGTCATCGCCGCGGTGCTGCTGGCCGTCGCGGCGGGCATCTATGGATCGGGCGTCGCGCGGGCGCTGGCCCCCGGCGGGTTCGAGGTGCGCGCCGGTGAGGCGCAGGAGGTCGCGCGGGTCGTCGAGCAGCGCTTCGGCCAGGGCTCCCCCGATCTCGTCGCCCTCGTGTCGGGCATGACCCCGGCCGACCCAGCGGTCCAGGCCGAGCTCGCCGCCCTCGTGGCGCGCCTCGAGGCCGATCCCGCGGTCGCCTCCGTCGCGAGCCCCGTCGGCCAGGGTGGCGCCGCGTTGATGTCGATCGATGGCGACACCGCGATGCTCGCCATCACCCTGCGCGGCGACGCGCGGACCAAGGAGACCGCCTACGACGGCGTCGCCGAGCGGCTCCACGCGACGCCGCTCACGGTGGAGATCGGCGGGCCGCTCGCGGTCGCGGTCATCGGCCAGCAGACCGCCGAGCACGACCTCGTCCGCGCCGAGCTCGTGGCCTTCCCCCTGGTCGCGGTGCTGCTCGCGGTGTTCTTCGGCGGGCGCATCGCCGCGCTGCTCCCGCTCGCCGTGGGCGGCCTGTCCATCGTCTTCGCGATGGGGATGCTCCGCGGCCTCGCCGAGCTCGGCAACATCTCGGTGTTTGCCCTCAACATCGTCACGTTGCTCGGCCTCGGGCTCGCGATCGACTACTCGCTGTTCATGGTCCAGCGATTCCGCGAGGAGCTGGAGTTCGGCACGGTGGCCGAGGCGGTCGTGCGGACGGTGACCAGCGCTGGCAAGACGATGCTGTTCTCGGGCGTGGCGGTGGCCGTGAGCCTGCTGGCGCTGTTGGTCTTCCCGATCGCCCTGTTGCACAGCATCGCGATCGCGGGCGCGCTGATCGTGACGCTCACCGTGCTCGCGGCCCTGGTGGTGCTGCCCGCGGGGCTGGCGTGGATGGGCCACGGCGTGAACTGGCCGCGGCGGCCGAAGCCGGCGACGGCGGGTCCCGAGGGCCGCGGATGGGCGCGGCTGGCCCAGGTGGTGATGCGGCGCCCGGGCATCTTCGCCGTCGGCACGACCGCGCTGCTCGTGGTCGTCGGCGCCCCGATGCTGCGGCTCGAGACCGAGCTGTCCGACGCCCGCATCTTCCCGGCGTCGTTCGAGGTCCGGGCGGTGCAGGAGCGGCTCGAGGCCCCGGAGGGCTTCGCGATCGCGGGCACCGTGCAGTACGCCGTGCTGCTGCGGGGCGAGGGCGACGCGTGGCAGGGCGAGCAACTCGCCCACCTGCAGGCGACCCACGCGGCCGTCGCTGCGCTGCCGGGCGTCATCCGGGTCGAGAGCTACGCCGGGATCCCGCGGCCTGATCTCGTCGACGGCGACACCACCTTGATGCAGGTCATCACCGAGCGACCCCACGACGCCCCGGGCCGCGCGGCGCAGGTCGACGCGCTGCACGCCGCCACCGCCGGCTGGCGCTCCGCGATGGTCGGCGGCGCGCCGGCGGTCGCCCACGAGGTGGACACAGCGCTCGAGGGCGGCGGCGTACCGGCCGCGGTGATCGTCGTGGTCGTCACGCTCGTGGTCCTCACCCTGGCGTTCGGCGCGATCGTGGTCGCCGTGAAGGCGGTCATCATGAACGTGCTGTCGCTCTCGGCGAGCTTCGGGGCGCTGGTCTGGATCTTCCAGGACGGCCGCCTCGAGGGGCTGCTCGGGTACCAGAGCACCGGCAGCATCGACCCCCTGGTGCTGCTGGTGATGTTCGCGATCGTCTTCGGCCTCTCGATGGACTACGAGCTGTTCCTGCTCAGCCGCATCCGCGAGGACTACAGCGAGAGCGGCGACGCCCGCGAGAGCGTCGCGCGGGGCCTCGCCGCCACGGGGCGCCTCATCACGATGGCCGGCTTGATGCTCATCGTGGTGTTGGTCGGCTTCGCCAGCGCCGAGGTCCTCTTCGTCAAGCAGCTCGGTGTCGGCATGGCGATCGCCGTCGCCGTCGACGCGACGATCGTGCGCGGCCTCTTGGTCCCCGCCACGATGCGGCTGCTCGGCCGGTGGAATTGGTGGGCGGCGGCGTGGTTCTCCAGGTGGTGGGTGAAGTCCAACATCGGGGTGCACGAGCTGCCGCCCGGCAGCCCGCTCGGCCGCTAGCGCTGCATGTTCGCAGCGATTGACGGCGCTCTCCCCAGGACCGACCCTCGGGGATGCCCTCCATGACGACGGAGAACCCGCGAGGGTCGATCGCGATCGTCATGGTCCACGACGACTCGCGCAGCCTCTCGGCGCTCGAGTCGGCGCTCGAGGGGCTCGGCCTCTCGGTCATCGGCGTGGGCTCGGCCGCCGACGCGCTCGTCGAGCTCCCGCTGCACGACCCTGCGTTGCTCGTGCTCGACATCCCGGCGGAGACGCGGTCCGCGAGCGCGGCGGAGATCCGAGCCCACTCCCACGGGCGCACGGTGCCGCTGCTGTTCGTCAGTCCCCGCCACGGCGACGGGCCGCTCGCCAAGGCCGAGCGGCAGGGCGGCGCGGACGATTTCGTCGGCGCCGCGATCCCGGCGGAGCTGCGGGCCAAGATCCTCGGCTTCGTCGAGCTGCACCGGCACACGCTCGAGCTCGAGCGCGAGTGCGAGTTGCAGGGCGCGGCGGACGAGGGCCAGGAACCGCCGGATCGCAGCGACTGCCGGGTGAGGGTCGAGGCCTCGGCGCTCCGCGGCGAGATGGCGGCGGACAAGCGCATGAACGTGCGCCTGCAGCTCCTCACGGGCGTCGCGAGCGATCTGCTCCGCCGCACCGCGCCGATCGAGCCCAGCGACATCATCGCGACGCGCTTCGTCCAGCGCCTCGGCTACGACGTCTGCGTCAGCTACCTGTGCGAGCCGGACGGTGGGTTCATCTCGATCGCCGAGGCGGTCGGGATCGAGGGGCCACCGTGGTCGCATCCGCGTGCCGCGCTCGACGACTCTCCGGTGGTGCGTGCCGTCTTCGTGGCCCAGGGTCGCTACGTGCGCGGCCGCGGCGACACCGACGCGTTGCCGGACTGGCTGCGCGCGCTGGACCTGCCGTCCTTCGCCGTGTTCCCGATCCTGCGGGCAGGTACGACGATCGGCGCGTTGGTCTGCGGTCGACGCGACGGGACCGAGCCGGCGCCCGAGGACCTCGCCGCGATCCAGCTCGTCTGCGATCAGATCGCGATGGCCAACGAGCGCGACCACCTCAACCACGCGCTGGTCGAGCACGTCGAGGCGCTGGCCCTGGCCGACCGCCGCAAGGACGAGTTCCTGGCCATGCTCGCCCACGAGCTGCGCAATCCCCTGGCGCCGATGAGCTACGCCCTCGAGCTGCTGCACCAACGCGACCGGGCGCCAGCGTCCAGCGCCCTGCACGAGGTGCTGCAGCGGCAGCTGTCGCACCTGTCGCGCATGGTCGACGACCTCCTCGACGTCTCGCGGATCACCAACGGCAAGCTCGCGCTCGTGCTCGCCCCGTTGACGGTCCAGGATGCGATCGCCCACGCGCTCGAGACCAGCCGTCCCCAGCTCGACAAGCGCGGCCACCACGTGGTCGTCGAGGTGCCGGGTCGCGAGCTGATGTTGAACGCCGACGCCGGGCGCATCGTGCAGGTGATCGCCAACCTGCTCAACAACGCGGCGCGATACACGGATCCGGGCGGGAACATCGTCGTCGCGGCGCGCAAGGACGGGGCCTTCGCGGTCGTCGAGGTCCGCGACGACGGCCACGGGCTCGCGCCCGAGATGTTGCCGCGGGTGTTCGACCTGTTCGTGCAGGCCCAGCGCACCGGCGAGCGCGCGGCGACCGGCGGGCTCGGCCTGGGTCTCACGCTCGTGCGACGCCTGGTGGAGCTCCACGGCGGCAAGGTGTCGGCGGCGAGCGAGGGCCTCGGGCGCGGCAGCACGTTCGCGATCCGCCTGCCGCTGGCCGTCGTGCCCACGATCGGTGGCGCCGAGGGGGTCGTGGGTGGACCGGCCCTCTCACCCCGCGCGCGAGGCCTGTCGGTCCTGGTCGTCGAGGACGACGAGGACAGCCGCGACATGCTGCAGATGCTGCTCGAGTCGCGCGGCCATCGGGTCGTGGCCGCGCGCGACGGCGAGGGTGGGCTGGCGCGACTGCTCGCAGGCGGGCACGACGTCGCGCTCCTCGACATCGGCCTGCCCGGCATCGACGGCTACGAGACCGCCCGTCGCGTTCGCGCCGCGCAGCCGCGGTGCACGACGCGGCTGGTCGCGATCACCGGTTACGGTCAGGGCGAGGATCGGGCGCGCGCGCTCGCGGCCGGCTTCGACGATCACCTGGTGAAGCCGGTCAGCATCGCCGAGCTCGAGCGCGTCCTCGTCGGTTGAGCACGGGCGCCGCCGCACGGTGGGGCGCAATGGCGGGACGCGTGCGCGTGGGATCGGCGGGTCTCGCGGGGCTCGGGGTCGCCACCGCTTGGTATGCGCCGTGCACCCTTGGACGCGAGGTGTCCATGCGCGTGCTCATCGTCGACGACAACCGTGAATTGGCCGACAACCTCGGTGAGGTCCTCGACGACGAGGGGTTGCGGTGCACCGTCGCGTATGATGCGGCGGTCGCAATCTCGCAGATCGGCCGCGCGGACCGGACGCCATTCGACCTCGTGGTCACCGACTGGTCGATGGGTGCCATGGGCGGGCTCGCCGTGATCGCGGCCGTCCGGCGCTCGTCGGCGTGGACGCCCGTGCTGGTGGTCACCGCGCTGCCCGAGCAGCTCTGCCTCGGCCGGGCCGCTGTCGTCGCCGTGCTCGGCAAGCCGTTCGACACCGGGGTGTTCGTCACGCTCGTGCACCGGTGCCTTTCGCGTGCCGGGGCACCTCCGGTCGCGACCCCGCTCGATCTTCCGCATCCCCGGTTGCGCCCGGAGTTCGGCGATCTAAGGTGCGCCCCATGAACGCCACCCCCACGCACCCCGCCAAGCTCCTCGTCCTCGCGTTCGACTCCTCGATCCGTGCGCAGGAGGCGTTCCTCGCCGCCACCCGCATGTCGAGCGATGGGCAGCTGCTCGTGCAGGACGCGGTGTTCCTGCAGAAGCGTTCGGACGGCAAGGTCCGCGTCACCGAGACCCTCGACATCAGCCCCGCCGACGCGGCGTTCAATGGATCGCTGTGGGGCGCGCTGCTCGGCACGATCGTCGCCGGTCCGGTGGGCTTCCTCGCGGGCGGGGCGCTGCTCGCCGGGATCGGGGCGCTGGTCGCCAAGTTCACCGACCTCGGCATCCCGGACGCCACCGTCGCCGAGCTGGGAAAGGCGCTCGAGCCCAACTCGACCGCGCTCGCGCTCTTGGTCAGCCATGTGGACGAGGACGCCCTCGCGGCCGAGCTCCGCCGCTTCGCCGGCGCGACGATCGTCCAGACCACGCTCAGCCCCGAGAGCGTCGCGAACCTGCGGGCCGCCCTGACGTCGAGCTGACGTCGAGCTGACGTCGAGCTGACGTCGAGCTGACGGCGGGCGTGGCCCACGGACAGGCGGGTGCCGATCCACACGCGGGCGCGGCTTGCCAAGGTGCCGGCGCTCGCGCTTGTCTTCGCCCATGCGCAGCCCCTCTCGCGTCGCCATGATCGCCCCCATGCTCGCGTGGCTCGGCCTCGGCCTCGGTTGTCCCGCCCCCGATCGCACCACCACCACGGCGCCGGATGCCACGCCGACGGCCCCGACCGACGCCGACGCCAAGGCCGCCGACACGTTCAAGGTCCAGACCGAGCAGTTCGGCGACGTCCGAATCCTGCGCTACCGCGTGCCGGGCTTCGAGGAGCTGCCGCTGCAGCAGAAGCAGCTGGTCTACTACCTCTACCGCGCCGCGCTCGCGGGCCGCGACATCATCTGGGATCAGAACTACCGCAACAACCTCCGGGTGCGTCGCACCCTCGAGGCGGTGTGGCGCAACCCGGCCACGCACGCGATGCCGGGCTGGGACGCCGTGGCGAGCTACACGAAGCGCGTGTGGTTCAGCAACGGCATCCACCACCACTACTCGATGAAGAAGCTCGCGCCGGAGTTCACCGCCGAGCAGCTCGCGGCGATGGTGAAGGCTTGTGATCCCAAGACCCTGCCGCTCGACGCCGGCCAGGACGCCGACGCGCTGCTCGCCGCGCTGCAGCCGGTGATCTTCGATCCCACCGTCGACGCCAAGCGCGTCAACCTCGACCCCAAGGCCGACCTCATCACGACCTCGGCGACGAACTACTACGGCCAGGGAGTCAAGCAGAAGGACGTCGAGCGCTTCTACAAGGGGAAGCTCGAGAAGTCCGACAAGCAGCCGATCTCCGTCGGGCTCAACTCCAAGCTCGTGAAGGAGAAGGGCAAGCTGGTCGAGAAGGTGTGGAAGGTCGGCGGCATGTACGATCCGGCGATCCGCGAGATCGTGAAGTGGCTGAAGCTCGCGTCCGAGGTCGCCGAGAACGACAAGCAGAAGCTCGCCCTCGACAAGCTCGTCGCCTACTACGAGACCGGCGACCTGCGGACCTTCGACGAGTACTCGATCGCGTGGGTCGCCGACACCGACTCGCGCGTGGACGTGGTGAACGGCTTCATCGAGGTCTACGGCGATCCGCTGGGCTACCGCGGCGCGTGGGAGTCGGTGGTGTCGATCAAGGACCTCGAGGCGAGCAAGCGCATCGCGGCGATCGGCGCCCAGGCGCAGTGGTTCGAGGACCACTCGCCGCTGCTGCCCGCGCACCGCAAGCCCAGCGTCACCGGCATCTCGGCCAAGGTCATCACCGTGGTGGTCGAGGCCGGCGACTCGGCCCCGTCGACGCCGATCGGCATCAACCTGCCCAACGCCAACTGGGTCCGCGCCGAGCACGGCAGCAAGTCGGTCAACCTCGGCAACATCGTGGCGTCGAACGAGCAGGCCAAGAAGGTCAGCGGCGTGCTCGAGGCCTTCGCCGCCTCGCCCGAGGAGATCGCGCGGGCCAAGAAGTGGGCGGACCTCGCCGACACCCTGCACACCGACATGCACGAGGTCATCGGCCACGCCTCGGGGCAGCTCGAGCCCGGCGTCGGCCAGCCCAACGAGACGCTGAAGAACTACGGCAACACGCTCGAGGAGGCCCGCGCCGATCTCGTCGCGCTCTACTACATGCTCGACCCCAAGCTGATCGAGATCGGCGTGATGACGGACCTCGAGGCTGGCAAGGCCGCGTACGACAACTACATCCGCAACGGCCTGATGGTCCAGCTCGCGCGGCTCGAGCCCGGCGAGGACATCGAGGAGGCCCACATGCGCAACCGCCAGATGATCGCGGCGTGGGTCCTCGAGAAGGGCAAGGGAGACAACGTGATCGAGCGGGTCGAGCGGGACGGCAACACCTACTTCGTCGTCCGCGACTACGAGAAGCTCCGGGCGCTGTTCGGTACGCTGCTCGCCGAGGTCCAGCGGATCAAGAGCCAGGGTGACTTCAAGGCGGGCAAGGCCCTCGTCGAGACCTACGGGGTGAAGGTCGACCCGGCGCTGCACGCCCAGGTCCGCAAGCGGTACCAGGCCCTCGGCATCGCGCCGTACGTCGGCTTCATCCAGCCGCGGCTCGTCCCGGTGATGAAGGGCGAGGCGATCGTCGACGTGACGATCGAGTATCCCGATGACTTCGCGGCGCAGATGCTCGAGTACGCCGAGACGACGTCGCTGCTGCCCACCGTGAACTGAGGCGCGCAGCGGAGGTCCGGGCGCGGCGCCCGGGCCGCCTCCTCGACAGGTCCGGGGCCACCCTGGTATGGGAGCGGTCGGCATGGACACCGCGCGCGACCTCTTCGGCTACCGCCGGTTCTGGGCCCATCGGTTCGGAATCGCACCGGTGCTGCCCACGACGCGCGCCGAGATGGACGAGCTCGGCTGGGACAGCTGCGACATCATCATCGTGTCGGGCGACGCGTACGTCGACCACCCGAGCTTCGGCATGGCGCTCGTCGGGCGCCTGCTCGAGGCCCAGGGCTTCCGCGTCGGCATCCTCGCGCAGCCCGACTGGCACGACGCCACCGCGTTCCTGTCCCTCGGTCGGCCCAACCTCTTCTTCGGGGTCACGGGCGGCAACATGGACTCGATGGTGAACCGCTACACCAGCGATCGGAAGCCGCGCAGCGACGACGCGTACACGCCGGGCGGCATGGCGGGGCTGCGGCCCGATCGATCGGTGATCGTGTACGCGGCGCGATGCCGCGAGGCGTTCGACGACGTGCCCGTCGTCATCGGTGGCATCGAGGCGAGCCTGCGCCGCATCGCCCACTACGACTACTGGTCCGATGTCGTGCGCCGCTCGATCCTGCTCGACGCCAAGGCCGACCTGCTGATCTACGGCAACGCCGAGCGGGCGATCGTCGAGGTCGCGCATCGTCTCGCGACGGGTGCATCGATCGACACCATCCGCGACGTCCGCGGCACGGCGTTCGTCACCCGCGGCGCCCCCGAGGGCTGGGGCGAGATCGACTCGCGCGAGGTCGACACTCCCGGCGCCCTCGCGCCGAAGGTGGATCCGTACGCGGTCGAGCCCGCGAGCGTGGCTGGGCCGGCGAGCGCCGCTGGGCCGGCGAGCACCGCCGGGCCGAGCGCCCTGGTCACGCTGCGCCGACGCAACCTCGACGCCAAGCGCCACGATCGCAGCAAGACGGTGATCCGCTTGCCGTCCTTCGAGCAGGTCGTCGCCGACCCGGTGCTCTACGCCCACGCCTCGCGCCTGCTCCACCACGAGGCCAATCCGGGCAACGCGCGCGCGCTGGTCCAGGCCCACGGCGAGCGCGACGTGTGGCTCAACCCACCGCCCATCCCGCTCACCACGGCCGAGATGGATCGGGTCTACGAGCTGCCCTACAACCGCCAGCCGCACCCGCGCTACGGCAACGCCAAGCTGCCGGCGTACGAGATGATCCGCTTCTCGGTGACGATCCAGCGCGGCTGCTTCGGCGGGTGCTCGTTCTGCTCGATCACCGAGCACGAGGGCCGCATCATCCAGAGCCGCTCCGAGGACTCGATCGTCGGCGAGGTCGAGCGCATCCGCGACACGGTGCCGGGCTTCACCGGCGTCATCTCCGATCTCGGCGGGCCCACGGCGAACATGTATCGCCTCGCCTGCAAGAGCCGCGAGATCGAGTCGGCGTGTCGCAAGCCTTCGTGCGTGTTCCCGGACGTGTGCCCGAACCTCGGCACCGACCACGGCCCGCTCATCCAGCTGTATCGGCGCGCGCGCGAGCTGCCGGGCATCAAGAAGATTCTCATCGCGTCGGGCGTGCGGTACGACCTCGCGGTGCGATCGCCGGCGTACGTCAAGGAGCTCGCGACCCACCACACCGGCGGCTACCTGAAGATCGCCCCCGAGCACGTCGCCGAGGGGCCCTTGGCCGCGATGATGAAGCCGGGCATCGGCACCTACGATCGCTTCAAGGAGCTGTTCGATCGGTTCTCGAAGCAGGCCGGCAAGGAGCAGTACCTCATCCCGTACTTCATCGCCGCGCACCCCGGCACGCGCGACGAGGACATGCTCGAGCTGGCGCTGTGGCTCAAGCGCAACCGCTTCCGCCCCGATCA
>LNFB01000359.1 GCA_001464385.1 Deltaproteobacteria bacterium Ga0077550 | reverse complement strand
ATCCGGCGGCTCCGCGAGGCCGGCAGCGACGTACGCATCGTCGTGCTCACCACGTTCGACGACGACCAGCTCGTGTTCGAGGCGCTGCGCGAGGGGGCGCTCGCGTTCCTGCTGAAGGACGCCACGGCGGAGGAGATCGGCGACGCCATCCGCGAGGCCGCCGAGGGCCGCGGTCGCCTGGCGTCCGCCGTGACGCACAAGGTCGTCACCGAGTTCGCCCGCATGGCCCGGCGCCTGGGCGACGCACCCTCCGACACCGCCGGCCTGTCGCGCCGCGAGATCGACGTGCTCAAGTTGCTCGCGCGCGGCGCCACGAACAAGGAGATCGCGAGCGCGCTGCACATCGCCGAGGGCACGGTGAAGAACCACCTCACCAACATCTTCACCAAGCTCGACGTGAACGACCGGACCCGCGCGGCGCTGCGGGCCCGCGAGCTCGGGCTGTTGTGAGGGGCGGCGGCGGGCGGGAGGCTCGGCCAGCGCGGTAGCGGTCACGCCCAGTCGGATCCTGCGTCCGCCGCGTTGACGGCGAGCTGCAATGTTTCGGCGGGGCGACGTGTTCGGGTCCCTATCCCTCGGTCCCCCCGCCGCGCTACCGTGAGCGCTGCTCCTCCGAGTCTCCGAGTTGTCAGCGCCCGTGGAAGACGACCAAGAATCTCAGCCGAAGGGGCTCCTCTCGCTGTACTACGCCGACCGGCTCGATGCCATCGACCGTGGCGAACGACGGCGCGGCCTCGTGCGTGTCACGAGCTACAGCGTGTCGGTGCTTGCGTGGGCCGCGAGCATCGGGTTGCTGAGTTCCGCACGGCTGATCGCGGCCGCCATTTGCGCTGCGGTCGCGGTGCTGTTCTGGCTGTTCGCTCGACGGTGAACGCCCGTCCGGATTTCCGCGCGGGCCTGCGTCGTCACGAGCGGGCCTCTTCGAGGAACCACCGGCCCGCGAGCGCTTGCAGTGGGGCCGCGCGTCTGGAGGTTCACGGCGCGCGTCCCGGGTCACGGCGAGGCCATCGACGCAGCCAGGGCGCGAATGAACCGCGCGCGCACGTCTACCGGCAGCCCCGCGACGCGATCGTGCAGCACGTGGCTCGCGAAGCACTGGTCGTCCAACGTCATGCGCATGCCAGCGAGAACGGCCGACGAGATCCTCGGCTGGACGGGCACGTACACGGATCTGCCGGTAGGCCTGTCATGGTCGGGCGACGAGCTCTTCGTCACGGAGCGCTCGGGTCGCACGCACCGCGTCCACGTCCCGGGCTGAGCGGCCGACGAACGCGCTCGGCGCGACGTGTGCGGGACACTCGTGCGCACGGTTCGGCCGGGGAGGCGGTCGAATGGGTCGCTGCGATGGGGTGGGCCGCGTCGTCGACGTCACCGCACCCGCGACTCCATGAGCGCCGTCGTCCCCGCCTTGCGCTCCGCTCGGGCGACGTCGAGGGGCGTACCCCCGGGCGAGGTCGCCTGCGGGTCCGCCCCCGCGTCGAGCAACGCCGATGCGGTCTCGACGTGCCCGAGCGCGCACGCGATGTGCAGCGCGGTGTGTCCATGCTTCGTGCGGTTCTCGAGCGAGAGCCCGTGCGCGAGGAGCCAATGCACCAGCTCGCTTCGGTTGGTCTCCGCGGTGGCGTGCAGGGCGTCGAAGCCGTCGTCGTTGGGCGTGCGCGGGTCGAGTCCGGCGTCGACGAGTGACTCGATGATCTCCATTGCGGCGCCATGGACGATCGCGATGCCGAGTGCATGGGCTCCGCGATCCGCGAGCACCGTCGGGCTCGCGCCGAGCTCGCGGAGGGTTCGATAGGCCGGGAGGTCACCCCGCACGATCGCGATGTGGAGCGCCGTGTAGCCGGCGAACGTGCTCGGGGCATCGACGTGGTCGCCCTCGGCGACGGCTCGCCGAATGGCCGCGGGGTCACCGTCACGCACGGCCTGGACGATCGCACCATCGCTCCGCAGCGCGCCTCGGATCGGTGGTGGGGACCACGTCCTGGTCCCGCAGAAGATCGCCTTGCCGAAGGCGGAGAACGCGGCTGCAGGGGTCCGCTCGAACAGCTCGGCGGCGGCCTCGGTGAGCGGGAACGGAATGCGCTGCGCCAGGGCATGCGCACGGATCAGCCAGTCGAACGAAGCGGGCAGCGGCCCCAGGCGCAGCGGGGATTCCTGCACGACCCAGAGGCGATCGATCCGCAGCCGGTCTCCGACGAGCTCGGCGCGCGCGACGGCGTCGACGCGACCGGTCCAGCTGCGCGCGGCCAGCACGTGCCCGTCCCGCCACGCGATCACCCACTTCTCGTCCATCGATGGCGGTGCGTAGAGAATCCCCTCGGGGAGTTGTCGTGCAGCGGGGAACTCGAGCGCGCACTCGATCGGAGGCGCACGCAGTGCGTCTGCGGGGTCCAGCTCGGTCCCGATCGACGTGCGCCACGACAACGCCCGCGTGGCGCATGCGGGGTCCTTCGAGGTCGCGACGAACTCCTGCGTCACCATCAGGTCGAGCAGCGGCACGCCGAACGGGTTGCCGCGATCGTCGGGTGCGAGCCACTTCGCAGGCGACGGCGTGGGGCCGGGCTCGGCGGACGCCTCCGATCCCTTGGGCCTGCGGAGCTTGTCCCACCAGCCTGGCATGCACGCGAGAATAGCCCGCGCCTCGCCTGGCGGGGTCGTCCCCGCCACCGTCCGCGGGCCTCGGCCCCCACGGCCGCCCATCGCCCTGCACATCCGCGCTGCGGAGCCGCGGCGCGGGCATTGCAGCGCGTCGCCTCCGATCCATGCCCACGTCCGCCCGACTCGCCGCCGCCGTCGTCCTCGCCCTCGCGCCCGCCTGCGGTGACGATCCGTCCTCCGACCCCACGACCGGCGGATCCTCGGGCGCCGCGACGGCCGACGACACGCCGACCGGGCCCGCGACGAACGGCGACGACAGCACCGACGCGACGGCGACCGACGACGCGACGGCGACCGCCACCGCGAGCGCGAGCGCCACCGCCGACGACACCGCCGGCGAGGTTTCGACCGGGGGCGACATCGCCGGGCTCGCGGTCAGCTTCGAGCTCGCGACCCCCGAGCAGCTCGCGATCCATGCCACGGTCGAGGGCACGATCGCCGCGGATGCCCAGGTGCGCGTGCGCTACCGGCCGAGCACCGACGATGTGTGGACCGACGCGCATCCGCTGTTGCGGATCCATCCCGAGTGGACCGACGGCAATGCACCCGTCGCGCCCGTCGACGCGTTCGCGGGGACGATCTTCGACCTGCAGCCCGGCGTCGCGTACGTCGTCGAGCTGACGCTCGTCGTGCCGGGCGAGGAGGACCAATCGCAGGGCGCCGAGGTGACGACGCGGGCGCTCCCGCCGGCCGCCGGTGCACCGACGGTGACTGCGATGCCGGGCGATGATCTCCAGGCGATCCTCGACGGCCTCGCGCCGGGCGACGTGCTCGAGCTCGCCGCGGGCACCTATCCGGTGTCGGGCCTGTACCTGAACGCCTCGGGCACCGCGGATTCGCCGATCCACGTCCGCGGCGCATCGCGATCCGGCGTCGTGCTCGAGGCGCAGGACGGCGGCACCGTGCTGCAGCTGCAGGCCGCGTCGCACGTCGTGCTCGAGGACCTCACGCTACAGGGCGCCGGCGTCGACTCGGGCACCGACGCCAGCGCCCGTGGGATCTCGTTCTGGGACGGCGCGGTGCAGGAGGCGGTGACCATCCGCGGGCTCGACATCCTCGGCGTCGACATGGGGATCGTCGCGTGGGGCGACACGCGCTCGCTGCTCGTCTACGACAACCTGCTGCAGGGCAACAACGAGTGGACCGAGCCGTTCCTGTCGACGAACCTCACGTGGAACGACGACGGGATCCGCGTCCCCGGCCAGGGCAACGCGGTCTTCGAGAACACCCTCGATGGTTTCGGCGACGCCTTCGCCGTCACCGCGGGCGTCCACTCGTCGGCGGTGTACTTCTATCGCAATCGCGTGACGATGACCGGGGACGACGCGTTCGAGGGCGACTACGCGACCCGCAACATCGGGTTCTACGACAACTTCATCACCAACTCCGCGACCTTCGTCTCGCTCGATCCCCTGTATGCCGGACCGCTGTATGCGTTCCGCAACATCGCGATCAACACCTTCCGCGGGCCGTTCAAGCTCAACAACACCAACAGCGGGTTCCTCTTCTACAACAACACGATCGTGCGCACCGAGGGCTCGACCGGCTGGGGCTGGGTGCAGTTCAACAACGGCGAGCTGCGCAACTGGTCGTATCGCAACAACCTGCTCGTCTATCGCGGGGGCTCTGGTTCGCTGGTCGCGATCGAGTCCGGCGGCTGCGATCCGATCGACTTCACCCACAACGCATGGTTCCCCGACGGCGCGGTGTGGTGGACCGGCTCCGGGGCCTCGTATGGGTCGATGACCGACGCGATCGCGGGCGCCGGCCAGCCCGCGACGACGCCGTTGTTCGGCGACGCGACGATGCGTCACGCCGACGATGTGGTCACCGTCGCCGATCCATTCACCAGCCCCGTGACCCTCGGCGCCGACCACCTGACGCTCGTGACGACGCAGACGGCGCCGACCCTGGCGACCGGGGTGAGCCCGAAATACGCCGGCGCCCCGATCGCGAACGTGACCGACGGCCACGCCGGAGCCGCCCCGGACATCGGTGCGGTGATCGAGGGCCGAGCGCTCCCGCAGTGGGGCGCCCACCGCTGACAACGTTTCCGCGATCTCTGCGGCGGTCGAGCGTCGGCGTCGCGTCGCGTCGAGGCGCCCTCCCTTGACGGTCCGCGGCGCGCGGACGCATCGTCACCTCACGCTTGGCCTTTGGATCGAAGCGGTGCCGAGCGTCACTGACGAGCTGACCGACGTGGACGAAGAGATCGAACTCCTCGCGAGGTGGCGGGACGGCGACGACGCAGCGGGGCACCAGCTCCTCGAGCGCTACTTCGGCCTGGTGGCCGCGTTCTTCCGCTATCGGCTCGACACGGTCGACGACGCGGCGGCCGACCTCATCGCCGAGACCTTCCTACGCGCCGTCGACGGGCGCGCGCGGCTCACCGCGGACATGAACTTCCGCGGGTTCCTCATGGGCATCGCGCGGGTGGTCCTGCACAAGCACTACCGCGAGCTCCGGGCGCCGCGCGATCGGACGCACTGAGACGCGGCCGTCAGTGCTTGACAACTTAGGACTCCTAAGTTAGACCACGGGTATGCCGCGGCGGCTCCCGATCTACTTCGACGACCACTCCGAGCCCCTCGAGCGGCGGATCGCCGTGGGCCTGCACAAGCTCGCCCTGGCGATGAAGCACCAGGCGTGGACGAAGGCCAACGACGACGGCTTGTCCCCGACCCAGGGCCAGGTCCTCGCCACGCTCGCGGCCGAGGGCGAGCTGACGGGGACCGAGCTCGCCGAGCGACTCGGGCTCACGCTGCCGACCACGAGTGACGCCGTACGCGTGCTCGTCGACAAGGGAGCGCTCGTGAAGTCGCCCGATCCCCGCCACCCCCGCGCCAGCCTGCTCGGTCTCACGGCGCACGGCCGATCACTCGCGCGAAAGGTGAGCACCTGGCCCGACTTCCTCGCGGCGGCCGTCGGGGAGCTCGGCGATGACGAGCGGCCGGCCTTCCTGTCCGGCCTGGTGAAGATGCTCCGCTCGCTGCAGACGCAGGGCCTCATCCCGACCAGTCGCATGTGCGTGACGTGCCGGTTCTTCGAGCCCGACGTGCACGACGGGCCGATGCCGCACCACTGTGCGTTCGTCGACGCCCCGATGGCGACGGGCCACCTGCGCCTCGATTGCGCCGAGCACGACGAGGCCGACGCCGCGCGGCGCGACGCGGTGTGGCGCCGCTTCGCCCCGCGCGCCTGAACGCTGGCGTCCTCGATTCCGCGGGCAATCGACCCGCAGAAGCACGAGCTCCGCGGGCATGTCGCCCGCGCGAGCCCGCGTCCGCGGGCGCATGCCCGCAGAAAGCAGTCCGTCATGACCACCATCCCCGGCTACACCCACGGCACCACCGCGATCGCGCGGTCTCCCGTCACCCTCGCCATGTTCGAGGACATGAAGCGCAGCGTGCTCTTCGGCGACGACGACATCGTCGCGCTCCGGCGCTCCCATGCGCTCGTCGTCGATCGCACCGAGGCGATCCTCGACGTGTGGTACGGCTTCGTCGGATCGCAGCCGCACCTGTTGGCCTCGTTCACCGCGAAGGCCGACGGCAAGCCGCTTGGCGACTATCTCGGCGGGGTCCGGCGGCGCTTCGGGCAGTGGATCCTCGACACCGCCAACGCGCAGTACGACCAGGCGTGGCTCGACTACCAGCACGAGATCGGGCTGCGTCACCACCGGACCAAGAAGAACCAGACCGACGGCGCACCGTCGACGGCGATCGTCCCGTTCCGTGACCTCTTCGCGCTCGTCTTCCCGGTGACGTTCACGTTGCGGCCGTTCCTCGCGGCGGGGGGCGATCCCGCGGACGTCGTCGAGGCGATGGCCGCGGCGTGGGTGAAGTCGTGCCTGCTGCAGGTGACGCTGTGGAGCCACCCGTACGTGAAGGACGGCGACTTCTGACGCGGCGATCGGCGGACGCTCACCCCGCAGGGTCGAGGAACTCGGTGAGGTCGCCGCCGCCGATCTCGTAGAACGAGTTCTGGTTCCAGCCGCCGACCCAGAAGTGGCTGAGCGCGCCGAAGCCGAAGCCCTCGACCGGCACGCCGCTGGCCTCGGCGTAGGAGAACATGTTCTGCTGCACCCAGCCGAGCTCGGGATCGTGCCGGTACTGGCCGATGAAGTTGCTGGTCATGTCCGAGACGTAGACATAGGGGATCCCGGTGCTCGGATCGGTGACGACGTCCATGCCGTCCATGTGATCGCCGGCGAGCACCGGGAACTCGAAGGCGTAGCCCCAGGTCATCGTCTCGGCGTCGTACTGGAACACGCGGCGCGCCGACTCGTTGCCCGAGTACCAGACGTCGTTGATGTCGTCGTAGCCGAGGAACGCGAGGTAGCCGTAGACCTGGGTCCCGATCCACGCCGACTTCGGGGCGATCTGCGAGGTCGTTCCGGTGGCGAGGTCGTACTGCGTGATCTGGTTGGGGCCGGCCCACGCCAGCGTCGTCGCGGTGGCGTGCAGCTCCATCTGGTGGGGGATCGCGCCGTCGTTGCTGATCGGGAACGACTGGATGAACGTGAACACGCGCTGCTCGATCGGACCGGTGTCGTCGGGCGAGTCGGGGTGCTGGTGCGGCTCGAGCACGCCGTCGCCGTCGGAGTCGAGGATCGCGACGTCGTAGCCGGCGACCGTGAGCTGGCCGCCGGCCCACGCGACGAACCACACCCGGTTGCCGTAGCTGTCGACGTCCGAGACCGTGTCGAAGCCGTCGGCCAGCGGCGAGAACGTCGAGTAGAGGTAGTACTCGCCGGTGGGCTCGACGTTGCCGATCGGGGCGAGCGGCGAGCAGCCCGGCACGGTGACGTCGCAGTACTCGCCGGCCGCCGGGTTGCAGACCTGCAGCTCCTCCCAGTACGGCACGCCCTCGGTGTTGCACGACATCACACGCGGGCCCTTGCAGCTGTATTGCCCGGGCAAGCACACCACGCAGCCCTCGCCCTCGACGCAGGTCTCGGGCGTGCACACCGTCTGATCGATCGTCCCGCCGGCGCCGTCGCACTGCACGGAGGTCTGGCCGTCGCAGAACAGCCCCGCGCCCTTCGACTGGCAGAAGCCGCCCTCGCCGATGTCGAACTTGAGGCCGTCGTCGCCGCCCATGGACGAGCCACCGTCCAGGGTGCTGGGCGACTCGGTCGCGCCCGAGTCCGCGGCGGGATCCGTGGATGCGCCCGTGTCGGCCGGGCCCGCGGTCAGCGAGACGCCGCCGCTGGCGTCGGTGCGCTCGGCCCCGGGCTCGGCCCCACAGGCGGGGAGCAGGCCGCAGGGCAGGGCCGCGAGGGCAACGCGCAGGGTCCGTCGGTTCGAGGCCAACATGCTACGGGGTAGGACACCGGCTCGTGGCGTCTTCCCGGGGCGGCGGCGAGGAAAATTCCGCGCTCATCGGTCGGCGTCCCGCTCATCGGCCCGCGGCGCGGGCGAGCGCGCAGGCCGGTTCGAAGCCGAGCTCGCACGCCTCGCGCACGCGCTGCTCGGCGCGGGCGCGATCGGGCACGACGGCGTCCGAGCGGCCGTAGTCCAGCGCCGCGTCGAAGCACGCCGCGCCCGACCCGAGCGCGCAGCCGCGATCCGAGCGGTCGAGCGCGCGCCGACGATCGACGGCGACGTCGCGTCCATCGCGGAGCTTGGTCCCGGCGTTGTGGCAGCCCTGCGCGTCGCCGCGATCGCACGCGAGCTCGAAGTGGACCAGCGCGCGTGCGCCGTCGCGCGGCACGCCCTCGCCTTCGTCGAGCAGGTTCGCGAGGAAGGTGCAGCCCGGGCCGTCGCCCAGCTCACACGCCCTGCCGTAGGCGATCGCGGCCGCGGCCGCGTCCGGCGGGGCACCGACGCCGCGCTGCATCGCCACGCCCGAGTTGCGGCAGGCCGTCGGATCGTCGGCCGCGCAGCCCCGCGCGTGCAGCCGTCGCGTCCCCGTCGGATCCTCGGGCTCGCGGAGGATCGCGAGCTCCGTGCAGCCGGCCCCGAGCCCGGCATCACACGCGTGCTCGTACAGGCGCGCGGCGAGCTCGAGGTCCTGCGCTTCGCCGCGATCGTCCGCGTGGGCGCCCGCGAGCTCGAGGCACGCGGTCGCGGTCGGACACAGGGCCGCGCACGCGGACGCATCGCGCCGACACTGCGCGAGGGGATCGTCGCTGCGCATCACCGGCTCGTTCGCGCCGCAGCCGACCACGAGGCAGGTCCATCGGAGCAGTCGACGCAACGCGCCGAGCGTACACCACCCTCGCGCACCACCGTGCACAACCGCGGCGCGATGGGGTTGGACGGATCGCCTGCGCGCAGCTACGCTGGCGGTGTAGGTTGGTGGTGATGCATTGGATGCGCGGTCGTTCGTGGCGTCGTGGGCTGCTGCTCGCAGCGTGGTGGGGGCTCGTCGGCTGCGCCGATCCGTCGGACGGAGGCACGTCGAGCGCCGAGGGAGGCACGTCGAGCGCCGAGGGCGGCACGTCGAGCGCGACCGCGGACGGGACGGCGACCGCGTCGTCGTCGGCCGAGACGTCCGGCACGACAGGTGACATCGGTGATCCGCTGGCGCCCTGCGAGGACCCGCAGCCGATCCTCCAGCTCGACGTCGATCCGCCGATCGCGTCGGGCTTCGTGACGTGCGCCGATGGGCGGACGGTCCGCGATGTCGGGACGACCTGCGACTCCCCGGTCGCGCCCGGGGACTGCACGCTCGAGCCCGAGGTCGGCTCCTGCACCAGTGACGCCGACTGCGGCGTCGCGGGGGCGTGCGTCACGATGTCCGGCGGGCCGGGCCAGTCGTGCGGCTGCGTGACCGCGTGCGTCACCGACGACGACTGCGGCGACGGCTACGCGTGCGCATGCGCGGGTGTGCTCGGCCGCTCG
This sequence comes from Deltaproteobacteria bacterium Ga0077550, assembly GCA_001464385.1. Classification (GTDB taxonomy): domain Bacteria; phylum Myxococcota_A; class Polyangia; order Nannocystales; family Nannocystaceae; genus Xiheibacterium; species Xiheibacterium aquaticum. Next base: position 23,010 of record LNFB01000359.1, on the reverse strand, counting down.
ACGTGCATCCCTGCCGTGTGCCGCACCAACGCCGATTGCGGCGATGGCCTGTGCCGCTTCGTCACCCATCGGACCTCGTGCGACGGCGCGCCGCGGCTGGCGTGCACCTCGGCCGCGGACACCTGCGTGTTCGACGAGGCGTGCGAGAACTACGACGAGGCCTGCTACCCCGGCGACGGGATCTTCGAGTGCGTCGCCGAGGACTGCGCGTAGCGATCGGCGTCGCTTTAGGGCACCAGCACGAGCTTGCCCTGGGCCTCGCGGCGCTCGAGCCGGCCGAGGGCCTCGGCGGCGCGATCGAGCGGGAGCGCGGCGTCGATGTGCGGACGCACGCGGCCCTCGGCGATCCACTGCAGGAGCTGATCGACGTGGGCGCGGTTGCGGTCTGGCTCGCGCTGGGTGAACGCGCCCCAGAACACGCCCATCACCTGGCAGTTCTTGAGCAGCAGGAGGTTGGTCGGGATCTTGGGGATCGTGCCGGTGGTGAAGCCGACCACCAGCAGGCGACCCTCCCACGCCAACGAGCGCACTGCGAGTTCGGTGAAGTCGCCGCCGACCGGATCGTAGACCACGTCGACGCCTTTCTGCGCGAGCACCTTGAGGCGCGCGCGCAGATCCTCGCGGCCGTAGTCGATGGTCTCGTCGGCGCCCCGCGAGCGACACAGCGCGAGCTTGGCCTCGCTCGACGCCGCGGCGATGACCCGCGCGCCGAGGCACTTGCCGAGCTCGATCGCGGCCAGGCCCACGCCACCCGCGGCGCCGAGGACCAGCAGGGTCTCGCCCGCGCGGAGCTTCGCGCGGTCGATCAAGGCGTGCATCGTGGTCGCGTACGCGACGAGCACCGCGGCGCCGACGTCGAAGGGCACTGCGTCCGGCAGCGCGAAGACGTTGCTCGCCGGCACGCAGACCTGCTCGGCGAAGGCGCCGAACAGCATCGTCGCCGCGACGCGGTCGCCCACCGCGATCCCGGTGACGCCCTCGCCGACCTCGCGCACCACGCCCGCGATCTCGCCGCCCGGCACGAAAGGTGGGGTCGGCGCGAACTGGTACTTGCCCGCGGTGATCAGCACATCGGGGAAGTTGACCCCGGCGGCGCGGACGTCGACGACGACCTGGCCCTCGCCGGCGACGGGGGCGTCGATCTCGTCGACGCGCAGGGCCGCGGGGCCGGTGAGCTCATGGCAACGGACGGCGCGCATGGGGGAGACATAGCGGAGATCGGGCCACTCGCGTCGCCGCCCGGGCATTCTCCACCGATGCGGCGCCTGGCCTTCGCGTTCGTCTTGGTCGCCTGTGCCCCGGCGGGGTCGTCGTCGTCGGACGCGGTGCTCGCCGACGATCTCGCGAACCTGTGCGGACGGGTCGCCGCTCGCGACGTCTCGGCGTGGTCACAGCCGATGGTGCGCACCGCGTCGCTCGGCGCGCTCACGATCCGCGTCGATGGGGGCGAGGAGGCGGCGCGCTGCGAGCTCGGACGACTGATGCGTCGGCACGCGCGACGGGCATGCCGCGGATCGTCGCCGGGCCTCGTGGCGTCTTGCTCGGGCTGACGAGGGCAGACGCTGGCCCAGCGGCGAGTCCGATCAGCCCGGCCCGAGGCGCGCTTCGATCTGCTCGACCCGTCGGCGCAGATCGAGGACGTCCTCGTCGATCCCCCGATCGCGCTCCGTCAGCGTCCGCAGATACCGCACGACGAACCGCTGCTGCTCCGCAAACTCGAGGACTGCGGTCTCGATCGCCTCGAGCCGGGAGTTGGCCTGGTCGAAGCCGACCTTCAGACCTTGGACCCCGAGGACCGTCTGGTCGAGGCGGTCGACGGTCTGCTCGAGGCCGACCTTCAGGCCCCGGACGCCGAGGACGGTCTGATCGAGGCGGTCGTTGGCGTGCTCGAGGCCGAGCCTCAGATCCTGGACGGCGACGGTCGTCTGATCGAGGCGGGCGTTGGCGTGCTCGAGGCCGAGGCTGAGCCCCTGGACACCGAGGACGGTCTGATCGAGGCGGTCGACGGTCTGATCGAGGCGGGCGTTGGCGTGCTCGAGGCCGACGTTCAGACCCTCGACACCGACGATCGTCTGATCGAGGCGTCCGACGGTCTGATCGAGGCGGTCAATCGTCTGATCGAGGCGAGCGTTGGTCTGTCGGGTCTCGTCCCGGATCTCGCGGAGCAGCTGGATGGCTTCGGGGTCCATGACCTGTCCTTTCGAGGCTAGCACGCTGTTCGGCGTGCAGCCCGTGGGACGGCCATCGACCACGGAGGAACGGCGTTGCGCCGTGCTCACGCGTCGGGGCGTGCGTCGGCCGCCCAGGCCAGCGCGTCGCGTTCGCACGGGATCCGCACGCCGAGCAACACCACGAGGTTCGCGACACTCGCGACCGCCGCGGTGATCCACGCGTCGAAGATCATCGGTACGCACGCCAGCTCGATCACCACCGCGACGTAGTTGGGATGCGCGATCCAGCGGTACGGCCCGCGTCGCAGCGGCCGATCGCCCGCGACCACGAGCACGCGCGTGTTCCACCGATCGCCCAGGCTGGCGATCGCCCAGTAGCGCAGGGCCTGGGCGCCCGCGAGCGCGAGCAACCACAGCGGCCAGACCGCGGACAGCGACGGTCCGCGTAGCATCGCCTCCGCGACCCAGCCGATCGTCCAGCCGCCGTGCAGGACGAAGAACAGCGGATAGTGCCCCGCGCCGAACTCCCGCGCCCCTCGGGCGTGGGCCCGCGCGGCGTTGCGCTTGGCCACGCGCAGCTCGAGCATCCGCTGCGCGACGAGGGCGACGAAGGTCGCGAGCACGAGCATCGTGGGCGACATCGTCAGGTCCGGAACACGGCCGCCTCGGCGCAGAAGCCCGGGCCGAGCCCGACGACGATGCCGTGGCTCCCCGGTGTCGCGCCGCCGCGCAGGTGGTGGTCGAGCACGAACAGCGCGGTCGGGCTCGACATGTTGCCGAAGTCGCGGAGCACCGCGTGCGCGCTGGCGAGGCGCGACGGCGGCAGGCCCAGGCACGCCTCGTAGGCGGCGAGCACCTTGGCGCCGCCGGGGTGCACGACGAAGTGCTCGATCGCGTCGCGCGGGATGCCGACCGCCGCGGCCGCGTCGTCGACGAAGCCGGGCAGGACCTCGCGCACGATGTTGGGGATGCTCCGCGCGAAGCGGACCTGCAGGCCGTCGTCGCGGAGGTTCCAGCCCATGACGTCCTCGGTGTCGGGGAGCAGCTGGGCGTGGCCGCCGAGCACGACCGGGCCGTCGCCGTCGGGCGCGAGCACGACCGCGGCCGCGCCGTCGCCGAACAGCGCGCACGCGACGAGGTTCGCAGTGCTGCAGTCGTCGCCGACGAAGGTGGCGCTGCAGATCTCCGCGGCGACGAGCAGCACGGGGCGGTCGAGGCCGCGGCACAGCGCGGCGGCCCGCGCGAGCCCGGCCGCGCCGCCGGCACAACCCAGGCCCCAGATCGGCGTGCGCGCGGTGTCGAGGCGCAGGCCGAGGTCCTGCACGAGCCGCGCGTCGAGGCTCGGCGTCGCGATGCCCGTGCTCGTGACCCACACGATCGCGCCGAGGTCTCCGCGTGATCCCGTCCACCGCGCGAGCGCGGACTCGGCGGCCTGGTGCCCGAGCGCGCGCGCCGAGGCGGACCAGAGCGCGTTCTTCTCGGCGAAGCCGTGGGGCTGCTCGAACCATGACAGCGGCCGCACGAGGTGACGCGTGTCGATGCCAGCGTGCTCGAACGCGGGCAGCAGGCGCAGGAGGCCGGGCAGCGCCGCGAAGCGTCGACGCGCGAACGCGGCGGCGTCGGCGGGTCCGATGCGGTGCTCGGGCACCGCGGTCGCGATCGCGGCGATGCGTGTCATGGTCGGCGTCCCGCGCCGCCCGCATCGCCGCCGGGCTCGGGCGCGTCGGGCTCGGGCACGTCGCAGCGATCGCGGAACACGTACTGCGACAGCCGCTTGCGGTGCGAGCTCGTCCAGTCGATCCGCGGGCGTTCTTTCTGCGGCGGCAGGTAGCCGAGGCGATACATCGCGACGAGCCGAAGCTCGGGCGGCACGCGCAGCAGACCCTCGAGCTCCGCCCACGCGTCGGGGAATTCCATCGGCGTCGAGATGAACTGGATGCCCATGCCGAGCTCGACGGTGGTGAGCCAGATGTTCTCGATCGCCATGCCGAGCCCGAGCAGGCTGTACAGGCCGCTCAGCTCGCCGTCGACGTACTCCTCGCGCGTCAGCATCGCGCCGAGCATGAGCGGGCTGCCACCGACGAGCTTCTCGTTGTCGCGACCGAGCGTCTTGGGGACGCCGAGGGTGTTGACGACCTTCTGCCCGGTCTCGCTGAACACGTGGCGCACGAACGGTCGCAGCGGCCCCGGCAGGTGATCGATGAAGATGCCGTCGCGGCGCTCGGCCATCTCGGCCTCGGAGAAGCGGAAGTAGCGGCGGTAGCGGGTGAAGAACTTCCCGCCGCTCATGAGGCCCTCCATCGTGCGGCCGGCGATCGCCGACACCGCCGCGCGGACCGATGGATCGGTGATCAGCACGAAGCGCCACGGCTGCGAGTTGAAGTGGCTCGGCGCGCGCGAGGCCGCCTCCATCAGGCGATGCTGGTGCTCGAGCGACACCGGCTCGGGGGACAGCGCGCCGTTGGTGGTGCTACGGCGCAGGATCGCATCGCGGAGTTCCATGGGGCGGCTCGCTCGAGGGGGTCGACGGGCAGTGTCGGGCATCGGAGGTCAGCACGTCCACGCGAGCGCGTAGCCCAGCGCCCCGACGCCGGCCAGCGCGGGGTGCTGCCAGGTGTGCGGCCGCGCCCGCGGGAACGCGGCCAGCGCCGCGACCACGAGCAGCAGCGCGGGGTGGAACGCGAAGACGAGACCGGCGAGCGCGGCGGCGAAGACCAGCGCGTACGCGGCATGGTGGACCCAACCGAAGCGCAGGTCGGCGAGCTGCGCGGCGAGCCCGAGCGCACAATTGGCGGCGAAGCTCAGGGTCGCGACGAGCAACACGCGACGGCGAGCATAGCGGACCATCGCTGCGCGGCCAGCGGTCGGCCGTCGATTCACCGCGCGTTCGCCCAGGCGACCAGCGCGTCGATCTCGGCCGCGGCCAACGCCGTGCGCGGGGGCATCTGCCGGGACGCGACCGCCTGGCCGATCGCGCCGCGATGGGCGAGCAGCGCGTCGTCGTCGTCGAGGGCGATCGTCCCGGGGCCATCGACGTGGCACGACAGGCACGCGGCCGCCACGATCGCGCGCACGGTGTCGGGCACCTCCGCGTCGGCGACCGGCTTGCTCACCGTGCCGCGCGGCATGGCGTCGAGCGTCATCGGCTCGAGGCTGTACAGCGTCGTCAGCGGCACGTCGCTGGTGTACGAGTGGCACACGACGCAGTTGCCGACGTCGCTGGGCCACGGCGGCATCAGCTCGAACTTGCCGGAGTAGCGATCGAGGTTGCGCAGGCGCTCGGCCGACACGTACGCGATCTGCTGCTTGGCGCGGGTCACCGGGGCGCGCACCTCGACCAACGCCTGGTAGATCGGCCGCGCCGCGTCGAGCTGGCCCAGGGTCACGTGGCCCTCGGCGAGCTCGAACATGAAGTTCTCGTAGGTGTTCGGGCACTGCTCGGGGTCGCGGGCGCCCGCGCGCAGCTCGTCCCAGCGCTCGCGCAGGCGCGTGAAGTAGCGGACCGCCGTCTCGACGCGCTCGCGCTTGCCGGTCGGGATGTTGCCGGCGAAGAAGAACGCGAAGTTGCCCGCGACCGCCCAGAGCTCGAGATCGTCGGGGTGCGCGGCGGTCCGCTCGCGCAGGTGGCCCTCGAGATCGCGGACCGCGGCGAAGGCGGCCAGCATGCGCCCGGCGTCGCGCAGCTCGAGGATGTGCCCGAGCTGCGAGAACGCGTAGCCGACGAACTGCGCCGAGTTCATCTGCGGCACCGACAGCTCGCCGAGGTACGCGCGGTACGCCGCCACCTGGGCCGACGCCTTGGTCGCGTCGCGCTCGACGGCGCGCAGGTTGTAGAAGCGGCCCAGCGCGCGGGCGAGCTCGCGATCGTCGGGGCGCAGGCGCAGCGCGGCCTCGAGGTCGCGCTCGGCCCGATCGCGCAGCGACAGCACGCCCGACAGCGTGAACTGCATGTGCGCGATGCCGGAGGCCCGCAGCGCCGCGCCGTCCTCGGGTGCCGCGTCGGCGGCGGCCGCGAGCTCCGCGAGGTAGCGGGCCTGCGTCGGTGTCAGGGCGAGATCGCGGCGCAGCGTCGGATCGGGGGCGCGTGCCGGCGTCGCGCCGCGCGTGCACGCCAGCGCGGCGAACAGCAGCAGCGCGCCACGGCGACGCGCACGGGGGACTCGGGGCACCGCGTCGGGCATCGTCGGCGTCGCGAGACTAGCAGACGCCGCGTCCTACCAGGCAATGGGGAAGGGCGGCCCGCCCTTCCCCTCCATCGGGCGGAGCCCGCCGGAGTCCTCCCCATCCCTCATCGCTTCGCTCCTTGCCTTCGTCGCGGGTGAACGCTTCGCGTTCATCCGCAACTCAGTAGTGACGCTCGAGCACGTACCAGCCGAACGCGCGCAGCACGATCTTCGGGAACGAGTCTTCGACCAAGGGATCGAAGCGCGACCACGCCGACTCCACGAGATCGTGGGCGTGGGTGACGCAGGCCTCCAGCGCGCCGCAGGCCTCGATCTCGGCGATCACCGCGGCGACCACGGTCTGGGCCTGCGGCTTGCTCCGCAGCGTCTCCCACAGCCACCGCCGCCGTGGCAGCGGCAGGGCGCCGAGCGCCTTCGCGACGGGCAGCGTGACCTTGCCGGCGGTGATGTCCTCGCCGGTGGCCTTGAGACCGCGACCGAAGCCGCGGAGGTTGAGCACGTCGTCGATGATCTGGAACGCCAGACCGAGGCCCTCGAAGAAGTCGCCGACCGCCTCGATCTGCGCGTCGCTGCCCCCGCCCGCGACCGCACCCATGCGCGCGAGCGCGGCCGCCGGCGCCGCGGTCTTGAGCCGGTGGATCGCGAGGATGCGGTGCTCCAGCGACGCTGCGTCGTCGCGGGCGATGGCGTCGTCGACCACGTCGTCGAAGCCCTCGATGTCGAGCGCCTGACCGGCATGACCGGCGCGCAGCGCCTCGAAGTACAGCTCGTACAAGCGCAGTCGATCGGCCGCCGACAGCTCCTCGGACGCGAGCAGCTTCTGGCCCATGAAGTACGCGGCGGTGCCGGCGTTGATCGCATGGGCGTCGCCGTAGATCGTGTGCACCGTGGGCCCGCCGCGACGCACGTCGGAGCGGTCCTGCACGTCGTCGACGATGAGCGAGCCGACGTGCATGAACTCGGGCATCGCGAGCCACTTCACGAACTTGCGCGAGTCGCCGCCGACGATGTCGCAGCAGGCGAGCGCGGCGTACGAGCGCCACGCCTTGCCGCCGCGATCGGTGATGTCGCGGACCGGGCCGATCATCGTGCGGGCGAAGCGGTCGACGTCGACGCCGTCCATCCACGCCGTGCGGGCCTCGCTGGCGACGAGGTCGCGGGCCTGCTCGAAGGTGGGCTGGCGCGGGTACAGCTCGGCGACCGAGCGCCGGACCTCCTTGCCGACCGCGCCGAAGAAGCCCTCGAGGTCGTCGATGCTGGAGAAGCCGCTGCGCTCGACGTAGCCGACGCCGGTCACCGCGGCGCCGTCGCGCGTGCCGGTCACCTCCACGCGCCCCTCCCAGAACGCGGGCTTGGACACGACGGTGACGAACTCCTGATCGTCGAAGCTGGCGTCGAGCGCGAGCTCCAGCCCGGCCTCGGGCACGCGCAGGCTCCACCGCGTCGGGTACTCGTTGAACGACCGAGTGCTGCGCCACAGGTTGCGGGCCTCGAACGAGCCGCCGGGGAAGTCGTGCCGGACGCCGTCGGCGTCGACGACGATCACGCGCTCGCCGAGCACCTCCTCGGTGCCGAGATCGAGGATGCGATAGGCCGAGATCTCGGTGCCGTCGTCGAGCTGCAGGCCGCACCAGTTCCATGCGATGTCGTCGCGCTTGCCGGCGTGCGCGCTGGCCTCGCCGTCGGGATGGCGGCCGAACTCGTGGTCGTACCAGCCGCTGCCCGAGCGCAGCGGCACGCGGACGCCCGCGTCGACGAGCTCACCCTCGACCGCGCAGCGCGGGACGAAGTAGTAGAACATGTCCTCGCCCTGCGTGCCCTTGACGACGCCGTCGTCGCCGTGGCGCACGGCGACCTTGCTCGGCGTGAAGCGCAGCTCGCAGCCGACACCGCGCGCCTCGTCGAGCAGCGAGAGGTGGTAGCGGCCGTCGGCGGTCCGACGCAGCCGTGCGTCGTCGAACTCGAGGTCGAGCCGACGCTGCGCGACATGGGGCGCGCGTGCGAACATCTGGTCGGGGTAGGGCACCTTGCCGCGGGCACAGACCTCGCGCATCGCCCGACGGATGCGCTCGTCGCGGGTGCCCTCGTTGCGATCGAGCTTCTCGAGACCGAGCTGCGGCGCGCGTCGATCGACCAGCGAGTGGGTGACGTAGCGACGCCGCGTGGGATCGGAGAGCGCCCACGTCAGGGAGTGGGCGTACTCGAGCTCGCCGGAGGCCTCGTCGCGGCCGACGAGCACGCGGAAGAACGCCGCGAACAGCGAGAAGGGGCGACCATCGACGGTCTCGACGTGGGCCTTGAGGTACCACCACTCCGTCGTCGACGACGCGTGCGGCAGGTCGTGCACGGCGAGATCGATGGGGCCTGCTCCGGGCCAGTCGGTCGGGCGCCGCGGCGCGGGCGGACGCCGGTGCAACACCAACGCGGGCTCGGCGCGGGGCTCGACCGCGGGCCGTGGCGCGTCGAGGTGACGATCGAAGGGCTCGACGAGGCTCGGCGCGAACCGCCGGGCATCGGACGACGGTGCTGGTGGGAGGTCGTGCAACGAATTGCCTGTTACGCCCGGACCCCCAGGGGTTCCCGCAGGGTCGTCGTCGCACGACCACGGGCGTCCGGGTCGCGCACCGTGGCCCGCAATGGAAGCGTGCGCCGACCACAGGTCCGGGCGACTGCGGCCGACGATCGCATTCGACGTGGCGACGCGATCGATGGCGACGCGGCCGGAGGCGACGGGCGACGAGCACGAGACCCTGGGCTCCGACATCCTCGCGGTCCCCAAGGCGCTGGCCTCCCTCGCGCGGCTCGGTCGGCTGGCCCCACGCGCGCTGCTCGATCAGGTCCTCGGCACCTCCATGGTGGCGCGGCTCGGCGCCGTCGAGCCGACCGGCTGGTATCCGATCGCGTGGTTGCTCGAGATGACCGACGTGCTCGACACGCGCCTCGGGGAGTTCGGCCTGCGCCGCGTCGGCCGCACGCTGTTCGAGCTGTCGCACGCCGACCAGGTCCGCGCGCGCCTGTCGTGTGGCATGCACATCGTCCAGGGGATCGACGCGATGTACCGCCACGCCAACCGTGGCCGCGACATCGGCGGCTGGACGGTGCGCTCGGTCCACGAGCACGGCGCGATGCTCGAGAAGACCACGCCGCACCACTGCGCGATGGAGGAGGGCATCGTGAGCGCGGCGATGGCCGCCGTCGACTGCCGGGTGGTCGTCTCACAGCCCACCTGCACGCGGCGCGGCGACGATCTGTGCCGCTTCGAGGTCTCGCTCCTCACCGGGCCGTGGCTGCCCGCGGCCCACGCAGCGCTGCTCTGACCGCGCTTTGACGCCGGCGCAGCCGGGGGGTACCACTCTCGGCGCATGCCCGCCTTCGCCGAACGACTCGCCGCGCTGCCGCGCCTCGGGCTCGGCGTCAGCACCGAGTACGGCGCCCGGCGCTCGGACGGCGCCCTCGACCCGGCGGCGCTGCGGCGCGAGCACCCGGAGTTCGCGGGGTTCCTCGAGGTGGGCGTCGAGATCGACAAGGGCCTCGACGCCGACGCCCGCGCGTGGGCGTCCGCGGGCGGCCCCACCACCTACCACTTCCTCGACGTCAACCTCGACGACGAGGCCGACTTCGATCTCGCTTGGCTGGACGCGGTGCGCGACGCCGCGGCGGCGCTGCGGCCGGCGTGGCTGTGCGGCGATGCAGGGCTGTGGCACTTCGGGGCCCGTGATCGCGGGCAGATGCTGCTGCTCCCGCCGGTGCTCGAGCCCGAGGCGATCGGGCCGATGGCCGCGGGCATCGTGCGACTGCGCGCGGCGACGGGGCGCGAGGTCCTGCCCGAGAACCCGCCCGGCGCCGCGTTCGTCGGGCGGCTGCACCTGCTCGAGTTCTTCGCGGGGGTCGCCGAGCAGGCCGACACCGGTGTGCTCGTCGACTGCGCCCACCTCGCGATGTTCCAGCGCGCCCGCGGCCACGCGATCCTCGACGGCTTCGACGCGCTGCCGTGGGACCGCGTCGTCGAGCTCCACATCGCGGGCGGCAGCTGGCACGACGCGTCGGGCTACGCCTTCGTCGAGGACGACCACGGCCCGGTGGTGCTCGACGAGACCTGGGCGATCTTCGAGGCCGCGGTCGCCCGCGCGAGCAACCTGCGCGCGGTGGTCGTCGAGTGCGAGCGCAACCCGATCGCGGCCGTGCTGCCGATCTTCGAGCGCGTCGCGGCGATCTGGTCGTGACGCGGCGTCACGGGCCCGCGACGACGATCGGAGGTCGCGTGCGATCCCGCGGTACGTCGATCACGATCGCGGCGTTGTCGGGCTCGTAGTCGAGGGTGCAGACGCATGCGTTGACGAAGAGCGTGTCGTCCTCGCGATGCACTCCGTACGCCTCGTGGATGTGGCCGAACACGTGCAAGCGCGGACGCACGCGCGCGACGGCCTCGCGCAGCGCCTCGCAGCCGACGTGACTGCCGTCGGCGGTGCGATCGAGGATCCCCATCGGCGGGCCGTGGGTCACCAGCATGTCGGTGTCGGCGGGGATGAGGGCCCAGCGCTCGGCCAATGGCGCGCCGCGGGGTAGGTTGAACGCCCAGTCGTGGAACCACGGCTGCCACGGCGATCCCCACGCCCGCAGGCCGTCGAGCTCGCGGCCGGCGTCGCAGAGGTACGCGTCGCCGAACAGCTCGGCGCCGAGCGTGGGCGTCTGCTGCAGACCGAAGTCGTGGTTGCCGGCGATCACCACCTTGTGGCGGTGCGGCTGCGCGGCGACGAACGCCGCGAAGGACCGCAGCTGCGCGGGTGTCCCCCGCGAGGTCGCGTCGCCCGCGTGGACGAGCACGTCCCCGGGCGGGACGAACACCCGGCCGTGGTGCATGTGCGTGTCGGAGACGAGGACGAAGCGGAGGGGGGACGACACGTCGCCCGCATGATAGCCGCTACCGGTGGACCTTCGTCACCACCAGCGCGCCGTCCTGGCTGTACGCCTCGACGGTGAAGTGCGCGCTGTCGCGGATCGACTGGGTCAGGGCGTTGACGTCCTTGATCTTCTCGCGCTCGCTGACGAGATCGGTCGACGCGCGGAAGCCACCGGTCGGATCGGCGCCGCTGATCGCATCCAGAGTGGTGTTGGCCCGCTTGCCGTGCCGGATCGACAGCGTCGTCGGCTCGTCCGGGTTCAGGGGGCGATCGAGCCACGTGCACTGGCCCGGCGCGAGGGCCTGCGCGTCGGTGCTCGGGGCGTGGGCGATGGCAAAGCGCAGCGAGAAGGCCAGACCGGTGCTGAAGTACTGCATCGTCATCCCCTCGCCGCCGCGACAGCGCAGCGTGTAGCTGGTCGGGTCGGCGTTCGCCCGGGCGACGGTGGTGACGGCGAGGGCGAGGACGACGGCGATCGTGATGGCGCGGATCATGGGGGTTGATCGGGAGACACGCTCGGTCCCCGGTCGTCTCGCGGAATTCCTCCGGCGACGCACGCACTGGCCTGTAGCCCGCGGATTCGCTCGATCTCGGCCCCGGCCGGCCCGTGGACGGCCTCGGCGATCCGCCGCGCGGCGGCGAGCTCGGCGGCCGCGATCGCGCAGTCGCCCTGATCCCGGGCGATGACGCCGAGGTTCGCCCGCGCGTCCTGGAGCTCGGCGTGGTCGGGCCCGAGCGCCGCGGTGAGGATCGCCACCGCCTGCTCGGCGTGGGCGCGCGCCTCGGGCAGGTCGCCGCGCGCGGCCTCCTGGACGGCGAGGTTGTCGAGGCAATCGCCGACCTGCCAGTGGGACTCGCCGTAGGCCTGCGCGAAGATCGATCGCGCCCGCTTCGTGGCCACGATCGCCGCGTCGAAGCGACCCTGCCGCTCGAGCACGAGGCCGAGGTTCTGCGTCACCGCGGCGACGACCGGGTGATCGGGGCCGAGCTCGGGCTCGAGCATCGCGAGCGACTCGTGGATCACGCGCTCGGCCTCGGTGAGCTCGCCGAGCTCGACGAGGGTCGCGGCGAGGTTGCTGCGCTCGCCGAAGCGCTCGCCCACCGTCGCGCCCTCGGACGCGTCGAGCCAGGCGATCGCGCGGGCGTGGAGGTCGCGGGCGCCGGCGAGGTTGCCCTGTATGCGCGCGAGCTGGGCGCGGACCGACGCGAGCCCCGCGAGATCCTCGTCGGGGCTGCCGGCCCGGACCAGCGCGGCCTCGGCGAGGGCCGCGGCGAGCTCGGCCTCGGCGAAGCGACGCTGCCCGACGCCGACCAGCGCGACGAGCTTGATCATCGCGATGCCCGAGGTCCGATCGTCGTGGGCGGCCGCGGCGGCGCGGATGCACTCCTGCAGCGCGCGCTCGGCCGCGGCGTACTGGCCCTGGGTGTCGTACAGATCGGCGAGCAGCGACAGCGCCTTGGCCTCGAGCGGCGGGTGATCGAGGCGGCGGGCGTCGTCGACCAGCGTCGTCAGCGGCGCGAGCAGGGACGCGGTGTCGCCCAGGAGGTAGCGCCGCGACCACGCGCGGTCGAGCGCCGCGTAGCCCTGGGCGATGCGCTCGCGCGACGCCGCATCGCCCGGCAGCGGCACCGTCGCGGCGAGGGCCTCGGTGTCGGCGCAGTCGTCGATCCGCGGCAGCGCGGCGACCGTCGGCTCGACCTCGCCGGCGACGATCGGGTCGCTCCCGGCGAGCACCTCGGTCACCGACGCCAGCAGCGATCGGCGGCGCTCGAGGCAGAGCATGCGCTGGTCGTACAGCGCGTCGGACTGCTCGGCGCGCGCGTGGGCCTGGCACGCCTCGGCCCGCATCGCCACCCAGGTCTCGGCGTACGACTCGAGCTGGACGTCGATCGACGCCGTGATCGCGGCGTCGGGCGAGCGCTGCAGGTTGGCCTCGACCGCGGTGCGCACGGTGGGATCCCACGCGCCCTCGAGCGCGTCGCGATCGGGCGCGCAGTCGGGCGCCTGCGATCGCGAGGCGAGGCCGCCGACCGCCGCCACCGACAACGCGCCCACGATCGCGAGCGCGACGCGTCGACGGGCCCGCGCGGGATCACGGCGCAGCGCGGCGAGCAGCGCGTCCATCGACGGCCAGCGCGCCGCGGGCTCGCGCTCGAGGGCCCGGTCGAGCACGCCCCGCAACCAGGTCGGCGCGCCGGTGTCCCCCTGCTCGAACAGCGCCTCGCGCAGCGCCCGGGCGAAGCTGTACTGATCGGCGCGCGCGTCGAGGGGCTCGCCGATGCGCTGCTCCGGGGCCATGTACGCGGGCGTGCCCGCGGGCGAGAGCGATCCCGTGCCCAGCGAGCCGGAGGTCGCGGTGATCTCCGCCTCGATCGCGGGGGCGCGCGCGAGCCCGAAGTCGACCACCCGGGCGCGGCCGTCGTCCCCGAGCAGCACGTTGTCGGGCTTGAAGTCGCGATGCACCAGGCCCACGCAGTGCGCCGCAGCCAGGCCCTCGCCCGCCATGCAGTAGCAGCGGAGGATCTCGCGCCAGCCCGGCGACTCGCGGCGTCGCCACACCCGCAGCGTGACGCCCGCGACGAACTCCATCGCGATGAACAGCTCGCGCCCGAACGTGCCGACGTCGTGGATCGCGACGACGTTGGGGTGGTTGAGTCGCGCCAGGGCCTGACCCTCGCGGAGCATCCGCTCGCGATCGCGGTCGGCGTGGGCCTCGCGCGCGCGATCGGTGCGCAGCAGCTTGAGCGCGATCTTGCGGTCGAGCTCGGGGTCGTAGGCCGCCCAGACCGTGCCCATCCCCCCGGCGCCGACGAGGTGCAGGACGATGTAGCGCCCGACGGCGGCCCCGCGCATCGGCTCCTCCTCGGTGCCGAGCGTCGGCGCATCGATGAGCTCCTCCGCGACGTTGGCGATCCATTCGCGGCACGCTGCGCAGCCGTCGAGGTGCTCGCGCAGCCGCTGCGCGTCGGTCTGCGGCAGTCGACCCTCGACGAACTCGAGGACCTCGGTGTCACCGGGGCACGGGCTCGGCGCGTCCGCGTCGGTGTGCCCGCGCGCCGCCTCGGGTGGACTCGGACCGCGCGGCTCGGTTGCAATCTCGGTCATCGCGCGCTCCAATGCCGAGCGTGGATGCTCGGGTGCAGGTATTCGCGACCGCGTGGTCGGGCCCCTCGGACGCGCTGGGGGTCGGGGTCGCGGACGCCCTCGCCGCCATCGTAGATCCCGCGCGTGCCGCCTGGCCAGCGGGGTGGATCGACGAGGCCGAGTTCGTGCGGCACCTCGCCGCGCGCACGACCGCGACGAACGGCACCGAGCTGGTCGCAGGCCTGCGTCGCGCGACGAACCACGCGGCGGACCTGTGGCTGGCCTGCGCTTGCGCCAAGGGCAGCGGCGGCGCGCTCGCGGCGTTCGATGTCGCCCACCTCTCGGGCCTGGCGCGGGTGCTGCGACGCGTCGACGATGCACCCGCGTTCTGCGACGAGGTCGCGCAGATCCTCCGCGAGAAGCTGTTCGTCGGCGATGGCGAGCGACCGGGCCGCATCGTCGAGTACGACGGTCGCGGGTCGCTCGCGGCGTGGGTGCGCGTGATCGCGTTGCGCACCGCGCTGAACCTGCGACGCGCGCGGACCGTGGTGCTCGTGCCCGACGGCGAGGCGCTCGAGCCCGCGACCGGCGGCGATGCTGCGCTGCGCTTCGCGAAGACCCACTACCGCGAGCCGTTCGAGGCGGCGGTGCGCGCGGCCGTGGCCTCGCTCGACGCGCGCGGCCGGACGCTGCTGCGCCTCCACTACGTCGATGGCCTCGGCATCGACAAGATCGCCGCGCTGTACGCCGTGCACCGCTCGAGCATCGCCCGGTGGTTGACCGACACCCGCGAGGCGCTGCGCGTCGGCATCCGCGTCGCGCTGCAGGCCTCGATGGGCGTCGCCGGCCGCGAGTGCGACAGCATGGCGAGCGCGCTGTTCAGCCAGGTGACGCTGAGCCTGCGGTCGCTGCTGGGCCCCGCGTCCGCGCCGGGGCCCGGGGGGTGACACGTCGGACGCGGGCATGGTCTCGGGGTGACACGCTGCCCCGCCGTCCGTCTCGCAGGAATCGCACCGAGGCGCCCCGGCCGGCGGGACCTCAGCCGCCGCGCACGTAGGCGAGGTAGCCCTCGAGGAACGGCGCGACGAAATCCGCCTCGCTCATCGCGTCGCTGTAGGGCCCGAGGTCGAGGGCCATGTACGTGAACGTGCCGCCGCTCGCATAGGCGCGGGTCGCGAGCACGTAGTTGTCGGCGATGGCCTCGCACGTCTGCCCGATGAGCTCGGTGCCCGCATCCTGGCCCGCCGCCGTGAAGTGCAGCATGTGGTACGAGATCGACTGGTCGACGAACTCGTAGTTGGCGGGCAGGAGCGCCGTGATCGGGTGGGCGCCGACGCTGTTCCAGTCCCACG
Source organism: Deltaproteobacteria bacterium Ga0077550 (assembly GCA_001464385.1). GTDB lineage: Bacteria > Myxococcota_A > Polyangia > Nannocystales > Nannocystaceae > Xiheibacterium > Xiheibacterium aquaticum. The sequence goes on along the minus strand of LNFB01000359.1, from coordinate 7,317 downwards.
CGCACTCCGAGCTCTGGTGCCAGCTGCCCTCGCCCGTGTTGGCGAGGTACGTGCTCGCCCACGCCGCGTAGGCCGGGTCGCCGCTGCCGCCGACGAGCAGCACGTGGCCGCCCGCGTCGATGTGCGCCTGGTAGTCGCCGCCGGGGAGGGTCGCGCCGTCGTGCGCGATGACGAGGATGTTCGCCGCGCCGCCGGCCGGCCACTCGGAGCCGTCCTCGGTGAACGTCTCGCCGAGCGCGTTCAGGGCGCTCACGAGGTACGTGGTCGCGTTGCCCGACACCTGCACGCTCCCGCCGGTGCACGCGTTGCTGCACGCGTCGGCGTCGTCGTCGTTGGCGTCGTCGCAGGTCTCGCTGCCGGCCCACACGAACCCGTCGCCGCAGGTCGCGGCGGCGCACGCGATGCAGTCGTCGTTCGTGTCCTCGTTGCCGTCGTCACAGGTCTCGAGCGCGGCGGTGTTGGTCACGGTGTCGCCGCACTCTGCGAACGTGCAGTCGGTGTCGCAGGCCGCCGACTCGCCCGCGTCGTCGCAGTCCTCGCCATCGTCGACGGCCCCGTCGCCGCAGACGCCCGCGGCGGACGTGGTCGAGCTGGTCGTGTCGCCGCTGGAGTCCGCGGCCGAGGAGCTCGAGTCTGCGCTCGAGTCCCCGGTGGATCCCGTGTCGGCGACCGAGCCGGTGGAGTCGGCCGGGGTGTCCGACGTGGAATCGTTGCCGGAGGTGTCGAGCGGCGTCGACGAGGTCGATCCGGGGTCGGTGGTGGTCGCGGTGCCCGAGGCGTTCGAGTCGTCCGGGCTGAAGCACCCCGCGAGCAGCGAGAGCGGGACGACGCAGGCGAGGGGGAGGATCGCGTGGGTGCTGGGCATGGCGATGCGCGAGCATACCCCCGCTCCGGGTGGACTCATCGGCGCGACACCGTCCCGAAGTGACCGAGGCTGCGCATCGGGCAGCCTCGGTCACCCCCGCGCGGCGCGATCACGCGCGGCGACGACGTCGCAGCGCACCGAGCAAGAGCACGGTCATCGCCGACAACGCGGTGCCGCGGCGATTGTCGTCCCGGTCCGTGCTGCAGCCGCAGCCGCCGTCGTCGGAGCTGCCCCCCGTAGCGCCGGCGCTGCCGCTCGAGTCGGCTGCGCCGCTCGAGTCGTCGCCGCCGTCCGTGTCGGAGGCGCTGCCGCTCGCGCCTCCGCTGGTGTCGGCGCTGCCGGTCGAGTCACCGCCCTCGGAGCTGCCCCCCTCGGAACCGCCCTCGGAACCGCCCTCGGAGCTGCCGCCCTCGGAGCTGCCGCCCTCGGAGCCGCTGCTCGTGCCGGCCTCTTCGACCGCACAGCTCGCGCTGCAGCCGTCGCCGTCGTCGGTGTTGCCGTCATCGCACTCCTCGTCGGCCGTCGCGTTGACGACGGTGTCGCCGCACATCGCCGAGGTGCAGTCGTCGTCGCAGCTGGCGGTCTCGCCGGGGTTCCCCGCCCCGTCGCCGTCGCACTCCTCGCCGGCGGTCGCGTTGACGATGCCGTCGCCGCACGACGCCGCGGTGCAATCGCCGTTGCACTGGGCCGAGCGCCCGCCGTCGTCGCAGGTCTCGCCCGCGGTGTTGTTCACCACGGAGTCGCCGCACGCCGCCGCGGTGCAGTCGTCGTCGCACGTCGCCGATTCGCCGCCGTCGTCGCACGCCTCGCCAGCGGCGAGGTTCGCGACGGCATCGCCGCACGACACCGCGGTGCAGTCGGCGTCGCAGACCGGTGACTCACCGCCGTCGTCGCAGGTCTCGCCGGCCGAGATGTTGAGGACGCTGTCGCCGCAGCTCGCGAAGGTGCAGTCGGCGTTGCAGGACGCGGACTCGCCACCGTCGTCGCACGCCTCGCCCGGATCGAGGGATCCGTTGCCACACCCGCCGCCGCACTCGGTCAGGTCGAGCACGTAGGCGCCCGAGCTTCCGCTGAAGCCGGACACGATCGCGGAGTACGAGCCCGCGGGAAAGGGGGTGCAGTCGAAGCCCGACGCGAGGCCGGTGTAGTCGTCGTTGTAGAGGCAGAACTCGGCGCCGTCGGGGCAGCCCGCGACCACGCCGAGCTTGGTGTCGTAGTCGGATCCGGCCAGGTCGATCTGCAGCGACGTCGGCACCGCGAGGCTGAACTGGTAGACGTGCTCGACCGCCTCGCTCCCCGACCAGCACGCGACCTCGGCGGCCTCGGAGATGTCGTCGCTCGCGCCCGCGGTGCTGCCGGGCTGGATGACCGACGCGCCGCTGCCCGGCGTCAGCGACGACACGTCGAGCACCTGTCCGTCGCAGGTCTCGAACGCGTCGGGCAGCACGGGGATGTCGCCGATCACGAGGTTGTCGATGCCGAAGCTGCCGGCCATCGTCGTCCCACCACCCGAGAGTCCGAAGTGGATCCGCTCGATGCGCTCGGGGGCGCTCACCGCCCAGAAGCTGCCGGCGGGTGGGAGCTGCACGTTGTCGGTGGTGCCGTCGGCGAACGTGATGAACGCGAAGTACGGCGTGCCCTGATCGTTGACCTGGATGTTCGCCCCGACGGCGGAGACGCCCGCCGCGGTCCCGACGCTCGTCGTCTGGAACGAGAGCTCGAACGATCCGTTGCAGCCGGAGCAGTAGTAACCGCCGCTCACGATGTTGAGGTTCATGAACCCGGTCGACTCGTAGTCGGTCTCGCCGAGCACCGCGCTCATCGCCGCGTTGTTCTGGAGGAAGACGTAGCCGGGGTTCGAGTAGTCGTCGGTGACCGAGGCCGTCATGTCGGCCTGCAGCGCGGGGAGATTGTCGTAGTACGTCGGCGTCGCGGCCGCGGCCTCGCCGGCCGTGGCGACGATCAGCGCGCCCAGCGGCGCCGCGACCAACCAGGGATACTTACGAGAAAATTGTGTGCGTCGCATAGCATCAAAAACTATCACCGTTCAGAAACGGGACGCACCTCGGACGCGGTGTCCCCGGAAAAGCCGAATGTTCTCACGGTTTCGCGCGGGATCCGAGCGACCCAGGCCGGGGCGCTGCGACCGCGGGTCCACCCGCCACGAGCCCCTCAGGAGTCGAGCCGTCCGGCCGAAGGACGGGCCACACCGCCGCGCCGAAACGAACGGTGCGCACCCCCTGCCCCCCGAATCCGGAGGTTCCCCATGTTTGTCCGCGCCACCATCCTGGGTCTCGCCACCTTCCTCGCCGCCACCACCGCGCAAGCGGCCTCCGACGTCCGCGTCGGGATCGCGAACCCGGGGCCAGCCTATGTCTACGACGACATCCACTACGCGGTGGCGGTCTCGAACGTGGGCAACTCCCGCGCGATGGGCGTGGAGCTCACGGTGCAGCTGCCCAAGTACGACGCCGACACCGGGTCGCGGATCCTGGGCGATCTGGGCGACTTCGACTCGCGCTGCCGCGTGCGCGGCACCCAGCTGCGGTGCCGTCTCGGGCAGATGAGCGCCGGCCAGGTGAGCACGATCGCCTTCGACCTCGCGCTGCCGCAGGTGGACGGGACCCTCGGCGTCACCGCGACGGTCGCGTCGACGTCGGCCGACACCGTGCTCACGAACAACGTCGCGACCCGCCCGGCCGTGCTCCTCGACTACGCCGTCGATCTCGAGGACGGGGGGCTGGTCACGGTCGATCAGTGCATGGATGACGACCTGGGCGCGTTCTTCGAGTGCGTCGACGGCTCCGAGAGCCTGGCGGCGTTCGAGATCGGGTTCCTCGACACGGGCAAGCTCTCGCTCGAGGGCCGCCCGGATTACCACGGCCTGTGGACGCAGGTCCCGGCCGGCAAGACCGAGAGCGATCCGCACTACCTCAGCTTCGAGATCGGGAACGACGACGGGGTGCAGATCATGTTCGAAGGCTACGGCGCGTCCGACTCGTGCTTCGAGGGGCTCGCGAGCGTCCGGGGCAGTGACGCCGTCGCGGCCTACCGCGTCTGCGTGTGATCGTCGGATCGCGACGGCGCACGTCGAGCACCTCGTTCGGGCGGCGGCTGCGGTACGATCGGGCGATGACGTCCGCGTCGCGCCCGGTCGCCGCCGCCGGTCCCTGGGCCGAGGCGCTGTTCACCCACGGCGTCACCGGCACCAACGGCAAGACCTCGACGTGTGCGCTGCTCGCCGCGTGCCTGCGGGCCGACGGCCGCGATGTGCTGCTGGTCGGCACCACCGGCGCCTTCCGCAACGGCGTCCCGGTCGCCAAGGGCAAGAGCTTCGCCGAGTTCTGCGCGCTGCTCGAGTCCGCGGCGGCCGAGGGGTGTCGCGACGTGGTGATCGAGACCACGAGCTTCGGGCTGCGCAACGGCTACGCGAAGAAGTGGCGGTTCGACCTCGGGGTCTTCACCAACCTCTCGCCCGATCACCTGCAGACCCACGGCACGTGGGAGAACTACCTGGCCGCGAAGGCGCAGCTGTTCTTGCACCTCGGCCCGGGGCGGCCGATGGTGCTGAACGCCGCCGACCCGCATGCGGTGTTCATCCACCGCGCGACGCCGCCGGACGTGCGGCGGCTGTGGTTCCGGGCGCCGAGTCGCGGGCCTGCGCTGGTGCCGGCGGATCTCGAGGCCGCCGCGATCGAGCTCGACGGCGACGGCACGCGCGTCGCCCTGGCGCCGTCGCCGTTGGCCGAGGCGCTCGGTGGGTCGCTGCAGCTGCGGATGATCGGGGAGATCTTCGCCGAGAACGCCCTCGCTGCGGCGTGCGCGGCCGCGGCTGCCGGGCTCGAGCCCGGGGCGATCGTGCGGGGACTTGCGACGTGCCCCGGGGTGCCCGGGCGCTTCGAGCTGCTGGCCCGCGAGCCCATGGTGGTCGTCGACTACGCCCACAGCCCCGACGCGCTGGCGCGGACGTGTGCGACCGCGCGGCGCCTCGCGGCCGGCCGCGTGATCCTGGTGTTCGGCGCGGGCGGCGGGTCGACGCCGAGCAAGCGCGGGCCGATGGGTGCGGCGGCGGCCCTCGGCGCGGACGTCGTCGTCGTCACGAACGACAACCCTCGCCACGAGGATCCGCACGCGATCGCGGCGATGCTCGAGCAGGGCGCCCGGGACGCCCGCGCCGACGCGGCGATCGTCACGGTGCTCGACCGGCGCGCCGCGATCGAGCACGCGATCGCGATGGCCCACCGCGCCGACGTGGTCGTGATCGCCGGCATGGGCCACGAGGTCGGTCAACGCATCGGCGACGCGGACGTTCCGTTCTCCGACCGCGACGAGGTGTTGCGGATCACCGCCACCTCGGCCGCGTCATCCGGCGGGGGCGACGATCCGTCGCCGGTGCACGCGCCGGATTGCACGACGCCGGCACTGTGATACAGCCCCGGCATGCGACTCGCTCTCCTCCCCCTCGCGCTCGTGCTCGCGCTCCCGATGTTCGGCTGCAACAAGGCCCCCACCACCGCGCCGCCCGCGACGCCGGATCCCGCCGTCGACGCGCCCGCGCCCGAGGGTGATCCCAAGCCCGGCCTCACCGCGTCGGCCTGCGAGGCCCAGGGCGGCAAGGTCGTCGGCGACATCGGCGACGGCGCGGTGCACCGCCCCGAGTACCGCTGCCCCGACAGCGGCGAGGCGCCGATCGGCTCGATCGTCGCCGACCCGGGTGGGCCGGTCGCGATCGAGGGCGCGGTCTGCTGCAAGTAGCCGGGCTCAGGCGGCGCGCCAGCGCATCATCGCGGAGGTCAGCGCAGCAGAGGCGTCCGCGTACTCGCCGTCCATGAGCGTCCCCGCGCTCGCGCGGTCCCCCTTGACGGCGAGGCGGAGCACCTTGGCGGCGCAGCCGTGGAACTTGGCATGCAGCGCGCGGACCTCGACGTAGTGCTGGCTCTGCCCGACCGTGGGGTCCATCGCCAGCGTCGCGAGCCACTTGCCGAACTCGCACTGATCGTCCTTCTCGACGACCTCTGGCGGGTTCTCCGACTTGCCCGAGGAGACCGCCCCCTGCAGGCGCGCCTTCCACATGCCGTGCGTCCCGATGGCCTTGGCGATCTGGTCCTTGACGTCGCTCATCGTGGACGGGCATCGACCGCTCGGGGCGCGACCTTGAGTCGGCTGGAGCCCCTCGGGGACGGGCGTCACGATCGGGCCGCGGCCACCAGCTCGGACACGAGGAACTTCACGTACGCGCTGTCGAACGGCTTCTCGATCTGGAGGTTGCCGGCCTTCTCCAGGTACTCCGTGGCCCTCGGCGTGAATGCGCCGCCGGTCACGAACACGACGCGCGCGGCGAGGGCACGGGCGTGGCCCTGCAGCCAGGCGTGCAGGTCCATCCCCGTCATCCCCGGCATCATCAGGTCGCAGAGGATCACGTCGAACGCGGCGTCGGCGGTCAGGATCGCCTGGGCCTCGGCGCCCGAGGTCGCCACCACCACCTCGTGCGTGTCGCCGAGCAGCCGCGCGAGGGCGCGGCGGATCGACGGCTCGTCGTCCACCACGAGGATGCGGCCGCGGACGCGGGCCTCGGGCGGGATCGGCGGCGCGGGCGTCGGTGGCTGATCCTTCGCTGCAGCGAAGGCCGGCAGTCGCACGACGAAGGTCGTGCCGACGCCGCGGGCGCTCTCGACCGTGAGCGCGCCGCCGAGCTCCGCGACGAGGTTCCGGCAGATCGCCAGGCCCAGCCCCGAGCCGCGGTCCACGCCCTTGGTGGTGAAGAACGGCTCGAAGATGTGCGCGAGCGTCTCGGGGGCGATGCCGCAGCCGTTGTCCGCGATCGCGATGCAGGCGTCGCCGCGGTCGGTCCACGTGCGCACGGTGATGCGCGGATCCTCGGGCCGGTGACCGTCGAACGCGTGGGCCGCGTTGAGCAGCAGGTTGAGCAGCACCTGCGACAGCTTGCCCTCGGAGGCCCGCACGGCAGGCACCTCGCCGAGCTCGGTGACGACCGACGCGCAGTGGCGCAGCTCGTTGGACGCGAGGTCGAGCGCCGCACCGATGGCGCGCTTGATGTCGACGCGCGTCTGCTCGGTGCTCTCGACCCGCGAGAACGTCGCGAGGCCGCGGACGACGTCGCGGATCCGCAGGGTCCCGCGCAGCGCCTCCCCCGTGCGCTCGACGACGTCGTCGAGCGGGACCTTGCCGAGCCGCTCGGCCAGCGGGCCGATCGCCGCGAACGTCCCCGTGGACTCGCGCAGCACAGCGACGGCCGCGGCGATCGCCGGCAGGTCGGTGTGCAGGGTCTCGAGGTTGTAGAGCACGTACGCCAGCGGGTTGTTGACCTCGTGCGCGACGCTGGCCGCGAGCATGCCGAGGCTCGCCAGGCGATCGGCCTGGGCCAGGTGGGCCTGCCGCGCGCGGGCCTCGGTCTCGTCGCGCACCGACGCCTGCAGGATCGGCGCGCCGTC
>LNFB01000358.1 GCA_001464385.1 Deltaproteobacteria bacterium Ga0077550 | reverse complement strand
GTGAACCGCCACGCGGGCGGGGCCAGGGTGACCAGGGGGTCGCGCGACAGCTCGAACAGCGTCCGGTAGCGGGCCTCGCTGTCGTGCACGGCAGCCGCGGCGCGCCGGGCCTCGGTGACGTCGGTCGCGATCACGCGGCAGCGATCGCTGCCGTCGATCCGCACCCCGGCCAGCTCGAGGATCGCGGTGACCCCGTCGCGCACGATCCGGACCTCGCACGCGCTGCGGCCCGTGGCGCGGGCGAGGGACGCCAGCAGCTCGTTCAACGCCGGTCGCTCGTCGACCGCGAGCAGGATGCCGAGGCGTCGCCCGACCAGTCGTGCGCGCTCGGTGCCCAGCAGCCGCGCGGCCGCGAGGTTGAGCTGGAGGATCTCGCCGTCACCGCCGAGCGTCATGTAGCCGATCGGTGCGTGCTCGTAGAGATCGGCGTAGCGGGCCAGCCCGGCCTCGACCTCGCCGCGCGCCTGCATCAGCTCCTCGTTCTGCAGCTCGAGCTCGATCTGGTGCACCTGACCAGCCGCTGGAGATCCGGCATCGATGGCTCGGTCGTTCGATCCCCGCCGGCCGCGGCGAGCCGCGCTTGGGCCCGCGTCCGCAGGGCGTCACCATCCTGGGTGTTCGTCATGGTTGTGCCTGTCGTCCTGCGTGCGCCTTGCGGAGCTCGGCCTCGAGGGCCTTGGCCGCGCTGATGTCCACGAATGTGATGACGACCCCGTCGATGCGGTTGCCGAGCGTTCGATACGGCATGATGCGGACGTTGAACCACCGCCCGTCGGTGGTGGTCACCGGGGTCTCGCGGAAGACCAGCGTCCGCAGCACCTCGCGCGCATCGTCGACGAGCCGGGGGTAGACCAGATCCGACGCGAGGTCCGTGATCGGCCGGTGGACGTCGCCCGGCAGCAGCTTGATGATCTTGAGCATCTGCGGCGTGAACCGGCGCACCTGCAGCTGATCGTCGAGGAACAGCGTCGCGATGTCGGTGCTGTCGAGGAGGTTCCGCATGTCGTCGTTGGTGCGCGACAGCTCGTCGAGCTTGCTCTGCAGCTCGGCGTTGAGCGTCTGCAGCTCCTCGTTGAGCGACTGCATCTCCTCCTTCGAGGTCGTCAGCTCCTCGTTGGTCGACTGCAGCTCCTCGTTCGTCGATTGCAGCTCTTCGTTCGCCGAGGTCCGCTCCTCGGTCGAGCTCTGCATGGCCTCGCGCGTCGACTGCAGGGCCTCGCGGGTCGTCTGCAGCTCGAGCTCGAGCTTGGCGACGATCGCCGACGAGCGACCTTGCTTCGAGGGCGGCGCGACGGCGGGCGCAGCGGGCCGATCCGTGAACGCGATCATCACCATGTCGCGCAGCTCGGCGGGCTCGTGCAGCACCTCGAGCGACACGTCGACGGGGCGGTCGTCGTGCTCGGGGTGCAGCGCGTGGAGCGAGACCGGCGTCTTGTCGCGGAAGGCGCGGGACAGGCCGGCGCCGAGCTCGCTGCGCAGGCCCTCGCGCGCCATCGAGTGGATGTTCCAATTGGCCTTGCCCGCGGCGGGCTCGAGGTACCTGCCGGTGCGACCGTGGACGTAGAGGATGTCGCCCTGGCGATTGGTCAGCACCAGCGCGGGGCCGAAGCGGGCGAGGATCAGCCGCTCGGCCGCGTCCTGGAGGTTGCCGCCCGTCTGCGCCCGCGCCGTGACGCCGTCCGGCGGACGCACGGTGAAGGCCGACGGGAAGTCCAGCGGCCGCGCCGCGGACGAGGCGTCGTTGCGGCGGTAGATCCGGGCCTTGGCGTCGATCGCCTCGAACGAATCGGCCGAGGCGCCGACCGTCTCCGAGCTGCCCAGGAACAGGATCCCGCCGCGGTTCAGACCGAAGTGGAACGTCGGCAGCAACCGGTGCTGGAGATCCGCCGACAGATAGATCAGCAGGTTGCGGCAGCTCACCATGTCGAGCTTCGTGAACGGCGGATCCATGATCACGTTCTGCACGGCGAAGATGATCCGCTCGCGGATCTCCTGGCACACGCGCACGCCGTGGTCGTCCTGCACGAAGTAGCGGGCGAGACGCTCGGCCGAGACGTCGGCGGCGATGCTCGCGGGGTATCGGCCGATGCGGGCGCGGTCGATCGCGTCCTTGTCGAGGTCGGTGGCGAAGATCTGCACCGTGAGGCGCGGCCCGGGGCCCAGCTCGGCGAGCGCTTCGTCGAGGACGATCGCCAGCGAGTAGGCCTCCTCGCCGGTCGAGCAGCCCGGCACCCACGCGCGCACGAGGCCGCCGTCGGATCGCTCGGCGAGCAGCCGGGGGATCGCGACGCGCCGCAGCAGCTCCCAGGCGGGAGGATCGCGGAAGAATCTGGTGACGCCGATCAGCAGCTCCTTGAAGAGCAGCTTGGTCTCCTCTGGGTTCTCCTGCAGGTAGCGGACGTAGCCGTCGATCGTGTCGAGCTGGTGCAGACCCATGCGCCGCTCGATGCGGCGGAGGATCGTGCTGCGCTTGTACTGCGAGAACTCGTGCCCGGTCGCCTTGCGCAGCAGCACGCACGCGCGCTCGATCGCGGCGTGGACGGCGGGGCTCACCGCCTCGTCGCCGGACGTGTCGAGCGGGGGATGATGGCCGAAGATGCGCGCCGCGAGGGTCTCGACCGGCGCGATGACGTCGGCGAGGCCGGTCGTGATGGCGCTGCGCGGCATGCCGTCGAACTTCGCGGTCTCGGCCGACTGCACGAACACGGCGCCGCCGCGGGCCTTGATGGCGGCGATGCCCAGGGAGCCATCCGAGCCCATGCCCGACAGCACGACCGCCACGGCGCGGGGTCCGACATCCTCGGCCAGCGCCCGGAAGAAGGCGTCGATCGGCAACCGCAAGCCGCGCGGCTCAGCGGGCGTGAGCAGGTGCAGCACGCCGGCGCGGATCGAGAGGTCGCGGTTGGGCGGGATCACGTGGATGCGATCCGGCGTGACGCGCAAGCCCTCGGTCGCCTGCACCACCGCGATCGGCGTCATGCGTTGGAGCAGCTCGACGAGCATGCCCTCGTGCGTCGGGTCCAGGTGCTGCACGACGACGAAGGCCCGTCCGCTGTCGATCGGCACGTCGCGGAAGAACAGCTCGAGCGCCTCGAGTCCGCCGGCCGAGGTGCCGATGCCGACGATCGGGAACGCGGTGGTCGTCTCGACCGGAGGCGGGGCCTTCGGTGCGGCGGCGGGGATCGACGTGGTCTTGCGGGGGCGGGCCATGGCGCACCGAGCACTGGGTGGACCCATCCCGGGGCGGCCACGACCTATCAGGCGTACCATGGTGAGTCGTGGCGTGCCGTCGATCGCACGGACAGCGCGTGCGTCTTGCGGCACCGTGCGCTCGCGCCCACGGGATTCGAGCCCCGCGGCGCGCTGGTACACTCGCGCCGCCGTGAGCACCCCACACCCCGAGCGCGCCGACGACGAGCTCGATCCGCGGCGCGTGCAGGCGGTGATGGTCGGAATGTTGTTCGACCCCGAGTACGCCCTGCGCGTGCAGGGCGACGCGCCCCTGGCCGAGCTCACGGTGCGGGAGCGATCGCTGCTGCGCGCCGTCGATCCCCGGGCGCTGCGGACCGATCGGTACCGACGCGCCCGTGCGGTGGCGACGCTCGTCGAGGAGTACCCGGTGAGCGCGGTGGTCGTCGGTACCGCGGTCCTCGATCGCTTCTTCGCGACCGCGGCCTTCCGTGCGGCGGTGCTCGGGCGCGGCAGCATGGCGCTCGCCTTCGGCGCGTGGCTCGGCGAACGGGCCCACGGCGTCGGTCGACTCGAGGCCGCGATGGCGGCGGTGCGCCGCGCCGAGGACGTCGCGCCCGCGGAGCTCTGCTGCGCGCCGCGGCTGCGGGCGCTCGTGGTGCCGGCCGGCACGCTCGCGTACCACGGCCGCGCGCGCGAGCGGCTCGGCCCCGACGTCGCGGGAGCGATGGCGCGCGGCGACGTCCGCCTCGCCGAGCGCCCGCCGCAGCGCGGCCACGAGTACCTCCTGGTCGAGCGCCGCGACGACGGCTCGATCGATCTCGGCACGGGCTCCGGCCCTCTGGTCCGACTGCTGGTGTTCGCCGCCGTCCCGCGCACCCGCGAGGCGCTGCGGGCCGAGGCCGTGCAGCAGGGCGCCGAGGCCGACGAGGCCGACGAGATCCTCGACGACCTGCTCGCCCAGGGCATGCTGCGTTCGGGGTGATCCCGGGTGGTGCGGCCCTGCGCCGGCCGCTACCATGCGCGCGCGCATGTCCGAGCCCGGCCAGTTCCAGCCCTACGTCGCCGACGACCAGAACGTCCGCGAGTTCACGCCCAAGGCGATCATCATCGGGGCGATCTTCGGGATCATCTTCGGCGCGTCGACGGTGTACCTGGCGCTGAAGGCGGGGCTCACGGTCAGCGCGTCGATCCCGATCGCGGTGCTGTCGATCTCGCTGCTCAAGCGCTTCGGCGGCTCGACGATCCTCGAGAACAACATCGTGCAGACGATCGGCTCGGCGGGCGAGTCGGTGGCGGCCGGTGTGGTGTTCACGCTGCCGGGGTTCCTGTTCCTGTCGCGCGACCCGGCCACGGGCAACTCGATCGGCGAGCCGTTCTTCGGCTACTGGACCATCTTCACCCTGGCGCTGCTGGGCGGCGTGCTCGGCGTCCTGATGATGATCCCGCTGCGCCGCGCGCTCATCGTCAACGAGCACCACACGCTGCCGTACCCCGAGGGCACCGCGTGCGCCGGCGTGCTCATCGCGGGCGAGAAGGGCGGTGAGCTGGCGAAGATCGCCTACCAGGGCCTCGCCTTCGCGTTCGTCTACGCGATGAGCCAGAAGGTCCTGGGCCTGGTCGCCGAGGTCCCGACGTGGGTCAGCGACATGAAGAGCCGGGTGTTCCCGGCCGCGACGATCAACGCCGAGATCACGCCCGAGTACATGGGCGTCGGCTACATCCTCGGGATCCGCAGCACCGGCATGCTGGTCGCAGGCGGCGTGCTCGCGTGGCTCGGCATGATCCCGCTGCTCGCGTCGCTGGTGCCGCCCGAGGCGATCGCCGCCCAGCTCACCAAGCTCGGCTACGACCCGGTGGCGAAGTTCGGCTACGACGCCGCGACCTCGGACTTCAAGGCGCTCAACAACGCGATCTACTTCGCGTACATCCGCCAGATCGGCGCGGGTGCGGTGGCCGCGGGCGGCTTCATCACGCTGCTGAAGACCCTGCCGACGATCATCGGCGCGGTGCGGGGCTCGCTCGGCTCGATGAAGAACGCCGCGGGAGCCCTGGCCCAGCGCCGCACCGAGCGTGATCTGCCGATGTCGCTCGTCGTCGGCGGCAGCCTGGGCCTGGCCGTCATCGTCGCGCTGCTGCCGTTCATCCCCGGCGACGGCGTCGGCAGCAAGCTGATGCTCGGCTTCCTGATGGTGCTGTTCGGGTTCTTCTTCGTGACGGTGTCGAGCCGGATCGTCGGGCTCATCGGCTCGTCGAACAACCCGATCAGCGGCATGACCATCGCCACCTTGATGGCGACCTGCCTCATCTTCGCGGGCCTCGGCTGGACGGGCGACGCCTACCAGCCGATGGCGCTGTGCGTCGGCGGCATGGTCTGCATCGCGGCCGCCAACGCGGGCGCGACGAGCCAGGACCTCAAGACCGGGTACCTCGTCGGTGCGACGCCGCGGTTCCAGCAGATCGGCCTGTTCATCGGCGTGATCGCGGCGGCGTTCGTCATCGGCGCGACCGTGCAGATCCTCGACAACGCCCACGTCGACCCCGCCACCGGCAAGATGGTCCACGCGATCGGCGAGCAGTTCGCCGCGCCGCAGGGCACGCTGATGGCCACGTTGATCAAGGGCCTGCTCGCGTTCAACCTCGACTGGCAGTTCGTGCTGGTCGGCGTCGCGCTGGCGATCACGGTCGAGCTGTGCAGCGTGTCGGCCCTGGCGTTCGCGGTCGGGGCGTACCTGCCGCTGGCGACGACGCTGCCGATCTTCTGCGGCGGCGTGGTGCGCTACTTCGCCGATCGCGGGAAGCCCAAGCCCAAGGCGCACGAGGAGGAGGACTTCGGCCCCGGCAACCTGTACTCCACCGGCCTGGTCGCCGGCGGTGCGCTGGCGGGCGTGCTGTATGCGATCGCGGCGGCGCGCATGGGCGAGGGCCTCGAGCGGTTGTCGATCCGGCCCGTGCTCGTCGAGGCGATGGGCCAGGGCGGCTACGATCTGCTCGGCGTCGGCTTCTACGTGCTGATGGCCGCGATGCTCATCCGCGTCGCGCGGCGGGGCTGACCGCGTCGCGCGGCGGGGCTAGCGGCGGAGCCCGTGGGCGACCGCGCCGCCGGCGATGACGCCCGCGATCGAGGCGACCGCGTCGAGCAGATCGAGGGAGCGGTGGGGGAACAGGCCCTGCGACAGCTCCTCGAGCAGCACGAGGGTCGCGACGACGGCGACGATCGCGACGGCCCTGCGGCGGTGGAACCAGGCCACGGCGAACAGGCCGCATGCCCCGTACAGGGCGAAGTGCAGGGCCTTGTCGTGGCCGGCGAACACGGCGCCATCGAAGCCGAGCAGCGAGAGGTCGGCGACGAGGCTGATCCCGACGATGACGACGAGCACGGCGGGGAAGGCCCAGGCCCAGCGGGGACGCGTGTCGTGCATGTGCTCGCCAGCATGACCCCCGGCGTCGCCCGCGGCGCCACGGCTCGCGCGAGCGGTCGATGTTCCCATGTGAACGGCACGGGCGAACCCGAGCAGGCGCGGCTGGCCGCGCTGCGCGCCGTCGCATCGTCTGGGCGCAACGCAAAACAAGGCCCTACGCACTTCCCCTCACGCAGTCGTCATCCGTCCGTGGCATCCTCGCGCTGGGCTGCCGACTCCGTGCCCCAGCCCAAGGATTTGCCATGACCCGTCGTTCGTCGGTCCTCCTCACCTCGGCCCTCGCCCTCGCGTGCAACTCGTCTGGGAGTTCGACCTCCGAGGCCACCGCCGAGGGCACAGGGTTCGACTCGGATCCCACGACGACGGCCGCGACGCCCGGGGAGAGCTCGACCGATCCCGGCGCGCCGCCGACGTCGACCGCCGACCCCGCCGACACGACGTCGCCGCCGGACGAGGAGAGCGGCAACGGCACCAAGTTCGACGTCGCGGGCCTGCTCGACATGGAGGCCAGCAGTTGCATCGGCCACGAGGTCGACGCCACGTTGACCGGCACGGTGTACGGCCCCGACGGCGAGCTCCCCGTCGCCGGCGCGCTGGTCTACCTCACCGCGAACGAGCCCGCGGGCATCCCCCAGCAGGTCTACTGCGCCGAGTGCACCGAGCTGGCGTGCGGCGACGATCAGACCCTCACCAACGCGGATGGCTCGTTCACGCTCAACGCGGAGTCGGGCGCGGGCAAGTTCCTCGTCGTGCAGAAGGGCCAGTTCATGCGCGTGACGCCGATCGACGTCGCGCCGGGGCCCGCGGCGATGAACACCAACTACACGACGCTGCCCAGCGCGACCGACGAGGCCGCGGGCGAGTGGACCCCGCGGATCGCCGTCGCCGACGGCTCGTACGATCGCATCGAGGACGCCCTGGGCAAGTTCGGCATGGGCGACACCGTCATCGGTGCGTTCGAGGAGCGGCTCGTGCCCGGCAGCGAGACCTTCGACCTCTGGGACAACGGTCGCGATCCCGGCCTGGATGGCTTCGCGTCGGAGGGCACGTTCGCGGAGCTCGTCGCGGACCCGGCAGCGCTCGCGGAGTACCACATCATCTTCGTGCCGTGCTCCGGCAGCGCCTTCACGAACGCGCTCACGCCCCAGAACATCCAGAACATCCGCGACTGGGTGGCGGCCGGCGGCCGCTGGTACGTCTCCGACTGGTCGAACGAGTGGCTGCAGATGGTGTTCCCCGAGTACCAGGACCTGAACGGCTGGGACGGCTCGATCGGCAGCGCCGACAACGGCTCGTACGACTCGCTCGCCGACATCCTCGATCCCGGCCTGCTCGAGTGGCTCGAGGCCCTGCCGGAGGCCTTCGTCGACATCAACCCGCTCAACGACGAGGAGCACCCGACGCTGACGCAGCTGCCCCAGGTGCTCACGGTCGACAACTGGTCGGGCATCGACGCCATCTTGCCGGTGCTCGTCGACGACGGCCAAGGCGGCATGGTCGACGTCGGCCACAAGGTCTGGCTCGAGGGCCCCGGCGGCCTGCCGGCGGCGGTGCACCCGCTGACGGTCACCGGCCAGTTCGGCTGCGGCAAGATCCAGTTCACCAGCTACCACACGGCGGAGTTCTTCAACTACGTGGGGTTGTCGCCGCAGGAGCTGGTGTTGATCTACACGATCCTCGAGATCGGCTCGTGCCAGGAGCCGCTGCCCCCACCGCAGGGGTGAGGACGACTGACCTCCCGCGGCGCCGCAGGGGTGCCGCACGCCACGCGTATTTCCCCGCCGCGCGCCCCCACGCAGGCGTAGCCTGGATCGGTGGGGGCGACGACGATGCGCACATGCACGTGGGTGATGTCGATGCTCGTGGCGGGCTGCTACGCCGGCATCGACGGTGGCGCGGGCCAGGGTGACGCCGACACGGGCGAGAGCGACGACACCGCGGGCGCGGGCACGGCGGCGACGACCGGCGACGACGGGCCGATCGCCGCGTGCGGTGAGACGCCGTCCCCCGGGTTGTCACCGATCCGGCGCCTCACGCCGTTCGAGTACGACGCGACGATCGAAGATCTGTTCGGCGACGACTCGCACCCGGCCGCGGGCTTCCCCCAGGAGGGCGGCTCGGGCTTCGACAACAACGCGGACGTGATCTCGGTGAGCCCGCTGCACGCCGAGAAGTACATGCAGGCGGCCGAGGCCGTGGCCGCCCGCGCGACCGAGGATCTCGCGGCGCTGCTGCCGTGTGATCCCGCGAGCGTCGACGACGCGTGCATCGCCGACTGGCTCGACGAGTTCGGCGAGCGGGTGTGGCGGCGGCCGCTCGACGCCACCGAGCACGCCGAGCTGCTCGCGTTCTACCAGGGCGCCCGCGAGCTGCACGGGGTGAACGAGGCGGTGTCGCTGGTGCTGCAGACCATGCTGCAGTCGCCGTACTTTCTGTACCGCGTCGAGTTCGGGCTGCCGTCGGCGGGGGATGACGTCGTCCGCCTCGGCGACTGGGAGATGGCGACGCGCCTGTCGTACCTGCTGTGGGGATCGATGCCCGACGACACGCTCTTCGCGGCGGCGCGCGCCGGCGAGCTCGCGACCGCCGAGCAGGTCGAGGCCCAGGCAAGGCGCATGCTCGAGCAGCCCCGCGCCCGCGCGATGCTGCTGCACTTCCACGAGCAGTGGCTCGACTACGCCGCGATCGACGGGCTCACGAAGGACGCCGAGGCGTTCCCCGACTACGGCCCCGACATCGCCGCGGCCCAGCGCGCCGAGATCGACGCGTTCATCGAGCACGTCATCTGGGAGGACGATGGCACCGTCGCGTCGCTGCTCACGGCGCCGTACACCTTCGTCGACGACGCGCTCGCGGCCTACTACGACCTGCCTGCGCCCGGCGGCGCCGGACTGCAGCAGGTCACGCCCGTCGGGCGCGACGTCGCGGGCGTGCTCACCCAGGGCGCGATGCTGGCGGTGCAGGCCAAGCCCCACGAGACCCACCCGATCGCCCGCGGGCTGTTCGTGCGCGAGCAGCTGCTGTGCACGATCCCGCCGCCGCCGCCGCCCGACCTCGACATCGTACCGCCACCGGTCGATCCGACCGCGACCACCCGCGAGCGCTACGAGCAGCACCGCAACGACCCGGCGTGCTCGGGCTGCCACAACCTCATGGATCCGATCGGCTTCGGGCTCGAGACCTTCGACGGCTCGGGCCGGTGGCGCACGACCGAGAACGGCCTCGCCATCGACGCCGCCGGCGAGCTCGCGGGCACCGACGTCGACGGGCCGTTCGTCGGCGCCGCCGAGCTCGGCGCGCGGCTGGCCGGCTCGCAGATGGTCAACGACTGCGTGAGCACGCAGTGGTTCCGCTACGGCTACGGGCGCACCGAGTCGCCCGAGCAGGACGCCTGCTCGATGGCCCAGCTCCGCGAGCGCTTCGCGGCGGGCGGCTTCGACATCAAGGAGCTGCTGGTGGCGCTCACCCAGACCGACGCGTTCCTGTTCCGACCTGCGGTGGAGGGCTGACCCATGCGACGACCGATCAGTCGACGGACCCTGTTGCGCGGCGCCGGTGGCGTCGCGATCGCCCTGCCCATGCTCGAGGCGATGCTCCCGCGGAGCAGCCACGCCGGCGGCACGGCGGACTTCCCCCGGCGCTTCGTCGTGTTCTTCAGCGCCAACGGCACGATCCACGAGCGCTGGAACCCGATGGGCAGCGCCAACGATTTCACGTTCGTCGATCCGGCGAACCCCGAGCAGCTGCGCATCCTCGCTCCGCTCGAGCCGCACAAGGCCGACCTCGTGGTGCTGCAGAACCTCGCCCAGCAGTCGCGCTCTCACGGCCCCGGCGGCAACGGCCACGACATGGGCATGGGCCACATGCTCACCGCCAACACCCTGGTCGAGGGGCCCAGCGGCTACGCCGAGTTCAGCCACCTGCCGGACGGATCGGTGGCGGGGCCATCGATCGATCAGGCCATCGCCGAGGTCATCTCGGGCACCACGCCGTATCGCTCGCTCGAGTTCGGCGTGCGCGCCAACCTCGACCTCGCCCGGCAGCTCACCAGTCGCATGTGCTACCGCGGGCCGTTCGAGGTGTTGCCGCCCGAGAACGACCCCCAGGCGGCCTTCGATCGCCTGTTCGCCGATCTCGACGCCGATCCGGCCGAGATCGCGACGCTCCGGGCCAAGCGCAAGAGCGTGCTCGATCGGGTCGGCGAGGACTTCCTCCGGCTCGAGGCCAAGCTCGGCGCCAGCGATCGGCAGAAGCTCGAGTCGCACCTCGATGCGATCCGCGAGCTCGAGCAGAGCCTGAGCAACGACCACGGCCTGCTCGACGGCTGCGCGATGCCGACGGTGCCGGGCAAGCTCGACTACGACGCGAACGACAACTACCCGCTGGTCGGTCAGGCGCACATGGACCTCATGGTGATGGCACTCGCGTGCGACCTCACCCGCGTGACGAGCCTGCAGTGGTCGACCGCCCAGAGCGGCACCCGCTTCACCTGGCTCGGGCACGGCAGCGATCACCACGGCATGTCGCACGAGGCCGACAACGACGAGGTCATCCGCGAGCAGCTGGTGGCGATCAACCACTGGTACGCCGAGCAGTTCGCCGCGCTCATCACCGCGATGAAGCAGGTCGTCGAGGGCGACGGCACCCTGCTCGATCACAGCGTGGTCATGTGGTGCAACGAGCAGGGCAACGGCGACACCCACTCGGCGCAGGAGATCCCGTACGTGCTCGCCGGCAGCGCCGGCGGTGCGATCGAGACCGGCCGGTGGATCGACGCCCAGGGCCGCGCGCACAACGATCTGTACGTGTCGCTGCTGCGGGCCTTCGGCGCCGACGTCGACACCTTCGGGCTCGCCGAGGTGTGCACCGGCCCGATGCCCGAGCTGTAGCGTCGCGTCAGCGGGCGCGGCGGCGGCGGAGCGCCGCGACACCGACGAGGGTGAGCAGGCCGAGCGGCGCGTTGCCCCGGGGCGTCGCGCAGCCGCAGCCGCCCGCATCCTCGCCGTCCGCGGCCGCGCCACCGGACGTGTCGCCGTCGATCGGGCCCTCGCCGGTGGTGCCGTCGCCCTCGCCGGTGGTGCCGTCGTCGCCGCCCGAGGTGTCGGCCTCACCCTCGCTGCCGCCGGTGTCCTCGCCCGGCGGGTTGGTGGGCGCCTCGACGCCCACGCCGATCGCGATCCACTCGCTCTGGGTCGCGTTGCCGGCGTTGTCGGTGGCGACGAGCCGCAGGTTGTAGCCGCCGGCCGGGAACATCGTGTTCCAGCGGTACGGTGGGTACGTCAGCGACTGCGAGACCATGTCGCCGTCGACCGGCGCGATGATCAGCTCGACGCTCGCGACGCCCCAGCCGTCGCCGTCGGAGGCCTCGGCCTCGATGAGCAGGTCGGCCTGCTGCGCGCCGCCGACCTCGAACATCTGATCTCCGGTCGGCGACAGCACCTCGAGCGAGGGTGGCTCGGTGTCCGGCGTCGCGGTCAGCGGCTCGCCGCACACCGACGAGAACTCGCCCAGCGGGCCGGTCGCACACATCGCGTTGTAGCTGCCCTCGCCGCCGGCCGCGGGGTCGATCGGGAAGCCCTGGCAACCCCACGTCGGCTGCCAACCGCCGTCGACATCGAAGCACGGCGTGACGTCGATGCCGGACTCCTGCTCGATGAACGCGATGGCGCTCGACGCCAGGGTGCTGCCCGCGGCGCCGTTGCACTCGCCGGGGCTCGACATCTGCGCCCACGAGTGGATCCCGGCCACGCGCCAGGTGTCGTCGCCGCCCTGCGCCGCGGGCAGGCGCACCATGACCGGTCCGCCCGAGTCGCCGCTGCAGATCGTCTCGACGCCGTTGCCGGTGATGATCTCGCCGCTCGGGGTGATGGTGGACACGTCGAGCGCGACGAACTTCTTGCGGCCGCTGTCGCCGTTCTCGTCGACGCCGAAGCCGACGTGCGTGATCTCGGTGCCGGGGTTCAACACCGACTCCTCGCAGCCGGCCACGATCGGGATGATGGGGATGTTGTCGATCGGCGTCGCGAGCTTGCAGAACGCGTAGTCGTCACCCTCGCCGGTGTTGCCGAAGCCGGGGTTGGCGCGGCAGTACTCGGTCGCGGCGAGCTGCGTTGCCGTCGATGCGTTCTCGCCGAAGCGGACGTCGGCGCTCACGTCCCCGGGCACACAGTGCGCTGCGGTCAGCACGATCTGCGGGTGCACGAGGGCGCCGGTGCAGGCGCCACCGTTCGTCGACAGGTACACCACCGACGGCCACGCGCACTGCTCGGTCTCCTCGCCGCCGTAGATCTGCGGCTCGGGGACCGTGGTCGTCAGCGTGTCCGCGTGGGCGACGGCGGGGAGGAGGACGAGGCTGAGGGCGAGGCGCTGCATGGCGCCAAGAAGCTTTCATAGCTAACGCTGAAAGACAACATATAGGTCGGCCTGCGCAAGAATACCCAGGATTGCCGCATCATTGATGCATGACTAAAACGTGATGTGCACCACTCGTCGACTTCCATGTGATCGGCGACGCGGGCTGGAACTCTCGGCGGGGCGACGCGGCGTGCCGATGCATACGCCAGCGGCGTCGCGAGAAACGCCCCGGCGATTTTCTCCGCGCCGCGCGGCGTTTGCTGCACGGGTTCGGACCGGCCCGCGCCAATGCAGGCGCGAAGGCGGGATCACGATGCTCGATGGATTCGATGGTGCGCTGCGACGAGTGAGTGGACCGGGGTCGAGGCCCACGGGGAGCGCGCGTCGGCCGATGGACTGGCCCGGGCCGGGGCCGATCGATCTCGCCCTGCACGATCTCCCGCACGCCTCGTCGACGACCGAGTGGTGGTATCTGAAGGCCCACGTCGAGCTCGCGGACGGTCGCACCGCGTCGCTGTTCGCGGCGTTCTTCCGGGTGCTGAAGGGGCGCGACGCCGAGACCGGCGCGCTGCAGTACGCGCACTCGATCACCTGGGCGATCTCCGACACCGCGCGGCAGCGCTACCTGACGCAGTCGCTGGTCGATCGCGACGCGCCGCGGCTGGGGATCGAGAAGCTCGACCGCGGCGAGGGCAGCCGCGATCCGCGGATCCGTCGGGCGATGCGCGAGGTCTGCGTGCGCGGCCGCGTGCCGTACCCCGATCGCCTGTTCGAGCGCACGCCGTTCGTCGCGACCGGCCGGCTCGAGCTCGAGTTCGACGACAACCGCCTGTGCAAGTCGGACGACGGCGACTATGTCCTGCGGCTGCGGTGCCCGCGGCAGCGCATCGAGGTCGACCTCGTGCTGTCGCCCGGCAAGGCCGCGGTGCGCCACGGTGACGACGGCGTGGTGAAGGGCACGCAAGGCGAGGACATGTTCTACTACTTCGTGCCCCGCTGCGGCGTGAGCGGCTCCGTGGCGCAGGACGGCGTCGCCGTGCCGGTGGTCGGCGGCAGCGGCTGGTACGACCACGAATTCGGCCGGCACCCCGAGGGCGAGGCGAGCGCGGACAAGGGCAAGCGCGACGACGTCGCGTGGAACTGGTGTGGCCTGCAGCTCGACGACGGCACCGAGGTCTCGGCGTACCGCATCGTGAACCTCGAGACCGGCGAGCTGCTCGGCGAGCGGATCCTGTTGGTCGACGCCGATGGCAACCGCCACGACGTCGCGGGCACCTTCGAGGGCCGCGGCGTGTGGCACAGCGCGCGATCGTTCAACGAGTACCCCACGCACTGGGCGCTGTCGGCCCCGGCGATGGGGCTCGATCTGCAGCTCGACGCGACGTTCGATGATCAGGAGTTCGTCACCGTGATCTCCAAGCCCGCCTTCTGGGAGGGCCGCGTGGAGATCACCGGGACGCGCGCGGGCCGGCCCGTCGCGGGGATCGGCTACGTCGAGCGCAGCGGCTTCGCCAACGTCGACGACCTCGAGGACTTCTTCGGCGCCGTCGGCCGACGCGTCCGACAGTCGGTCGGCGATCTGTGCCCGCGCGAGCCGAGCTTCGTGCAGGCCCGCGATCTCATCGCGAGCGAGGCCCGCGAGGCGTGGATGGACGGCGTCGACGTCGATCGCTTCGCGAAGGCGATGATCCACCCGGTGCGCGAGATCACCGATCGCGGCGGCAAGTCGTGGCGCTCGTACGCGGCGCTCGCCTGCTGCGACATCGTCGGCGGGGACTCGCGCGCGTTCGTGCAGTGGCTCGCGATGCCCGAGCTCATGCACGTCGGCTCGCTCATCGTCGACGATGTGCAGGATCGATCGGAGGTCCGCCGCGGTGGCCCGACGGCGCACCAGATCTACGGCGAGGCCCATGCGATCAACGCGGGCACGGCCTGCTACTTCATGGGCCAGAAACTGCTCGACGCCAAGCAGCTGTCGGATGCGGATCGACTGCGGATCTACGACCTGTACTTCGAGGCGCTCCGCGCCGGCCATGCCGGGCAGGCGCTGGACCTCGAGGGGTTCGACGACGTGCTCGACGACGCGGTGGCGTGCGGCGACGGCGAGGGGCTCGAGCGGCGCATCCTGGCGATCCACCGGTTGAAGACCGCGGCGCCGGCCTCGGCGCTGGCGCGCATGGGGGCCGTCGCGGGCGGCGGCACGGCGGCGCAGATCGAGGGCGTCGGCGGGTTCTTCGAGGGGCTCGGCCTGGCGTTCCAGATCATCGACGACGTGCTCAACCTGCGCGGCTTCGGCCGCGGGCTGAAGTCGACGGGCGAGGACATCATGCACGGCAAGGTGACGCTGCCGGTGGCCAAGGCGTTCGGTCGGCTCGCGCCAGAGCGCCGCGCATGGTTGCTCGCCGAGCTCCGCGACAAGCCGCAGGCGCCCGAGCGGATCGCCGCGTGCATCGCCGCGATCGAGGAGTGCGGGGCGCTCGACGCCTGCGTCGAGCAGGCCAACGCGCTGGTCGAGTCGGCGTGGCAGCGGTTCGATCCGCTGGTCGAGGACTCGTTCCCCAAGCTGATCCTGCGCGCGTTCGGCTGGTATGTGCTCGAGCGACACTACTGATCGTCTGGCGCGCGACCTCGCGGTGCCCGGCCGCTGCCGCGGCGCCGCGCTGGCGCGGTGGGCCGAGCTGTGCCGCGCGCGGTTCGGCGATGCTGCGCTCGTCCGCGTCCGCGATCGGCTCCGCGCGGCGGGCCGCGACCTGCCCGACGCGGCGGGCCGCGATCTGCCCGACGCGCCGCCCAAGGACGCGTGGTACCCCGTGGGCGTCCAGCTCGTGCTGACCGCCGCGATCATCGACGAGTGCCTGGGCGGCGACGAGGGTGCGCTCGCGCCGATCGTGATCGAGGACGTGCAGGCCGGGCTGCCGCGCGTCGCCGCGATCTTCCTGCGGACCGCGGGCCCCGGCCCGGTGCTCGCGCGCGCCCGGCAGCTCCACGCGCACCTCTACGACATCGGACACGTCGACGCGACCACGCGCAGTGGCGGCGCGACGGTGCACTACGAGGGCGCGGCGCTGTTCGTGCATCCGATCTGGCGATTGCTGCAGCGCTGCGCGTACCGAGGCCTCGTGCAGCTCGCCGGTCGCGAGCTGCTGTCGCTCGACGAGGCGACGCCGAGCGACGCGGGCTGGCGCGTCGATCTCGTCTGGCGGTAGGGCTCGTCTGGCGGTAGGGCTCGTCTGGCGGTAGGGCTCGTCTGGCGGTAGGGCTCGTCCGGCGGTGGCGCTGGTCTTGCGGTAGGTCGACGAAGGCGCGCGTGCTATCGTCCGGCGCGCGCGTGTCGGCGTTCGCGATGCTCGGTCCGGTGCTCGTGGCCCTCGCGCCCGCGCCCCCGCCGATCGAGCCCGTCGCGGGGGCGCCGACGATCGAGTACGCGCCGGCGCCGGGCTGCCCCGACGCCGCGGCGCTGCGATCGCGGGTCGAGCGGCTCATCGGTCGACCGCTGCGCGACGGCGCCGAGGCGGTCGCGGTGACGGCCACCGTCACGCACGGCGAGACGTTCGCCCTGGCGCTGCGGGTGCGCAGCGACACGGGGGTCCGCGAGCGCACGATCACCGCGGCCAGCTGCGAGGCGTTGGTCGAGATCGCCGCGCTCGTGATCGCGGTCGCCGTCGACCCCTCGGCGTCGCTCGAACCCGAACCCGAGGCCGAGCCCGAGGCCGAGCCTGAGCCCGAACCCGAGCCGAAGGCGACGGCGCCACCGCGGCGCGCCGCGATCCCGCCGCCGTCGCGCCGTCGGACGCGGCCGACGGGGACCGTCGGTGTGCTCGCGGGCGTCGGGCTCGGGATCGTTCCGGGCCCGACCGCGGTCGTCGGAGGCGGCGGCGGCGTCCGCTGGCCCCACGCGCGCCTCGATCTCGCGGTCGAGCACGCCGTCACCCGGACCGCGCGGCAGGACGCGGGGCGCGGCGTCGAGGTGCGGGTCCTCGCCGCGCGTGCGCAGGGCTGCTGGGTCCCCACCGTGGGCCGCGTCCTCGAGTTCCCGCTGTGTGCCGGGGTCGCGGCCGGGGTCGCGCGCGGGCGCGGGTTCGGGGTCCCGCGGGGCGAGACGCGCCGCGCACCGTGGGTCGGGCTGCACGCGCAGGCAGGGTTATTGATCGCCCCGCTCGCCGGCCGACGGTGGTTCGCGTTCGGCCCGATGGTGCGACTGCAGGCGCCGCTGGTCCGGCCCGCGTTCACCCTCGACGGCTTCGGCGTGGCCTACCGCACGAAGGCGGCGGGCTTCGTCGCGGGTCTCGCCGTCGAGCTGCGTTTTCCTTAACGGGTTTCCGGGCGCTGTGCCAAAGATCCCTTCGACGTGTCGCCGAAGTTGCTCGAGCTCGTGAGTCCTGCGCGCCCCGGTGAGGCGCTCACGCTCGGCGAGGTGTACCGCGAGCACCAGGGGTTCGTGTGGCGGTCGCTGTATCACCTCGGCGTCGCGCGGGCCCAGGTCGACGATGCGGTGCAGGACGTCTTCCTCGTGGTGCACCGCCGGCTCACGGAGTTCGACGGCCGCACGACCCTGCGCAACTGGCTGTACGGGATCGCCCGCCGCGTCGCGAGCCAGTACCGCCGCGGCGCCGAGCGCTCGGCACAGCGACTGCGGGTGGTCCCGCCCGACGACGCCGACGATCCCGGCGACGGCCCGCGCCTCGAGGCCGCGCAGCTCGTGCGGCGCTTCCTCGAGGAGCTCGACGACGAGAAGCGCGAGGTCTACCTGCTCGCCGAGCTCGAGGGCATGAGCGCGACCGAGGTCGCCGAGGCGCTCGATCTCAACGTCAACACCGTGTACGCCCGGCTCCGCGCGGCGCGGCTCCGCTTCGAGAAGGTGGTCGCGCGGCACGATGCGCGCGCGCGCCGGGAGGAGCGGACATGAAGCCGGCGCAACCATCGACGGCCGCGGCTGCGGTGTTGGGCGAGTACGCGGCGCACGTCGAGGCGATCCAGGGCGACGCGAACGCGGGGCTGCAGGCGCTGCTGCGGCGCATCGATCGCGGCGAGCCGGCGATGGAGCTCGACGACGCGCCGCCGGTCGCCGCGCCGCGACGACGCTCGCGCCTGCCGATCGCGATCGCGCTGGTCGGGCTCGCCAGCGCGGCCGCGGTGGTGGCGTTGTGGCTCGGTGGTTCGGGGTTGCGCGCGGGGATGCAGGAGTCGACCGCGAGCGCGGCGGCGTACGAGCTGCCGGCGCCCGCGTCGGGATCGGCGGAGCGCCGCGTCGCGCCGGCCGAGGCGTGGGTGGTGTCGCCGCGTGCGTCGGGGGGCTCGAGTGAGGCGCCAGTGCCGACGCAGGTCGAGGTGCCCGCGCAGGTCGAGGTGCCCGCGCAGGTCGAGGTGCCCGCGCAGGTCGAGGTGCCCGCGCACGTGCCGGTCCGCAAGCCCGTCGTGCGGCCGCGCGTCGAGGCGGTCGTGTCGGACGCGGGGGGGCACGACGAGGCGCCGGCGGATCCGCTGCTCGAGGTCCGCGGGTTGGCGCGCGCCCGGGCGGCGCTGCGCGACGGCGATGCCGCGTCCGCGCTGCGGCTGCTCGACGCGCACCGTCGCGAGTATCCGCAGAGCGCCTACGACGAGGAGCGCGACGTGCTGGTGGTGGCGGCGCTGTGCGACGCGGGCCGCTCCGACGATGCCCGCACCGCTGCCGCGAACTTCCGCCGCGCGCACCCGGGCTCGCCCCTGACGGCGCACCTGTTGGGGTGTACGAACGAGTCGCCGTGACCCGGATCGCCGCGGCGTGCGTCGGTGCGAGCCTGCTCGGCTGCGTCGTCACGACGTCGGTGGGGAGCGACACGGGGGCGGGCGCGACAGGGGGAGGTGGCGAGGCTGCGGACGGTGGCGACGCCGCGAGCACCGGGCTCGTCTCGAGCAGTGGTGAGACCGGTGTTGCGATGACCACGGGCCCCGGCGCCACGGGCTCGACGACCGCCACGTCGAGCGGCACGGAGGGCGCCGAGGACACCGGGACCACGACGGGCTCCGATCCCCTCGACGCGTGCATGGCCCCCGCACCCGACGAGGTGTTCGGCGCCTGTATCCCGACGCCGGGCGACAGCGCGTGCGTGGTGTGCATCAAGATCGCCTGCTGCGCGGCGCTGAGCGCCTGCGATTCCTACGCGACGTGCGTGTGCCTGCTGGTCTGCGCCGAGAGCGGGGCGTCGCCGGCCGAGTGCATCGCGACCTGCGGTGGCGCGGACGACGTGTGCGACCTCGCCGACTGCGGCGTGGCGCAGTGCGGCCCGGCCTGCGGGGGGTAGGGTTCTCTCGGCGCTGCGGCGCTGCGAAGGGCGGTGGCGCGGTAGAGTGTACCGATGCGAGCACGGTCGTCGTTCGGGGTCGTGGTGCTGGGATGCGCGCTCGCGGGGGCGTGCGATTCGTCGAGTGGGAAGGTGCCGGATGGCAAGACGGACGCGAAGGCGAAGGCGTCGCCGTTGGAGCCGCGCGGGATCGAGGAGATGAAGCGCGTGAAGCAGGATGTGGAGGACGCGCAGAAGGCGGGGATGAAGCGGACGGATGATGCGATCGACAAGGCGGCGCAGGGAGACGCGGTGGGGAGGGGGGCGCCGGGAAGGTGAGGGGGGAGGTCGGGCCGTACGTTGACGCCTGCGAACTGATCACTTCGGAGAGGTTTGCTTGGTGATTAGCACCTCGGAGCCTGTCCGATTTTTTGTGTAGGCGTCCGGCTCGGCGTCAGACGGGGAGTCGCCCTTCGAAGTGGATCGCGAACTGGTGGAGGGCGCGGCCCCAGTCTTTGATGGGCATGGCCCAGTTCTTCTCGGCGTTGCGCAGCGCGAGGTAGAGGAGCTTCTCGCCGGCTTCGTCGTTGGGGAAGTGGCCTCGAGCGTGGAGAATTTTCCGGAGCGTGGAGTTGAGCGACTCGATCGCGTTGGTGGTGTAGATGACCTTGCGAATCTCGGGCGGGAAGACCAGGAACGGGATCACCTGCTCCCACTGCCGGCGCCAGATCGCGGCGATCATGGGGTAGCGACCGCCCCACTCGGCCTCGAATGCATCCAGGGCCGACGCCGCGACGTCCTCGGACGCGGCAGTGTACACCGGCTTGAGCGCTGCCGCGAGAGATCGGCGATCCTTGAACGACACGTAGCGGCACGAGTTGCGCACCATGTGCACGATGCA
>LNFB01000357.1 GCA_001464385.1 Deltaproteobacteria bacterium Ga0077550 | reverse complement strand
AGGCGCTGCGACTCGATCCGCAGGCGCGATCCTGCTTGAAGGCGCGAGAGCTGGCACGCCGTCGCACCAACGACTTCGTGGGAGCGGCGCAGGACGTACTCACCCTGCGCCGGCTCGATCCATTCGAGCCAGAGCTCGAGCCGGTGATCCACTTCACGACGCGACGGCTGCGCTACGACGCGGCGCAGGCCGCGAAGGCGGGTCGCACCGAGGAAGAGAAGCAGCTCCGGGCGCTCGCGAACGCGATCGTGCCCGGGGCCGGCAAGGCGCGCCCTCCGGGGGGCGTGGACGAGGACGCGCTCGCCGAGCTGCAGCTCGGCGTCGCCGAGGCGCCAGACGACTTCGATGTGCGCCTGCGCCTCGATGGCGCCCTCGCTGCGCGTGGTCGCTTCGAGGAAATCGTTGCGATGTGGGACGTGTTCATCGGCGCGCATCCGGACCACGCACGCGCGTGGCAAGAACGAGGCGGCGCGAAGTGGCACGCAGGGGATCGCGAGGGTGCGATCGCCGACACGGAGCGCGCCTGCGAGCTGGGTTCGCAGAAGGCCTGCGACACGGTTCCGCAGCTGCGCGCGCGCGCGGGCCAGTGACCCGATGCCCGGCCCTACCCGTACAGGATCCAGCTGATCACCAGGTTCATCACGATGCAGACCACCGCGCCGTGGACGATCGCGCGGTTGGTCGCGATGCCGACGCCCTCGGCGCCGTCCTTCTTCGCGGCCCGATAGCCGTGGAAGCAGGCGATGACGGCGACGACCCAGCCGAAGATGAGGCCCTTGAACACGCCGACCATCAGGTCGGGCATGCGCACGAACTGGCTGATCTGGCTCATGAACGTGCCGCCGTCGAGGCCGAGCTGGAACACGGCGCCGGCGTAGCTGGCCCCGATGCCGATGACGTCGGCGTACCCGCACAGGAGCGGCAGCGCGATGGTCACCGCCCACAACCGTGGCGCGACCAGGTGGCGCATCGGGTCGATCGACATCACCTCGAGCGCCTCGACCTGCTCGCTGATCTTCATGTTCGCGAGCGAGGCGGCCAGGTTGGCGCCGATGCGGGCGCCGCAGACCACCGCCGCCATCACCGGGTACAGCTCGCGCACGCCGCCGATGCCCGCGAACATGCCGAGGAAGTCCTGACCGCCGAAGCGCTCGAACGTCGCGAACGACTGCACCGAGAGGTTGAGGCCGGCGAATACCGTGAGCATCGTCAGCAGCGCGACGCTGCCGACGCTGGCCTGGTAGGTCTGCTTGACCAGCTGATCGAAGGGCGGGAAGTGGGAGAACTGCGCGATGAGGGCCCGCTGGGCGAACCGCACGAACTCGAAGATGGCCCTCACAGATCGGCCCCCAGCAGCATCATGCTGACGACGTAGTCGACCAGGAGGATGAGCACGATCGTCTGCGTGACGGTGTCGTTCGCGGCCTGACCGACCGCCTCGGCGCCGCCCTTGACCTTCATCCCGAGGTAGCCGGCGAGCAGCCCGACGCTGGTGCCGAACAGCACGCACTTGCCCAGGCCGATCCACAGATCGGCGGGGGTCACCTGGGCGGTGAGGTGCTCCATGAACGCGCCGTGATCGACGCCGCCCAGCGGCACCGCGAACACCCAGCCGCTGGCGACGCCGAGGATGTTGGTCAGCACGTTCAGCAGCGGGGTCACCACCGCGCAGGCGATGACGCCGGGGACCACGACGTAGCGCATCGGATCGACCGACATCACCGCGAGCGCGTCGATCTGGCCGCGCACCCGCATGGTCCCGATGCGCGCGGCGATCGACGAGCCCGCCTGCGCCGCGACCATGACCGAGGCCAAGGCCGGGCTGTATTCGCGGAAGATCGCGGTGCCGAGCAGCGAGCTGAGCATGCGATCGAGGCCGAACATACGGAAGAGATCGAGGCCCTGCAGCGAGATCACGGCGCCGACCGGCGCGACCGCGAGGCCCACGGGGATGATGCAGCGACCGACGAGGATCCACATGATGCGCAGCGTCTCGCCGACGTAGCGCGGTCGGGTCAGCCCGGTGCGGACGACGTCCCCGAAGAACGCCGCGATCGCGCCGACGGTGGCGAGGGCGTGCAACAGCCAGTTCATGCGAACAGCCCCAGCTGCACCGGCTCGGGCTCGCCTGGGCGCCAGCCCGGCGTCGCGCGGTGCTGCTCGAGCTGCAACAACCACCGCTTCAC
The DNA here is from genome assembly GCA_001464385.1 of Deltaproteobacteria bacterium Ga0077550. Lineage (GTDB taxonomy): Bacteria > Myxococcota_A > Polyangia > Nannocystales > Nannocystaceae > Xiheibacterium > Xiheibacterium aquaticum. The sequence goes on along the minus strand of LNFB01000357.1, from coordinate 4,285 downwards.
CGGCAGGCCGCCGCCGAAGCCGACGAGATCACCGGCGGATCCGATGACGCGGTGGCACGGCACGACGATCGGCAGCGGGTTGCGGCCGTTGGCGCGACCCACCGCGCGCGCGCTGCCGCGGCGGGCCGCGACGTCGGCGAGGTCACCGTAGCTGCAGGTGGTGCCGTACTCGACGTCCTGCAGGTGGCGCCACACTTCGAGCTCGAAGCCGGTGCCCAACGGGCGCAGCCGCAGGGTGAACTCGGTGCGGCGGCCCGCGAGGTACTCGCGCAGTTGGGTGCGCGCGGCGGTGCGACGGCGGGTCTCGACGCCGAGGCGCGCGCCGTGATCGATCGCGTGCTGGACGAGGCCGGCGCACCGCCCCGACAGCGCGACGTAGACCAGCGCGTCGTCGTCGTCGACGGCGAGCAGCAGCGGCAGGGCCGGGTGCGCCAGTCGATCGACGCGCCATCGCGGTGTCTTGCGGGACCGGGCCACAGGCCCACGGTTGTACCGAACTCGCGCGCCGCTGTCCCGTGCCGGCCCGCGGCGGGACGTCGGGCCCGAGTTCGCGCGTCGGGCTCAACCCCGGGCCGGCGACGGACGATGACGCCGGCGGTGAGCCGTGCCATCGCGACCGACACGACCGCGGAGGTCCTGGATGTGCTGTGGGGCCTCGGCAGCGGCCGGCGGGCCCGCGCGCTGCTCCGCGAGGGTCGTCGCGTCGAGATCCTCGCGCTCGACGTCGAGCCGTCGCGACCCGAGCTCGCGCAGGTCGTCGTCTCTGCGTGCGAGCGACTGCGTGCGGCCCAGGGCGAGGGCCGACTGCGGGTCGTCGTCGGGACCCCGTCGGGCTTCGCCCAGCGGTGGCACGAGCTGGGCAACGGCGGTGCGGCGGTGACCATGCACGTCGACCTCGCGGCGCTCGCCTCGGTGCCGCCGGCGGCCCGCGATCTCGCGCAGACGATCGAGCGGCTGCACCTCGAGCGCCTCGATCTGCACCGCTTCGCCGCGCGCATGCGGCGGAACCTCGTCGACAACGTCGACGCGCTCGCGAGCGCGAGCCCGCTGTCGTGCTGGGCCGGCGCCGGCGCGGGCCGACCGGCGTTCGTGCTCGCCGCGGGGCCGAGCGCGCGCGCGTCGATGCCGTGGCTCGCCGAGGCGCGCGCGCTCGGGCCGGTCGTCGCCGTCGACACCGCGCTACCGCTGTGCCGCGAGTTCGGCGTGCCGATCGATTGCCTCGTCAGCGTCGATCCCCACGCGAGCAGCCGCGTGCACCTGCAGCGCGGCGCCGACGGGGTGCACGCGCTCGCGTTCCAGCCGTTCTGCACGCCGGCCCTCGTCGGCGCCGTGGGCGAGCGCGTGCTCGCTCTGCCCGCCGGCGACGCGCTGTGCGATCGCGCGGCGATCGGGCTGGGCCTGCCATCGCTCCCGGTCGCGGGCACCGTCCTGCTGTACGCGTTGCAGATCGCCGCCGCGCTCGGCTGCGATCCGGTGATCCTCGTCGGAGCCGACTTCGCCCACGTCGGCGGCCGCTCCCACGCCGAGGGCACCGCGACCGCCCACCTCGCGCCGCCGACGGGCGAGGTGATCGCGGACGCGCGCGGCGTGGCGGTCCCCACGAGCTGGGCGCTGCGACGCTTCGCCGGAGTCATCGCGCGGCACATCGATCGCAGCGGGGCGAGGCACTGGCGCGTCGAGGGCGGCGGGGCCCACCTCGCGGGGGCGCGCACCGTCGAGCTCGCCGCGGTCGGTCGGTGGGTCCGCCGCGCCGCCCGCGGCCGCGCCCCGACGCGGTGGTTGCCGCGCCCGGTCGCGCCGGACGCGGCCATCGTCGCGGATCGCCGCGCGACGTGGCTGCGCCTGCTCGGCGAATTTGACGGGGCGTAGTCGGGCCCGCAGCATTCGGGCGTGTCGCTCGCACGCCGCTGGCTCCCGGTCGCCCTCGTGGCGGCGGCCTGCAGCTGTGCCCCGCAGGGCTGTCGATCGAACGACGCGCCGGCGGCGATCCCGATCGCCGCGGCCGCGCCGATCCCCGCCGCGGATCCGACCGAGGTCGAGGTGCCGATGGTCGCGGTGGCCGGCGGCGCGGCGTTGCGCGCCCGGACCCGCGCGCAGCGCAGCGCGCTGGGCGACGAGGCCCCGCTGTTCGAGGACGAGGCGGGTCGCGCGGTGCCATGGATCGCGACGGGACCGATCGCGGATCCCCTCGACGACGCGCTGCTCGACGGGCTGCCCGGATCGTCGGGCCTCGGCGGCAACCAGCCGACCGACGGGCCCTCGATGAACGGGAACATGCTCGGCCTGTTCGAGCCGATCGAGGGCAACGGCCAGCCGCTCGCCCACTTCCATCGCGCGCTGCAGGCCCTCGCGGACGGCCGCGACGCGGACGGCAAGGTCCGCGTGCTGGTGTTCGGCGCCTCGCACACCGAGGCGGACATCTATCCGCAGTACGTGCGCAGCTACCTGCAAGAGCGCTTCGGCGACGGCGGCCACGGCTTCGTGATGCCGGCGCAGCCGTGGCGCGGGTACAGCCACATCGAGATGGGCGTCAGCGGGTTCGAGCACTGGCGGACCGAGCACGCGCAGCGCCGCGACGGCCGCGACGACGGACGCTATGGCCTGCTCGGGGCGAGCATCTCGACGAGCAATCGCCGTGCGGCGGGCAAGCTCGTGCATGCGCCGGGCGTGGTCGCGAGCCGCTACGAGCTGTACTACCTCGGCCAGCCCCGCGGCGGCTCGCTCGAGCTCGTCGCCGATGGTCGCCGCGTCGCCGAGATCGACACTGCGGCGCACCAGGTCGGGCCGGCGTACCACGCCTTCGAGTTGCCGGAGGCCGAGCACACGATCGAGGTCCGCGTGCGCGGTGACGGCGAGGTGCGGTTGCTCGGGCTGACCGTCGAGCGCGACGATCCGGGCGTGGTGGTCGACACGCTCGGGGTCCGCGGCACGCGGGCCGCCAACGCGCTCGAGTGGGATTTCGACGTGTGGGCGGACAACGTCCGCCGTCGCGCGCCCGATCTCGTCATCCTCGCGTTCGGCACCAACGAGGCCACCGACGTCGAGCAGCCGATGGCCGACTACGAGGCGCGCCTGGCCGGGGTGCTGCAGCGCTACCGCGAGGCGACGGCGCCGGCGAGCTGCTTGTTGGTCGGCCCCGGCGACTTCCCGCTGGCGGCCGACGGCGGCTTCGTGCCGCGGGGGCGCGTCGGCGAGATCATCGACGCACAGCAACGCGTCGCGGCGGCCCACGGCTGTGGGTTCTGGGATCTGCAGGCGTTCATGGGCGGCGAGCTGTCGATGGTGCAGTGGGTCCGCTCGACGCCACCGATGGCCGCGCCGGATTTCATCCACCTGTCGCGCCGCGGGTATGTGCGCATGGGGATGGCGTTGGTCGACGCGTTGATGATGGATCTCGACGGCGGCGATCCGCTGCACGCGCGGACGCGGTGACGATCAGAACCGCAGGCGCAGGCCCACGCCGCCGCCGCTGCGGCCGACCCAGGGCGACAGCGCGACGTCGCGTGGCGCGTTCGGGTGCTCGCGTTCGAAGCGCTTGAAGTCGCGACGGGTACGGACCGCATGGCGGAAGAGGAAGCCGCTGGCGATCGCGACGGGGACGGCGAAGCCCAGCGAGAGGCCGCCGGCGATGCGTCCGCCGCGGCCGGGCTTGGGGTCGATCGGGTCGGGGGGACAGGTGGAGCTGCTGGCACCTTCGGCGCACTTGTTCGCGGCACGCTCGGCGATGACGAGCTCCCAGATGCCGCGGCCGAGGAGCACGCCGGTGAGAGCCGCGGTCACCGAGCCGAGGGCGAACTCGATGCCACCACGACGCTCGCCACCGCGCGAGAGATCGGCGGGACGAGCCGGTCGCGATCGCTTCGCGGGGGTGACCTGCGGGATCTTTTCGCGCTTCGCGGCCGCGTCGGGCAGGCCGAGGGCGACCGTGAGGAGCCCTGCGCAGGCGAGGCGCTGGACGAGGTTCGACGGGCGCACGCGTGTGCACGGTAGCACGGGCGACACGGTGCGGTTCGCCACAGGGGGCAGCTGGCGATGGGGTGGATGGGGTGCATCGGCGCGGGGCGCCCCGGGGACGGGGGTGGCACTGGCGTTGCAGTAACCGGGGGCGGGACCAACGATGACGGGGTTGATCGGGGTGGTGTTGATGTGCGTGATTGCGCCGGCGGGGGAGTTGCGCGCGGTGGCTTGGGAGGCGGGGGTGGGCGCGTCCACGACTACGACCACGTCCACGACTACGACCACGTCCACGTCCACGTCCACGTCCACGTCCACGTCCACGTCCACG
>LNFB01000356.1 GCA_001464385.1 Deltaproteobacteria bacterium Ga0077550 | reverse complement strand
CGTCGACGGGATCCTCCGCGCACCACAGCGCCCCGGCGCGCCACTTCAGATCGTCGCAGTCGGTCGACAGGCGCGAGCGCCACAGGAGCTCCCCGTCCCGCGACAGCGCGGTGAGTTCCTCTTCACCGCGCAGCACCAGGTGCTCGCCGGCGATCAACGGCTGCGCGGCGCAGCCGACCTCGGGGGCGTCGTCGATGGGCCATGATCGTTCCCAGCGCGTCGCGTCGTCGACATCGACCGCCGTGAGCCGGCACAGCGGCGCAGGCCGCTCGGGGCCCGCGTCGGGCACCAGCGCGTAGGCCGTGCCCTCGTCGTCGATCGCCACCGCCCCGGCGCCGGCCAGTGCTGCGCGCCCGTGCAGCCCGCCCTGGTCGTCGAGTACGAACACCGCGCGGCGCTCGGGAGCCATCGCCACCCCGGGTCCGGCGACGTCCACCGTCGAGTCCACGACGACGCCGACGAATTCCCCGTGGGGTGCGGCCTGCGCCGCCGCGATCGCGCCGAAGGTGAACCACCGCGCCCACGTCGCCTCCACGTCGGGCGCCCCCGGACCGCAGCCCGCGAGCCCGCCGATGAGCACCGCGCGCACGACGTGCCGGGTCACGACCTACGGCGTTGCAATCCCGACTCCACGCGAAGTCGATGGAACCTCGCGCCCGCCGATCCTGCATGTGCCAACCGAGTTGGAATCGGCGCCACCGCGGTTATGCTCCGCGCATGACTTGGATCCCCCGCGCTTGCGCGTCGCTCGTGCTCCTCGCCCCTGCCTGTGGCTCCTCGGACGGCGAGGGGGGTGGCACCGACGCGGGTAGCTCGACGTCGGTCACTGCCGCCGACACGACCGATTCCTCGGCGATGACGACCTCGTCGATGACCTCCTCCTCGATGACGACCTCGTCCATGACCTCGTCCATGACGACGACGCCCGATCCGAGCACCTCGGACGGGTCGGACAGCACACCGGCCGACACCAGCACCGGCGACACGGGGATCGATCCCACCGCCCTCGACGACGACTTCGACGACCCCGCGCTGCCCGGCTGGACGACCTTCCGCCCCGAGGCCGCGAACGTGAGCGTCGAGGGCGGCGTGCTCCACCTCGATCCCGCGGTGAACACGGTGTGGCTCGACGGGTCCACGTCGATCCTGCTGTGGAAGGAGGTCGAGGGCGACTTCATGGCCACGGCGGCGGTGCGCAGCCACCAGGCCGGCAACGTCGATGCGCCGCCGCCGTCGGGCTTTCGCTTCGGCGGCCTCATGGCGCGCGACGGCGGCGGCGGGCCGGAGAACTACGTGTTCATCGTGCTCGGCACCGACACCGATCCGTCGGTCGAGACCAAGAGCACCGTCGACTCGGGCTCGACGTACCAGGGGCCCTCGTGGCCGACGGCGCGCGGCGAGGTCCGTCTGTGCCGCATCGGCGCCCGCTTCGAGCTGTACGTCCGCGAGACGGACGGCGCGTGGCAGCTCTCGAACGCGTTCGATCGGCCGGATCTGCCGGCGGCGCTGCAGGTGGGGCCGATCGCCTACAACAACGCGCCCACCGCCGAGCTGCGGGCGAGCTTCGACTTCGTCGACTTCGAGCCGCTCGACGACTTCGCTGCTTGTCAGCAGTGAGGGGCGGGGACCCCGCTACAGATCGCCCAACGGGTCGTCCCCCTCGCCGAGCTCGAGCTTCTTGCGGGGCTCGATCACGAGGACGATCTTCGACTTGCCGTCCTTGCCGGCGATCGAGATCGGCACGCCGATCTTCGCCGCGACGCCGTCGGCGTCGACCAGCGTGCCGCCATCCTTCGCGTACTCGGCCCCGACGCTCAGGCTCGCCGCATCGGCGCCCGCCGTCAGCGCGAGGGTCACCGCGTGCTCGTGCTCGTCGATCGTCGCGCGCACGGTCGCGGTCTCGTCGAACTTCACCGTGTGACCGCCGAGCGTGACCTCGTGGCCAGCCTCGTCGACGACGCGGACCTTCACGAGCGCCGCGGTCGGTGCGGTCTGCTCCGCGGCCGGTGTCGGTTGCGCCGCGGCGACCAGGCCCGTGAACGGCGAGAACCCCAGCAAGATGCCACCCAGCGCCCAGCCCCTCGTGCTCCGTCGCATGCGTCCCCTTCGCGGAAGCCAGTGTCCCGTGTCGGGTCTATGGCGGGCGCGTGGCCGCGCATCACCGACGTGTGTGCGAGAGGCCTCACGTCCTGGCGCCCCCACAGGCGCCGCGCGCGGCCGGGGTGTCTGACCTAGCCTCCACCTCGGTCGACCATGAAGACGGTCCTGAAACTCCTCGGTGCCCTGCTCGCGCTCGCCGTCATCGGCGTCGCGGCGCTGCTCGTCACCTGCAGCCTGACCTGGCCGCCGCGCTTCCCCGAGACGCCGCTGCCGGACATCCGCGCCACCGACGATCCCGCGGTCGTCGCCCGCGGTCGCTACATCGTCCACGCCCTCGCGCACTGCTCGGCATGCCACGCCCCGATGGACGCCTACCTCGCGAGCAAGCCCGGCGACGAGGTCACGCCGATCGGCGGCCGCGAGTGGAAGATGGGGCCGCTGGGCACGATCCGGGCCTCGAACCTCACGCCGCACCCGACGACCGGCATCGGGGACTACTCGGACGCCGAGCTCGCCCGCGCGATCCGCCACGGCGTCAAGCGCAACGGCGAGCCTGCGCTGTTCATGTACGTCACGGGCGCGAGCAGCGACGAAGATCTGACCGCCGTCGTCTCGTACCTGCGCTCCCTGCCACCGGTCGACAACGCCGTCGCTCCCCACGAGATCGGCCTGCTCGGCCGCGTGCTGTTCCAGGGTCCCATGGGCTTCTTCGCGGCCCCCCACGACTACTCGGCCTTCGCCCCGCCGTTCGTGCGCGAGGGCGCCGCGAGCCTCGAGCGCGGCCGCTACCTGGCCGAGGGCCCGGCGGCGTGCGCCGGTTGCCACTCCGATTTCACGTACGACGGCGCGCTCGCGTTCACCGGCCAGCTCCTGTCGGGCAACGCAGCGACACCGATCCCGGACGAGACCGACCCGAGCTTCGAGTTCTACGCGCCCAACCTGACCCCGGATCCAGAGACCGGGCACATCACCGCCTGGACGCAGGAGCAATTCACCGCGCGGATGCGCGGCGGGCGGGTCCACGTCGGCTCCCCGATGCCGTGGGAGAGCTACGCGAACCTCACCGACGCGGACGTGGAATCGATCTGGCTCTACCTGCGCTCGCTGCCGCCGACCGTGAAACGCGTCGGCGAGATCCGACGACCCGCCGAGTGAGCCCGCTCGACCGCGCGGGCCGACGCGCAGGATCGCCCGCGATCCGCGGCGTGGACAGGCGACGAGGCAGGTCGGTACGATCGCGATCCGTGCGCACGCCCTTGGCCTCCGTCCTCGCCCTCGCGATCCCCTGCACCGCATGCTTCGGCGACGCGCCCGACATCGCCGGCGGCACCACGGCGACGACCGAGGGTGGCACCGCTTCGGGCACGACCGGCACCACCGGCACCACCGGCGTCGACGGCAGCAGCGGCGCGGCGACGGCGTCGTCGCTCGATGGGAGCAGCTCCGATGCTGACACGGGCACGCCTCCGATGTGCGGCGACGGCGGCGTGCCCGTCCCTCCGACGCCCCAGGGCTGGAGCGCGCCGTTCTTCGCGTACGGCCTGCAGGCCAACGTCGCGATGGCGCCCGAGTGCGGCGGCGGCACGCGGGGCGTGCCGTTGGGCACGCCGGAGCCCGGCACCTCGAGCTGCAGCTGCGTCTGCGATGTGATGCCCCATCAGGCGTGCTCGGCCTTGGTCGAGACCTGTGGTGGCGTGACGATCGGCGACGTCGGTCCCTGCCGGAACCTCGACGGTCAGGCCAACGGCGTCGGCTTCTTCCCCCCTGAGGGCACGCCCCCCTGCGAGTCGACGCTCCGCGTCGTGCTGAAAGGCGACTCGCCGCTGGCGTTCCGCTGCGAGGTCATCGTCGAGGGCGGCTGCACCTCGGACGCACCCGAGGCCGATGGCCTGTGCGTGTTCACCGACGGCGAGGCCCCCGAGTGCCCGCCGGGCTTCGACGCCGGGCCGCCGGTCGTCCTCGAGGATCCCCGCTGCGAAGCCACGTGCGATCCGTGCGACACGGGGACGTACTGCAATGGCAGCGCCGCGATGGAGCACTTCGGCGCACTCGACTGCGCGGGCGCCCCCTTCGCGGCGACGCTCGCGGCAGTGTGCCCGGAGATGGCGGCCGTGTCCGTCCGCATGGCGCCGATCCCCGTGGCGTGCGAGCCGACCGACGGCGGCGGCAACCCGACGCCGATCTCCGTCTGTTGCGCATGAGATCGCGATGCCGATCGATCGCCGCCCCGCGCTGGTGCTCGTCTCCTTCGCGCTGGCGTGCGCCGACGATGCGGCGCCCGACGTCTACGATCCGCCGCCCGAGGTGATCGGCCGCTGCCGCGAGTTCGACCCGGTGCGCGCGCCGTACTTCGGCGATCTCCACGTCCACACCTCGCTGTCGCTCGACGCCAACCTCCAGGGCAACCGATTGAGCGTCGCCGACGCGTATCGCTTCGCGCGCGGCGAGGCCGTGGGCGTGCAGCCCCACGACGCCGCGGGCGCGCCGATGCGCACGGCCCAGCTCGAGCGCCCCCTCGACTTCGTCGCGGTCACCGACCACGCGGAATTCCTGGGGGTCGTGCAGGGCTGCACCACGCCGGGCTCGGCCGAGTACGACGCGCCGGCGTGCGCCGGCTACCGCGACGATCCCGACATGGCGTTCTTCGGGTTCAACGCGCGGCTGATCCTCGACCCCGACGCGGCCTCGGCCCCGGCACCGTGCGACCCCGCGTCGGGCGGCTGCCCTGCGAGCGACGCGGCGGCGTGGGACGAGATCCAGCGCGCTGCCGAGGCCGCGTACGACCGCACCGACGACTGCAGCTTCACCTCGTTCGTCGCCTACGAGTGGTCGGGCTCGCCCGACGCGCTGAACCTCCACCGCAACGTCATCTTCCGCAACCACCACGTGCCCTCGCACCCGTCGGGCTACTTCGACGTCGGCCGCGAAGAGCAGCTGTGGCAGCGGCTCGACGACGACTGCCTCGGACGCGACGACGATTGCGACGTGCTGACGATCCCGCACAACTCGAACCTCAGCTCGGGCCTGATGTTCGAGACCGTCGACGGCGAGGGCCGGCCGTTCGACGCCGCGTATGCCCGCGCGCGCGCCGAGCTCGAGCCGCTGGTCGAGATCTTCCAGCACAAGGGCGCGTCCGAGTGCCTGCCCGGCACGACGAGCGCCGACGAGCAGTGCGACTTCGAGGTGATGCCCTACGCGAGGCTGAGCTCGGCGACGTTGGGCGGCGTGGCCGAGACGCTGGTCGAGTCCGACTTCGTGCGGCATGCCCTCGGCCGCGGGCTCGAGCTGCTCGCGACGATCGGCGTCAACCCGTACATGTACGGCTTCGTCGCGAGCACGGACACGCACCTCGGCACGCCGGGGGCCGTCGACGAGCGCGGCTTCCTCGGGCACGGCGGCGCGGGTCTCACGGTGCGCGAGCGCCTGCCGCCGGGTCTGCCCGATCGCCCGTGGTTCAACCCCGGCGGCCTCGCGGTGATCTGGGCCGAGGAGAACTCGCGCGAGGCGCTGTTCGAGGCCATGCGCCGCCGCGAGGTCTATGCGACGAGCGGGCCGCGGATCGTCCTGCGGATGTTCGCCGGCTACGACCTCGACGAGGCGCTGTGCGCCGCGCCCGATCTCGCCGAACAGGGCGACCTGCGCGGCGTGCCGATGGGCGGCGTGCTGCCGGCGTCGTCCGGCGCCGCGCCGCGCCTGGTGATCTCGGCGCTCGGCGACAGCGGCACCGCGACCACGCCAGGCAACGCGCTCGAGCGGGTGCAGATCGTCAAGGGCTGGCTGGTCGACGGCGAGGCCCGATTCCGCGTCGTCGACGTCGCGGGCGCGCCCGTGCAGACGCCGGTCGATCCAACGACGTGCACGCCCGGCGACGACGGCGAGGCCAGCCTGTGCGGCGCGTGGGTCGACGACGACTTCGATCCCGCCGTACCGGCGTTCTACTACGCGCGCGTGCTCGAGGTGCCGAGCTGTCGCTGGCAGCAGTACGCGTGCAACGACGCGGGCGTCGACTGCGACGATCCGGCGAGCGTCGGGCCCGGCTTCGAGGGCTGCTGCGACGCCGCGCCGGTGCAGCAGGAGCGCGCGTGGAGCTCGCCCGTGTGGTACGTGCCATGACGACGACGCCGCGCCTGCTGCTGCGGTTCGCAGTGGGCGGTGCGCTGCTCGTCGCGCTCGGGCGCGCGTGCGGAGGCGTGGGGCCGGGCGCGCCGCTGCGGGTCGAGGTGCCCGCGGGCAGCGACGCCGCTGCGATCGCGATCGCGATCGACGAGGCCTTGCTGCTCGAGCAGGCCGAGCGCGCGGACTGGCCGCGACGCGACGCGATCGTCCGGGCGCGCCTCGCCGCGCTGCTCGGTGCGATCGACGACGGGGACGACGATCCCGAGGCCGCGATCGATCGGGCGATCGCACAGGGACTGCACCGCCGCGATCCGATCGCGAGGCGGCGCCTGGTGTCGGCGGCGAGCCGGGCCCTCGGGCGTGGCGAGGATCTCTCGACATGGACCGCCGCGCTGCTGGCCGAGTACGGCGGCCACCCCGAGCGCTACGCGAGCGCGGCGAGGACCGAGTTCACGCAGGTGTTCGTGGCGTGCGACGACGGCGACGGCGACGGCGACGGCGACGGCGACGGCGACGGCGACGGCGACGGCGACGGCGACGAGGAATGTTCGCGCGAGGCGGCGGCGATCGCTGCGACGCTCGAGGGTGCGCCCGCGGACGCGGAGATCCCCGGCGCCGATCCGTGGCCGTGGACGCGACCCGGCGTCCCCTACGCCACGGCGCGGCTCGACGCGCTGTTCGGCGCGGGCTTCGGCGCCGCGATCGCGACGGCGCCGATCGGCCGGTGGAGCGGCCCGCATCGCTCGGCGTTCGGCCTGCACCTGGTCTACGTGCAGGCGCGCCACGACGCCGAGGTGCGCACGATCGCCGAGGTGCTGCCGCGCGTGCACGCGACGCTCGAGCAGGGCCGGCGCGACGCTGCGCTGCGGGAGGCCCTCGACGGGCTGCGCAGCGGACGACGCATCGAGGTGGTGACGACGCCATGAGCGGCGCGATCGAACCGCTCGCGATGCGGGCGCTCGCGGGCGCCTCCCTCGCGGTCGTCCTCGCGGCCTTCGGTCGACCGCAGCTCGCCCAGGCCCACGGCCCGCCGCCGGTCGGCGTATCGATCGACGAGCACGCCCCAGGGGCGATCACCGTCCGACAGCGCCGGCCCCACGGCGCGGGTGCGCTGCCGTTGCCGCGCTTCACGGCCGGGTGCGCCGCGATCGGGCCCGCGCACGACGACCTCGAGGCCGACGCCGTGATCACGTCGCAGGCGCTGCGCTGCGACGTGGCCCTCGCCGGCACGGCGATCGAGCAGCCCGGCCTCGTGCCCGGGGGCGCCGACGCGATGATCCGCGTGGCGCTGCACGACGGCGCGGTCCATCGCGACGTCGCGACCGCGGCTGCGCCCCGCATCGAGCTGCCGGCGGTCACCTCGGGCCTCGCCGTGTTCGCGCGGCACGTCGGCCTCGGCGCGTCGCACCTGCTCGGGGGCGCCGATCACCTCGCGTTCGCCCTGGCGCTCGTGCTCCTCGCCCGGACGTGGCGGGCCGCGATCGCGGGCGTGTCGGCCTTCGCGGTGGGCCACAGCCTCACGCTCGTCGCCGCGACGCTGGGCTGGCTGCGCATCCCGTCGACGTGGGCCGAGCTCGGCATCGCGGCCAGCGTGGTGCTCGTCGCCCTCGAGCTCGCGCGCGCCAGGCCCGGCCCGCCGCCGCGGAGGCTCGTCGTCGCCGCGTCGGCGGCGGGGCTGGTGCATGGGCTGGGCTTCGCGACCGCGCTCGCGCAGACGGGTGGGGCGGCGCTGGTGCCTGCGCTGGCGGGGTTCAACTTGGGTGTCGAGCTTGGACAGCTGGTGGGGATCGCGGGGCTCGGCGTGGGGGCGGTGGTTCTGCGCCGGGTTGGGGTACGGGACACGGCGAGGGGGCGGGTGTGGATCGGGCACGGGCTCGGGGTGCTCGCGATG
>LNFB01000355.1 GCA_001464385.1 Deltaproteobacteria bacterium Ga0077550 | reverse complement strand
GGTGGCACGCTCAACGGTACCGGCGGGCTCGTGATCACCGCGCGACGCGTCGGCGCCGACGCCTTGCTCGCGCAGATCGTCACCATGGTCGGCCAGGCGCAGCGCAGCCGCGCGCCGATCCAGAACCTCGCCGACCGGATCTCCGCGTGGTTCGTGCCCAGCGTGGTCGGGGTCGCGGTCCTCACCGCGATCGCGTGGTTGGTGCTCGGGCCCCCGCCGCAGCTCACCCACGCCCTCGTCAACGCGATCGCCGTGCTCATCATCGCGTGCCCCTGCGCCCTGGGGTTTGCGACGCCGATCTCCATCATGGTTGCGACCGGTCGCGGCGCCGGGACCGGCGTCCTGGTGAAGAGCGCCGAGGCGCTGCAGCGGCTC
>LNFB01000354.1 GCA_001464385.1 Deltaproteobacteria bacterium Ga0077550 | reverse complement strand
GGCTTCACCGAGGGCGAGGTGTTGCACTTCGCCGTCACGCTCGAGAACGGCAGCGAGCACCCGCTGGCCCGCGCGATCCTCGACGGCGCCGCGGAGCGCAACGTGGCCCCGGCCGCGGTGGAAGGCTTCGCGTCGACGCCCGGCGAGGGCATCGAGGGGCACGTGGCGGGGCGACGCGTCGCGCTCGGCAACCAGCGGTGGATGTCGCGCGCCACCGTCGACACGGCGCCGCTGGCCGATCGCGCCGAGACGCTGCGCCGCGAGGGCGACGGCGTGATGTGGCTGGCCGTCGACGGCCGCCTCGCGGGGCTGTTGGCCGTCGCCGATCCGATCAAGGCGACCGCGAAGGCGGCGCTCGACGAGCTGCGCGCCGACGGGCTCGAGATCGTGATGCTGACCGGGGATCACCGCACGAGCGCCGAGTCGGTCGCGCGGCGCCTGGGGATCACGCGCGTCGAGGCCGAGCTGCTGCCCCACGACAAGCTCCGCGTGATCGAGGCCCTGCAGCGCGAGGGCCGGGTGGTCGCGATGGCGGGTGACGGCGTCAACGACGGCCCCGCGCTCGCGCGCGCCGACGTCGGCGTCGCGATGGGCACCGGCACCGACGTCGCGATCGAGAGCGCCGGCATCACGCTGGTGAAGGGCGATCTGCGTGCGCTGCTGCGGGCGCGACGGCTGAGCCGCGCGACGATGCGGAACATCCGCCAGAACCTCGCGTTCGCGTTCGGGTACAACGCGCTCGGCGTCCCCGTCGCCGCCGGCCTGTTGTTCCCCGTGTTCGGGTGGCTGCTGTCGCCGATGCTCGCGAGCGCCGCGATGAGTCTCAGCTCGGTCTCGGTGATCGGCAACGCCCTGCGCCTGCGCCGGGCCCGGCTCTGACGCGGGCCTCACCCCCGCGTGATCAACCACACCCCATAGCCGAACGACGCCGCGTTCATCAGCAGCGCTGAGCCCCACGCGGTCGTCGATCGCAGCCCGAGCGCGAACCGCAGCACCGCGCCCTCGACGACGACCACCGCGGCCTCGACCAGCGCCGCCCGCCACGCGAACGGCATCGCCTCGACCAGCGCTCGGTTGCCCCACCACGCGAACGGGTGCGTGATGAGGCTGCAGCCCGCGAGCACCAGGGCCATGCGCCACCACGCCGGTCGATCGGGGTCGCGTCGCGTCGCGGCCCACAGGCACGCGAGGCCCACCGGGAGCTCCACGGCGAGCGTGCGCAACAGTGCGTCCGTCTGCGTCGTGGCGCCCCCGCGACGACGCTACCAGTTCCCCACCCGCGCGGCTGCTACGCTCTCGCGGTGGGCCGTCGTGGCGCCGATCCCGAGGACGCGGCGCTGTTCGCCGAGGATCGAGTCGCGACGCTGCGCACCGCGACCGCCGAGCTGTCGTGGCTGCTGTCGCGCGGATACGCCGAGGCCTCCGCGACCGAGCTGGTCGGCAACCGCCACGCGCTGCGTCGCCGCCAGCGCGACGCGGTGCGGCGCTCCGCAGCGGCCGACGACGCGCTCGCCGATCGGGCCGCACGACGCCGCGACCCCCACGCAATCGCGGGCGAGCCGATCGCGATCGACGGGTTCAACTGCCTCATCACGCTCGAGGCCGCGCTCGCGGGCGCGCCGATCTTCCGCGGCCGCGACGGTGCGGTCCGCGACATCGCCAGCGTCCACGGCAACTGGCGCGCCGTCGACACCACGGAGCGCGCCTTGGCGTGCCTCGCCGACGCGCTGGTGCGGCTGAACGTCGGACCGACGCGGTGGTACCTCGACCGACCGGTGTCGCGCAGCGCCGAGCTCGCGCGAACAATCGACCGCCTCGGCGCCGCGCGATCGCTGCAGTGGCAGACCGAGGTCGTGTTCGACCCCGACGGCGCGCTGGCGATCGGCACCGAACTCGTCGCCACCGCCGACGCCGGCGTGCTCGATCGCTGCGGCCCGTGGTTCGACCTCGTCTCGCACGTGCTGCCGTTCGACGTGCCCGACGCGTGGTGCCTGCAGCTGGCCTGAAGGCCCCGCGACGCGCCGCGATCCGCCCCCTGATCCGGCGATCGCTCGGACGCCCGAGGCGCGACAGTGGTGTCGCGGCCCGAGCCATCGGCGCGCCGTATGTCTGCCATCGACAGGTTCGTGTGGCGTCTTCGGCGTCTTCGGCGACATTGAAGCTGTTCTCCTGCCTTTTCTACCGACCCCTAGGACTGACATGCATCGATGGACCGCGTGGAAGCTTCCCCTGTTCTTGCTTGCAACCTCGACCGCCGGATGTGTCGGCGATCCCCCCGCCGGTGGCGGCACCGGCGACAGCGGCGACACCGACGGGAGCTCCGGATCGGCGACCCAAGGCCCGACAACGTCGGCGACCGCCACCGATCCGACCGTCGATCCGGACTCGACTTCATCGACGCCCGAGGACACCGGGAGCACCGGCGACACTGGGGATGATCCCGATGTCGCGCTGCCCGGCCCGACCAAGGGCGGCCCCATCGCGGTGTCGCCCGACGGCACGCGGCTGGCCGTCGCGAACCACGGCACCGGCGAGCTGACGTTCTTCGGCCTGCCCGATCTCGTCGAGCAGGCCCGGCTCGACGTGGGCTCCGAGCCCGACTCGGTGGCCTTCTCGCCGACCGGCGACACCGTCTACGTGGTGCTGCGCGGCTCGGGCGAGGTCGTGCGCGTCGCGGACGTCGACGGCAAGCCGGCCGTCGACGCGACCGTCTCCGTCGGCGCCGAGCCCGGCCGCGCCGCGCTCTCGCCCACCGGCCGCGCGCTGTGGGTCCCGCTCTGGAGCGAGGGCTACGTCGTGCGCGTCGACACCGGCACGATGACGATCGACGCCGAGATCGAGACCGGCGGCGCGCCCTATGCCGCGTGCGTCACCAACGACCTCGACCTCGACGCCGACGACGAGACGGTGTTCGTCACCGACTTCTACGCGGTGGCGGCCGACGGCGAGAAGGAGGCCACCGACTCCGCCCGGCGCGGGCGCGTGTTCACCATCGCCACCTCCAACGACGGCGTCGACGAGGTGCTGCTGGCGCCCCTGGCGAGTTCGTCGACTGCGGGCTTCGAGGCCACCGGCGCGTACCCCAACCAGCTCTACTCGTGCGCCATCAACGGCGCGGAGCTCTACGTGACCAGCGTCGGCGCCTCGCCGGCCTCGTTCAACGGCGCGACCGACTTCCACCAGAACCTCCAGGGCCTGGTGCACCGCATCGCCGTCGACACGCTCGAGCCGGTCGACGCCGGCCCGATCGATCTCAACGGCCTCGTCGACGATCTCGCGGCGCCCAAGCGCTTCATCCCGGTGCCGACCGACATCACCTTCGCGCCGAACAGCGACTTCGCGTACATCACCTCGCTGGCCTCGGACAGCGTGCTGCGGGTCGACTTCTCCGTCGATCCGCCGGTGGCGGGCTCGCCCTCCGGCGCGAGCTTCCTGCCGACGGGGCGATCGCCGACCGGCATCGCCATCGCCGAGACCAACGCGTACGTGGTCAACCAGGTCGGCCGCAGCCTCTCGCACATCGACCTCGCGCAGCAGACCACCGTCGAGACCGACATCGCGTCGGCCAGCCCGCCGGCCGGCGCCGCCGAGGAGGCCATCGTCCAGGGCGAGCGCTTCTTCAACACCGGTCTCGGTCGCTGGTCGACCAACGGCTGGGTGAGCTGCGTCGGCTGTCACCCGTTCGGCACCACCGACAACATCACGTGGTCGTTCCCCGCCGGACCGCGGCAGACGGTCGACACATCGGCCTCGTTCGACCAGGGTGGCCTCGAGCAGCGCATCTTCAACTGGACGGGGATCTTCGACGAGGTCCACGACTTCGAGCTGAACACGCGCGCCGTCGCCGGCGGCACCGGGGCGATCGTCACCGACACGGCGCTCAACGACAACGGCACGGCCAACGCGGCGGTGCGCATCGACATCACCGGCCCCGGCGGCGCCGGGAACCCGCTCAACGCGTTCAACCTCGGCTCGGCCCGCGGCGCGGCGCAGACCGGGGCGCTGCCCGACGACTGGGACGCGATCGAGGCCTACGTCGCGTCGCTGCGCTCGCCGCAGGGCTCGACCCGCCTCGCGGGCGACGCGGTTGCGGGCCGCGCGGTGTTCGAGGACGCTCGCTGCGACGCGTGCCACAGCGGCTCGCTGTGGACGATCTCGCGCCGCTACTACACGCCGGCGTTCAACCCCAACGACGGCAGTGACAACGACGAGCGGCTGATCTCGCTGCTCGACGCCGGCATCGCGTCGCTCGGCGAGGTGCGTGCCGACCAGGTGCCCTCGACCGATCCCGCCGAGCTCACCGTGCTCTCCGACGACGCCAACGGCCCGCCGGCGCGGCACACCTGCGTGGCCCGCATCGTCGGGACGTTCGACGCCGACGGGCCTGGCGGCCACGGTGCCGACGAGATCCGCCAGAACGGTCCCGCCGCCCAGGGCGTCGACGGCTTCAACGTGCCGTCGCTGCTCGGCATGGCGACCGGCGCCCCGTTCCTGCACAACGGCGCGGCCGCGAGCCTCGAGGAGCTACTCGATCCGCAGGGTGACTTCACGACGCACCTGCGCGCGGGCAACCAAGTGTTCGCGCCGACGGAGCAGGAGCTCGCGGACCTCATCGCCTTTGTCAAGAGCATCGACGACGACACGGAGACCTTCGCCATCGACCCCGAACAGGACTTCTGCCCGGCCAACGTCCCCCAATAGCCAGTCACGACTCGCCCGACCCCAACCCGACCTGACGGCCAGTGTGGCGCGTGCCCGGCCGGCGAGACCCAACCCTCGCCGGCCGGGCGCTTTTCGCTGCATGATCGTCGTCCATGGACCTGGTCCACCTGCGGTACTTCCGCACGATCGCCGAGGTCGGCAGCCTGACCGCGGCCGCGCGCAAGCTCGGGGTGGCCCAACCCACGCTGACCTCCGCCGTGAAGAAGCTCGAGGACTACCTCGGCAGCACCCTGCTGCTCCGCAACGCCCGCGGCGTGACCGTCACGCCGACCGGCGCCGCGCTCGCGGCCGCCGCGTGGGAGGTGTTCTCCGTGCTCGACGATGCCGAGCAGCGCATCCGCGGGCTCGAGCGCGACGACGTCGGCGACTTCGCCATCGGCTGTCACGAATCGCTGGGTGCGTACTTCCTACCGACCTTCATGCGCAACTTCCTCGAGCACGCCTCGGGGATCGAGATCCGGGTGTGGAACGGCACCTCGGCCGAGGTCCGCGAGGCGGTGCTGCGGCGCGAGGTCCACTTCGGCCTGGTCGTCGCGCCCCCGCCCCACGACGAGCTCGTGATGCTCGACGCCTTCGCCGACGCCGTCGCGGTGGTCGGTCGTCGCGATCTCGTCGGCCGTGGCGGACCCGAGCGCGCCCACGAGCTGCTGCGCCGCGGGCCCCTGGTCCACGCGCCGCGGGTCGATCAGTGCCGGCGGATCGTCGAGAGCCTCGGCGGCCTGGATCTGCTGCCGTCGCGCGTCGTCGCGACCGGGGATCTCGAGCTGACCAAGAGCCTCGTGCTCGCGGGCGTCGGCGTCGGCATCCTCCCCCGCCGCGTCGCCGACTACGGCCGCCCCGGCGAGCTCGTCGTGCTGGATCCGTCGCTCCCACAGATCCCCGATCGCATCGTGCTGTGCTGGCGCTCGGACGCCCACCGCACCGCGGCGTGGATGCGGGCGAAGAACGCGTTGGTCGAGCACGGCAACGCGATCGCGCCGATTCCGTGCGCGTTCGACCCGCGCACCGTCGTCCCGGAGTAGCTGGGTCACCGCGCGTCGCCGCGGGCCTGCTGCGGCACCAGCTGCCGGAGCTGCCACGCGAGCACGGCCAGCCGCCGCTCCGCGTCGCGCAGCGCGTCGCGGGTGCGCGACACCAGCATCGCCGGCACGACCACCGCCGCGAGGCTCGCGGTCCACAGCAGGACCATGCTCTGCAGCTCGGGCAGCTCGGTCATCCGCGGCAGGATCGCGAGCGTCCCGCCGACGAAGCCGTAGGACGCCGGCAGCACGCCCGCCAGCTCGAGCGCGGCGGGCACGGCGATCGCGAACGTCGACACCGCGACGTAGGCGACCCGCCGGGCGCCGCGGCTCTCGAGCGAGAAGCCGATCGCGTTGGCCATCGCCATGCCGGGCACGAGCACGAAGGGCCCGAACACGCGCGACAGCACCATGAGCGACAGCGTGCTCACGGCGAGCGAGACCGGCGCGGCCCAGACCTCGGGTCTCGCCGCGCGCGCGCCGAGGATCGACACGATCATCCCGACCGCGATGAGGGCGACCAACGTCCCCAGCGCGATCGGATCGCGCAGCCCCATCCATGCCACGACCGGCACGAACGCCAGGTACGAGGCGAAGGCCGAGACGCCGCCCCGGGCGTTGGTCCGCACGGTCTCGCGTTCGCTCTGCACGAGCTCGCGCTCGACCGACGCCGGCGCGCGCTCGGGCGGCGAGAACAGCAGCTCGACCAGGGTGGCGCGGGCGCGGACGTCGTCGGGATCGAGGGCCAACGCGCGGCTGCACGCGGCAAGCGCCCGGCTGCGCGCCTCGGCGTCACCGTGCTCGAGGGCGGCCTTGGCCGCGGCCTCGGCCTCGTCGGTGGCGACGCGGGCGAGGCCACGGCGCAGCTCGAGATCGCGGTCGCCCTCGAGGAACCGCTCGATCGGGAGCAGCAGCGCCCGCACGTCGGGGTAGCGCTCCGCGGCTTCGAGCCGGGTCGCGCGCTCGCAGATCGCCGCGAGCTCCGGCGGCACCGCGTCGCCGCACCCCCGCAGGCGCTCGGCCAGATCGACGCCCGCGATCGTCGAGCCGAGCACGGCCGCGAGGTTGTGCCGGGCGTGCAGCGGCTGCAGGGCGAGGATCTCGAAGAGGATCGCCCCGAGGGCGTACACGTCGGCGGCGACGCCGACCCGGGCGCTCACGCCGTCGATCTGCTCGGGCGCCATGTACCCCGGCGTGCCGAGCAGGTCGCGGCCCTCGGTCGCCGCGAGGGCCGTGTCTGCGGTCAGCGCCGCCTCGTCGTCGACGGCAACGGGCGACCGAGGCGCGGTGGGCCGATCGTCGTCGGCCTCGTCGACGAGCTTCGCCACGCCCCAGTCGAGCACGTACACCTCGCCGAAGTCGCCGAGCATGATGTTCGACGGCTTGAGGTCGCGGTGGATCACGCCCTGCTCGTGGGCGTACTGCACGGCCTGCGAGACCTGGGCGAAGGCGTTGAGCAGGCGTCGCCGCGTCCACCGCTCGGCCATCGCCGCGTCGCCGGCCGCGATCGCCTCGAGCACCTGCGCCAGCGTGTGCCCGCCGATGCGCTTCATGGTGAAGAACGGCCGCTCGTCGCCGGCGACGCCGAGGTCGTACACCGGCACGATCGCGGGGTGCTCGAGGCGGCCCTGCACCCGGGCCTCGCGGAGGAACCGCGCCCGCGACACCGAGCGCGAGCCCTGACCCGCGCGCAGCAGCTTGAGCGCCACGCGGCGACCGATGCGGTGATCGAGGCACAGCCGCACCTCGCCCATGCCGCCGCGTCCGAGCTCACCCTCGTCGTGGTAGCGATCGAGCAGGCCGGGGCCGGTCTCGGTCGCGCGGGGCTCGAGGGGGATCCGCGCCGACACGGTCTCGGCGTCGGCGACCTCACCGGTATCGATCGGTCGAGGCACGGCATCCGTCTCGTCGGGCGCAGGGACCATGCCGCCCAGGGTACGGCGTCGCGTCCCGCCGCGCCTCTACCAAGCAGCGGGGAAGGGCGGCCCGCCCTCCCCATCCCTCATCGCTTCGCTCCTCGCCTTCGTCGCGGGTGAACACTTCGCCTTCATCCGCGACTACGTTCATCCCGCGGGCTCGACGACGACGAGGGTCTGCCGGAGCTCGGGCGCGACGACCTCGCTCGTGGCGCCGGACGCCCAGCGCACGCGCACCGCCGCGATCGTCTCGGCGTCGCCGAGACCGAAGTGCGCCGTCAGCTCGCCGTGGCCGTAGAGCCCCGCGCCCGCCCCGATCTGCTGGACCACGACGCGACCATCGCCGGGCCGGCCGTCGTCGAACTCGAGCTCGACGATCGCGTGGCGCCCCTGCACGTCGCCCCGGGTGCCCACGGTCCGTACGCGCAGCCACGCACCGGGCGGGTCGTCGTTGCGGAACAGCCGCGGCGGCGCGGCCCAGTGCGTGACGAGCAGATCGAGATCGCCGTCCTCGTCGTGGTCGAGCGTGACGAGGCCCCGGCCCTGGCCGACATCGACGAGGCCGAGCGCGCCGGCGACGTCCCGCAGCTGCGGCGCGCCGGGGTTGTCCCACAGCACCAGCGCGTCGTCGGCGAACTCCGCCTGCGTCCAGCCGGCGGTCATCGCGACGTCGAGGTCGCCGTCGTGATCGTGATCGAAGATCGCGGCGCCCCAACCCCAGCCGCCGTCGCGCACGCCCCACGCATCGGTGCCGTCGACGAACCCCGCCGCGCCATCGTTGAGGTACAGCCGATTGCCGAGGTCAGGGCGCGCCGCGGGGTAGATCGCGGTGACGAACCAGTCGAGATCGCCGTCGGCGTCGATGTCGGCGAAGCTCGAGCCCATGCCGTTGCGCTCGGCGCCGACACCGGCCGCCGCGGTGACGTCCTCGAAGCGGAGCTCACCGAGGTTGCGGAACAGCTTCGACGTCCCGAAGTCGCCGGTCATGACCAGCTCGGGGAGGCCGTCGCCGTCGAGGTCGACGAACGCCGGCGCGAACACGTAGACCCCGGGCTTCACCCCGTGCTCCGGGGCGAACGCGCTGGGGTCGAGGCCCGCCGCGAGCGTGACGTCCTCGAACCATCCCGGGGCCCCGCCCGGACCCTCCGTCCCGAGGTTGCGCAGGAGCGCCACGTGGTGGCTGGCGTCGCCGAGCTCGAGATCGGGGCGCCACTCGCCGACGAACAGATCCAGATCGCCGTCGAGATCCGGGTCGCCGAACGCCGCGCTCGTGCCGACGTGGATCGCGTCGCTCGCCACCGCGGCCCCCCGCTCGACCCCGACCTCGCGGAACCCGGCCGCGCCGTCGTTGAGGTAGAGCAGGTGCCGCGTGCCGCCGAACACGGTCAGGTACAGATCGAGATCGCCGTCGCGATCGACGTCGCCCAGCGCGGCCCCCGAGGTGCGCGCGGCCCCGTCGATGCCGCTTCGCCCGGTGGCGTCGGCGAACGCGCCGGCGCCGTCCCCGAGCATCACCCGCGTGCCGCCATCGAGCGCCGGGAACACCAGGTCGACGTGGTCGTCGCCGTCGAGGTCACCCGCGGCGACCCCGGCGACGAGCCGCTCGGGGACGCAGTAGTCGCCGGGCGCCTCCGAGTACGCACGGTCGAGCAGGCACCACGGGGCGCTGCGCGCCTCGGCCTGCACGATGCCGCCGAGGTTCGCCGCGGCGGTGACGTCCACGAAGCGGTGCACCGGCGCGACGGGCCGCATCGGCTCACCGGTGCTGGAGCCCTCCGGCTCGGTGGTGGTGTCCGTGCGCGACGTGGCGTCGACGGAGGAGCCGGCCTCGCTGCCGGTGTCGGCCGGGTCACGGTCGATCGTCGCGTCGTGGCCACACGCCACCGCCCCGACCAACCATCCGGGCCACCGCCTCCCCACGGCCCGAGTATTCGGGGCGCCGCGGCCCCGCGCAACTCACCAGGGGGCGACGGTCACCGCGCTCTGCTCGTGGTGCGAGCGCTGCGAGCAGGCGCCGCACACCAGGCGCTCGGGGCTGCGCCGCAGCGTCGCCGCGTCGAGTGCCTTGCCGCAGACCCCACAGCGCCCGTAGTACCCCGACGCGAGCCAGTGCAGCGCCCGCTCGACCCGGGCGAGGTGCCCGGCGGCATGGGCCCCGGGCTCGCGGCGCAGCGTGGCCTGCATGCGCTCGAGTTCGGCACGGCAGTGGGCGAGCAACTCGGTTCGCGTCTCGTCGGTGTCGTGGTCCATGGTCAGCCCCGGGAGAACAAGCTACAGGGCGGCGCGTCGCTTGGCCTGTGCAACGCTTGCGTCCGGGGGCTGGCAGGAACGCGCAGGTTAGTGGGCGGCCTTCTTCGGCCGCAGCGGCTTGCCCTGGGCGACGTGGTCGTTCCACGACGTCCTGGCGAAGCCGTTGTCGACCTTCTCCATGGAGATGCAGCCCGGGACCGGGCACACGATCTGGCACAGGTTGCAGCCGACGCACTCGGACTCGTCGACCGCGGGGGCGCGCGCGCCCGCGACCGGGTGGATGCACTGATGCGCCCCGTCGTCACAGGCGACGACGCAGAGGTGACAGCCGATGCACTTGTCGGCGTCGATCTTGGCCACCGACTCGAAGTTGAGGTCGAGCTCGCCCCACTCGGTGAAGTTGGGGACGGCCTTGCCGATGAAGTCGTCGAGCTTGTCGAAGCCCTTCGACGCCATGTAGTCGGTCAGGCCCTCGATCATGTCCTCGACGATGCGATAGCCGCGGAGCATGACCTCGGTGCAGACCTGCACCGACGACGAGCCCAGCAGCATGAACTCGACCGCGTCGCGCCAGTTGGTGATGCCGCCGATGCCGCTGATCGGCAGCCGGAACTCGGGCTCGCGGGCCAGCGCGCCGACCATGTGCAGCGCGATCGGCCGCACCGCCGCGCCGCAGTAGCCGCCGTTGGTCGAGCGCCCGTCGACCAACGGCTGCGGCACGAAGGTGTCGATGTCGACGCCGATGATGCTCTTGATCGTGTTGATGAGCGAGACGCCGTGGGCCCCGCCCTTCTGCGCGGCGAGCCCATGCGGCACGATGTTGGCGACGTTCGGCGTCAGCTTCACCAGCACCGGCACCGTCGAGTACTCGACCGCCCACGACGTGATCTCGGCGTTGACCTTGGGCTCCTGGCCGACCGCCGAGCCCATGCCGCGCTCGCACATGCCGTGCGGACAGCCGAAGTTGAGCTCGAGGCCGTCGGCGCCGGCGTCGATCGCCCGCTTGATCATGTCCTGCCACTCGGCGCGGGTCTCGACCATCAAGGACACGATGATCGCGTGCTTGGGGTACTTCAGCTTGGTCTCGTAGATCTCGCGGAAGTTCGACTCGAGCGGGCGGTCGGTGATGAGCTCGATGTTGTTGAAGCCGATGTTCTTGAGCCCGCGGTAGTCGACCCCGCCGAAGCGGCTCGACACGTTCTGGATCGGCTGGCCCAAGGTCTTCCACACCGCGCCACCCCAGCCGTGGTCGAACGCCCGCTGGATCTGGCCGCCGGAGTTCGCCGGCGGCGCCGAGGCCAGCCAGAACGGGTTGGGCGAGCGGATGCCGCCGCAGTTCGCACTGATGTCAACCATGGTCCCCTCCGCTGCGCACCCCGAGTTGCCGATGGATCGCCTGGGCCGCGCGCTTGCCCTCGGCCGAGGCGTTCACGACCTCCTTGCCGCCGTTGGCACAGTCGCCGCCCGCCCAGTACTTGGGCCGGCCGCACGCGCCGTCGGCATCGACGACGACGCGGCCGCGCTCGACCTGCACACCGGGCAGCGCAGACACGAGCTCGCCGAGCTTCGCCTGGCCGATCGCGACCAGCACGAGGTCCGCGTCGACGTCGAACTCCGTGCCCTGCACCGGGCGCTTGTCGTCGTCGACCCGCAGGCACCGGACGCCCTCGACGCGATCCTTGCCCAGGAACTCGACCGGCTGGGCCTGCCATACCGCGCGGGCCCCGTCGACGCGCGCAGCCTCCCACTCGTGCTCGTAGCCCGACATCGCCGCCTCGGTGCCGCGGTACAGCAGCGTCACCGTGCGGGCGCCGAGGCCCAGCAGCTCGCGCACGGCGTCGAGCGCCGTGTTGCCGCCGCCGACGACGACCGCGTTGCGCACGGTGCTGACCGAGACCCGGCCGAGCTTCATGCGCTCGATGAACTCGACCGCGCCGTGGATGCCCGTGAGTTCCTCGCCGGGCACGCCCATCGGCGTGTCGACCCCGAGGCCGAAGCCGAGGAAGATCGCGTCGTGCTGCGCCTCGAGCTCGGCCCACGTCGGCGAGACGCCGACCTCGACCCCGGTGCGCACCTCGATGCCGCCGATGCCGAGGATCCACTCGACCTCGTCGAGCGACCGATCGGCGCGCATCTTGTACGGCGCGACGCCGGTGGTGTTGAGCCCGCCGACCACCGGACGCTTGTCGTAGATCGTGCAGGCGTGGCCGAAGCGGCGCAGCTCGTGGGCGCACGCCAGCGACGCCGGACCGGCGCCGACCAGCGCCACGCGCTTGCCCGTGGGCGCGCCAGCCTCGAAGAACCGCCAGCCCTTCGCGTACGCCACGTCGGTCGCGTAGCGCTGCAGCTTGCCGATCTGGATCGGCGGCACGCCCTGGTGGTTGTGCACGCAGGCCCCGACGCACAGCACCTCGACCGGGCAGACCCGGGCGCAGCTCATGCCGTGGATGTTGGCCTCGAGGATCGTCTTGGCGCTGCCCTTGATGTTGCCGGTCGAGATCTTGCGGATGAACTCCGGGATCTCGATCGACGTCGGGCACGCCGTGACGCACGGCGCCCCGTGGCAGTACAGGCACCGGTTGGCCTCGATGACCGCCTGCTCGGCCGTCAGCGGGCCCTTGAAGTCGTCGAACACACACTCGCTGCGGGTCTCGTCGATGCGCGTCATGGTCCCTCCTATCCGCTGACCTTGCCCCACGGCAGGCCCGAGGCGCCCGGCTCGCGCAGCTCGTACAGGGCCACCGTGATGGCCTCGAGCCGCAGCCGCAGGCAGGTCTTGCACGCGTAGGTCTCGGGCCCGATCGAAGCGACGCCGATCGACGCGACGGCGTCGACGACCTGCTCACACAGATTGCACTTCGCCACGGTGGCGGCCGCGACGTGCTTGCGCCCGTCGACGACCTCCCCGCGCGCATCGACCTTCACCGCGATGATGGCTGGCATGGTGGTGCTCCCCTCGCGATCAGCGGTTCTGCGGGAACCCGAGGTCGACGCCGCGGAACCGCGGGTCGGGCCACCGCGCGGTGACGACCTTGCCGCGCGTGTAGAAGTGGACGCCCTCCTTGCCGTGGACGTGCGTGTCGCCGAACAGCGACGCCTTCCACCCGCCGAAGGAGTAGTAGGCCATCGGCACCGGGATCGGCACGTTGATGCCGACCATGCCGACGCGGACCTCGTGCTGGAACTTGCGCGCGGCCCCACCGTCGTTGGTGAAGATCGCGACGCCGTTCGCATACTGGTTGGCGTGGACGAGCTCGAGCGCCGCGTCGTAGGTCGCCACGCGGACGATCGACAGCACGGGGCCGAAGATCTCGTCGGCGTAGATGGTCATGCTCGGGGTCACGCGATCGAACAGGCACGGCCGCAGGAAGAAGCCGCGCTCGTGGCCCGGGATCTTGGGATCGCGGCCGTCGACGACCAGCTCGGCGCCCTCGGCGACGCCGGTGTCGACGTAGCCCCGCACCTTGTCGAGGTGCGCGCGGGTGACGAGCGGCCCCATCTCGTTGCTCGGATCGTCGCCGGGCCCGACCTTGAGCTTGGCGATGCGCTCCTTCAGCAGCGGGATCAGGCGATCGGCCGCGTCGCCGACGGCGACCATCACGGAGATCGCCATGCACCGCTCGCCGGCCGAGCCGTACGCCGCGCCGATGACCGCGTCCGCGGCGAGCTCCATGTCGGCGTCGGGCAGCACGACCATGTGGTTCTTGGCGCCGCCGAGGGCCTGCACGCGCTTCCCGTGGGCGGTGCCGGTGTCGTAGATGTACTTGGCGATCGGCGTCGAGCCGACGAAGCTCACCGCGCCGACCTCGGGATGGGTCAGGATGCGATCGACCGCGACCTTGTCGCCGTGGACGACGTTGAACACGCCCGGCGGGAGCCCGGCTTCGGCGAGCAGCTCGGCGCAGAAGTTCGCCGCCGACGGATCGCGCTCGGAGGGCTTGAGCACGAAGGTGTTGCCGCACGCGAGCGCCAGCGGATACATCCACATGGGCACCATCGCCGGGAAGTTGAACGGCGTGATGCCGGCGACGACGCCGACCGGCTGGCGGATCGAGTAGCTGTCGACATCGGACGACACGTTCTCGGAGAACTCGCCCTTCAGCAGCTGCGGCAGGCCGCAGGCGAACTCGACGACCTCGAGCCCGCGGTTGACCTCGCCCAGGGCGTCGGCGGCGACCTTGCCGTGCTCGGCGGTCAGCAGCGCGGCGAGCTCGACCTTGCGGCGCTCGAGCAGCTCGCGGTAGGCGAACATCACCCGCGCGCGCTTGGCCAGGGACGCCTCGCGCCACGCCGGCAGGGCGGCGGCGGCGGCATCGACGGCCGCGTCGACGTCGGCGGGCGTCGCCATCGCGACCTTCGCGGTGACCTCACCGGTCGCCGGGTTGAACACGTCGGCCGTACGCTCGACCGCACGCGGTGAAGGCCCACCGCCGATCCAATGGTTGATCGTTCGCATGCATCCCCCTTGCAGCCCTGGCGCATCCACACGGTGCGACGAGGGCGAGCGGTCCGCATACCACGGACGCCGGGGACATGCGGGTCCGCCGCCCGGGCTCCGAGTTTTTTCGGGCCGCGCCCTGGACAGCCCCGCGAGGGTCCATGTATCTTAGCAATATGCGGTATGTTGTTTTTCTCGTCGCCGTGGCCGGTTGTGATGTGGACCGGGCCCAGGAGCCCGAGGAGGAGGGTTCTACGGGGGAATCGGGCGGCTCCGAGGGGCTCGAGCCGGAGCCCGAGCCGGACGACGGGAGCTCCGAGTCGTCGGGCGAGCCGGCCGTCGAGGCGGAGCGCGAGGCGCCCGCGGACCTGGCCGGGGAGGCCTGCGGGGCCGAGGCCAACCTGCGGTACTGCGGTCTGTCCGGGCCGAACGGCCTCGAGACGGGAATCCAGGGCTGCGCCGCGTCGGAGCTCGTCGACGACCCCGCGCTGTCGTGGAGTCCGTGCGTCGAGGCCCTCGCGTGCACGCCGGGCGAGACTCTCGACTGTGGCGCTGGGGGCACCGCGGCGTGCGTGCTGCTCTCGGACGGCACGCTCGGCATGCAGGAGTGCGGCTTCACGCCGCTGGCGATCGACCTCGACGACGCGGGCATCCGCTTCGAGCCCGCCGCGGGTCGGGCGTTCGACATCGCGGCGAACGGCGCGTGCCTCGACGTCGACTGGCCGATCGCGAGCGTCGCGTGGCTCGCTTTCGATCGCGACGGCGACGGGGCGATCGCCGACGGCAGCGAGCTGTTCGGCTCGGGCACCCCGATGCCCGGCGGCGTCGCGGCGACCGACGGCTTCCTCGCGCTGGCCCCCCTCGACGACGACCGCGACGGGGCGATCACGGCGCGGGATCCCGCGTTCGCGAAGCTGGTGCTGTGGACCGATCACGACGGCGATCGCCGCGGCACCGCGGGCGAGCTCGTCGGCCTCGCGCAGGTCGGCATCGCGACGCTGCCGCTGGCGTACGAGCGCCGCCGCGAGTGCGACACCCGGGGCAACTGCATCGTCGAGCGCGCGACGGTGGCGACCGCGGAGGGTCCGCGGCCGCTGGTGGATCTCCACCTGACGTGTCAGTGACGCGGCGACCGGTCCGGGCGTCACGCGGGCTTCCGCCTCGCGGAAGTGCGGCGAGGAGAAGCGTCGGTTCGAGGGCGCTCGGACCGGCGGCGACGGTCGAGTCGCCGCCGGTCCCGAAGGTCGTGGATTCGGCGCTGGATGTCGCGGGCAACGGCGGCGACCTCGTGCGGAGGATCGACGACCTCACCTGCGTCCCACCGCAGGGCGACGACGATCGGCTCGAGCGAGGTCGCAAGCGCCGTGCCACGCACGACGTCGAGCAGCTGGGCACTCTGCCCCGCGACCGCAGCACGGGTGAAGAACGCGGTCGCTGACCGCTGCTCCTCCTCGTTCGGCGCCACTCGACGTCGCGGCGCCAAGCGTTCCTCGAACATGGTGAGGACGCGCGGCCAGTGTTCGACCGGCATGCCGCTGGCCGCGGCCGCCGCGAACACGTCGAGCTGCTCGGACCACGTCTCGGCCATCCAGAACGCATCGTCGATCCACTGCGGCACCCGATCCGCGAGTGCTTGCCAATGGGCGCGCCACGATCCGCCGATCAGGTCCAACAGTCCGAGGAGACTCTGCCCATTCATCGCCAGCCACTCGTCCGCCAGGCCGCTGATCTCTTCGTCGGCAGCCTGGCTTGCGACCCGATCGAACTGCTTCCACTGAATCTGGTTGGATGGCTCGCGCAGGAACTCCGCCAGCGCCGTCGAGTTGCGGTGGCCACGCACAGCCGACAGCTCCAAGAGCGCCTCGTCGTACTCGCGGAGCCTCCAGTGCGCGATTCCCCGCACGTAGTGGGCCTCCATCGCGAGTGACGCGATCTCACGACATTGTTCGAGGTACCGCAACGCGACCAACAGACCGCGCCCGGCGAGCACTCGCACCCCAGCGACGCTGTGGTACGTCGCCGCGGTCCATCCTCCGAGTTCCTCGGCTCGGTCCAGCGCCTGGACCATCTCCTTGCGGCGTTCAGCACGGAACGCCACCCCGGCGAACAGGACGAGCAAGTCGACGTCATCGGGTGCATGCTCGAGCTCTTGCTCGAGATTCCGAAACGCTTCTTCGGTGCGCCCCTCCTCGACCAACCGCAGAGCATCGGCGAAGATCTGCGATTTCCGCCGAGACCGGTCGTTCGCGGGAGTCGGGCTCGTCGGGATCTTCGGCCAGAGCGCGGTCAGCTCGGCGCCGCAGCGCTCTTGCAACCGCTCCGCCAGCTCTGGGCGTTTGGAGAGTAGCCCGGTCACGACATCTGCGTGGTCCCCATCGGTCGAAGCCCCTCCCTCCGCCACCACGCCTTCCGCGATCTCGACGAGTTCCTCGTCGGTGTACCATCGCACCATGAACTCCACGACCGCGCGCACCCGGCCCCGCCCGGGACCGCGCAGCAAGTAGTAGAGGTTCAACATCCGTTCTGAAAGCTCGAAGAGCTTGACGCGACCGATCTCTCGGACCTCGCGCACGAGGCCTCGCTCGCAAAGGCGCCCCATCTGCGCGCTCGCGAGATTGACATCCATGCCGGCCTGCTCCGCCACCTGGCGCGACGATGAGGGCTCCCACCGCTGGGCAAGCGTGACCAGTACCTTGCGGGCCTGCGGCGGCACGCTCTCGATGATGCCTTTGAAGTAGGCAGTGTGATCGTCCACGAGTTGTTCGAGATCGGCCATCGTCTCCCTGACACTGCGGCGCTCACCGAACCCGGCGAGGATGGCAACCAACCGCGGACTACCGCCGGTGAGAATCTCGAGTGGGCGTCCCATGTGCAGGTCTTCCGTGGACGACGTGACCTTCGACCACAGCGCGATGCACTCGTCGGCGTCGAGCGGGCGCAGTTCCACCGTCCGGAACATCTCGTACGTGGCGGCCTTCGCGTCGTGCAGGACATCCGAGCCCCGGATCGCGCTGCCAACGAGCATGATCTCGGGCTCGTTCTGCAGCGTGTGGCGCAGCGCCCAACCGTCGTCGGCGGTGAGTTGCTCGCCGAGTACGGTATCGAGATTCTCCACCATGAGCAGGATCCGTCGCCCACACTCGCGGCTGAAGTCGAGCACTCGCCGCAGCGCCATCTCGCCCGCGCGCCGGCGGTCAGGCTCGAGCACGAGTTGGTCATGGCCATCACGCCATCGCGCGTCATCAGACGCGTCGCCCAGCGCGCGCAGGACCTCGAGCCAGAGGTCGCCGATCGACGTCACGTGGTACGTCTCCTCGGGCAACACGACCGGGAACCATGCGGCGGCCAGGTCGTCGTGCCTTTTCACCGCGATCGCGAGGCGGCGCAGGAGGGTGGTCTTCCCCGCACCACGAAGACCCGTGATGAGGATGTGCTGGTTGGACCGAGCACCGATGTTCTCCCGCACGACGTCCTCGAGCTGCTCTAGCTCTCCGTGGCGAACCACGAACCCCTCGACGAGATCCGATTCAGCGAGGAACGCCGGGTTGTAGCGTGCCACCCTCAGGGTCACCGGCGCCTCCGATTGGCCGTCGCGCCGGCCTCGGCGCAGTAGCGCTTCGCCCACCAGTCCCGCAGGAGAGTGGACACGAAGACATGCCCGAGCCCGCGCCGCTCGAGGTAGCCATCGTGCTCGAGGACCGCCATGACCTCGCGCAGCGTGTCCGCCGGATCTTCGCCTCCCCTAGGGTGACGCTGTGCGAGCTCCAGCGCCTCCTGGGAGCCCAAGGCGAGCGACGTCGCCGCCGCAGACAATAGGTCGACCGCGAGCGACGTGTCCTCGCCAAGCACCATCTCTAGACGTTCGACGTGGTGTTTGAGCGACGCTTGGTCCGCGCCCCCGCAGAGCCGAGTCTCGTACACGCGGTCGACATCGACGAGAGTCACCAGCGTTCGACGCGATGTCCGCGCGTCGGCGAGCAACTCGCTGAAGAACAGCTGCACGTAGTAGGGGACACACGCGCCGAGGCGTTCGCAGGCGCGTTCCCTCGCGGGCAGCTCGAGCTCGATCCCGTAGTTGTTCGCTAGCGCTGCAAGGCACGCATCCGCCGTCTGCCGATCCCACGGTCCGAGTCGGAACGGTGTCAGGTAGTTGATCGTCGCGCTCAGCCGGGCGCGACCGAGCAACGGCGCCAGCCCGATCGAGCCCGAAACGACGAAGCGGACACGGCCACGATGGCGTTGCGCCGCCGCACGCAACCATGAAACGAACGCGTCCACATCGTTCCGGCCGCGCTCCGACATGACCCGCCCGCCCCCGTACAGCATGCGACTCAGCAGGATCGGCACCTCATCGAGGAAGACGATCGTCGGCAGCTCGGCCTCTGCGAGGTCGTCGAGCAGACGATCGCCCTTCGCGGGCCAGTCCCCCGTGATGGCGTCCAAGAAGCGCTCACGTAGGTCTCCCTCGACGGACGGTTCCCGCCGCGGCACGACGCGCTCCAACCACGCACGGATTCGGCCGCCGACACGTTGATGGGGCTGGGCCGCGAGGGCGAGATCGACGATGGCGTCGACCGGACCCGAGACCCGCTCGAGATCGACGAAGACGCAGTTGTACCGATCGTCGAGCCGACGCAGCGTCTCGCGCATGAGGCTCGTCTTCCCGGTCCGCCGAGGCGCGGCGAGCAACACGTTCGGCCCCTCGTCGAGCAACTCGGTCAGCTGCGTCGATTCGAGCTCACGACCGACGAACTTGTCGCCATCGACCCAGTTGCCGACCTCACGGACGAGCTTGTTGCCAACAACCATGTTGGCAACAAGCTTGTCCGTGGGGTCAAACTGGTGTCAACAATTTTGTTGGCAACGAATTCGCTGAGACTCACAAACCGCAGGAATTCATGACGAAGTTGAGGGACGACGACCCGGCCTATCGGCCCGCCAGCTCGTCGTCGATGATGTCCGTGAACGCGTCGATCGCCTGGCTCCCCACCAGCAGATCGCCGTTGATGAAGAAGCTCGGGGTCCCGCGGGCGCCAGCGTCCATGCACACGCCGCGCTGATCCGCGACGGCCTGCGCCGTGGCCGGATCGGCGAGGTCGCGGGCGAAGCGATCGGCGTCGAGGCCGAGGGCGCGCGCCTGCTCGACGATCGCCGCCTCGGTGCGCACGTGCTTGTCGTCGAACAGCGCCTCGTGCATCTCCCAGAACTTGCCCTGCAGGCCCGCGGCCACGGCGGCGCGCGAGGTGAGCTCGGCGGTGGGGTGCATGTCGAGGGGCATCTGCAGGAAGTGGAGCGACAGCGCCTTGCCGTAGCGCGCCTGGAGCTCGTCGATGGTCTCGCGGGCGCGGTTGCAGAAGCTGCAGTCGTAGCCGCCGCACTCGACGATCGAGACCTTCGCGTCGGCGGGCCCGCGACCAGCGAGGCCGAAGTGCGCGATGGCCCCCGCGGGATCGACCTTCTCGATCGCGGACGAGGGCTTGGGCAACGCCGGGCCCGGCGGCCGTGCGACGAGCGTCGGGTCGCGGAGCACCGCGACCATCGCCCGCCGCTCGCCGGCGGGCAGCGACTCGACGAAGTCCGCGGCGAGGTGCTCCTGCACGCACGCGCTGACCGGATCGAAGTGCACGACGTCGGGCCCATCGGGCTCGTCGAAGCCGGCGTCGGGATCGATGCACGGCAGCTTGCGTCCGCGGGTGACGGAGGCCCCGAGGATCGTGTTGTGATCGGCGCCGCCCTCGACCAACACTTCGACCTCGTAGCGGCCGCTGCGGGCGCCGCTCGGCACGAGGTGCTCGCACGCCGCGAGCGCAGCCTCCAGCGCGTCGTCGTCCGGGACCACGGTCTGGATCGCCGCGCCCGGGGGCAGCTCACAGCTCCCGTCGCACGCGCCGTCGTCGGGGGCGTCGGGGTCGCGTGCCTCCGCGGAGGCGGGGTCCTCGGCGCGGGCGAACACCGCGGCCTGGGGCAGCACCGCCGCCGGTGCGGCCTCGAAGACGCGCTCGGCGGGCGGCGCCGGATCACGGTGCGCGGGGGTCTGTGCGGCCGCGGGCGCCGAGCCCTGGGCGACGGCGACGGCGACGGCGCCACTGGCGATCGAGAGGCCGGCGAGCCACTTCAGTGCGAGGGGGAGGTGGAATTGGGTCATGGTGGTCGTCTCCGCGGCCCGGGTTCGGGGCCACGCTCCAATTGCCAATGCACCGCCATGCCAATGGCGGCGGTCCCCGTAGCGAGCGTCGAGCCCCTCGCGGATCCTGCGTAAGCCCTCGTGGAGCTGCCAGCGCACGGTCGCCGGCGGCGTACCGCGATCGATCGCGATCTCGGCGGGGCTGCGCCCGACGAAGAAGCGGGCGTGCACCACGGCGCGGTAGGGCTCACCCAACGCATCGACGGCCTCGTGCATCGCGAGCACGAGCTCGGTGTGCATCGCCTCGTCGTCGGGGCCGGCGACGACGGCGTCACTCGGCACGGCGAGCTCGCGCGCCCGCCGACGCCGACTGGTCCGCAGCGCGCCGCGGTACTCGTTGCGCATCACCTGCCGCAGCCACACCCCGACGCTGCGCGGCCGGGTGCGGGCCTGCAGCGCCGCGACCCACGTGTCCTGCACGAGGTCGGCGCCGTCGTCCCGGGCCAGGCACCACGCCAGCGCCCGCAGCTCGTCGGTGTGCCCGAGCAGGGTGCTCGGGCGGAGGTCGGCGGCGTCGTGCATCGTCTGTCCCCCAAGATGCCGCGGGAGCGCGGGCGTTGGTTCGACCCGACGATTTTCTTCGCGGGGGTCGCGGGGCCGCGGGACTGCGGGGGATCCGGTCATCGACGGCCAGAACGTCGCGCGGGGACGGAACGTGCGGGCACACCGACCGCCGGGGTCCCCGCGGCCGCCCTCCGCGGCCTCGGCAGGCCCGCCCCGAAGGTCTCGAGCACCAGGCCGCGGAAGTACTGCGCCCCCGCGTCGCGGTCCGTCCGCTCGTGCCACGCCAGGCTCATCGAGAAGTTCACGTCGGGGAACGGCAGCACGAGCGCACGCAGCGGGAGGAGCTCCGCGATCGCGGTCGCGAAGCGCTCGGGGAGCGTACCGATGCAATCGCTGTGGGCGACCGCGATCGCGACGGCGTGGAAGTGCGGCACGATGATCGCGACGTTGCGGGTGATGCCGAGCCGCGCGAAGTGGGCCTTGGCCAGGCGCGCGCCGATGCCGTCCTCGCCGACGACGCGGACGTCGACGAACGGCAGGCGGCTGAATTGCTCGAGGCTGATGCGCCGCCCGAGCTCGGGGTGATCGCGGCGCGCGACGACGATCGCCGCCTCGTCCCAGAGCCGCGTCTTGTGCACGCCCGGCTGGACCAGCGCCTCGGGGACGACGGCGGCGTCGACCTCGGCCGAGGCCATGCCGCCCATCGCGATCAGGCGCTCGGGCGTGATGATCCGGAGCTGCGCCCGCGGCATCGCCCGGCGGAAGCGCTCGACCAACCGCGGCAGATCCGAGAGCTCGTAGCTGTCCGTCAGCGACAGCGTGAACGTGCGCGTGCTCGCGGTCGGCTCGAAGCCCTGCGGCGCGACGATTCCCGCGAGCCCACCGAGCGCGCCGTCGAGCGCTGCCCGCAGCTCGCGGGCCCGCGGCGTCGCGGTCAGGCCCCGACCGTTGCGGACCACCAGCGGGTCGCCCAGCAGCGACCGCAGCCGCGCCAGCGCGTTGCTCACGGCGGATTGCGTGACGTGCAGTCGCTTCGCCGCCGCCGTCGCGCTGCCCTCGTCGAGCACGGCCCGCAGCACCACGAACAGGTTGAGGTCGAGCCCCCCGGCCTCGCCGAGGACGTCGTCCAGGAATCCCTGCTGCGTGTGCACCTCGCCCGCGACCGATTCCGCGGCGGCGAGCCCGCGCGTGCCCGCGACTCCCTGGTGCGCTGGTGCCTCGGCATCGCCCGCAACGCCGCGATCGACGGCGTCCGCCGCGAGCAGCGGCACCACCGTCGCCGCGTCGTCCAGGCGATCGAGCCCGCGGGCCCTCACCCCGAGTCGGAGTGGATGGACGCCGAGCGCGGGCACGACGAGCGCCGACGCCTCCGCGCCGCGATCGCGACGCTGCCCCCGGGCGCGCGCGAGGTCGTCACGCTGCACCGACTCGACGGCCTGTCGATGGCCGAGATCGCCGCGCAGCTCGGGCTGCGTCCCGGCACCGTTCGCGTCCGGGCGCACCGCGGGGCGGCGGCGTTGGCCCGCGCGCTCGGGCACTCTAGCCGCCGACGCGCGCCGTGACATCGCGCCCCACTGCGCGCACGGGCACGGGACATCCGCGGCGCCGCGTACCCGATCGCGTGCAGTCGCGCCGTCGCCATCGAGCACGCGGGTTGCATCGCCGCGTGCCTCGCATGTCCACCGCTGCACCCCGACCGTCGCCCGCCTCCGCGTCCCCTTCCACCGAGATCCGCGGCGCTGGCGGTGAGCTCCACCAGCGCTGCGGCGGATCCCACCCCGCGCTGACGACCAACCAGGGGACGCCGGTCGCCGACGACCAGAACTCGCTGCGCCCCTCGCCGCGGGGCCCAGGGCTGCTCGAGGACTTCATCCTCCGCGAGAAGATCACCCACTTCGATCACGAGCGCATCCCGGAGCGCATCGTCCACGCCCGGGGATCCGGCGCCCACGGCACGTTCACCCTGACCAAGTCGCTCGCGAAGTACACGCGCGCCGCGGTGCTCACCGAGGTCGGCAAGACGACG
The DNA here is from genome assembly GCA_001464385.1 of Deltaproteobacteria bacterium Ga0077550. Taxonomy (GTDB): domain Bacteria; phylum Myxococcota_A; class Polyangia; order Nannocystales; family Nannocystaceae; genus Xiheibacterium; species Xiheibacterium aquaticum. Next base: position 20,362 of record LNFB01000354.1, on the reverse strand, counting down.
CCGGTGTTCGCCCGGTTCTCCACGGTGGCCGGCGGCGCCGGCTCCGACGTCCGCGGCTTCGCCATGAAGTTCTACACGACGCAGGGCAACTGGGATCTGGTCGGCAACAACATGCCGGTGTTCTTCATCCAAGACGCGATCAAGTTCCCCGATCTGATCCACGCGGTGAAGATGGAACCCGACCGCGGCTTCCCCCAGGCCGCGAGCGCCCACGACACCTTCTGGGACTTCATCTCGCTCACCCCCGAGTCGATGCACACGATCATGTGGGCGATGTCCGATCGCGCGTTGCCGCGATCACTGCACGACATCGAGGGTTTCGGCGTGCACACGTTCCGCCTGGTCGACACCGAGGGCGCCTCGACGTTCGTGAAGTTCCACTGGCGCCCCAAGCGGGGCGTGCACTCGACCCTGTGGGACGAGGCGGTCAAGCGCGCCGGCGCCGATCCTGATTCCCAGCGTCGCGCGCTGTTCGAGTCGATCCAGGCCGGCGACTACCCCGAGTGGGACCTCGCGGTGCAGCTGTTCACCGAGGCGCAGGCCGAGGGGTTCGCGTTCGATCCGCTCGACGCGACCAAGCTCGTGCCCGAGGAGCTCGTCCCGCTGGAGGTCATCGGACACATGGTGCTCGATCGCTGGCCGGACAACTTCTTCGCCGAGACCGAGCAGGTCGCGTTCTGCCCCGCCAACGTCGTGCCGGGGATCGACTTCAGCAACGACCCGCTGCTCCAGGGCCGCCTGCCCTCGTACCTCGACACCCAGCTGCTGCGGCTCGGCGGACCCAACTTCCACCAGATCCCGATCAACGCGCCCAAGTGCCCGTTCGCCAACCATCAGCGCGACGGACACATGCAGATGCAGGTGCCCAAGGGCCGCGTCGCGTACGAGCCGAGCTCGCTCGATCGCGGCGGACCACGCGAGGCGGCCGAGGGGTTCGCCAGCGCGGCCGTGCCCGCGGACGACGGCGTGAAGGGCCGCGTGCGGCCCGAGCGGTTCGCCGATCACTACAGCCAGGCGCGGCTCTTCTACCGGAGTCAGACCACCTACGAGCAGGCGCACATCGCCGCCGCGTTGGTGTTCGAGCTGTCGAAGGTGGAGACGCCACACGTACGCGCTGCGATCGTCGGCCACCTGCGCAACATCGACGAGGATCTCGCCACGCGGGTCGCCGGCGGCCTCGGCCTCGAGTCGCTGCCCGACGCCCCACGCCCCGCCGCACCCGTCGTCGACTACCCGCCCTCGCCTGCGCTGCGCACGATCGGCAACGGCAAGCCGACGCTGCACGGCCGGCGCATCGGCGTGCTCGTCGCGGAGGGTTCGGACGGCGACACGCTCGACGCGGTGCGCCAAGCGGTCGAGTCCGCGGGTGGGCGGATCGTCGTCGTCGCGCCGAAGCTCGGCGGCGTCACGCTCGCCGACGGCGCTCGCCGGACGGCCGATGGTCAGCTCGCGGGCACGCCCTCGGTCGCCTTCGACGCCATCGCGCTCGTGCTCTCGTCCGACGGCGCGCGCAGCCTGACGCGCGAGGCCGCCGCGGTCGACTTCGTCCGCGACGCCTTCGGCCACCTCAAGGCGATCGGGTTCGATGCGGGGGCGCAGCCGCTGCTCACCGCCGCGGGCGTCCCGATCGGCCCCGGGGTCGTGTCGGTCGGCGATCTGCCGGCGTTCCTCGCCTCCGCGATGACGCGGCAGTGGGACCGCGAGAAGCAGGTGCGCACGCTGCCGTAGGTCCGTCCTCCGGGACGTACCGCTGACGCAACGGGCACACCGCGGCTACACGCACTGGCTGGTCGGGTGCTCCTGCGCGTGGAAGCAGTGCAGCTCGTAGTAGCCGGGGCCTGGCATGGGGTCGAAGGTCAGGTGGGCGACGCGGCACTCCACGGTGTCGCCGGAGAACTCGCCCTCGGGGCCGTGTACGAATCCTTCGCAGGTCTGCAGGCAATCGGTCTCGTCGTCGTAGACCTCGACGTCGGGGATCGCCGAGCAGTTGGGGATGAACTCCGCACAATAGGTCATGCACTCGGGCGAGGCCTCGACGCCACCGGAGCTCGAGCCCTCCGAGCTGGCGCCCGTGTCGTCGACACCGCCGCTCGAGTCGACCGCGCCGGTAGTGGCCGTCGACTCGGAGCTGGACGCCGCGTCGGTCGGGTCCGTGGGATCCACCGACGTGCTCCCCGACGCATCGTCGGTCGTCGAGGTGCTCTGCGGGGTCTCGGTGGTCGAGCCCGCGGTGGTGGCGTCGGCGGCCGTGGCCGTGCCATCGGCGTCGTCCGAGCCGCAACCGAGCACGAGGAGGGTGGCGGCGAACAGGCAATCGCGTCGCATCGTGTCCATCATCCGATCTGGCGCCCCGTGGGGCGCAGCAGGGGGTAGGACGCGAGTCTAGGGGGGCGGCGCGAGGTCGCGCAGATCCGCTTCGACGATTTTCGCGGGTACCGGTCGACGGACCCGGGGCCCCTCCGGCAGGGCTCGCCGCAGCCGCCCGACCGCCTCGACCATCCGCGCGGCGTCGAGGCTGGCGAAGCCGAAGCGCGCGTGTCGGCTCGGCGCCGCGTCGAAGTCGAACGCCCGCTCGGGCACGAACGACACACCGGCGGCCAGCGCCCGGACGTGCCAGGAGTCGACGTCGATGTCGGGACGCACGGCCGCCCAGATCGCGGTGCCGCGCGCCGGACGATCGAAGCGGACGACGTCGCCGAGCTCGGACGCGAGGGCCGACAAGAGGGCGTCGCGACGCGCCCGACAGACCACGCGCATGCGTTGCTGGTGTCGACGCAGCTCGCCGTCCTCGAGCAGCTCGGCGACGGCGCACTCGAGCGCGTGATCGCCCTGGCGATCGATGCTCGCGCGCACCTCGGCCATCCGACGCAACAACGGCGGCGGCGCGACCACGAAGCCGACGCGCACGCCCGGCGCGAGGAGCTTGGCCAACGATCCCACGTACAGCACCGCGCGATGGGGATGGGTCGCCGCCAGCGGCAGCACCGGATCCTCGCCGTACTCGAAGTCGTTGTCGTAGTCGTCCTCGAGGATCGTCGCGCCCGACGCGGCCGCGAAGGCGACCAGCGCCGCGCGTCGCGACGGTGACATCACCACGCCGGTGGGGTGCTGGTGCCGCGGCGTCACGTACACCGCCCGGATGTGTCGCTGCGCGGCCACGCGGCACAGCGTGTCGACGCACAGTCCATCGCCATCGAGGGGGATCGGTACGGGCGTGGCGCCGGCCGAGCGGAATGTCTCCCACACCGGGCTGTAGCCGCGTGCCTCGACCGCGATGACCCCGCGCGATCCCTCGGCCGCGCCGTCCCCCGCGCCCAGCAGCGCCCGAGTGGCCAGGAACAGCGCCATCTGGGCGCCGGCCGTGACGAGCACGTCGTCGGCCCCGATCGCCATGCCGCGCGCCCGCGTCGACAGCTCCGCGAGCGCGGCCCGCAGGCGCGGATGCCCGAGGGTCACCGCAGAGTCGCCCCGCTCGGCGTAGTCGAGCACCCGCGCGCCGCCGTGCCGGAGCGCGCGACGGTACGCCCGCGCCAGCGCGACCTGTGGGGCCTCGGCGGGCGCGGGCAGGTGACCGAGCGCGAGGATCTCGCGCGGCCGCGTCGGCGTCGCGACCCGGGCCGTCGGCACCGCGATCGGCCCCGCGTCGGCGACGCCGAGCACGAACGTGCCGCGACCTGGGCGCGTGTCGATCCACCCCGCGCTGGCGAGCTCGCGATACGCCGCGATGGTGGTGTTGCGATGCACCCCCAGCTGCACGGCCAGGCGACGCGTCCCCGGCAGCTCGGCGCCCGCTCGCAATCGACCGCTGCGGATGTCGCCCGTGATCGCCGCCACCACGCGCCGATACAGCGGCTGCCCCGGATCCGGCGCCAGCGACACATGCAGCTCCCAGCCCATACTCGCGGGTCTACCGACCGCCCGTGCGCGGATCAACCGCGGTGACGCGGTTCGGGGCGCGAGCCATCCCTTCGCCGCGACGGATTGCGATACGGTGCTGCGATGACGCTCCTGCGACTCGCGCGAGGCCTCGCGCTGCCCGTGCTCGGCCTCGCCTGCGCCCCCGCCGACGACGCCCCCGCGACCGGGGACACCACCGGTACAGCCGCCGACACGACCGCCGCCGACACGTCGAGCGGGCCCCCGCCGACCACCGGATCCACCTCCGACGACACCACCACCGCCGACGACAGCAGCAGCGGCACCACCACCGACGACGGCCCGCCGCCCGACCCGGCGATCCTGATGCTGCTCGACGAGGTCATCTTCTACGACGGCTACGCGGCCACCGTCGACGAGCCGGTGCCCGAGGGCGTGATCCGTCATGCCAACTCCTTGGTCGCGACCCGCGTCACCGAGGCGCAGCGCGACCTCCTGCAGGAGACGCTGATGCTCGGCGTCGTCGTCGGGGCGCGCTGCGACAACTACGATCGCATCGGCTCGGTGCACCTCGCCCTCGTGCCCAAGGGCAGCGAGACGTATGTGCCCGCCGAGGTCGAACGGCTCGAGCTCGGCCGGTTCATCACGCCGTTCATGGACATGAACGACTCGCCGATGACGGTGCCCTACGAGTTCGTCGCCGACAGCGTGATCCCGATCCTGAAGGACGACGCGCTGTGGGAGCAGTACGATCTGTGGTTCGAGCTGATGATCTTCGGGGTGCCGTACGCGGCGAACACCGAGATCGCCGGCTGCGCCGACCGCAACGACACCCAGGCCGGGTCACTGCTGCTGTACACCGACAGCGCGCATCCGGCCCAGGACTTCGACGTTCTGTTGCCCCTGGCGATCGAGCAGCCCTTCAACAACTACGCCGAGGGCGCGAGCGACGAGGTCGGGCTCACCCGCAAGACCATCGCGTTCGAGCTCGCGGCCGACGCCCAGGACGCCCAGCTGGTCCTCATCACCTCCAACCACGGGGCCAATCAAGGCGGCGAGGAGTACATCCGCCGCGACCACTTCGTGTACGTCGACGAGTCCTTGGTGCTCGAGTACAAGCCGGGCCGCCCGAGCTGCGAGCCGTTCCGCCACTACAACACCCAGGCCAACGGCATCTACGGCCCGACGGAGATGACCGACGAAGAGTGGCAGTCGTTCAGCAACTGGTGCCCGGGCGACATCATCGACACGCGCATCATCCCGCTGGGGCCGGTCGCCGCGGGCGAGCACTCGTTCGTGATCGACGTGCCCGACGCGACGTTCGCCGGGGCCCAGGGCGACTTCCCCTTCTCGCTGTACCTGCAGGCGCGGTGACGCATGCGGCCGGCCCTCATCGCGATCGTGGTCGTCTTCGCGTGTGATCGTGCGCCCGCGCCCGCCGCGACGGCGGAGCTCCCCGCCGAGCCCGCGTCGCCCGCGAAGGCGGCCGCGAGGCCCGAGCCCGCGCCAGCTCCCGCCGGCACGCTGCTCGTGGGCGGGCTCTACGTGCACACGTGCGCCGACGCGACGGCGTGCCCGTCGCTGCTGCAGCCCGCGGGCGCGGCCCACTGCAAGGCGCTGGCGCTGGACGGCAAGACGTGGCGACTCCCCGAGCGCGCCGAGATCGCGGCGTGGCGCGGCAAGCCCGGGCTCGTCGGCGCCGAGGGCTTCCACTGGAGCGGCACGCCCTTCGCCGACGACCCCGGCCAGGTGTGGATCCACGATCCGAGCACCGGCACCGAGACGACGATCCCGCCCGACCGCAAGCCCTTCCGGGTGCGCTGCGTCGCGAAGCCGTGAGGTATGGTGCAGCGGTGAAGTACCTCCACACGATGATCCGCGTCCTCGATCTCGATCGCGCGCTCGCGTTCTTCTCGGTGCTCGGCCTCGTCGAGGTCCGCCGCCGCGACGTGCCCCAGGGCCGCTTCACGCTGGTGTTCCTCGCCACCGCGCCCGGCGAGCCGGAGGTCGAGCTCACGCACAACTGGGATCAGACCGAGCCCTACGGCGAGGGCCGCAACTTCGGCCACCTCGCGTACGAGGTCGACGACGTCTACGCCGCGTGCGAGCGCCTCGCGGCCGCGGGCATGACGATCAACCGGCCGCCGCGCGACGGCCGGATGGCGTTCGTGCGCTCGCCCGATGGGATCTCGATCGAGCTGCTGCAGGCCGGCGAGGCGCTCCCGGCCGCCGAGCCGTGGGCGTCGATGGCGAACACCGGCACGTGGTGAGCGCGGCCGGGCTCAGGCGCCGTCGTCGACCCGCACGAACGTCATCGTGCCGAGCGAGCCGGGCCCGATCAGGTGGTCCTCGAACGAGTCCACGACGGCGATGGGCAGCGGCGGCTCCTGCAGCGCGCCGTTCATCGTGAAGTCCACGTCGCTGCGCGTGCCGCCGTCGTACGGCCGCAGGTCGATCACGAGCTCGTCCACCCACGCGCCGTCGACGAGCAGCGGCAACCCGCTCACGCCGACGAACAGATCCGGGCTCGGCCCGAGCATGCTCACGAGCGTCACGTTCGGGAAGTCGAGGCTCACGTCGATCGCGACGGTCTCGTCCCCGCACACGGCAACGTCGGTGACCGGCGGACAGAACCACTGCTGCCACTGCAGCACCGCGTCGGCGTGGCCGGCCTCGACCGCGGCGGCCACCTCGGTGGAGAGAATGTCGGTGTTGCCGATCTCGGCCATCTGCACCATGCCCGGGCTCGCGAGCGCGCCGACGGACCAGAACGACACGGCGTCGTCGTGCGTGCCGCCGCCGAGCCACGAGAAGTGGGCGTACTCCGGCACCGCGCCAGGGTGATCGGCCTCGCTCCACGTGTTGAGGATGGTGACCTCGTAGTGCGCCACGGGATCGGGGAGCACGGGCTCGCCGGTCGATCCGCCCGCGGTGGTGTCCCCGGTCGTCGCGTCGGTCGTGCCGCCGTCGGAGGTTGTGGGGTCCGAGGTGCTGACGTCGGACGTGCTCGCGTCCGTCGGATCCGCGGTCGTCGCCGTCGCGGTCGTGCCGGGGTCGGACGACGACTCTCCGCCCTCGGACGTCGGCACGGACGAGGTCGACGGATCGGCGGGAGATCCATCGTCGCTCGATCCGCCCGGCAGTCCGGTGCTCCCGTCCTCGCCCTGCCCCGCGTCGACGCGCGGCCCACATCCGGCCGCGACGACGAGGAGCAGCGTCAGGCTGCGGTGGGCGGCGCACACCATGCCCGAGGCCATGGCCGCCGCCCCCCCGATCCGTGCATCACTCCTTCGGCGGGTTCGCCAGGCAAGCATCCAGCTCCGCGGTCTTCGTCCAGCCGCAGGCGCCGTCGTCCTGGCGGGTGCACGTCGCCGTCTTGTAGCAGGCGTACTCGGGCCGATACTCGCACGTCGTCATGACCTCCTCGTCGGAGCACACGATGCCCGAGCAACCGGTGGGCTTGCACTCGGCAGCGCCCGCGGTCGCATCGCCAGCGGTCGCGTCGGGGGTCGGCGTCGTCGCGTCGCCGGTGTCGGGCGTGGCGGTCGTGGGGGTCTCGGTCGCGGGGGGCTTCTCGCAGGCGGCGAGGGTGAGCAGCGCGAGCGCGAAGCAGCGGAACGTCGTCATGGGCCGTGTATGCCCCATCGCGCGGCATCCTTCAAATCGCGGCCGAGCCCCACTCGATGCGCCCCGCGTCGCCTCCGGACAAAAATGCTACAGCAGGGCGCACCCCGCTCGGATCGATCCCATGCGACACAGCCAGGCCTTCTACGACGCTCGTCTCGGTGATGCGCTGCGGCTCGCCGCCGAGGCGTTCGCGCACATCGAGCGCAAGGGCACCGGAGTGCCCTATCTCAGCCACCTGCTCGCGGTCACCACGACGGTGATGGAGCACGGCGGCTCCGCCGACCAGTGCATCGCCGCGGCGCTGCACGACTATCTCGAGGACATCGACGGCAGCAGCGCCGAGGAGCTCGCGGCGCGCTTCGGCGACAACGTCGCGACGCTCGTGCTCGCGCTCTCCGACACCACGCAGGCCGAGATCGAGGCCCACCGCGCCGCCGCGATCCCCGGCGCCGATCCCAACGCGAAGCCGCCGTGGGAGCAGCGCAAGCAGCGGTACCTGGCGCACCTGCGCGAAGCGCCGCCCGAGGTCAAGCTCATCAGCGCAGCGGACAAGCTCCACAACGCGTCGTCGCTGGTCCGCGATCACGCGGAGCTCGGCGACGCGCTGTTCGATCGCTTCACCGCGAGCAAGGATCAGACGCTCTGGTACTACGGCGCGGTGCTCGAGGCGCTCGGCCACGGCTGGGACCACGCGCTGCTCGACGAGCTGCGCCGCACCGTCGCGGCGCTGCACGCCAGCGCCGCGCGCCCTACCGGATCCACACGAACGTCTGCTGGTTGAGCGCGACGAGCTCGCCCGCCTCGGTCCACAGCTCGCGCAGCTCGACGAAGAACCCCTGCGCCGACGCGATGACCCGGGCGCGGTGCAGCAGCGGCGCATCGGCCGGGAGCACGCGGCCGCCGAGCAGGCACTGCATCGTGTAGGCGACGGTCGCGATCGGACGGGGCGCGCGCTCGACGGAGAACGCCGCCGGCCACCACGCGTCGCACAGCGCGACGAGCTCCGCGGCACCGATCCCGCGGCCGGCGACGCGCGGACGGATCCACCCGGCGCTCACCGGCTCGGCCGCGCCGGTGAACGGCAGCGGGCCGAACGGCCGGTACTCGAGGTGCTGGGAGAACTCGGGCACGAAGGGCAGTTCGGCCGGCAGCGCCGGGCACTCGCGCCACGGCGGCGCGGGCTCGGGCGTCGGCGACCACGTGCGATCGATGTCGCGGTTGCGGCCGAGCACGACGTTGGCGGTCGCGAGCGTGCCCTCGCCCTGCTCGAGGCGCGCCGCCCAGGTCGACACGCCGTTGCCGCGGCGCACCGCCTCGACGACGAGCCGCGCCGGGCCCGCGACGACGGGTCCCGCGATCTCGCCCGAGATCGATCGCAGCAGTCGATCGGCATCGGGCTCGCTGCGCTCGATCGCCCGCAGCAGCGCGCCGAGGACGAGGCCGCCGAAGGTCCCGCGGGCCTGGCCCCACCCGGCCGGCACGTCGAGGGCGAACGCGCCGGACCCGAGGTCGCGGGGCTCCATGAGGGTCGAGAGATCATCGGTCGCCGCGTCCATTGCCACCTCGCCTGGTCGCGCGAGCCTACGCGAGACTTCCCCGCGTGACGGCTCGGATCGCTGCAGTCCGTGGCTGCACCCCGGCGGCGGTGCGGGCGCGCGTCGTGATAGCATCCGGCGTGCACGCGTTCTGGCGGTGCTCCACGTGAGCCGGGCGGGGGACGGATCCTCCGGCGAGGCCTCGCTGTGGAACGAGGATCTCGCGCCGACCCCGGCCCGGCTGCGCACGTGGACGCTCTGGCACGTCGCGTCGCTGTGGGTCGGCATGGCGGTGTGCATCCCGACCTATCTGCTGGCCGCCGACATGATCAAGGCCGGGATGAGCGTCGCCCAGGCGATCCTCACCGTCGCGCTGGGCAACGTCGTCGTGCTGGTGCCGATGGTCCTCAACGCCCACGCCGGGACCGCGTACGGCATCCCCTTCCCGGTGTTCGCGCGGGCCTCGTTCGGCGTGCGCGGGGCCAACCTCGCCGCGGTCGCGCGTGCGCTGGTCGCCTGCGGGTGGTTCGGCATCCAGACGTGGATCGGCGGCGGGTCGATCTACGCGATCCTCGGCGCGATGGGCATCACCGGCGGCGCGCCGCTGCCCGTGCTCGGCATCAACGGCCTCGAGCTTTCGTGCTTCACCGCGTTCTGGGCGATCAACGTCTACTTCATCGCGCGCGGCATGGAGTCGATCAAGTGGCTCGAGGCCCTCGCCGCGCCGGTGCTGCTCGCCGGCGGCACGGCGCTCTTGGTGTGGGCGTGGACGACCCATGGCGGCGGCGAGTTGCTGTCGCGGCCCGGCCTGCAGGGCGCGGCGTGGTGGTCGACGTTCTGGCCGTTCCTCACCGCCATGGTCGGCTTCTGGGCGACGCTGGCGCTCAACATCCCGGATTTCTCCCGCTACGTCCGCAGCCAACGCGACCAGATCCTCGGCCAGACGATCGGCCTGCCGACGACGATGACGTACTTCTCGTTCATCGGCGCCGCGGTCTCGAGCGCGACCGGGACGTGGGACCCCAACACGCTCATCGCCAGCTTCTCGTCGCCGGTGGTGGTGGCGCTGGGCCTGCTGGGCCTCGCCATCGCGACGCTGTCCACCAACATCGCCGCCAACGTGGTCTCGCCGGCCAACGACTTCGCCAACCTCGCCCCGTCGAAGATCACGTACCGGCTCGGCGGCTACATCACCGCCGCGATCGGCTTCGCGATCATGCCGTGGAAGCTGACCAACAACTACGTGTTCGGCTGGCTCAACGGCTACGGCGCGCTGCTGGGACCTGTCGGCGGCATCCTCGTCGCCGACTACTGGATCGTGCGCAAGCGGGTGCTCGTCGTCGACGACCTCTACCGCCGCGGCGGAATCTACGAGTACGACCGCGGGTGGAACCGCAGCGCCGTCGTCGCGCTGGTCGTCGGCATCCTGCCGAACCTCCCCGGTTTCCTGCACGCCGTCGGCGTCGTCGATGGCGTCCCCGCCATCTTCGACACGCTGTACGCATACACCTGGTTCATCGGGTTCGCCCTCGCCGCGGCGGTCTACGTCGCGCTCATGGGATCACCGCGGAGCTCGCCGCGCTGACGCGCGGCCACGAAATCGCCGCGTCGTGGCGCGGCCAAGAAACTGCCGCGCCGAGGCGCGGCCAAGGGAGAGAAGACATGGAACGCGACGTCACCCAACTGACCGCCCGTCACACCTACGGCACCTGGCGCTACCAGAAGGGCTGGGCGCCCCTGCACGTCACCCGCGCCGAGGGCTGCCACTTCTGGGACGCCTCCGGCAAGCGCTACCTCGATCTGTCGTCGCAGCTGGTGTGCAGCAACCTCGGCCACCAGAACCAGGCCGTCGCCGACGCGATCTGCGAGCAGGCGCAGAAGCTCGCGTTCATCGGCCCCGCGTTCGCGTGCGATGTCCGTGCCGATCTCTCGGTGGCGCTGCTCGACGTGATGCCCCGTGGCATCGACAAGTTCTTCTTCGCGACCTCGGGCACCGAGGCCAACGAGACCGCGATGCGCATCGCCCGGCTGTACACGGGCAAGAACAAGATCCTCGCCCGCTACACCAGCTACCACGGCTCGACCGCGGGCTCGATGGCGGCCACGGGTGACTGGCGACGCTGGGCCACCGAGCCGGTCGGGACCATGCCGTGGGTGCTCCACGGCCCCGAGGTGAACTGCTACCGCTGCCCGCTGGGTCGCACGTACCCCGAGTGCGGCACCGCGTGCGCCGACTACCTGGCGTACATGATCGATCACGAGAACGACATCGCTGCGGTGATCGTCGAGCCGGTCGTCGGCACCAACGGCGTGCTCGTCCCGCCGCCCGAGTACCTGCCGCGCCTCGCCGCCCTGTGCAAGCAACGCGGCGTGCTGCTCATCGCCGACGAGGTGATGACCGGCTGGGGCCGCACCGGACAGTGGTTCGCCGTCGATCACTGGGACGTCACGCCCGACATCCTCGTGACGGCGAAGGGCATCACCAACGCGATGGCGCCGCTCGGCGTATGTGCCACCAGTCGCACGATCGCGGATCATTTCGACGATCACTTCTTTGCGTGCGGCCACACCTACGAGGCCCACCCGCTCACGCTCGCGCCCGCGATCGCGGCGATCGCCGAGTACAAGCGGCTCGATCTGATCCAGCGCGCGCGCACCGTCGGCGAGCAGCTCGGAGCACGCCTGCGCGAGCTGGCGGCCAAGCACCCGTCGGTCGGCGAGGTCCGCGGCATCGGCATGTTCTGGGCCCTCGAGCTGGTCCGCGACCGCGCCACGCGCGAGCCGTTCAACACGCCGCAGGACAAGGTCGCGCGCAAGCCGTTGGTCGTCGACGCGGTCACCGCCAAGCTCATGGAGCTCGGGGTCTTCTGCATGGGCTGGGTGTCGCACCTCGTGATCGCGCCACCGCTCATCATCGACGACGCCGCGATCGACGACGCGATCGCAGCGCTCGATCAGGCGTTGGCCATCGCCGACGCGCGCGTCTAACTGCGTTCTCAGGCGGCGTTCTTCGGGGGATCCGGCCTCAAGGCTTCCCGCGTCCCGGTCGAAATCCCGGGACGCATGGACCCCCGTGAGCGCCGCGCGCGGATCGTCGACGACGCGAAGACCTTCGTGATCTCGGAGGACGATGCGCGGCCCGATGGCGCCCGGATCGCCCGCATCCGGGCCGCGGCCGAGGCGCTGCTGCAAGCCGCCCAGTCGCCGGGCATGAAGCTCCCGATGCTGCCAGAGACCGCCAGCGAGGCCCTGCAGCTGGCGAACGATCCGCGGACGCCGATGAACCGGCTCGATCGCGTCATCGGACGCGATGGGGTGCTCGCGGCGCGCATGCTCACGGTCGCGGCCTCGAGCGCGTACGCGGGACACCCCGTGCGCAGCGTCGGGCTCGCCCTGTCGCTGCTCGGCGCCGGGGCAGTGCGAGATCTCCTCTACCAATCGGTGATGGAGTGCCACGTCTTCCGCGGCAAGGACGAGGTCGCCGCCCGCACCGAGCGGGATCATGCGATCGCGGTGGGCCACCTGTCGCGGATGGTGTGCAAGCTCGTCGGCTTCGATCCCGATCAGGCCTTCGTGTGCGGGCTGCTCCACGACATCGGTCGCCTCGCGCTGCAATCGCTGGGCAACCATGCCGCGCTCGCCGGGCTCGATCCCAGCGAGTGCGCCGCCGTGTTCGACGTCGCCCACACCACCCTGGGCGCGCACATGGTCACCAAGTGGAAGCTCTCGGCGCTCGCGGTGGAGGCCGTTCGGCGGCACCACAAGTACTCGGGCTTCGGGCCCGACGGCGACGGCTACTCGCAGATCGGTCACGCGGTCGCGGTCGCCGATCGCCTCGCCGCGCACCTCGGCGCGGGCCGACCCGCGCGGCCGCTGAACGACGGCGACCTGCAGGCGATCTACGCACTCGGGCTCGACCCGGCGACGCTGCTCGAGGCTGCCACCGGGGCGCTCGCCCAGGCCGCGTGAGCCCGACGGCCGTCAGTGGCCGCGGACGCACACGACGTACGCCGCGCTCTCGTCCTTGTCGACCGCCGAGAGCCCGCCCTTGGTGACGAGCACCCAGTTCTCCCGGGGGCGACCGAAGACGCGGGTCCCCGACCACTGATCGCGACCGCCGCTGACGAGGCCGCGGCGTCGCAGCCAACGCAGCTCGTCGATCGATGGCAGTCGAAATCCGCGGGCGCCGTCGATGCTCCGCGCGCGGCACGTGTTGGCCGCCCCGTACCAGTCCATCGCGCGGTCCGGGCCCTCGACGACGTAGAGGCCGTCGAGGCGACCGAGGCGACCCTCGGCCACCGCGCGATCGAGGGCCGACAGCGGCGGAGTCGAGGCCGATCTCTCCACCATCGCCGACACCGCCGGGGCGGCGGGTTCCGGTGCGCTCGGCGGCGCGGGCCTCGGCGCCGCGGCGGATGGCACGGGGCCGCCCGCGTCGGGTGCTGCGGGCGGGCTCGGTGGCTCGGGTGGTGAGGGCGACGGCTGGTGGGACGCACCGAGCACGGGGGCGACGGCGAAGCCGAGCACCACCAAGGCGACGATCGCGACCGCGACGATCCGCGCGACGCGGGTCGGCGCACGATCCTGGGGCGGTGCGTCGTGCGAGTCGGACCGGGCGGCCTGGACGACCTCGCCGGGCTCGTGGACGAGCACCGCGTCGCTGATGCTCGCGCCTCCGTCATCGGCGGTCTCGCGCGGATCGACCACCGCGAGGTGTCGGCGGGCCCCCGGCGCCCGCACGTGCGCGGGGATCGGACCGACCTCGTCGCGCCACCACGACTTCGGATCCTCGTCACCCTCGCCCTGCGCCGGCTCGCTGCGGCCGAACATGACGAGCGGCCGCTTCGCCAGCGGCACCGACGTCGGCGGCGGAGTGACGCGGGTCTCGCCGCGCACGGCGTTGCGATCGCCGCTGTCGAGCATGCCCTCGATGGGGCCGTTGATCAGCGCCTGCGCCTCGCGCATCGACACGAACGATCGGCGCACCGCGTTCATCCACCCCGCCGGTCGTCGCGCGTCGAACTCGGCCACGAGCAGTCGGTGGCTGAACGGGCGCTTGATGCCGAAGCACTCCACCGCGCGCCGGGCTGCCGCGGGCTCGAGCGCGCCGGTGCGGCACAGCACGAAGAGCGTCGGCTGGAGGCTGCAGGTGACCGCGTTGCGCAGCTCGTCGGCGGCGCGCTCCATGCCGCCGAGCACCCGCGCGTCGCCGGTGTGGAGCTCGAGGCGCTCGAACGCCTCACGGATCGCCTCGACGTCGGCGCTCGCACAGGCCAACACGACCTCGATCGCGCCGGTCTCGTCGACCAGCCGCAGGTGCTGCCGGTCGCCGACGGTGCGCGATGGATCCGAGCTCGACATGGAGGTCCCCCACACCCATCGGTCGGGCCGGACGCGCACTTGAACCACGCGCCGGATGGCCCGACGCGGGCCGACTCCACCCCGGGCGAGGGCGTTCGTCGGGGCCGCGCCGACCTGCTACATTGCGGCCGCCGTGCCCGGAGCCTTCGCTGCACACCCGATCCTGCGGATCCGCTCGCCGATCATCGGCCGCGGCGAGCAGGTCTTCGAGCTCACCGGCACGCCGGTCACGATCGGCCGCGCCGAGGATTGCGACGTCGTGCTGCTCGAGCAATCCGCCTCGCGCGTGCACGCGCGGCTCCTCCCCGAGGCCGGCGGCTGGGTCCTCGTCGACGAGGAGAGCCACGCGGGCGTGTTCGTCGGCGGTCAGCGCGTGCGTCGACACGCCCTCGCGGATGGCGATCGCTTCCGCATCGGCGAGACCGACTTCCAGCTCGTGGGGCGCCCGGCGTCGCAGCCCACGCTCGTCGGGACCACGCGTGCGCCGACGGGCGAGACGCCGATCGCGATCCCGAGCATCGCGTCGGCGCCGACGATCGCCTCGGGCCTGTTCGGCGACGAGGAGCTCCGCCGGGTCCCGGCCCCCGCGTCGCTGTCGGTGTCGCCGATCGAAGAGCCCACGTCCGCGCCGCCAATCGCCGTGGCTCCGCAGGTGGCCGCGCCGCCGCGCCCCATGGCCCCGCCCCCGCGGCCCGCCCCTCCGCCCCCGCCGCTCGTCGCACCACCCCTCGAGCTGCCGGTCCCCGCCGCGCCGCCGATCGCCGCGGTTCGGCCCGCCGCTCCGCCCGCGTCGGCGCCCTCCTTCGTCGACTTCGGCCCGGTCGGCCGCCCCGGCGCCGAGCCGGCCGACAGTCAGTCGTTCTCCGGCCGGCTCGCCGACGATCCGTCGCGCATGGGCGAGATCGAGTCGCGCGTGTCCTCGCACTTCGGCACGTGGATCCTCGTCGTGCTGCTGTTCCTCGGCCTGTCGCTGCTCGTGCTGAGCCTCGCCTACGACGTCACGTGGAGCGACGTCATGAGTGCGTTCGAGTGAGTCGCGTCAGCCGACGCCGCAGTTCACGATCTCGACGTCGTACTCGATCGGCTCGGACGTCCCCGAGACGGTGACGTGGTACGCCCCGACCCCGACCTGCCAGCCCGCGGGGATCATCGAGATCCCGAACGCGCTGCCGTAGCCACCGCCGAGCACGGTGATCGTCATCGGGAGCACCATGCCGTCCTTCGTGACCTCGACCGACGCGGCGCTCAGATCGATCGTGTCGCTCTGCAGCGACCAGCCGGTCTCGTCGAGGGTCGAGAAGCCGATCGTCGTCGCCGCCAGCGGGAACGGCCCCGGCGGCGGATAGGCGATCCACGGCGCGCCCACGGCCCCGCTGCCGCCGAGCGTCCACAGGCACGAGAACGAGTCGGTCGAGCCGATGCCGGTCGGCCCGATCGAGTTCGAGAGGATCCAGCGGCGGTGCCCGATCGTGGTGGGGTTGCCGGGATCCATCATGTAGAGATCGATCGACGCGACCGCGGGGCCGGTCGCGATGTTGCTGCTGCCCGCCGCCTCGGCCCCCTCGGCGGAGTAGCAGGTCCACTCCGGCGGGGGCGTGTGCGACAGCGTCCCGTTGGCCGTCATCATCAGCGCGCACGACTGCCCCTTGGTGTCGAGCGTCGCGTCGTGGGTGATGGGCGGCAGGTCGGCGAGCCAGCGATACAGGTTGAGGATGCGCAGCGCGTTGGTGCGGCCCAGCTCGTCGATGTCGCCCGGGTCGCACGCGGCGAGATCGCCGGTCCACACGCCCTCGGTCATGTCGGCACGATCGGCCAGCCAGCGCTCGCACATCGCGTCGGCGTCATTCGGATCGCCGCCGGTCGAGTCGGGGTCCGAGTCGCTCGCGCTCGGGTCCGTCGCGCTCGGGTCGCTCGCGCTCGGGTCGCTCGCGCTCGGGTCGCTCGCGCTCGGGTCGCTCGCGCTCGGGTCGCTCGCGGACTCGGTCGCCCCCGTGCTCCCTTCGTCGCCGGACCCCGCGTCACCGCAGGCGACGGTCAGGGCGAGGAGCACCGGGGTCGATCGTGGGCGCGGGCGCGGCATCACGACCGACGTTAGGCTCAACCGGGCCGCCGCTCAACCGTCGGTGTCGATGTAGACGCGGCCCTTGCCGAACGCGTAGGTGATCTTCCAGTTCGACATCAGCCCGGTGTTCAAGTAGCCCCCGAGCTCGAAGCCGGTGCTCGACAGCACGTTGCCCAGGCCGGGGTCGGCCGGCGTGTTCACCAGCACGTGCGAGCCCACCGCCGAGACCGGCTTGTCGCCGATCATCAGCTTCTCGATGAGCCGCATCTTGATGCCGTTCTCGGCGTCCTCGGGGTTCTCGACCGTGCGCGGCAGGTAGCCGCTCTTCAAGAACGCCTTCTTCGCGACCGCGAGCCCCGACGGGTAGAGCCCGCCGAAGTAGACGTAGAACGCGTAGTCGGAGCCGTTGACCTTGATCGGGATCGCCGGCCAGTGGAACGCGTGGACGGTGAGCAGCACGAACGGCAGCTCGGTGCTGCCCTCGGGCGCGGCCGTGGGCGCGTCCTTGGTGATGACGAGGGACTTCTTGGGGAAGTCGAACGAGAACGACCCGACCGCGGTGAGGGCCTGGCGCCCGAGCATCACCGCCGGCTTCTCGCCGATGAGCGCGAAGCTCTCGAGCGAGCGCACGATCGCGGGCACGTTCTTGATCTTGAGGTCCCCGAACTTGATCTCGGGGATGAGCACGATGTTCTCCTCGGTCTGGGAGTCGATCGGCTTCAGCTTCCCGACCGGCGCGAGCTTGAGCGCCTCGGCCATCGCGGTGTCGATGAGGCACTCCTCGCGGCCCTCGTTGAACACGACCTGGCCGAACTCGCCGCCGATCGTCGCGCCGGAGAACTTGAGGCCGGCCGACGGGGCGAGGTTGGCGTCCGACGAGCCGGTCGCGCCCTCGACGACGAAGAACGGGCCCTTGCCGACCAGCGGCCGCACGAACGCCGCGAAGGCCTGGACCATCGGCAGCATCGCGTCGTCGGCGGGGAGCAGCTTGAAGATCTCGTCGAGCTGCTTGACCGCGTTGTCGGCGTCGCCGAGCGAGTAGTAGCTCCAGAACTTGGTCAGGCGCGGGTCGACCTGCTTGGCGTCCTCGGTGATGAGGACGTCCTGCATGTCGGCCGCCTCCTTGTGCTGACCGGCGGCCTGGAGGTTGCGCGCCAGGCCGAGCACCGCGCCGAAGTTCTTCGGGTTGAGTTCGACGCCCTTGCGGTAGGCGTCGGTGCTGCCGGCGAAGTCGCCGGCGCGCCACAGCGCGGCGCCGAGGACGGCGTACGCGTCGGCGTCCTTGGGGTCGGCCTCGAGCGCCTCGTGGGCGCGGCGCGACGCCGACACGTAGCGGCCCGACTCGAGATCCTTGTTCGCCAGGTCGACCAGGCTCGCGGCCTTGGCGGTCACCTTGGCGGCCTTGATCTTGTTCTCGATCTCCTCCTGCGACTGCTGCGGGCCGGCGGTGCCCTTGCCCTTCTTCTTGCAGCCGGGCACCGCGACCAGGGCGGCCGCGAGCACGAGCATGGACAGACGGGGGTGGCGGAGCGAGGCGTTGGCGAACATCGACGGTGGACTCCTGGCGGATCGGGCCGGCCGGGTCGGCGTGGGGGCGGCGCAGGATACCCGCCGGCCGTGTCGGGGGGCAACGCCGGACTAGAACCCGCGGGGCCGGTCCAGCTTACGGGGCGGGCCCCTCGCGACCGGCGGCGAGGCGCGCGGCCCGGGCCCGCGCCAGCAGCCAGAGGCCCGGCACCGCCATCGCGACCGCGCCGAGCAGCGGCAGGGCGAACATGGTCGCGACGAAGCCATGGACGTGGGCGGCGTGGGCGAGGCGCGCCGTCCCCTCGAGGGCGTCGGCGTCGTGGACGAACAGGGCCATCGCAGCGCCCGCGCCGACCTGGAAGGTCCCGGTCTGGGCGGGGCCGCCCGGGAGCTGGATCGACAGGCCGATGATCGCGACCGTCGCGGCGGCCGCGGCCCACGAGAGATCGACCCCGCAGGCGCGCGCGACCGCCCCGAGCTGGGCGACGGTGACGGCCCAGTACGCGAGCGAGATCACCACGAGCACGCCGAGTCGCCGGGCCCCGAGGAGCGCCGCGAAGGACTCGGCGACGCGCTCGACGACCGCGCCCACCCACGAAGCGAGCCGCGGCTGCCATGCGAGCCAGCGCGCGATCCGGGCGCCCCACGCCGCGGGATCCCGGGCCGCGAGCAGCGCGAAGGCGAGGGCCGCGACGAAGACCACGCCCATCCACTGGCCGAAGCGCTGCACGAGGACCAGCTGCTCGGGGGCGCCGACGAGATCCGCGTGGGCGAGGGCGAGGCCGCCGAAGAGCATCGCGCAGATCAGCACGCCGTCGATGACGCGCTCGAGGCCGACGACGCCGACCGCCTCGGCGACACCGACCCCGGGCTGCTCGGCGCGCGCGAGGAGGATCGGCCGCGACGCCTCGCCGAGCTTGAACGGCAGCACGAGCAGGACGAGGAACGAGACGAAGCCCGAGCCGAGCAGCGCGCGCCTGTCGAAGCGGTCGCCGGGGCTCGCGGCGGCGACGAGGGGATCGAGGCCGACCTGCAGGCGAAGCGCGCGGAGCACCGCGTAGGGCACGTGCAGCACGCAGGCGGCGACGAGGGCGGTCACGTCGACGATCGCGACGTCGTCGGGGACGAGCTGCACGCCGAACTGCGCGCGCGCCACCCAGAGCATCACGATCGAGGCCACCACCGACCCGACCCACAGCGCCACTCTGCGCACGGGCCGTTTCTAGCACGATCGCCGCCGCGGCCGGCGGCAAAGCCCGGTACCCTCGCGGCATGTCGCAGACCCTCCCGTGCGTCGAGGTCGAGCCGGTTGCACCCGCGGACGCGAGCGTGATCTGGTTGCACGGACTCGGCGCCGACGGCCACGACTTCGAGCCGGTGGTGCCGATGCTCGGCACCCGCGGCGTGCGGTTCGTGTTCCCCCACGCGCCGCCGCTGCCGGTCACGATCAACGGCGGCTTCGTGATGCCCGCGTGGTACGACATCCGCTCGCTCGACTTCGACGACGACGATCGCGAGGATCCGGCGCAGATCGAGGCGTCGGCGCGCCGCGTCGCTGCGCTGGTGGCCCGCGAGCGAGAGCGCGGGATCGACAGCCGCCGGATCGTGCTCGCGGGGTTCAGCCAGGGCGCCGCGATGGTGGTGCACTTCGCGGCGCGCCACGACGAGCCGCTCGCGGGGATCGTCGCGCTGTCGGGGTACCTGGTGTTGCCGGACGCGTTCGCGGCGTCGAGGTCCGCGGCGAACCTCGCGACGCCGGTGCTCGCGTGCCACGGCATCTACGACGACGTCGTGCCGATCGCGGCCGGTCGTGCGAGCCACCGCGAGCTGGTTCGCACCGCGGCTCCGGGGACGGCGTGCGACTGGCACGAGTACCCGATGGGCCACGAGGTCTGCCCCGAGGAGCTGCAGCAGATCGGGACGTGGTTGCGTGCCCGGTTGGCCGCGCCGCGGACGTGAGCGACGGGGCGCCGGGCGAACTGTTCGGA
Organism: Deltaproteobacteria bacterium Ga0077550; assembly: GCA_001464385.1. Lineage (GTDB taxonomy): Bacteria > Myxococcota_A > Polyangia > Nannocystales > Nannocystaceae > Xiheibacterium > Xiheibacterium aquaticum. The sequence continues at coordinate 386 of LNFB01000354.1, read as the reverse complement.
ATTCCACGGCGCCGGCTGCTCCGTCGGTGATCCAGCCCGCAAGCGTTGCGACCCGCGACGACGCAAATCCGCGAGAAGTGCCGTGGACTTGGCTTTTGCGGCGCTCGCCGCTAGCCTGCGCCGTCCCGCGTTGGCCTGGGCGTGACCGTGCGCGCAGGCTTTCCTCGGGGCCCCTGACCGATCTTTTCGCCCCACCTGAACCGAAGGACTCCCATGCGTACCAAGCTTGCTTGCCTCATCACTCCCCTTGCGCTCCTCCTCGCTGCCTGCGGCGGCGACGACGGCGGCACCACGAACGCGGACACGACCGCCGCGACGGATCCGACCGGAACCAGCGATCCGACCAGCGCGTCCGACCCGACCAGCGCGTCCGACCCGACCAGCGC
>LNFB01000353.1 GCA_001464385.1 Deltaproteobacteria bacterium Ga0077550 | reverse complement strand
ACGCCCGAGCGGATCTTCGGGCTGCCGGCGTCGGCCACCGAGGACGTCTACCTGCTCGGCTGCGTCGCCTACCACTTGATCACGGGCGAGCCGCCGCTGGTCGACGACGATCCGGTGCGTCTGCGCCGACGTCACGCGATCGAAGATCCGCCGCGTCTGCCCCGCTCCGGCCCGAGCGCGCTGCCGGCCGCGTTCTCGCGGGTGATCGAGAAGTGCCTCGCCAAGGACGCCGACGAGCGCTTCGCCGACATCGACGCGCTCTCGCAGGCGTGGGCCAACGCGACGCGCGAGGCCGGCCTCGCCGCGCCCGCGCGCAGCAGCGTCGCGCCACCCCCGGGGGTCGGTTCGCCGAAGCCCGCGTCCCCGGCCTCGCCGCGCACCGCGATCGCGGTGGGTCCGACGACGGCGGCGCCCGTCGACCTCGCCCCGAGTCCACCGCGCGTCGCCGCGACCGCGAGCGAGCGCAGCGCCCCACGTCCCGTTCCCCCGCCACCTCCGATCGCGAGGGCGGCGAGCGAGCGCAGCGGTGCGAGTGCGGCGAGCGAGCGCAGCGGTGCGAGGGCGGTGAGCGAGCGCAGCGGTGCGAGGGCAGCGAGCGAGCGCAGCGGTGCGAGGCCAGCGAGCGAGCGCAGCGGTGCGGCGGCGGCGACGAGCGAGCGCGGCGCCGCGAAGCCGATCGCGGCGCACCCGGTGGTCGTGCCCGTCGAGCCCGCGCCGCAGCCCGAGTCCGCGCCGGCGATCGTGTTCCCCGCGCCCGGTGCGAACGATCCCGTGGTCCCGGTGCGCGAGGTCGAGGTCGCGCCCGCCGTCGCGCCGCTCCGGACGATCGGCAGCGCGGCGCGGACCTCCACGGGGTCCCACGAGCTCGCGGTCCGACCCGCCGCGTCGCCGGATCGTCCGCGTCGTCGCGGTGTGATCGCCGGGGTCGCGCTGCTCGCGGTCGCGATCGTCGCTGCGGTGTGGGTCGCCGCCCCGGGCGACGCTCCCCCGCCGGTTCCGGTGGCCGACGCGACGCCGATCGATCCACCCCCGCCGCCTGGCCCCCCGCGCGCGGAGGCCTCCGGCGATCCGCGGCCGAGCCCGCCGGCGCCGATCGTCGACGCGCCGCCGGTCGATCCGATCGCTGCGGTGACCCACGGTGCGGGCGAGCCCGTCGCGCCGAGCGACGCTGCGCTGGTCCCCGACGCGGACGACGCGATCGATCCGCAGGAGGTCCCGTCGACGGCGGTCGCGGCTGCCTCCACCTCGGACGTCGTCGTCGCCGAGTTGATCGCGCGGGCGAACGACTCGCGGCGCGCCGGCCGGACCGGCGACGCGGTCTCGGCGTACCGCGACGTGCTCGCGCGGCAGCCCGGCAACCTCGAGGCGCTCTCGGCGATGGCCCGCATCGCGTTCGATCGCGGCGCCTTCGCCGACGCGGTGACGTGGGGTCGACGGCTCGTGGCGGTGGCGCCGTCGAGCGCGAAGGGTCGGCTCGCCCTCGGCGACGCGTACTTCAAGCTCGGTCGACTCGCCGAGGCCGAGGCGCAGTACCGCAAGGCCGATCGCCTCGGGCATCGCCTCGCCGACAGTCGACTCGCCGCCGTGGGCGCCAAGTAGCGCGTCACGACAGGCCGCCGTGTAACGGCCCACGCCCACCGGGCACTGGGGCCGTGAACCCAACGGAGCCTGCCATGACCCAAGCCCACCGCCCCCTCGTCTCGAGCCTTCGTCCCATCGCCGCCGCCCTCGCCTTGCTCGCGGCCGCGTGCGACACCGCCGCAGACAGCCAATCGTTGCGCGAGCAGGTCGCCGCGGGCCTCGCCGACGCGACCATCCCGCTCGCCGAGGCGATCGCCACCGCGCAGACCGAGGGTGCGGGCGTCGCGATCGACGCCGAGCTCGAGGTCGAGCACGGCGCACCGACCTACCGCATCGAGGTGATCGGCGACGCCGGCGAGGTTCGGATCGACATCGATCCGCAGTCGGGCGCGGTGCTCCGCAACGAGGCCTCGAGCTCCGGCAACACCGAGGACAACGCCGCCAACGCGGCCTTCGCCGCCGGCGCAGACTGGGCCGGGCTCATCGCCGCCGCCGAGGCGCACGTCGAGGGCGACGCCTTCGAGATCGAGGCCGACGACGGCGTGTTCGAGGTCAAGGTGCTCGTCGACGCCGTGGTCTACGAGATCGATCTGTCCGCGGCCGGTGAGGTCGTGAAGTCCGAGGTCAGCGACGACTGGGACGACGAGGTCGAGCACGAGGACACCGAGGACGGCGAGGACCACGGCGCCAGCCACGACGACGACGGCACCGGCGGTGACGACAACCACGGCAGCGCGGGGAGCGACGACGATGGCACCGGCGGCGACGATGACCACGGTGGTGGCGGCAGCGACGACGGCACCGGCGGTTGATGATCGCGTGTAACGCCGACGCGGCAGCGGGCTCATCGGGTCGGCGTGGCCAGGATCCGGCCGAGCTCGCCGCGGACCTCGGTCTGGAACTCGACGGGCGCGTGGGCGTCGGCGTGCACCCGCGCGCGGCCGAGCCAGTCGATCGCCGCGGCTCGATCGCCGCGCTTGTCGGCGTGCAGGCCGAGGTTGTACAGCGCATGCCCGACCTCGAGGCGCGAGGGGTCCACGCGCTCGCGCAGCTGCAGCACCGCGAGGTGCAGCGCCTGGGCCTCGTCGAACCGGCGGTCGTCCTCGAGCGCGACCGCCAGCGCGCTCATGGTCGCGGCGATGCTCGGGTGCTCGGGTGGGAACAACGCCTCGCGCAGCTCGAGCGCGCGGCGGAAGTGCACGGCGGCGTCGATGGTGCGGCCGCGCCGGTAGTCCACGTGCCCGAGGTTGTAGTGGGTCGCTGCGGCGTTGGGGCGCGCCCGAGCGCCCGAGCGCTCGTAGAGCGCGACGGCTCGTTCGTAGTGGCGGGCGGCGTCGTCGAGTCGGCCCATCGTCTCGTACGTGACCGCGAGGTTGTTGTGCGCCTGCGCCACCGCAGGGTCTCGCCCCTCGCGTTCGCGGTGGGCGAGCACGCGCGTGTACGTCGCCAACGCCTCGGCGACCTGCCCGAGCCGCAGCAGGTCGCCGGCCAGCCCGCTGTCGATGAGCGCGATGTCCGGGTGCGCGTCGCCGATCACCTCGATCGCCAGCTCGCGCGCCCGCGCATGGGCGTCGCGGGCGAGCGCGAACTGCTCGAGCTCGTGACGCGCGTTGCCGAGCGTGTGCAACGACCACGCGAGGTTCAGGGGATCGGGGCGCGGGGCCTCGGCCTGCCGCGAGATCGCGGCCTCGGCCGCCGCGACCGCGAGCTCGTACTCGCCGCGCCCGACGGCCGCGGCGGCCTCCGCGTGCAGCAGCTGGGCCTCGATCTCCGGCCCGAGCGCGTTGGCGTCGAGGAGCGCGTGCGCGTGGCGGGCCCACTGCTGCGCATCGTCGACGCGCCCGAGTCGGTCGCCGTCGACGAGCACCAGCACTACGAGGGCGCGGATTGCCAGGGGTACGTCGTCGATCCGCAGCGCCTCGAAGTAGGCGTCGGACAGCGCGGTGTGGGCCTGGTCCTCGCGCCACAGATCGCGCAGGGCGACGCCGCGGTGGAAGTGGGCGCGCGCGACGAGGTCGGTCGCATCGTCGCGCGCGGCTTCGACGATCAGGGCCGCGAGCCGCGGCTCGGCGAGGTCCGGTCGGCCCGCCCGCGTGCGCGCGGCGGCCTGCGCCAGCTCGGTCTCGAGCCGCGTGCGCGTCGCGGCGTCCATGCGATCGGCGGCGGTCGGCTGCGTCGGTCGGAGGCACTCGTCCGGATCGTGGATCGATCCCAGCGCCCCGGCCGAGCGCTGCACCGCGGTCGCGTCGGCCTCGACGAGCAGCTCGACGAGGGCATCGACCTCCAGCGCTGCGCGATCGAGGCATGCGCCCGCGACCGCGACGTGGTTCGCCTTCGCAGCGCGTCCTGGCCGGCAGAGCGTCGCGCGGGCATCGGCGTAGTCCAGCGCCCAGCGCTCGAGCCGGGCCGCAGCGTGGTCGGCGGCCTCCCGCGCATAGGGCTCGTCGGTCGCGGCGAACGCGGCCATCAGTGCGTCGCGCCGCGCGACGGTCCACGGCGTCTGCCCGCCGTCGCATGCCGGTGACGTCGGGGTCGCCGACGACCGCAACGCGAGGCCGAGCCCCGCGACCGTGGCCAGCAGGCCGGCCGCGGTTCGCCGCCATCGTCGGCGGGGCTGCGCCGACTCGATCGCCGCGACGAGGGCCCGCATCGACGGCCAGCGCTGCTCGGGGCGCGCCGCGAGGCCACGCGCGAGGATCCGCTGCAACTCGCGGGCGATCGGGAGCTCTGCGGCGCCCGCCCGTGGCAATCGCCCGCCGCGGCCTGCGCCCAGCAGCGCCGCGGGCTCGTAGGGGCGTCGCCGGGCCAGCGCCTCGAACAGCGCAACGCACCACGAGAACTGATCCGAGGCCGGGCTGGCCGGGCCACCCGCGAGGAGTTCGGGCGCGGTGTACCCGGGCGTACCCACCACGCAGCCCAGCGGCGTGCGATCGTCCCCGGGTGCGGTCGGAACGCCAACGCGTTCGATCGGCGCGGCGCGGCCGGGCGCCAGCACGCTCCGCGCGAGGCCGAAATCCACCACGCGCACGCGACCATCGTCGCCGATCATGATGTTCGACGGCTTGACGTCGCGGTGCACGAGTCCGGCGGCATGCGCGGCCGCCAGCCCAGACGCGGCCTGCACGAAGGCCGCGACGATCTCGTGCGGCTCGGGCTGCATGTGCGCGAGCCAGCGCGGCACGTCGGTGCCGCGGATGTACTCCATCGCCACCCAGCACGCGTCGTCGTCGGCGCGCACGTCGAAGACTGCGACGACGTTGGGGTGGGAGAGCCGCGCGAGCGCCTGGGCCTCGGCGACCAGTCGCCCCTCGTCGGCCGCGGCGCCGCTGCGCCCGAGGCGGAGGAACTTCATCGCGACGACACGCCGCAGCTCGCGATCGTAGGCGCGCCGTACGACGCCCATGCCGCCGGCCCCGATCTCGTCGCGCAGTTCGTAGCGCCCGGCGACGACGGGCAGCTCGGCGGCACTGCCGAGCATGCGGCGCTCGAGCGCCGCGAGGGCGAGTCGCTCGCGTAGATCGAGCGGCGGGTCGCGGATCGCGGCGTCGAGTCCGGCCGAGGGCGCGCGATCCACCGTGGACGGAAGCGTAGCGGGATGCGTGGACATCGACATCCGTGGGTCCGTCCACGCCCGCGCGCCGTTCCAGGAAATCGCCGGGAACCTTTCGACCCGCCCGTCGGACCCGACCTCGAACCCCGATGACCGGGGCGCGACAGGGAGCCGAATCGATGGACTACCGAGCCGTTCTTGCCTCGATCGCAGCGATTGCGCTGTACGGATGCGACCGCGTGGAGGCCAACGCGGGCAGCGCGGCCGGAGTCGCGCCAGCGGCCGTGCAGGCCGCGGGTCCCGACGGCGCGTCGGTGAAGGTCGGGGCCGATGGCACCTCCGTGCAGGGCGGCGGCGCGACGGTGAAGACCGCCGCTGGCGGCGTGCAGGTCTCGGGGCGCGAAGGCGCCGTGCAGGTGCGCCAGGGCGGCGATCAGGTGACGGTCGAGCCGCGCGGCGTGACTGTGGACGGCCCCGGTGGGACGGTCGAGGTGAAGACGAGGCCGACGCCGACGCCGACGCCGAAGCCCAGCCACACCGTCGTCGACGGCGGCGGGGCCGGTCGCGTCGAGGTCGACGCCCGCAAGGGCGGCCACGTGAAGGTCGACGGTGATGGGCAGCACGTCGACATCCACGGCGGCAAGATCGAGGTCGGCACCGGCAAGTCGAAGATCGAGGTCGGTGGCGCCGGGGGCGTGCGCATCGACGGCGTGCCGTGATTCGCCGGACGCCGCCGCGGACGGTGGGGTAATCTGCTCGGGTGAGCTCCGAGCCGAGTGACGTCGAGCTGTTGCAGCGGTGGCGCGCGGGCGACACGGCCGCGGCCAACGTCCTGCTACGGCGGCACTTCGCCGCCGTGTTCCGCTACTTCGACGCCCATGTCCGCGGCGCCGACGTCGAGGATCTCACCCAGCGCACCTTCGAGGCGTGCGTCGAATTCCGGGATCGCCTGCGTGATGACGCGAGCCTGCGCGCCTATCTCATGGGTATCGCGCGCAAGCAGCTGCTCAAGCACCTCGAGCGCAAGCGGCCGCGGGGCCACGAGGTCCCGCACTCGCAGGTCGACCTCGTCGACATCCGCACCTCGCCCACCGGTGTGCTCGCTCGGTTGGATCAGCAGCGCGTGTTCCTCGACGCGCTCCTGCCCCTCGCACCCGAGTACCGCGAGGTGATCGAGCTGTACTTCTGGCAGGACCGCAAGATCCCCGAGATTGCCGCCGCGCTGGAGATCGCCGTCGGGACGGTGAAGAGCCGCCTGCACCGCGGCAAGGCGGCCATGCGCGCCGCGATCGAAGCGATGGGCATCGCTCCGCAGCTGCGCGCGGGGACCCTCGGCGAGCTGGATTCGCGGCCGATCGACGACGACTGACGGGCCGCTGTAAGGCGCGCGCGCCCGCCGGCGTTCGGGCGGTCGCAATGCAGCGCTTGGCCCTTGGACTCGTCTTCGCGTCGTTCTCCGCATCGTTCACCGTCCCTTCGCTCGCGGCCGCCCAGGCGCCGGGCCTGCAGCTCGCCGGCGACGGCCCGAGCACCGCCGAGCAGCGACGGGCCGCGCGGCGGCAGAAGTTCGACGAGCGGCACCACCTCGAGGACTTCCAGCGCACGCCCAAGCGCAAGGGGTTCTACATCGGCAGCGCGCTGACGACGGGCATGACGGCGCAGTTCGACAGCTTCATCCCCCAGGTCAGCTACCGCTTCGAGATCGGCGGCGGACTCAGCGATCGGATCACGCTGGGCATCTCGGGCGGGATCACCGGGCACCAGGACGTGTTGAAGGGGACCGCCGGCGTCGCCGACATCGTGATGCAGGGGTTCGTCCACCGCGGCCTGTTCATGAAGCTCGGACTCGGCGCGACGAGCCACGCCCCCGCGCGCGGTCGGATCCGTCGCCCCGGGGTCGGCGGTCTGCTCGGGGTCGGCTACGAATTCCGCCCGCTGAAGGTGCTCGGCGTCGCGCTCGGCCTCGAGTACGAGGGGCGCGTCCGCACCGACGGTGCGTTCGCCCAGGCGATCGTGCTCGGTCTGGGCCTGCGCGCCTACCTCGACTTCCACAAGAAGTGGTGATCCGGTCCGAATCGCCCCGCCTCCCCGTCGGAGGCGACGGTGCCGCGGCCCGACGGTCGCGATCGCGGTGCCGCGGCCGTATCATCCCTAGGCGATGCCGCCCGCCATCCGCCCGCGCGCCGCGACGCTGATGGATCCGGCCGTCGGCCCGGCGCCGCCCGTCGCGCGCCCGCCCTTGGTCGGCTCGACCACGCGGCCGACGGCCGACGCCACCACGCCGCGGTCGCGTGAGCTCTCCGAGGGCCGACGCGGCGCGAGGTTCGAGCTGCACCCCGGTCTCGTGATCCCCGAGTCGCGCTGCCGCATCCTGCGGTGGATCGCGGACGGCGGCATGGGCGTCGTGTACGAGGCGGTCCACGAGGAGCTCGATCGCCACGTCGCGCTCAAGGTGCTCCGCCCCGAGTACTCCGATCGCCAGGACCTCGCGCAGCAGTTCCGCGAGGAGGCCCGCTCCGCCACCCGCATCGGCTCGGATCACATCGTCCAGGTCTTCGACTTCGGCGCGCTGCCCGACGGCCGGTTGTTCTTCACCATGGAGCTGCTCGCGGGGGCCCGGCTGTCCGACTTCGTCGGCACGCTCGCGATCGATCGGCTGTTCGTGGTGCTGCGGCAGATGTGTCGAGGCCTCGCCGCGGCGCACGACACGGGGATCATCCACCGCGATCTCAAGCCCGACAACGTGATGCTGACGGCGAAGGACGGCCGCGCCGACTTCGTCAAGATCCTCGACTTCGGGCTGGTGACGATGCTCGGCGTCGACGACGGGGCGATGTCCACCGCGGGGACGCCCTGGTACATGGCGCCCGAGCTCGTGCTCGGCGAGGGCTTCGATCACCGCGTCGACATCTACGCGGTCGGGTGCACCGCCTTCGAGCTCCTGACCGGGCAGCCGCCGTTCGACGACGCCGATCCCCGCGCGGTGTTGCTGGCGCAGCTCGAGCGGCCGGCGCCCCGGCCGTCGACGCGGACCGAGCGAGCGATCCCTCCGGCGCTCGAGCGCGTGATCCTGCGCTGCCTCGAGAAGAACCCCGCGGCGCGCTACCAGGACATGCGCGAGTTCGAGGTGGCGCTGGTCGAGGCGCAGCTCGACGCGCGCGTCTACACCACGTGGGACGATCTCCCGCTGCCGCGCATGGATCCTGCGCGCCGTGCCGAGCTCGAGGCGGGCCTGCGCGCGGGCGGTCGCGTGCGCCCGGCACGTCGCCGCGCGTGGCTGTTCCCCGCGCTCGCCGTCGGCACCCTCGCCGGGGCTCTGGCGGTCGGCGCCGCGTGGTGGCGCTCGGACAGCGCGCCCCACGACGGTGGCCGCGTGGAGGAGATGGTCATCTCGGCCCGCGCCGCGGCAGCCAAGGCGAACTTCGTGTATCCGCCCTCGGACGCCCCCGCCGAGCCGACCGCGTACACGCGCGTGCTCGAGCTCGAGGGCCTCGATCGCGAGGGCATCGACGGTGCGATCGAGCGCGGCACCGCGCTGCGCCACGAGTTCGCGGCGACGCTCGTCCGGTTGGGCGACGAGTACTGGGACGCCGAGGGTGGGCGGCCGTTCGCGATCGACTACTACGCGCAGGCGCAGCTGTTCGCGCCGGTTCCCCCCGTGGTGTCGGCGCGGATCACCCTCACGCCCGGCGAGCTCGCGAACCTCCGCGACAAGGCGAGCAAGGGCGAGTTCACCGAGGCCGAGCTGGTCGCGGCCGATCCGCTGGCCGTGCTCGCGCAGAGCGATCCCACCGCGCGGGCCACGGCTGCGCGGCGACTCGGCGGGGGCAGCGAGCGCCGCGCGTCGTCGACGGCACAGCGGATCGAGCGGTTGCTCGGCGACACCGAGGCGATCCAGCCCGAGGTGGTCGCGTCGGCGCCAGCGCCCGTCGTCCCGTCGGCGGCCGCACCGGTCGCGCCCACCGTCGCGCCTGCGGACGTCGAGGTCCCCGCGCCCGAGGAGGCGACGGTGGTGGAGCGCGACCCCAAGCGCGCCGCCCAGGAGTGCGCCGCGGGCGAAGAGGCGCTCAAAGCCGGGCGCACCGATGCGGCGGAGGCGGCCTTCGAGCGGGCGATCGGCCTCGATCGGCGCAACCCGAGGGCGCTCATCGGGATCAGCGACGTCCACTTCGATCGCGGGTCGTACGGCAAGGCGGCGCAGTACGCCGCCAAGGCCGTCGCCGCGGCGCCGACGAACGCCGCGTACCGCGTGCGACTCGGCGACGCCTACTACAAGGTGCATCGCTACCCCGAGGCCCGCGACGCCTACGCGAAGGCGGTCGCGCTGGGCGACGCCACGGCGCAGGCGCGGCTCGACAAGGTCATCGCGAAGCTCGGCGAGTGATCGCGGCCGCTACTGGCAGTTGCCGTTGACGCACGTCTCGCCGCCGCCGCAGGGCACGTCGCAGTCGCCGCAGTGCAGCGGATCGGCGAGCGTGTTGACGCAGTCGCCGTCGCACAGCGTGGTGGCGCCCGGGCAGACGCAGTCGCCGAGCTCGCACTGTTGACCCGGCGCGCACGGGGTGTCGCAGTTGCCGCAGTTCAGCGGGTCGTTCTTGGTGTCGACGCACGCGTCGCCGCAGGCCTTGTTCGCGCCCATGCAGCTGCACTCGCCGCCGGTGCAGTGCTGCTCGGCGGCGCAGGTCAGCCCGCACTCGCCGCAGTTGGCCTCGTCGGTGTTGAGCTTGACGCAGTCCGTGCCGCACGCGGTGTCGTTGCCGCCGCACTCGCACGCGCCGGTGGTGCAGGTCTGCTGGGGCCCGCACGTGGTCGTGCAGTCGCCGCAGAAGTCCTCGTCGTTCGACAGGTTGACGCACGCGCCGTCGCACTCCGACAGCGGGTTGGGGCACGACGCGACGCACTCGCCGAGCGCACACAAGAGGTTGCCGCCGCACGGGTCGTCGCACTGGCCGCAGTGGTCCGGATCGGACTGCGTGTCGACGCACGCGCCCCCGCAGACCGCTTCGTCCGCGGCGCACGTGCACTCGCCGGCGACGCAGACCTGGGACGGGCTGCACGGGGTGTCGCAGTCGCCGCAGTGGTCCCGGTCGATCTCGAGGTCCGCACACGCGGTGCCGCACGCGGTGCCGCGATCGCAGACGCAATCGCCGTCGATGCAGTCCTGACCGAGCCCGCACGCGGTCGCACAGTCGCCGCAGTGGGTGTCGTCGCTCTGCGTGTCGACGCAGGTCCCGTCGCAGTCGGTCGCGCCCTGCGGACACCCTGCGCCGCACTCGCCCGCCTCGCAGACCGCGGCGGAGTCGCACGGGGACGAGCAGTCGCCGCAGTGGTCCTCGTTGGTGCCGACGTCGACGCACTCGATGCCGCAGACCAACGTGCCCTGCGGACACGCGACCTCGCAGCCCCCGTCGATGCAGGCCTCGCCCGGGGCGCAGGTCCCGTCGCAGCCTCCGCAGTGATCTTCGTCGGTGCTGGGGTCGATGCACAGCGGACCGCACTGCAGCAGCGGCGCGCCGCAGCTCCCCTCCGAGCCGGCGTCGGTGGGGTCCAGGGTCGCCGTCGGGGTCCCGCCGCTGGAGGTGCCGCCGTCGCCCTCGATGAAGCCGGGCGTCGGCTGCAGGCATCCGCCGCCGAGGCCGACGTAGACGAGCACCAGGCCGCGCATGCGATCAGAAGCGGCCATGCAGCACCAGTCCCCGGGGCGTGAGCCCGGCCTGCAGTCGTGGGTCGCGGCGCTTGCCGACGATGATCATCCCCATGCCCGCTCCGACCGCGACCAAGCCGGCGCCGGTGAGCACGGCGCCGGCGGTCAGCGTGTCGTAGCTGAAGCGGCACGTGCCGTTGACGTCGACATCGTCGCCGCTGCACCGGCGCTGGTACTGGCGCTCGTCGATCGCGAGCAGCACTGCACCGCCGATCGTCGCGACCGCCCCGACGGCGAGGGTCACCGCGCCGCCGACCACCAGCTTGCTCGGCTTGGTCGATGCGCCTGCGTCGGGCGGGAGGGCGACCAGCGCGAGGTTCAGCTCGTGCTCGAGACCGGAGGTCGCGTCGAGCCGCCGCTGCTCCGAGGCGTACCCGGCGTGCTCGATCCGCACGACGTGCTCGCCCGCGAGGACCTCGCGCACGAGCGGGGTCTGGCCGACGCGCTCGCCATCGACCCACACGGTGGCGCCGGCCGGCGCGGAGTCGACCCGCAGCAGGGTCGGGGGCGCCGCGAGGGCGTCGATCTTGTCGCGCAGCAGCGACGCCTGATCGCTGGCGACGGCCGCGACCTCCTGCCGGCCGCAGATGTCACACTCGTCGCGGCTGGTCGCGACGCTCTCGCCGGTGTCGCCGCGCAGCAGGTCGAGCTCGACCGTGAACACGCGATCGCGGTGGACCAGCCCGGGACGCACGACGAAGCGCGCGCCGGTCTTCGCGGCCACGTCGCGGATGCACGCGGCCTCGCGGCACGTCGCCGGCAGCGCCCGCGCCAGCTCGTCGGCGGGCACGAGCTCGATGCCGCCGCGGCGCAGGCCCTGCTCGAGCTGCTCCTGCACGCTGGCTGCGGTGCCGGGCTCGACGCTGGCATCGGCGGCCAAGGGCAGCAGCGCGACGCGGACGCCCGGCTCGGCGGGGGCTCCGAGTCCGAGCCACGCCGCGGCCGCGAGCGAACTCAACACGCCCAGATGGTATGGCGTCGTGTGAGCGCAGGGCAAGGGATCGCGCAGCCCGTGCGCGGATCCGCGGCCCCTCGCAGGGCGTGCGCGGCCCGTCGGCCTCCGGCCCACGCCGGGCCACGACTTGCTCGCGGTCCCGCGCTTGCACGCGTGGGGCCCGTGCACGAACCATCGATGTTGATCGTGGGCGGTGGCATGGCTGGTCTCGCGACCGGCTGCTACGCCCGAATGAACGGCTTTCGCGTCCGCATCCTCGAGCACAACCTCGATCTGGGCGGGGTCTGTGCCGCGTGGTCGCGCGAGCCGTACGTCATCGACGGCTGCGTCCGGTGGCTGATGGGCGCCGCGCCCGGGGGCATGTTCCGCGGCGTCTACGAGGAGATGGGGATCGTGCCCGAGGTGCCGATGCGCGTGCTCGATACCTTCGCGACGATCGAAGATCCGACCGAGGGGTGGTCGTTCGCGTTCACCCACGATCTCGATCGGCTCGAGCGCGACATGATCGCGCTGGCCCCCGAAGACCGCGAGGAGATCGGCCGGCTGCGCGCGTCGATCGAGCACACCGCCGAGCTGCGGATGTCGATCGAGGCGCCCGAGCTGGGCCACTGGCGCGATCGCGTGGCCGCGATCTGGGACATGCGCCACCTCGCGGGCACGATGCTCCACTTCCGCGGCGACGTCGGCACGTGGCTGACCGAGCGGGTGAAGTCGCCGCGACTTCGCGCGGTGATCGGCGAGATCACGCACCCGAAGATGCCGGCGCTGTTCGTGCCGATGATGCTCGGCTCGATCGTGCGCGGGCAGATGCACGTGCCCGAGGGCGGCACGCTGGCCCTGCGCGACGCGGTCGTGCGGCGCTTCCGCGAGCTCGGCGGCGAGGCGACCATGCACGCCACCGTCGAGGAGATCCTGGTCGCCCACGATCGCGCGATCGGGGTCCGGCTCGGCGACGGCACGATCGTGCACGCCGACGTGGTGGTCTCGACCGCGAGCCTGCCGGAGACGGTGATGCGGCTGCTCGGCGGGCGATACGTCGATGGGGCCACCCGCGAGCGCATCGATCACTGGCCGACGTTCGACGCCATCGCGATGGTCTCGCTGGGGATCGATCGCGACTACCCGGAGATCGTCGCGCCGCTGGTCGTCCGCGAGCACGAGCCGTTCTTGGCCGGCGACACGCCGCAGCACCGACTCGGGATCCACGTGTTCCGCGGCTCACCCCACGCGCCGCCCGAGCACGCGGTGGTGCAGGCGATCCTGCCGACCCGCTATGATCATTGGGCGGGGCTCGGATCGCACTACGGCAGCGCGAAGGCGCAGCTCGCCGCGCGGGTGCTCGAGCGCTTGGGTCGACGGTTGCCTGGGATCGAGAGCGCGGTGCGCATGACCGACGTGGTGACGCCGCTGACCTTCTGGCGCCACGCGCGATCGTGGCGCGGCGCGTTCGAGGGGTTCTTGCCCACCCCCGAGACCTTCATGACCCACGTGCCGAAGCAGCTGCCCGGACTGGGAGGGCTGTGGTTGGCGGGGCAGTGGGTCGAGCCGGGCGGTGGGATCCCGCCGGCGCTGCTGTCGGGGCGGCAGGTGGTGCAGCTGGTGTGCCGCGATCGGGGGCAGGCGTTCGTGGTGGACGGGTAGGGGCCTAGCTCGCGAACTCCAGCCGCCGGGCCTCCAGCACCCGCACGCGGTCCCGGATCTGCGCCGCGTCCTCGAACCGCAGCTCCTTCGCCAGCGCGGCCATCTGTTGTCGCAGCTCGACCAGCCGCGCGTCCAGCTCGGCCGGCAGCAGGTCCGCGTCCCGCAGCTCGGCCACGCCGACCGGGAGCTGCCGTGCGCCCGCGGCGGTCGACGGGGTCTTGCGGCTGACCTTGGCCTCGTTCTGCTTCTTCTCGTTCTCGAGCGGGTCGACGCCGCGGCGCGTGGTCTTCGGGACGATGCCGTGCTCGAGGTTGTACGCGGCCTGGACCTTGCGGCGCCGCTCGGTCTCGTCGATCGCGGTGCGCATGCTGTCGGTGATGCGGTCGGCGTACATGATGACGCGGCCTTCGACGTTGCGGGCGGCGCGGCCGACGGTCTGGATGAGGCTCCGGGTCGAGCGCAGGAAGCCCTCCTTGTCGGCGTCCAGGATCGCCACCAGGCTGACCTCGGGGATGTCGAGGCCCTCGCGCAGCAGGTTGATGCCGACCAGCACGTCGAACTCGCCGGTGCGCAGGCCCCGGATCAGCTCGACGCGCTCGAGGGTCTCGATGTCCGAGTGCAGGTAGCGGACCTTGACCCCGAGATCGGCGAAGTACTCGGTGAGATCCTCGGACATGCGCTTGGTCAGCGTCGTGACCAGCACGCGCTCCTGCTTGACGATGCGGGCGCGGATCTCGTCGAGGAGGTTGTCGACTTGCCCGGCGATCGGTCGGATCTCGATCGGTGGATCGAGCAGGCCCGTGGGGCGGATGATCTGCTCGACGACCACGCCGTGGGTGCGCTCGACCTCGTAGTCGCCCGGCGTCGCCGACAAGAAGATGGCCTGGCCGACGCGCTGCTCCCACTCCTCGAACTTGAGCGGGCGGTTGTCGAGCGCCGACGGCAGGCGGAAGCCGTGGTCGACCAGGGTCTCCTTGCGGCTGCGATCGCCGCGGTACATCGAGCCGATCTGCGACACCGTCTGGTGCGACTCGTCGACGACCATGAGGTAGTCGTCGGGGAAGTAGTCGAGCAGCGTCGGCGGTGGCTCGCCGGCCTTGCGACCGGTGAGGTGGCGCGAGTAGTTCTCGATGCCCGAGCAGTGCCCCATCTCCTGCAGCATCTCGAGGTCGAACATCGTGCGCTGCTCGAGCCGCTGGGCCTCGAGCATCTTGATCTTGTCGTTGAGCTCGACGAGGCGCTCCTGCAGCTCGACCTTGATGCCCTCGATCGCGCGGCGTAGCTGGCTGGCCGGCGTGACGTAGTGGCTCGCCGGGAAGATGCTGATCCGCGACAAGGTGGAGCGCGGCTGACCGCGCAAGGGATCGACCTCGCGGATGGCCTCGATCTCGTCGCCGAAGAACTCGATGCGGATCGCGGTGTCGTCCTCGTACGCCGGGAACACCTCGACCACGTCGCCCCGCACGCGGAAGCTGCCGCGGTGGAAGTCGATGTCGTTGCGCTCGTACTGGATCTCGACCAGCCTGCGCAGCAGCTTGTCGCGGTCGAGCTCCTGGCCGACCTGCAGCTGCACGACCATGCCGAGGTACGCCTCGGCGGCGCCGATGCCGTAGATGCACGACACGCTGGAGATGATGATGACGTCGCGTCGGCTGAGCAGCGAGTACGTCGCCGAGTGGCGCATGCGATCGAGCTGCTCGTTGATGTTCGAGTCCTTCTCGATGAAGGTGTCCGTCGACGGGACGTAGGCCTCGGGCTGGTAGTAGTCGTAGTACGACACGAAGTACTCGACGGCGTTGTGGGGGAACAGCGCCTTGAACTCCGAGTACAGCTGGGCCGCGAGCGTCTTGTTGTGGGCGAGGATGATCGTCGGCCGCTGGGTGCGGGCGATGACGTTGGCGATGGTGAACGTCTTGCCGCTGCCGGTGATGCCGAGCAGCACCTGCGCCGCCTCGCCCGCCTCGAGGCCGGCGACCAGCGCGTCGATCGCCGCGGGCTGGGCGCCCGCGGGCTCGAACGACGAGACCAGCTCGAACGGCCGCTCGAGCGCGGGCCGCGGGATCGCGACCTTGCTCGGATCCCACGCCTCGCCGTCCGGGGTGAGCGGTTCCGCCGCGCGGCGCGACAGCGGTGCCCGCTCGACCGGTGCGTCCGTCGCAGCTGCAGTGGACGGGGAGCTCTTGGCGCGACGTCGCGGCGGCATGGGGCGGGCAGGGTAGCACCGCAGCGACGCGCAGGCCCGCGTGCACTACCATCCGCGCGGCGTGAGCGAACCGAACCTGCCGATGGCGCCCGACGCGGCCGCGCAGGCCCGCGTCGGCTTCGTCTACGCGCTCGCGGCCTTCGTCACCTGGGGGCTGCTGCCGCTGTACTTCCACGCGCTCGGCGAGGTGCCGGCGATCCAGACGCTGGCCCATCGCATCGTGTGGGCGACGATCGTGCTCGCCGTGATGATCTCGGTGCGCGGCGGTTGGCGCGACGGTCTCGCCGCGATCCGCCGCCGTGACCTGAAGGTCTTCGCCGCGACGACGCTGCTGCTCTCGACGAACTGGCTGGTCTACATCGTCGCGGTCAACACGGACCGCGTGCTCGAGGCGAGCCTCGGCTACTTCGTGACGCCGCTGGTGAACGTGGGCCTCGGCATCGTCGTGCTCGGGGAGCGGCTGTCGCGACCGCAGGGCCTGGCGATCGCGCTGGCGGCGGTCGGGGTCGTGGTGCTGGTCGTCGGCACCGGCAGCGCGCCGTGGATCCCCCTGACGCTCGCGGCGTCGTTCGGCACCTACGGGCTGCTGCGCAAGCGGCTCGCGGTGCCGCCGGTGGTCGCGCTGTTCGTCGAGACGGTCGCGATGCTGCCGCTGGCGGCGGGCTACCTCGTGCTCGTCGCGGCGCGCGACGAGGCGGTGTTCGGCGCCGGTGGCACCGTCGACGTGCTCCTGCTCGGCACCGGGATCGTCACCGCGTTCCCGCTCATCTGGTTCGCCCATGGCGCGCGCCGCCTGCGGCTCGCGACGCTCGGCGCGCTGCAGTACGTGTCGCCGAGCCTCGGCATGGCGATCGCCGTGTTCGTCTTCGCCGAGGACTTCGGCCCGTGGCACGCGGTGGCGTTCACGATCATCTGGGTGTCGCTGGCGATCTACGGCGCCGACGCGGCCGCGCGCACCCGCGTCCACGGCGACAGGCCCCGCGATCTGCCATGATCGAGGCCGCACCGATGCACGGGCTCTACGCCATCCTCGATCGCCCGCACCCGCACGGGCTGCCGGTCCTTCGGCAGCTCGCCGCGGTGATCGCCGGCGCAGGACCGGCGGGTCTCGCTGCCGTCCAGCTCCGCGCCAAGGCGGCGACGCCCGCCGAGCGCCTCGCCCTCGCGGCCCAGCTCGGGCCGGCGTGCCTCGCCGCTGGCGTACCGCTCTTCATCAATGACGACGTCGAGCTCGCCCTCTCGGGGATTCCCGGGGTGACCGGCCTGCACCTCGGTCAGGGGGATCCCGGCCACGACGACGTGACGGGCCTGCGTGCACGGGCGTGCGCGGCGGGGATCCGGCTCGCCATCGGCGTGTCGACCCACGACCCCGCGCAGCTCCGCGCCGCCGTCGCGTCGCGCCCGGACTACGTCGCCTACGGCCCAGTTGCGGCCACCCGCTCCAAGGCGAACCCCGATCCCGTGGTGGGGTTCGATGGCCTCGCGGACGCGTGCCGGATCGCACCGGGGCCCGTCGTCGCGATCGGCGGCCTCGATCCGCGGGGCGCCGCGCGGGCCATCGCCGTCGGCGCAGCGATGGTCGCGGTGATCGGTGGCCTCGTCGCCGGGACCGCGGCGCAGACCGAGGCGGCGGCGGCGGCCTACGTCGCCGCGATCACCGAGGCCAATTGCCCCCTGTCGATCGACGAGGTCCACGCCCGCGTGCCGGTGATCCCGATCAGCGCGCTCGAGGAGCTCGCCCGCTGGTCCGACGATCTGTCGGTGCTCGCGGGGCTGCGGTTACCGACCCGCTTCCGGCCCCTCGTAGAGGGTGCAGCGGTGCGCTACCGGCCCAGCGACGTCGCTGACCTGCTCGCCGCGATCGGCAAGCGCGACGACGAGACCTGGGCCGACTGGGACGCGCGCGGCGAGCTCGGCGACGCGGCGCTCGTGCTGCTGCGACGCCCGCGATGAGTGCCCACGCCGCGTGACGATCGCCGCGGAACGTCGTCCGGCACGACACCGCGATCATGGCGACGTCGTCGCGACGCCGATCACCGCGCGCTGGTTCTGCAGAAAACTTGCGCCGACCGAAAACCAGCGCCAGATTCAATTCATGTTGGGTGTGCGTCGGTCGAGTTCGAAGGCGGTCGGCCCCCGGCGTGTCGCCACCGGGCCCTTGCCGCAACTGCCGATCCGCGCGCTGCAGGGGCCGCGGACCCTCGAGGATCGGTTGATCCCGGGCGTCTTCCTGTTCGCGTTCGTCGGCCTGCTCGCGATCCAGGTCTTCCACGCGCTGACGCATTGAGCCCGTCCGCACGATCGTGCGGGGGAGCGCCCGCCGGATCCGTCAGGCTGCCGACGTTCGCGGCACGTTCACGCGACTGGGTGAAAAACGTTCGCGATGGCCCTTTAGGCCCCGTATGATCTGGGATGGCGCGTGTTCGCGCCCTCGTCCCGTGACCAACAACGACGCCCCGCCACCGCGACGACTCCCGCCTCCGCCCCCCGGCTACTCGCGTCGCACGGGTGAGTCGACGGATCCCCCGAGTCCGCCCGCGTCCGCAGGCGCGACGCCGGATGCCGCGCCCAAGCCCGCGGCGCCGCCCAGCCCCAAGCCGCCCGCGCCGCCGCGCGTCGCCCCGGCGCCCGCCACCAAGCCAGCACCCGTCGCACCCCGCGTCTCGCCGCCGGTCGCGTCGACACCGACCGCGACGCCGGCCGCGTCGACACCGGCCGCGTCGACACCGGTCGCGTCGACATCGGTCGCGTCGCCCCGCCCGGCGCCCGCCGCCGCGAAGCCGGCGATCACCCCGGCACCGCGCCCCGTCGCACCGCCGCAGCGACCGCCCACGAACCCGCCCCTCGCGACGCCGCCGGTCGCCGTGCCCGTGCTCGCCCCGGTGACCGGATCGATCGACGCCGCCGACGAGCCCTTCGAGCCGCCGCCGCCGCGCCGCGAGACCGCCCGCGCGCTGCCCGACGTGCACCGCTCCCCGGTTCCGCCGCCACCACCACCCGTGCACGTGCGTCCCGAGCCGGGCCGCGCGGCGTCGCCGACCCTCGCGACCAACTCGCTCCACGCGGGCCTCGCCGCGCCCGACGGCCTGCGCGACGCCTACTCCGAGGATGCCGCGCAGGCGCTTGCGCAGTACGAGGCCCGACTGAAGCGCGTCACCGACGTGCCGACGCGCGGCCGCCTCCACTACGAGATCGCCCGGGTCTGCGAGTCGGTCCTCGGCGAGTTCGATCGCGCGCGCGAGCACTACGCCCAGGCGCTGCTGTCGACGCCCGAGCACCTGCCGTCGATCGTCGGCGCGCGTCGGGTCGCGCTGGCGTCGGGTCAGTTCGAGGCCAGCGTCGAGCTCTTCGATCGCGAGCTGCGGTTGACGGCGGATCGGGCCGCCCGCGCCGCGCTGCTCCTCGCCAAGGGGCGCGTGCTCGAGGATCGCCTCGGCCGCCCCGACGCCGCGCACCAGGCCTACGCCGCCGCGATCGAGCTGTCCGATCCCGATGCCGCCCTGTGGCACGCGATCGCCCAGCTCGACGCGCGCGCCGGGGCGTGGACGGCCCTCGACCGCGCCTACGAGGCGGCGGCCAACGCCCTGGGCGCCGACGCGCGCCTGCGGGCGGCGATGCTGTGCCAGCGCGCGCGGCTCAAGGAGCTGCGCGGCGGCGACGTCGACGCCGCGGCGCAGCTGTACGGCCAGGCCTTCGACCTCGACCCCACCGCGCCCGGCGTGGTCTCGGCCCTCGAGCGGCTGTTCGCGCAGCGCGGTCGGTGGCGCGAGCTCGTGGCGTTGCTCGAGCGCGAGGCCTCGCTCGTGACCGACCCGGCGTCGCGGGCCCTCGTGCTGCACCGCTGTGCGCTCGCGTGGCTCGAGCGCCTCGGCGATCGCGAGGCGGCCCGAGCGACGCTCGAGCGCGCGATCGGCCAGGGGCCGCCGCAGGCGGTGGTGCTCGAGACGCTCGCGCGCATCTACGAGGACGGCGGCCACTGGCCCGAGTTCGCCGCGACGCTGCAGTCGCTCGCCGCGCTCACCACGGATCCTCAGCAACGCCTCGGGCAGCTCCATCGCCTCGGCATCGTGTGTCTCGACGCGCTCGACGATCGGCGCGGCGCGGTCGCGGCGTTCGAGGCGGTGCTCGAGATCGATCCGGCCCACGTGCCGGCCCTGCGCGCCCTCGCGCCGCTGTACGCCGCCGCGGGTCAGCACGGCGAGCTCATCGCGATGCACCAGGGCGAGGCCGCGGCCACCCGCGACCCGCGTCGCCGCGCGGTGGCGCACGCCCGCGCCGCCGAGATCCTCGAGCGCACCGATCGCCTCGTCGAGGCGATGTCCGAGCACGAGCACGCGCTCGCGCTCGCGCCCGATCTGCTGCCGTCGTTCGAGGCGCTCATCCGCCTGTACGCCCGCACGGGTCGGCACCGCGAGCAGGTCGAGCTGTACGAGCGGCATCTGCCGCGCGTCGACGTCGAGCGCCGCATCGAGTCCCTGTTCGCGATCGGCGACCTCATGCGCGGTCCGCTGACGGATCCCGAGCAGGCCGAGCACGCCTACCGTCGGATCCTCGAGCTGCGACCCAACCACATGGGTGCGATCCATGCGCTCGGTCGGGTCGCGGCGTCGGCGGGGCGCTGGCGCTCGGTGATCGACGCGCTGCAGCTCGAGGCCGACATCGTCCAGGACACCGCGTCCCGTGCCGACCTCCTCCACCGCGCCGGCGAGATCCTCGACGAGAAGCTCGAGCGACGCGACGAGGCGATCTCGCGGCTCCGCTCCGTGCTGTCCCTCGACGGCCACCACGCCGCGACGCTGGCGACCCTCGGCCGGATCTTCCACGCCGAGCGGCGTTGGTCGGATCTCGCCTTCGTGTACGAGCGCGAGCTCGACGCCGCGGGGGAGCCGGTCGCCCAGGTGATCCTGTTGCATCGACTCGGCGAGCTGCACGCACGTCAGCTCGGCACCGCCGATCAGGCGATCGGGTTCCTGCGTCGCGCGCTCGACATCGATCCCCAGCACGCGCCGTCGCTGCAGCTGCTCGCCAAGATCCTCCGCGCCCGCGGGTCGTGGAAGGAGCTCGTCGCCCTCGCCGAGCTCGAGCGCGACAGCTTCCGCGATCCCAGCTCGCGCGCCCTGGCGAGCTTCCAGCTCGGGCGCATCCACGAGGATCACCTCGACGATCTGGTCGCGGCCGAGCGCTGCTACCTGCAGGCCGTCGAGCTGCGCCCGGGGTACCGCGCCGCCGCCGACGCCCTGGCGCGGGCGCGCAGCGAGCTCGGGCACTGGGCCGAGCTGGCCGCGGAGCTCGAGCAGGACGCGGCGACGCTCGCCGATCCGCGGCTCGCCGTCGCGTCGCTGTACCGCGCCGGAGAGGTCGCCCGCGATCACCTCGCCGACGCACCGCGGGCCCGTCGCGCCTTCGAGCGCGTGCTCGCCCTGGTGCCCGATCACATCGGGGCCCTGGTCGCCCTCGAGACCCTGCTGCGGGCCGCCGGCGATCGCGAGGCCCTCGCCGCGGTGCTCGCGATCCAGGCCGCGACCTTCGTCGATCCGGGCGCCCGCGTGATGGCGCTGCAGGAGCGCGTGCGCGCCCTCGATCTCGGCGGACTCGGTACGCCGAACGACCGCGTCGAGGCGTGGTCGACCGTGCTCGCGCTGCGCCCCGGCGATCGTACGGCGCTCGACGGCCTCGAGCGCGAGTCGCTGGCCGCCGGCGACGCGCGCGTCATCGCCAGCGTCGATGCGCTGCTCGCCGAGGCGACCAGCGATCCGCCGCTGCGCGCCGCGTTCCTCACCCGCCGCGCCGAGGCGCTCGAGGCCTCGGGCGGACCGCAGGCCCTCGAGGTGTACCGCGAGGCGCTCACCCTCGATCCCGAGAACTTGGGGGCGCTCCGCGGGCTGGCCCGGCTCGCCGAGGTGCTCGGCGACGCCGAGGCCGTGATCGAGGTCGCCGAGCGCGAGGCCGCGATCGCCAAGTCCCCGAGCGAGGCCGCCGACGCCTGGACGAAGGCCGGCGTCGCGCGCCTCGAGCAGCTCGCCGACCGCAACGCCGCGATCGCGGCCTTCGATCGCGCGCTGCAGCTGTGGCCCGATCACGCCGACGCGGCCGAGCACCTGTCGTCGACGATGCGGCTGCAGGGCCAGCTGGCGAAGCTCGCCGAGCGGCTGTCGCGGGCGGCGAACGAGGCCCAGTCGGCCGAGCGTCAGCGCGCGCTGTGGCTCGAGGTCGGGCAGCTCTACGCCCACGAGCTCGACAACCTCGGGGCCGGCGTCGCCGCGCTGCAGCGGCTGCTCGAGCGCCACCCCAACGACGTCGGCGCGCTGCTCGAGCTCGGTCGATTGCACCTCGGGGATCGCCGCGTCGACGAGGCGCTGGCGCTGCTCGAGCGGGCGCAGCGGGTCGCGTCGGGCCCCGACCTCGGCGCGGTGCACTTTCTCATGGGCTCCGCGCTCGAGGACAAGGGCGACTTCCCCGGCGCGTTCTCCCACTACGAGCAGGCGCTGGCCCACGGCGCGAGCGAGTCCCACGTGCTCGAGCGCGTGGTCGCGCTGCAGCTCGACACCGGGCTGTTCGGCGCCGCGGTCGACAGCGCGTCGCGGCTGCGCCAGCACGCCGTGGACGACGACGCTGCGGTGCGGGCCGACGTCGCGCTGGCCCACGCCCACGTCGGCGCCCGACGCATCGAGGCCGCGATCGATGCGCTCGCCGATGCCATCGCCATCGAGGGCAGCGGCGGGCTCGCGAGCACCGAGCTGCACGCGATCGCGACCGTTCCCGAGCACTGGCGCCACTACGTCGCTGGGCTGCGCGCGCACCTCGGCGGCCCGAGCACGCGCAAGGTCGGCCTCTACCTCGAGCTCGCCCGCGTGCTGCACGAGCGCCTCGAGGACATCGACGGCGCCCGCGTGGCGCTCATCGAGGGGCTGCGTGCGTGCGATGGCGACGCTGCGCTGCGCTTCGAGCTCGCCAACTACCTGCGGCTCGCGAGCCGCCACGGCGAGGCGATCGAGCAGCTCCAGCAGGTGCTGATGGACGACGTCGTGCGCGTCGAGGCCTGGCGGAGCCTGGCCCAGACGTACGACGAGATGGGCCAGCCGCGGGCCCGCGCCCTCGCCAACGTCGCGCTCGGCGTCTTCGAGGTCGCGACCACCGCGGAGCGCGAGGACATCCGCGCCTGGCGGCCGCGCTGGGACGCGATTCGGCCCGGTGCGCTCGCGGGCGACGCGACCGCCGATCTCCACGTGGCGCGCGACCAGCAGGCGCCGTCGGCGGCCCTGCTCGCGTCGATCGTCGAGGGCCTGGCCAAGGTCCGCCCCGGCGATCTCTCGCGCTGGGGCGTGACGAGCCGCGACAAGCTGGCGGCGCGACCCGACGGCCTGCGCGCGATCGTCGACCGCGTCGCCAGCCTGTTCGCCGTCGAGGACTATGACGTCTTCACCCACGCGTTGCCCGACCGCGGCGTTCTCGTCGAGAACACCTCGCGGCCCTCGATCCTGATCCCGGCGTGGCTCGGCGACGCCGAGCAGGGGCAGCAGGTGTTCGCGATCACCGAGGCGATCGTCAACCTGGCGCGCGGCACGTTCACGATCGACCTCTTCGTCCCGCGCGAGCTCGACATCCTGCTCGCCGCGGCCGTGCGCGCGCAGGTGCCCGGCTTCGGCGAGAAGGTCGCCGCGCCCGACGTGCTCGACGACAACATGCGCGCGATCTCGAAGGCGGTGTCGCGCAAGCGGCGGCGCGCCTACGAGATCGCAGCGCAGGCCTATGCCACCACGCGCGGCCCCGACACGCCGACGCTGGTGCACTGGATCCGCCAGAGCGCGCGACGCATCGCCCTGGTCGTCGCCGACGACCTCGCGTCGTGCTTCGCGTACACGATGCGCACCGAGGGCGTCGCCGGGAAGGTCGGCATCGCGGCCGTCCGCGCGTCCCCGGTGATGGCCGACCTGCTCAAGGTCTGGGCGGCGCGGCCGGCGATGATGTTGCGCCGCACCTGCGGCCTACTGCCGAGCTGACCGTTGCCGAGCTGACCGCTGCCGCGCCCGCGGCCGCGTGTTATGGTCGCGCCGATGGGCGACGAGATGCGGCGGTCGGTGACTGGCTCCAGGGTTGCGGCGTGTATCGGCCTCACGGCGGCGTGCCTCGTGGTCGGCTCGTGTGGGGCTGCACCCGAGGAGCGCTGCGCGACGATCGGCCGCGCCGGCGGTCTGCTGTTCTCCGCCGACAACGTCCTCACGATCGCGCTGCAGCCCGAGGCGCTCGACGAGGACATCGACTTCTGCATCGTCCAGTCCGAGCGCGGGCCCGACATCTACGGCAACGCCTATCGGGTGTACCCCAACCCCGCGCTCCACTTCGCGGCGCAGATCAGCTACCGCTACGCGCTCCCCGACGACACGAGCGAGATCAACATCGGCCGCGTCGACGCCGAGGACTTCGCGACGGGCATGGGGCAGTGGGAGTCGCTCGATGGGTGTCGCGTCGAGAGCGGCTCGCGCCTGGTGAGCTGCGAGGACGACGAGATCGCGAAGTTCTACGGCCTGCTCGACGACTACGACGGCGTCGTGAGCGATTCGGCCGCCGAGAGCACCGGCGGGGTCGGCCCGACGACCAACGCCAGCAACGGACCGACACCAACGCCGACACCGGGGACACCAACGACGACTCGAGCGATGGCGGCAACACCACCTCCTCGATCGACTACCCGCCCGAGTGCGACGACATCCCGCCGCCGGGCGAGCCGATCGACGCCGGCCACTTCTTCGACAACATCCAGGTCGGGCCAAACCTGTTCGGGCCCGACGATCTGGCGCCCGACGGGCAGGGCGGCTTCGTTTCCCGCAGCGCCGATGTCCTCTTGCGGCTCGACGTGACCGACCCGGACAACTTCACCGTCGCACCGCTGGCGGCCGGGACCACGTTCGACACCGCCACCATCGGCCTGCGCTACCGCACCAACGGCGACCTCCTGATGATGATGCGCGAGGCGCCGATGCGGCTGCAGGCGATGCACCCCGACGGCACGGTCGACACCCTACAGATCGGCTTCATGCTGGCGACGCGCATCTTCATCGACGAAGACGACATCGCGTGGCTGACCGATTTTGCCGCCGGTCGCGTCCACCGCTACGACCCCGTCGCGGACGAAATCAGCACGATCGGCATGGTCGATCGCGCCAACGGCATCGTCTACGACCCGCTGCGGCAGATGCTGTTCGTCACCAGCTACGGCGACCCATCGTCGCTGTGGCGGATCGCGATCTCGGCGACCGGCGACCCGGTGGGCAACCCGGTGATGGTCACGGGCACCGAGGGCTACTCCGACGGCCTCATCATGGACGTCTGCGGCAACCTCTACATGGTCGATCAGGGCGGCGTCTCGGGGCTCGGCGCGACCAGCCGCCTCGATCGCGTGATCATGGACGACGACGGCGAGCTGCAGGACATCGAGGAGATCTTCGGCAACCTCGAGATCGAGCTGGCGTCGATCGTGTTCGGGTACGGCGAGGCCTACGGTGATCTCCAGACCTCGGTGTTCCTCGTCGGCCTGCAGGGGAACGTGGTCCACGTCGACGTGCACGTGCACGGCGCGCCTGCGGTCGTGCTCGACGCGCCGCCCGGTTGATCCCTCGGTGAGCGCATGCGCCCGATCCGACGGTGAATCGGATGAACGACGCGCAAGTTCGCTGAAGAACCCGATGACGTCCGCGAGTGGGCGCTCCAGCACGGGGTCTCGCTGGGCGAACGCCGATGTGACGGCGATCGAGGCGGAGTACACTCGCGAGCGTCGCGGTCGCGGATGGAACAGGGAGCACAGGACGTGTGGGTCCTCTTGGTCGAGGATTCCGAGACGGATGCGAAGCTGCTCGTGCGCGAGCTGCAGGCGTGCGGACTCGCGCCGCACTGCGAGCGGGTCGAGACCGCAGTCGCGCTGCGCGGCGCCCTGGCAGAGCGCGAGTGGAGCCTCGTGATCTCGGACTCGAGCATGCCCGGCTTCGACGCGATTGCAGCGCTCGGCGTGACCCAGGAACTCCGGCCGGGAACCCCGTTCATCGTGGTCTCGGGCTCGATGCGCGAGGAGACCGCCGTCGCCGCGCTGCGCTCGGGTGCGGCCGACTTCATCACCAAGGACAACCTCCATCGCCTCGGCGCCGCAGTGACGCGCGAGCTCTCGCGGACGTCGAAGGCAGAGCCCTCGACGGCGTTGCTGGAGGTGGTCGATCGCCGACTCGCGCAGGCGGAGCTGTGCGGCGGTGAGCGCTGCGTCGTCGAGATCCGCGTCGCCCGGGCGCTCCTGGCCCAGGCGCTCTCCGACGCCAGCGCCCCGATCCCATCGAGTCCGGCGCGCGATCCTGCGGCCGCCCGAGCCGACGCGCCACGGCCCGCCCCCGCGGCGCGCAGCTCCAACATCACCGCGCGACAGATGGGCGTGCTCGAGTTGATCGCGCGCGGCCATTCGACCCGTGAGATCGCCGAGCGCCTCGAGCTGAGCGTGAAGACGGTCGAGAGCCACCGTGCGCAGCTCCTGCTGCGCCTCGGGGTGCGGGGCGTCGCCGGCCTGGTGCGCCACGCGATCCGCATCGGACTCGTCGGCGTCGACGACTGAAACTTCCGCTCGGGGTTTCCCCGATTGTTGGAAGGAGTGCGCTGCGGTACGCCGGTTGGCTGGATGCTGGACGCATCGGTACTCGATCTGTTTGCCGATGCTCTCGTCGTGGTCGACGCGGTGGACGGTCGCGTCGTCGCGTGGAACCGCGGCGCCGAGCAACTGCTCGGCCACACCGCCGCCGAGGCGATCGGGCGCCCGTGGGCGGAGCTCGTCTGCCCCGCGGCGCAGGCACAGGCGCAGTGGGCGACGCTGTGCTCGGTCGCCGACGGCGAGTCCGGGTTCGAGGCGCGACGGCGGCACCGCGATGGTCGCGAGGTCGCGGTCGCGGTGACGGTGCGGGCGATCCGCGACGCCTCTGGTCGCGTCTCGCAGTACGGTCTCGTCGAGCGCGCGCTGTCGGTGGTGTCCACGCCGTCTGGCCCCACGTCGATCGAGGCGCGCTTCGCCGACTTCCTCGAGGTCGCCCCCGACGCGATCGTGATCGTCGATTCGCAGGGGACCATCGTCAGCGTCAACGCCCAGGCCGAGCGCATGTTCGGGTACGATCGCAGCGAGCTCCACGGACAGCCCATCGAGTGCCTCGTGCCGAGCCGGGATCGCGCGCGTCACGTCGATCACCGCGGGGGCTTCTTCGCCGATCCTCGGACCCGCGAGATGGGATCGGGCCTGGCGCTGCACGCCGTGCGCAAGGACGGCTCCGAGTTTCCCGTCGAGATCAGCCTCGGTCCGCTCGAGACCGGCGGTCGTCGCCTCGTGGCCAGCGCCATCCGCGACGTGACCGCGCGACGCGAGACCGACCACGCCCTCAAGCTCGCGTACAAGGAACTCGAGGCGTTCAGCTACTCCGTGGCCCACGACCTGCGGGCGCCGCTGCGGGGCCTCAGCGGCTTCTCGCAGGTGCTGCTGTCCGAGTACCACGACAAGCTCGGCGAGGACGGGCTGGATTGCCTCAGCGAGATCCGCAGCAACGCCCTGCGGATGGGCGAGCTGATCGACGCGTTGCTGTCGCTGTCGCGGGTCTCCCGGAGCGAGCTGCGTCGCGAGCCGATCGATCTCGGTGCGATCGCGCGGACGATCGCGCGGCGCCTCGCGACCCAGGAGCCCGGGCGCGAGGTCGAGATCGTGATCGCCGAGGGGCTGTGGGTGTCGGCGGATCCGACCCTCGCCCGGGCGCTGCTCGAGAACCTCTTCGACAACGCGTGGAAGTTCACGCGGGGCGTGGCGACCCCCCGCGTCGAGGTCGGTCGCACGACCCGCGACGGCGCGCCCGCGTACTTCGTGCAGGACAACGGCGCCGGCTTCGATCTCGCCCACGCCGCGCGCCTGTTCACCCCGTTCGCGCGGCTGCACACCGAGCGCGAGTTCCCCGGAACGGGCATCGGGCTGGCGACGGTGCAGCGCATCGTGCAGCGCCACGGCGGCGTCGCGTGGGCGCAGAGCGAGCCCGGACGCGGCGCCAGGTTCCTGTTCACCCTGCCTGGCGATCTCCGAGGAGGCCCGCGATGACCAAGGTCGTGCTGCTGATCGAGGACAACCCAAGCGACGAGAAGCTCACGTTGCGTGCGCTCGCCAAGGGCAACTTCAGCAACGAGGTCGTCGTCGCCCGCGACGGCGTCGAGGCGCTCGACTATCTGTTCGGCCTCGGACCCCACGCCGGTCGCGATGTCCTCGACCTGCCGACGCTGGTGCTGCTCGACCTGAAGCTGCCGCGGATCGAGGGGCTCGAGGTGCTCCGCCGCATCCGCGCCGACGATCGCACGCGCCTGCTGCCGGTCGTGATCCTGACCAGCTCGACGCTCGATGAGGACCTCGACGCCGGCTACTCGTTGGGCGCGAACGCCTACGTGCGCAAGCCGGTGGACTTCGCGGCGTTCGTCGAGGCGGCCCGGACGCTCGGGCTGTTCTGGCTGCTCGTCAACGAGGCGCCGCCCCGCGGCCGGGGGACGGGACCGTGACCGCGCCGCTGCGCGTGCTGCTGGTCGAGGACTGCGAGACAGACGCCAAGCTCACCCTTCGCGAGCTGCGACGCGGCGGCCGCGAGGTGGTGTTCGTGCGGGTCGAGACCCCGGAGGCGATGCGCGAGGCGCTGCGATCGCGGCAGTGGGACCTCGTGATCAGTGACTGGTCGCTGCCGCATTTCAGCGGCCCCGAGGCGCTCGAGACCCTCAAGGCGGCCGAGCTCGACATCCCGTTCGTGCTCGTGTCCGGCACGATCGGCGAGGAGACGGCGGCCGAGGCCATGCGGGCGGGGGCCCACGACTTCGTGCTGAAGGACCGGCTCGCGCGCCTCGGTCCCGCCGTCGAGCGTGAGCTCCGCGAGGCCGAGGACCGGGCGTCGCGGCGCGCGGCGGAGGCGGCGTTGCGACGCAGTGAGGCCCGCTTCGCGCGCCTGTTCGATTCGGGGTTGATCGGCGTCGTGGTCGCGGATCTCGACGGCCGGGTCGAGGACGGCAACGACGCCTACCTGTCGATGATCGGGTACTCGCGGCAGGACGTGCAGGCGGGGCGCGTACGCTGGACCTCGATCGCGCCGCCATCGATGTCGGTGGTCGACGGTCGACACGGCATCGAGCTGCTCACCAACGGCAAGCTGCCGCCGCTCGAGCTCGAGCTGACGCGCAAGGACGGATCGACGATCGCCGCGCTGTGCGGTGTCGCGATGCTCGACGACGCCAAGGTCGTCGCGTTCGTGGTCGACCTCACCGAGCGCAAGCAGGCCGAGGCGGCCCTGCTGCGCAGTGAGATGGAGCTGCGCCACGCCCAGAAGATGGAGGCGGTCGGTCGGCTCGCCGGTGGCATCGCCCACGACTTCAACAACCTGCTGTCGGTGATGCTCGCCTGCTCGGAGCTCGGGCTGCTCGACCTCGAGGAGAGCCACCCCGTGGGTCAGCAGCTGGTGGAGATCCGCGCCGCCGCGCAGCGGGCCGCCGTGCTCACGCGCCAGCTCCTGGCCTTCAGCCGGCGGCAGATCCTCCAGCCCCGCCCGGTCGATCTCGACGAGGTCGTCCGCGGCACCGAACAGCTCCTGCGCCGGCTCATCGGCGAGGACATCGAGCTCGAGCTGCGGCTCGCCGGCGATCTCCCGGCGGTGCGGCTCGACGCGGGGCAGATCGGCCAGGTCATCATGAACCTCGCCGTGAACTCGCGGGACGCGATGCCCCAGGGCGGCACGCTCGTGCTCGAGACCGGCACGGTCGAGCTCGACGAGGCCTACGCGCGGCTGCACCCGCGGACGTCGCCCGGCACCTACGTCATGCTCGGGGTCGCCGACACCGGCTGCGGCATGGATGCGGCGACGCGAGAGCACGCGTTCGAGCCCTTCTACACCACCAAGCCGATCGATCGCGGCACGGGCCTCGGGCTCTCGACCGTGCTCGGCATCGTCGAGCAGAGCGGCGGATCGATCGTGCTCGAGAGCGAGCCGGATCGCGGCACCCGCTTCCGGATGTACTTCCGGCCGCTGCCACCCGAGCCGACCCACCCGGCGTCGCAGGATGCCGCGGCCGTCGGCGCGATGCCGCGGGGCACCGAGACGATCCTGTTGGTCGAGGACGACGACGCGGTGCGGGCGATGATCCGCAACGTGCTCACCCGCCTCGGCTACACCGTGCTCGCGGCGGCCCACGGCGAGGAGGCGCTGTATCTCTTCGACGGGAACGCCGCCTCGATCGGCCTCTTGCTCGCCGACGTGGTCATGCCGCGCATGAGCGGGCGCGAGCTCGCCGAGCGCCTGCGGGTCAGGCGACCGACGATCCGCGTGCTGTACATCTCCGGGTACAACGACGACGCGGTGCTACGCCACGGCCTGCTCGCCAACGAGGTCGCGCTGCTGTTGAAGCCGTTCACGCCCCATGCGCTCGCCGCGAAGGTGCGCGAGGTGCTGGACGCCACCGCGCCGGCGGGGTGACGTCCCGGCGGGGCGACCGGTCTACAGCACGTCGTAGCCGCGCCAGCTGAGGCCCGGCCCGTCGTTCACGAAGAACAGCCCCTGGGCGAAGCTGTAGCTGAAGTAAGAGTCGAACGAGACGCCTGCGCCGCTCAGCGTCGTCGTTGCCACACGGTTACCGTCGGCGTCCCACGCCGAGAGTGTGCCGTTGAAGTACGTGAGGTAGTAGCCGCAGGCGGCCGCGACGCCGCGGTCCTGCGGATAGGCGTTCTCGCCGACGAGGTCGACCCCCCAGCCCGACAGCGCCACGCTGCCGATCGAGGCGCCGGCCGCGTCCCAGCGCGAGACAGTGCCCGCGATGTGGGCGACGAACTCCTCGTTGGCCTCGTCCCAGACCACCGCGGACTGATCGTCGAGCACGCCGCCGACGAGCGTGACGTCGTTCGCGTAGACGCCCGGTGCGTTCTGCACCGTGATCTGCGGGCTGCCGTACGCGCGCAGGAACAGCGGCCCGACGCTGTCACCCTTGGTGAAGACGCTGCGGAGGTCGAGGTTCGGCTGGTAGTAGGCCAACAGCGCGCCGTTCAGGTCGTGCGACGCGAGCCGGTCGCCGTCGGGCCCGCCGCCGCCGGTGCTCCAGTAGTTGGCGCCGTCGAAGGCGATCGTCATGCGCGTGCCGTTCAGCAGCGGTGCGTCGGGGAAGGTGACGACGGCGTCGAAGGACGGCGCGGCGAACGGCGTCGCGCAGTCGCTGCCCGTGGTGATGGCGACGCACCATTGTTCGAGCGTGCCGCCGTTGCCGGCGACCTGGTCGACGACGCTCAGCTCCCACGTGCCGTTGCCGGGCCCGACGGTGCCGACGTAGGCCTCGAGATCGCCGAGCGGCAGGACGGCGCCGGAGATCGTCGGCGTCGCGCCACAGGCCGGCGGGTTCGCGGCGTCCTGGTCGAAGGTCGCATCGATGTCGTCGTTGGCGCCGCACTGGTCGTCGGCAAGGGACACCGAGAGGTCGGTGTCGACATGGCGCACGTCGAGGTCGAGGTCGCCGACGGCGGTGTGCGTCGCTTCGACGATGACGTCGAGGTCGATCACCGCGCCGGCGAGGCCGGCCACAGGGATCGTGCTCTGGGTGAGGGCGCCCGCGCCGGGGCCGATCGCGGCCGCGGGGGCGGTGCAGAAGGTGTGGAGGCCGAGGCAGCTGACGTCGTCGAGGGTGCACTCCGCGGTGCACGTGGGCTGACCGCCGTCGAAGCCGAGGCCGGCGCACGTGACTCCGCCGAAGTCGTTGCCGTCGCAGGCCTCGCCGGGATCCTGGTCGCCGTTGCCGCAGCCGGTGCACTCGGCGACGTCGAAGGTGCAGTTCGCGTTGCAGCCGAGGACACCGCCGTCGGCGCCCAGCGACACGCAGTTCTCGCCGCCGAGGTCGTTGCCATCGCAGACCTCGTCACCGTTGATGATGCCGTCGCCACAGACGAAGCAGCCCGTGGTGTCGAAGGCGGAGCAGTCGGCGGCGCAGGTCAGCGCGCCGCTGTCGAAGCCCTGGGAGAGGCAGTCCTCGCCGTCGAGATCGATGCCGTCGCAGACCTCGGGTCCAGCGCGCAGGTCGTCACCGCAGGTGTAGTTCTCGCAGCCGGTGACGTCGAACGTGCAGTCGGCGTTGCAGTCGAGGTTGCCGCCCTCGAAGCCCTGGGTGATGCATGTGGCGCCGTCGAGGTCGTCGGCCTCGCATTGTTCGTCGCCCTGGACGTCGCCGTCGCCGCAGGCGTAGTTGCAGCCGCTGGTGTCGAGGGTGCAGTCGGCGTTGCAGGCGAGGACGCCGTCGACGAAGTCCTCGGACGCGCAGTCGCGACCGTCGAGGTTGTCGCCGTCGCACAGCTCGCCGTCGTCGATGTCACCGTCGCCGCAGCCGTCGAAGCCCGGGCCCGAGGACGAGGAGGACGACGCGTCACCAGAACTCGACGAGTCGGGGTCGACCGTCGTCGCGTCGTCGGTCGTCGACGAGTCGGGGTCGATCGTCGTGGACCCGCCCGAGGACGATCCTTCGGACGTCCCGGTGCTGCTGGTGTCCTCGGTGACCGGGGTGCTGTCGCTCGGACAGCCGATCGCGAGGAGCGTGAGGCCGGCGGTCCCGGCGAGGCGTGCAGGGGCAGCGAGGAATCCAAGCGAGGCGCGGAGCATGACCGAGCGTCTACCGGGCCGTGGACGTCGCGCAAGGAGGGTACCCCCGCGGGCCCTGCGGCGCGCTCCCGCGCGTCCACGGGGCCGCTGGCCTGCCGGCCGCCGCGCTGGTAGGCTGCATCGGCGCTGGCGGATGGGTCTGCGCAGCGTTGGTGGATGGAAAGGTTGGGTGGGTGATGCGTACGGTCGACACAGGCGTGGTCGTGACGGGGTTTCTCTCGATGATCGCGGTGGCGTGGCCCACCGAGGCCGAGGCGTGCGGTGGCACGTTCTGCGATGGCGGTGGCGGCAATCCGATGTCGATGCCGGTCGATCAGACCGGCGAGAACATCTTCTTCGTCGTCGCCGATGGCGAGGTCGAGGCCCACATCCAGATCCAGTACGACGCGACCACCGAGGCCGCACAGTTCGCGTGGATCGTGCCGGTGATGGCGACGCCGACGTTCGAGGTCGGCTCGCAGCAGATGTTCGTGGCCCTCGGCAACGGCACGGTGCCGAGCTACGGCTGGGTCGGACAGAACGAGTTCTGCGGCGGCGACGACGGCTTCGGTGGCGACGGCTTCGACTCGTGCGAAGGCACGGGGGCGGACTCCGCGGGCGCGGGTGAGACGGGCGGCGGGGGCGGAGACGACGGCGGCACGTCGGGTGGCGGCACCGAGGTCGTGCTCTCCGACACGGTCGGCGCGTTCGAGGCCGTGGTCCTGCAGAGTACGACCGCGGCGGACCTCATGCAGTGGCTTGGGGACAACGGTTACTACGCCGATCCGAACGCCGAGCCGATCCTGCAGCAGTACATCGACGAGGGCGCCCAGTTCGCCGCGTTCCGCCTCGGGCAGAGCGCGGGCGTGGGCGAGATCCACCCGGTGGTCATCCGCTACCCCGGCGACGAGCCGTGCATCCCGATCCGCCTGACGCGGATCGCCGCGCAGGACGACATGGACATCCGCGCGTTCTTCCTCGGCGACGCGCGCGTGGTGCCGACCAACTATCGGCATGTCGAGCTGAACCCCGCCAAGCTCGACTGGTTGGGCCTGGGCGCCAACTACAAGGGCGTCGTGACGATGGCGGTCGACAGCCCGATGGCCGACGGCCGCGCGTTCGTCACCGAATACGCCGGTCCGTCGGCGATCGTCGATCCCACGGGCCTGTTCGACGCGGCGTGGAACGCCGACGCCTTCGTCGGCCTCGAGCCGGTGATGGTCCCCGACGTGCTGCGCGACCAGGGGCTGATGACGATCTGCGACGACTCGGTCTGCGCGTTCCCCCATCCGCTGATGCGCGGGCTGATGCTGTCGTTCTTGCCGCCGCCCGAGGGTGTGACCGAGGGCGCGTTCTGGGGCGATCTGGCGGGGTACGTCGACGAGATCGACCTCGAGGCGTGGGACGCCGCGGCGTTCTCGGCCGCGGTGCAGGAGCGCATCGTCGCCCCGGGCGCGCACGCAGCCGAGCTGCTCGCGACGTATCCCACGCTCACGCGTCTGTACACGACGCTGTCGCCGGCCGAGATGACGGAGGACCCGCTGTTCCACGCCAACGTCGAGCTGCCCGAGGTCGACAACACCTCGCGCATCGCGACGCTGTTCCAGCCGTGCTTCGGTCGGCCGGAGATGCAGCAGATCGGGGTCGGCAGCGCGGTCTCCCTCGACGCGTCGGGCGTGTGGCCCGACATCCTGCCGGAGGAGATGCCGTGGGCCCTGCGGATCGAGACCGTGCCGCCGGCCGGCGCGCCGATGGTGCTGGTCGACAACACCGCGCTCATCGATCAGCTCGTCACGCAGTGGAACAACCGGGTGGCGCTCGCGCCGAAGGCCGCGTGTGACGGCGGCGCCGATTCGTTCGGCGACGACAGCAGCGGTAGCGACGGCAGCGCTGGCGCTGGTGGTGCCGCCGACGCGCAGACCTCCGGCTGCGGCTGCCGCACCGACGGGCGGCAGGACTCCACCGCCGCCCTCGCGCTGTCGGTGCTCGCGTTCGGCGTCGGGCTCAGAAGCTCGAGACGCCGCCGTCGATCGGCAGATCCACGCCGGTGATGAACGACGCGTCGTCGCTGCCGAAGAACAGCACGGCGCGCGCGATCTCCTCGGGGCGGCCGATCCGCTTCATCGGGTTGCTGGCCTCCATCTGGGCCACGAACCCGTCGCGGCCGTCGCCGAGGCCGACCTTGTCGAAGATCGGGGTGTCGATCGGTCCGGGGCTGATGGCGTTCACCCGGATGCCGCGCGTCACGAGCTCGGCGCCGAACGACCGCGCGATCTGGCGCACCGCGGCCTTGGCCAGGGAGTAGACCGCGGTGCCGGGGAAGCCCTTGCTGGCGACGATCGACGCGTTGAGTACGACCGACGAGCCGCGGCCCAGTAGCGGCAGTGCCTTCTGGATGGTGAAGAATGCGCTCTTCGCGTTGAGATCCATGATCTGATCGTAGTGCGCCTCGTCGGCCTCCTCGATCGGTCGGAACGCCCCGCCGCCGGCGTTCACGAAGAGCAGGTCGATGCGGCCGTGACGGGTGCGGACCTCGGCGAACAGACGATCGAGGTCGTCGAGGCGGGTCGAGTCGGCCGCGATCACGTCGGCCTTGCCGCCGAGCTCGCTGCGCGCCGCCGCGAGGGTCCTGGGGTCACGGCCGGTGACGACGACGCGGGCGCCCTGGTCGATGGCGAGCTTCGCGGTCGCGAAGCCGATGCCCGTGGTGCCGCCGGTGATGACGATGATCTTGTTGGTGAGCTGCATGGTCGATCCTCCCCGAGGGGTGTATTGGACCGAACGTTCCAGAATCGGAGGTCGTTACGGAACGGTCGGTCAAAAATCGACCGCGATCGACCCGTCCGTTCGGGGAGGGCGCGCTCACGTCTTGGGGGCGGCGACGGTGCCCAACACGTGGTCGAGCGCGCTGCGCAACCACGGCTCGTCGACGCCGCCGCGCCCGAGAGACCGGGCGCCCCACATGATCGTGATCAGCATGCGGGCCGCGCCGCGGGGCGAGACGTCCTCGCGGATCTCCCCGCGCGACTGGCCGCGGCGCAGCAGCCCCGCCAACGCCTTCTCCAGCGCGACGACGTTGGTGTGCGCGAGCTCGCCGATCGCCGGGTCGTGGGGCCCGAGCTCGCCCACGGCCTGGACCAGCATGCAGCCGCGGGGACCGGAGCAGGTCGCGGTGGCCAGCCCGTGCAACACCCCGCGGAGGATCGTCACCGTGCTCGGCCCGGTATCGTTGAGCTTGGCGATCGTGCGGTCGGTCTGCGCGAGGTAGTGGTGCAGCGCCGCGAGGTACAGCGCGTGCTTGTCCCCGAAGGTGTCGTAGAGGCTCTGCTTCTGCACGCCCGTCGCCTCGACGATGTCGCGGATGCTGGTGCCCTCGAACCCGCGGGACCAGAACAGCTCGATCGCGCGGTCCAGCGCCGCCTCGCGATCGAACTCCTTGGGCCGGGACATGGGCTAGAGCTTGGCCGTCTGGGCGCGGCCGTCAAGGTCGGCCCGCCGACATCGACGCGGCGTCGTGGCGGAGCGCCCGGACGAGCGCCTTCTCGGCGCGCGAGGGGACCTTGTCGAGCACGCGCACGAGCGACACGCGGCTGGTGATCGCGCGTCGACGGGTGCCCACCACCACGAGCCTGCCCGCGTCGAGCTCGGCCGCGACGGTGTGCGACGGGACCACGCCCATGCCCATGCCGTGCCGGATCGCCGCGATCACGGCCTGGACGCTCTCGACGACGAGCGCCAGATCGAGGCGCGGGGGCAAGCGGCCGAAGTGGTGGCGGAACCAGCTGCGGATCGCCGGCGCCGCGGGCTGGTACTCGACGAAGCTCGCCGCGCCGATGCGGACCAGCGCGCGGCTGCCGGCGAGCACCCGGGCCTCGTAGGCGCGGGCGGCCACGAGGACGAGCTGCTCCTCGAGCACCTCGACGACCTCGAGGCCGCCTCGGTGCGCCGCGGGGGACGCCTCGAACACGTCGACGAACGCGAGGTCGAGGCGACCGTCGTCGAGGCGCGGCAGCAGTCGCGACGGCGGCCCGAGCACCAGCTCGAACGACACGCCGGGATGCGCGGCGCGGAAGGCCGCGAGCGTCGCAGGCAGGCGGTGCGCGCCGAACTCGACCGGCGCGCCGACGCGCAGCACCCCGGAGAGCTCGTGCTGGGCGCGGTGGATCTCGGCGAGGCCGCCCCCGAGCGCCTCGACGAAGGGCGCGACGACGCCGAACAGCCGCGTGCCCGCAGACGTGGGCACCAGCTTGCGGTGCCGTCGCACGAACAGCTGCGCCCCGAGCTCCTGCTCGAGCTTGGCGAGCGCCTGGCTCACCGCGGACTGCGTGACGTGGAGCTCGGCCGCCGCCGCGCTGGCGCTGCCGGCCCGGTGGACGTGGAAGAACAGCCGCAGCCGGTTGAAGTCCGGAAGCATTAGCCATGCTAATGCGAGTGACCAATTCGTTCAACGTGACGGGAGGACGGGCCGCGTCATCCTCGACGATGTGACCCCGACCACTCCCCCGTCCCCGTCCTCCTCCCTGTCCACCGGCGCCCACGACATCCGCTCGGCCGAGCTCGCGCCCGGCGGCCGCGATCGCATCGAGTGGGCCATGCGCGCGATGCCGGCCCTCGCGTCGATCCGCGAGCGCTTCGCCCGGGATCGGCCGCTCGCGGGCGCCCGCATCAGCGCGTGCATGCACGTCACCACCGAGACGGCGGCGCTGGTCCGCACGCTCGTGGCCGGCGGCGCCGAGGTCCGGCTGTGCGCGAGCAACCCGCTCAGCACGCAGGACGACGTGGCCGCCGCGCTCGCGGTCGACGACGGGATCGGCATGTTCGCGATCGCGGGCGAGGACCGCGACACCTACTACCGCCACCTGCGCCAGGCCCTCGAGCACCGGCCGCACGTGATCATGGACGACGGCGCGGACCTGACCACGCTCGTGCACACCACCGAGTCCGCGCTCGGGGCCGCGATCGTCGGCGGCACCGAGGAGACCACGACCGGCGTGGCGCGCCTGCGGGGCATGGCCGCCGACGGCGTGCTGCGCTTCGGCATGATCGCGGTCAACGACGCCGACACCAAGCACCTGTTCGACAACCGCTACGGCACGGGGCAGAGCACGATCGACGCGTTCATGCGCGCGACCAACCGCCTGCTGGCCGGCCGCGTCTTCGTCGTCTGCGGGTTCGGCTGGTGCGGCCGCGGCGTGGCCGCCCGCGCCGCGGGCATGGGCGCGCGCGTGATCGTCACCGAGATCGATCCGACCCGCGCGCTCGAGGCGGTGATGGAGGGCTACCAGGTGCTGCCGATGGCGAGCGCTGCCGCGATCGGCGACTTCTTCTGCACCGTGACCGGCAACCGCGACGTGATCCGCCGCGAGCACTTCGCGGCGATGAAGGACGGGGCCATCGTCGCCAACGCGGGGCACTTCGACGTCGAGCTCGATCTGCCGGCGCTCGCCGAGCTGTCGGTGTCGCGGCGCGAGCTGCGTCGATCCCTCGAGCAGTTCACGCTGGTCGACGGTCGCCGCATCCACGTGCTCGCCGAGGGCCGGCTCGTCAACCTCGGCGCCGCCGAGGGGCACCCGGCCGACGTCATGGATCTCTCGTTCGCGGCCCAGGCCCTCGCCGCCGAGCACGTGTTCGCCCGGGGGGAACCCCTGGCGCCCGGTGTCCACGCGCTGCCCAAGGCGCTCGACCAGCAGGTCGCGCGGCTCGAGCTGGACGCGATGGGGATCGAGATCGACGCGCTGACGCCGGCGCAGACGCGCTACCTTTGCAGCTGGCGCTCGGGCACCTGAGGCGGCCGGACGGCCGCACGGACGCGACTCCGGCACCGCGGACGTAACTTCGGCACCGCGATCCACCGCCCTATACTCGCCCGCGGTGCCCGACCCGACGCGATCCGCCGATCCCGCGCGTGCATCGATCCTCCGCGCGCGCGGGGTCACCAAGGTCTATCGACTCGGCGAGGTCGAGGTCCACGCCCTGCGCGGCGTCGATCTCGATCTGTTCGAAGGCGAGTTCGTGGTCCTGCTCGGTGCGTCGGGTTCGGGCAAGTCGACGCTGCTGAACATCTTGGGTGGGCTCGACCTGCCGACCGCCGGCATGGTCGGGTTCCGCGACCAGGATCTCACGCGCGCCGACGAGGGCGCGAGGACCCGCTATCGCCGCGAGAACGTCGGCTTCGTCTTCCAGTTCTACAACCTGATCCCGAGCCTCACCGCGCGGGAGAACGTCGCGCTGGTCACCGACATCGTGCGCGCGCCGATGAAGCCCGAGGACGCCCTCGGTCTGGTCGGGCTCGCGCACCGGCTCGATCACTTCCCCGCCCAGCTCTCGGGTGGCGAGCAGCAGCGGGTGGCGATCGCCCGCGCCATCGCCAAGCGGCCCAGCGTGCTGCTGTGCGACGAGCCCACCGGCGCCCTCGACATCGAGACCGGCCGCGTGGTCCTGGCCGCGCTCGAGCGGATCAACGACGAGCTCGGCACCACGACCGCGGTCATCACCCACAACGCGGCGATCTCGGCGATGGCCCACCGCGTGGTCGTGTTCGGCGACGGCAAGGTCAAGGAGATCCGCGTCAACGCGACGCGGCACCGCGCCGAGGAGCTGCAGTGGTGAAGGCCCTCGACCGCAAGCTGCTGCGCGAGCTCGGCCTCATGCGCTGGCAGCTGTTCGCGATCGTGATGGTCATCGCCTGTGGCATCGCCAGCTATGTGGCGCTGCTGTCGGCCCACGCCTCGCTCGAGCGCTCGCGCGCCTCGTACTACGCCGAGACGCGGTTCCCCGACGTGTTCGCGCGGGTGTCGAGCGCGCCGCGATCGATCGAGCCGCGCATCGCCGCGATCCCCGGGGTCGCGCAGATCGAGACTCGATTGATCGAGCGCATCACCCTCGACGTCCCCGGGCTGCCGGAGCCGGCGACCGGCGAGCTGATCTCGCTCGAGCGCCGCGACGACGACGGGCTCGGCGCGCTGGTGCTGCGCGCCGGTCGGTGGCCGGAGCCCGGAAGGGCCGGGGAGGTCCTCGTGAACGAGCCGTTCGCGCGGGTCCACGGCCTGTCACCCGGCGACGGCTTCGACGCGGTGGTCGGCGGCCGCCTGCAGCGGCTGCGCATGGTCGGCATCGCCCTGTCGCCGGAGTTCGTCTTCCAGGTGTCGTCCGGATCGCCGTGGCCCGACGACCGGCGCTTCTCGGTGCTGTGGATGGATCGCGAGGCGCTCGAGGCCGCGTTCGCCGAGCAGGGCTCGTTCAACCAGGTCGTGCTCACCCTGGCCGGCGGCGCGAGCGAGGCCGAGGTCGTCGCCGAGCTCGATCGCCTGCTGCTGCGGTACGGCGCCGTCGGGGCCCACGGGCGCGACCGGCAGGTGTCGAACCGCTTCGTCCACGAGGAGCTCGAGCAGCTGCGCAAGATGGGCTCGAGCGTGCCCGCCGTGTTCCTCGCGGTCGCGGCGTTCCTGCTCAACGTCGTGCTGTCGCGCATCGTCGCCGGCCAGCGCGAGCAGATCGGCGCGCTGAAGGCCCTGGGCTATGGCAACCTCCGCATCGGCACGCACTACGCCGAGCTGGTGCTCGCCGTGGTCGCCGCGGGCGGTGCGATCGGCCTCGCGATGGGCAGCTACTTCGGTCAGGCGATGGTCGGGCTGTACGGGCAGTACTATCGGTTCCCCAACCTCGCGTTCACGCTGAGCGCGGACACCGTGTGGACGGCGGTCGGCATCGCCGCGGTGTCGGGCGCGATCGGGGCCCTCGTCGCTGTGCGCCGAGCGGTGGCGCTCGAGCCGGCCGAGGCCATGCGTCCCGTCGCGCCGCCGCGCTACCGCATGGGCATCGTCGCCGGCAGCTTCCTCGGCCGGCTGTTGTCGCCGCAGGCGCGGATGATCGTGCGCAACATCGGCCGAGCGCCGATCCGCACCGGGCTCGGGGCCTTCGGCATCGGCCTCGCGATCGCGATCCAGGTGATGGGGAACTTCTCGGGCGCGGCGGTCGAGTTCGTCATGGACGTCAGCTTCCAGCGGGTCCAGCGGCACGACGTCGAGGTCGCCTTCGGCCACGCGCTGGCCGACGACGTGCTGCACGATCTCGCGAACGTCCCCGGTGTGCTCGGCGTCGAGGGCACCCACGCGGTGCCGGTGCGCCTGCGCGTGGGCGAGCGGCACTACGAGACGGCCCTCATCGGGCTGCCGGCCGCGGCGCAGCTGCGGCGCCTGCTGGGGCCGGATCTCCGGCCGGTCGCGCTGCCCGAGGCCGGCATGCTGATGACCGACGTCCTCGCGACCCGGCTCGGTGTCCGCGTCGGCGATCGCGTCGACGTCGAGGTGCTCGACGGCGAACGCCAGACGCTCGCGATCGAGGTGACGGGCCTCAGCCAAGAGATGATGGGCCTGTCGACGTACATGCGGCAGGACGCGCTGTGCCGCGCGCTCGGTGAGGGCCCGCGGGTCACCGGCGCGCTGCTCAGCGTGGACCCCCAGCAGCGCGATGCCCTGTACACGCGCATCAAGACCATGCCCGCGGTGGCCGGCGCGACGCTGCGGACGGCGGCGTACGACATCTTCAACGAGACCTCCGCGCAGCAGCAGGGCGTGATGCGCCTGGTGTTCACGCTGTTCGCGTCGGTGATCGCGATCGGTGTGGTCTACAACGCCGCGCGTATCGCCCTCGCCGATCGCTCGCGCGAGCTGGCGACGCTGCGGGTGCTGGGGTTCACCCGCGCCGAGGTGTCGTGGATCCTCCTGGGCGAGCTCGCGGTGCAGGTGGTCGTCGCGATCCCGATCGGTTGCGTGCTGGGCTGGTTGTTCAGCTGGGCGATCATCCAGACGATCGATGCCGAGCTGTATCGGTTCCCCATCCTCATCATGCCGGCGACCTACCTCACCGCGATCGCCGTCG
This sequence comes from Deltaproteobacteria bacterium Ga0077550, assembly GCA_001464385.1. Lineage (GTDB taxonomy): Bacteria > Myxococcota_A > Polyangia > Nannocystales > Nannocystaceae > Xiheibacterium > Xiheibacterium aquaticum. The sequence continues at coordinate 32,433 of LNFB01000353.1, read as the reverse complement.
TGGTCGTCGCGGGCGTGCTCACGGCGTTCCTCGTGCGGCGCAGGATCGACCAGCTCGATCTCGTCGAGGTCCTCAAGTCCAGGGAGTAGTCGATGAAGTGGCTGAAGCTGGGATTGGCATTGCTGGTGGCCGGGGCCGTCGTCGTGGCCATCGTGCTCGCGCTGCTGCCCAAGCCGGTGCCGGTCGAGACCGGCGTCGTCGTGAGTGGGCCGCTGCGCGTGACGGTCGACGAGGACGGGCGCACGCGTGTGCAGGACCGCCACGTCGTGACCACGCCGCTGACGGGCAACCTCGAGCGCATCGAGCTCGAGCCCGGCGCCGCGGTGGACGAGGGCAAGGTGATCGCGCGCATCGAGCCGATCCCGCCGCCGCTGCTCGACGCCCGGGCCAAGAGCGAGCTGCAGGCGCGGGTGCACGTGTCCGAGGCGAGCCTACGGGGATCGGGCGCAGCGATCGCGCGGGCCGAGAGCCGCGCCACGTTCGCGGCGCGGCAGGTCGAGCGGCTGCGGTCGCTGGCCGCGAGCGGTGGCGCGAGCGCGGAGGAGCTCGAGAGCGCGGAACTCGAGGCCACGACCGCCGTCAAGGAGCGCGAGTCGGCGCGGTTCGCCGCGCGCGTGGCCAAGCACGAGCTCGAGATGTCGAAGGCCGCGCTGGAGCGCAGCACCGCGCCGGCGAGCGCGACGGCGGCGGAGCAGTTCGAGATCCACTCGCCCATCGTCGGTTCGGTGCTGCGGATCGTCCGCGAGAGCGAAGGGGTGGTGATCGCCGGCGAGGCGCTCATGGAGGTCGCTGATCCCCGAGCGCTGGAGATCGTCGTCGACGTGCTCACCTCGGACGCGGTCGAGATCTCGCCGGGCGACCGGGTCGAGATCGATCGTTGGGGTGGCGCGGGGATCCTGGCCGGGCACGTGCGCCTGGTCGAGCCCTCGGCGTTCACGAAGGTCTCGAGCCTCGGCGTCGAGGAGCAGCGGGTCAACGTCATCATCGCGCTCGACGACGACTACGACCGATGGAAGGCGCTGGGCGACGGCTACGCGGTCGAGGCGGCGATCGTGATCTGGGAGGACGCTGCGGCGATCCAGGTCCCGACCAGCGCGCTGGTGCGCGGCCCCGAGGGCTGGTCGGTGTTCGTGATCGAGGACGACGTCGCCCGGGTGAGGCCGGTGGTGCTGGGTCGACGCGGCGCGCGGGCGGTGCAGATCGAGTCCGGCGTCGCGCCCGGCGAGACGTTGGTCGTGCACCCGAGCGATCGCGTACGCGACGGCGTCGCGGTCGAGCCGCTGTAGCAGCGCCCGGGCACACTGCCCCTGGTCGGTGAGTGGCGGCCGGCCGCGGGATCCGTCACGCGATCGAGAATCACGCGGCGATCGACCCCGTCGCGGCGTCGTGATCGTCTATCGCCAGGTCACGTCGGGTGCTACACCGATCGAGGTGGGTACGGACTCGAGTCAGGTCGACGGCGGGATCGCGCCCCGGTTCGAGGCCGTGTACCGCCAGCAGCACGCGTTCGTCTGGCGGAGCCTGCGACGGCTCGGGGTCGCCGACGCCGACGTCGACGACCTCGTGCAGGAGGTCTTCGTGGTCGTTCATCGCCGCCTCGCCGAGTTCGAGGGTCGCTCGTCGATGTCGACGTGGCTGTTCGGCATCGCGTATCGCGTGATGCTCGAGCACCGCCGCAGCGGCGTCGCCCGGCAGCGACGCGAACAGCAGGTCGAGGCCGGCAAGCCGCCGACCGAGCCCGACAAGCGCCTGTCACGGGTCGAGGCCGTGGGCGTCCTCGACGAACTCCTCGAGCGGCTGGACGAGGATCAGCGCAGCGTGTTCGTGATGGCCGAGGTCGTGAAGCTCACCGCGCCCGAGATCGCCGAGCTCACCGGCGCCAAGCTCAACACCGTGTACTCGCGGCTGCGGCTGGCCCGCCGCGCCTTCGATGAGTCCCTGCAACGCTGGCGGTCGCGCCGCAACGGAGACATCCCATGGATGACGAACTGAGCGCCGAGGCGCGCGCGCTGATCGATGTCGCGATGGAGCAGGACGTGCCGCCCGCCGACCACGTGGAGGGCAGCTGGGGCATGGTCGTCTCGCGCCTGACGCTCGAGACCTCGCGCGCCGAGCCGCCGCCGCCGATGCCCGCGGCTACGCGCAGTCATCTCGGGCTCGGCGTCGCCGTTGGCGTCGCTGCGGCCCTCGGCGCGCTGCTGTGGCTGGTGCTCCGCCCCGCGCCGCCCGCCTCGACCGACGCCGCGACGACCGCGTCCGAACGTCCCGCGGCGGAACGCCCCGCGCAGGGCGGGGCGCCGACGCCTACGGTCGCGCCCGTCGCGACGCTGCCGAGCGCCGCCGCGACCTCGCACGTACAGCTCCTGGTCGACGCCGAGGCGGCGCTGCCGACCGAGCCCGAGCGCGCCCTCGCCCTGCTCGATCGCCACGCCGAGCTCGCGCCCCTCGCCGAGGCCGAGCGGCGCATGGCCCTGCGCATCTCGACGCTGTGCGCCCTCGGCCGCGCCGACGAGGCCAAGTCGCAGGCCAACGCGTTCTTCGCCACCTCGCGCGGCTCGCAGTGGACCGCGCGCGTCCGTGCGAGCTGTGCGGGCTGACGCGAGCACGGCATGACGATGAACCGCACGCTGGAGATCGACGCCCGAGCGGTGGCCCCCTCGGGCCGCGGCGTCTTGCGCATCACCTATCGCACGCGTGACGGATCGCGGGCCCCAGGCGCCACTCACCAACATGAAGACGACGACGACACTGCGCCACGCCCTCCTGACCGCCGCGATGCTCTGCGCCGGCTGTGACCTCATCGACCTCGGCGACGACGACGACGACAAGGACCCCGAGGGTGAGACCACCGGCGACGGGGAGACCGGCAGCGAGGACGGCGGCAGTGCGAGCGCGAGCGCCGGGCCGACGAGCGCGGGCGGGTCCCAGGGCAGCGGGGCGGATGGGTCCAGCGGTGGTGCCGGCGAAGAGGACACGTCGACGCCCGCCGACAGCTCGGGCGGTGGCGAGGGCGAGGTCACCGGTGGCGTCGCGTGCGAGCCCGACACCCAGGCCTGCATCGACGAGGCGACGATCGGCGTGTGCATCGACGGCGAGGTCGTGCTGCTCGACTGCAACGACGCCTGCATCGAGATCGGTGGCACGGCGGCGATCGGCTGCTTCTTCGACGAGGAAGCCGGCGTGGACCTCTGCTTCTGCGACGACGGCAGCGGCGGCAGCGGCGGTGCCTGACGCTACCGCGGGTACGCGCAGCGAAAGCCGAGCGTCGAGTAGCCATACTCCGGCGACAGCCCGTAGCGATACGACGCGCGCAGATCCGACTCGGCGTCGTAGAAGCTCCCGCCGCGCACGACCCGGACGTCGCCCTCCCACGGGCCGCGGGGGTTGAGGCGGTGGCTGACGCGGCCGTACGCGTCGTCGTCGTACCAGTCGCCGACCCACTCCCAGACGTTGCCCGCGAGATCGGCGACGCCGTCGGGGCTGTCGCCGATCGGGCGGGTGCCGACGGGCCGCGTACCCTCGCCGCAGCCGTCGAACTGCGCGTGCTCGCACGACGGCGGCGTGTTGCCCCACGCGTACAGCGAGCGTCGCGGTCCCCGGGCGGTCCGCTCCCACTGCGCCTCGGTCGGGAGCGTGCCGCCGTGGGCCTCGCAGAACGTCTCGGCCTGATCCCAGTTGATGCACACGACCGGCTTGTCGGCGTCGATCATCCCCGGCGCCAGCGTCGGTCCGATCTCGAACTTGCGATCGGCGGTCCAGACGTAGCAGGCGGGCAGCGCGATCTTCTCGCACAGGCCCGCGTCGACGCACGCGGCATAGCGCGCCCAGGTCACCTCGTGGCGATCGATCGCGAACGCGGGCAGGCGCACGCGGTGCACGGGCTGCTCGTCGTGCTCGCAGCTCGGGTCGCCGTCGAGGCAGCCCATCTCGAAGGTGCTCGCGCCGAGCTCGACCGCGTCCGCGGGCCGGCCCAGGGGCGCCGCGCCGCGCTCGGGCCGGGCGCGCGCGGCCTGTCGCACCCGCGCATCGGGCATCCGACCGGGGGGCAGCACCGGGAAGTCCACGGGCACGAAGCCCGCGCATCCGCACAGCAGCAGGCCCACACACGCGATCCTCGACCGCATGGATCGACAACGGCGGGCATCGCGGCGGCTTTCACCTCTAGCCGGTGGCAGCCGACGTGGCGAGCTTTGGTACACTGCGCGCGCCATGGCCCGTTCCCTGCTGCTGTGTGGGTCGAGCGTCGCCGCGATCGCGCTGGCCTGTGCCGGTGCATGCGGCGACGTCGAGCCCGGTGATCCCTACGCGACGACCGCGTCGATGACGATGACGACGACCGCCGGTGGCACGGCCTCGGCCACGGGCGAGGACACCGGCGCCTCCGAGGGTACGGCGAGCTCCGCGAGCGTCACGGACGCCACGACCGCGCCCGGCACGACCGCGCCCGGCACGACCGCCGCCGACACGACGGCCGACGACACGACCGCCGACGACACCGGCGGCTGCTCGCCGGGCGCCGAGGGCTGCCCGTGCGCCCCGGGGGGCGCGTGCGATCCGGGCCTGCTGTGCCTCTCGGACGTCTGCGTCGACCCCGGCCCGTTGTGCCCGATCGGCACCGTGGGCTGTCCGTGCACGCAGGGCGGGACGTGTGATCCCGACCTGACGTGCGTGTCGATGGTCTGCGTCGCGGGCTAGGAAGGACGCGAAGCGTTCTTCCGGACCACCCCTGCTAGCTCGCGGGCGTCGCCTTGGCGCGCTCGGCGATCTGCTCGGGTGTCAGGTCGATCGTGTGCGTCGCGACGCCCCACGCGAACCCGTCGGGACCGGCGAGCATGCCGAAGCGATCGCCCCAGAACATGTCGCCGACCGGCATCGCCGCCTGCGCGCCAGCGCCCGTGGCCTTGGCGAACACGCCGTCGACGTCGGGCGTGTAGAACATCAGCGTCACCGGCGAGCCGCCGAGCGTCTTGGGCGACTTGGTGCCCATCTGCGGCGACTCGTCGCTGATCATCAGCACCGAGCTGCCGAACGCGAGCTCGGCGTGCATGATCTTGCCGTCGGGCATGGCCATGCGCGCCTTCTCGACGGCGCCGAACGCCGCCTTGTAGAACTCGATCGCCGCGGCGGCGTCGTGCAGCACATAGGCCGGGGTCACCGTGTGGTACGGCGCCGGCGTCGGGCTGGTCGCGGGGGTCCCGACGACGGCCTTCCACGCCGGCGGCTTGCCCTTCTTCGCCCGCTTGGCCGTGGACCCGCGCTTCGCGTTCGCCTTCGGATCCATCGCCGCCATCGCCAGCGCGCCGCGCTCGTTCATCTGCTCGGGCGTCAGGTCCTCGACGTGGGTCGCGACCGCCCACTGGTGGCCGAACGGATCGCTGAGCCGACCGTAGCGATCGCCCCAGAACTGCTCCTCCACCGGCATCAGCACCGTCGCGCCCGCCGCGGTCGCGGCGGCGACGGTGTCGTCCGCGGACGCCGTGTAGATCATCAGCGTCGCCGGCGATCCGCCGATCGCCAACGGACCGCGCGACCCCTGCTGCAGGTTCTCCTCGTCGATCATCAGGATCGAATCGCCGATCTTCACCTCGGCGTGCATCGTCTTGCCGTCGGGTCCGGGGAGCGTGAACAGCTTCTGCGCGCCGAAGGCCTTGACGTAGAAGTCGACCGCCGCGTCGACACCGACGACGGTGATGCTCGGGGTGAGCTCGAAGAAGCCGTCCGGGATCGGCTTCACCGGGGCGACGGTGGCGACCGGCTCCGGCTTGGGCTCGGGGGTCGTCGTCGGGGGCGTCTGGGTCTCGCAACCGACGGCGGACAGGGCGAGGGCGAACAGCAAGGCGGTCGGGGTCGTGCGCATGTCGGCGGAGGGTAGGCCCGACGCGCGCGCGCTGTCGAGGTGCGCGCGGGCGACATAGGCCATTTGACCGAGTTGCCCCGATCGCGCCGCGGGCTACCGTGGCGCCCGGAGTCGTGATGACGAAGCCTGTTCCTGCGAACCATCGAGCCCGCGGCCTCTGGCCCGCGAACCACCGATCCCGCGGCCTCTGGCCCGCGATCACGCTCGCCCTCTGGGCCGCGCTCGGCCTCGGCTGCGCGACCGCCCGCGTGCACGCGCCGCCCGGGGCGCAGAAGGCCACGCCGACCAAGACGGTGCTGCTCGTGCACGGCATGTTCATGACGCCGGCGTGTTGGGGGCCGTGGGTGCCGTTCCTCGAGGCCGCGGGTTATCGCACGCTCGCGCCAGCGTGGCCGGCCCACGGCCGTACGCCGGCCGAGGCCCGCGCCGCGCACCCCGACGCGGCCCTCGCCGCGGTCGACCTCGACGCGGTCGTCGATCACTACCGCAAGGTGATCGCGACCCTCGACGAGCCGCCGATCCTCGTCGGTCACTCGATGGGTGGGCTCGTCGTGCAGATCCTCCTGTCCGAGGGCCTGGGCAGCGCCGCGATCGCGATCGATGCCGCGCCGCCCAAGGGCGTGTTCACCTTCCACCCCGCGTTCCTGCGCAGCAACGGTCGGGTCCTGCGCGGCGATCTCGATGTGCCCCTCGACATGGACGCCGAGCGCTTCGCCTACGTCTTCGTCAACGCGCAGCCCGAGGCCCAGCAGCGGGCGATCTGGGAGCAGTTCGCCCAGCCCGAGTCGCGCAGGGTCGGCCGCGGGGCGACCACCGACGCGGCGAAGATCGACTTCTCGCGACCCCGTCCGCCGCTGCTGCTCATCGCCGGCGAGCACGACCACGCCGTGCCGCCGGTGATCGGTCGCAAGACCTTCCGCCGTCAGGCGCGGGGCGACTCGTACACCGAGTACCGCGAGATCGCCGGCGCCGATCACTGGCTCATCGGCGGCGAGAAGTGGCGCGAGGTCGCCGAGTTCGGCCTGCAGTGGCTGGCGCGCCAGGGGACCTGAGGTCAGCTCGGATCGCCGGGTTGCAGCAGCCCGTGCTCGATGACGAACAGCGCCGCTGCGCCGCGGGTGGTGATGCCGATCTTCGCGTAGGCGTGGGCGAGGTGGTGACCGACGGTGCGCGCGGAGATCCCGAGGCGCACCGCGACCTCCTTGTTGGTGTCGCCGCGCGCGACCCAGCGCAGCACGTCCGCCTCGCGCGGGGTGAGGCCCGCGGGCAGGGCGGGCGCCCGATCGCGGGCCACGCGGACGCCGAGCACCGCGTCGACGGCGTCGGTGTCGAGCCGCCCGGAGGTGACCTCCTCGCGCAGGATCGTCGTCGCGTCGGCGTCGGAGAACGCGGGTCGGTGCGGTCGGTGCTCCCGCAGCGCGCACCACACGTCGGCGGCGGCGAGGAGCGTCGCCGCCGTGGCCCCGCGCGCGACGGTGACGCCCTGGGGATAGCCCGAGCCGTCGAGGCGCTCGTGGTCGCCGCAGGCGATCGCGGCGACGCGACGCAACGACGGCGCGCGATCGAGGATCCGCTTGCCGTAGTAGGCGTGCAACCGGATGCGCTCGCGATCGGTCGCCGTCAGCGGCGTCGAGGTCTCCCACAGCGCGGTGGGGATCGCGACGCGACCGAGGTCGTGCAGGAGCGCGGCGCGGCGCAGCTCGAGGCGTGCGTCCCCGTCGAGGCCGATCACGGCTGCGGCTGCGTCCGCGGCCTCGGCCACCGCGCTCGAGTGGCCGAGGGTGTGCACGCAGGCGAGGTCGGCGAAGTCGGCGAACGCCGCGATCACATCGTCGACGCGATCGGCGGCCCCGACGATCGGGAAGCGCGTGCCGATCGCCGTGAACGCATCCCAGGCCGAGCCGCCGGCGAGCGGCATCAGCAGATCCTCGGCCGCGGTCGCGAAGGCGGCGCACGCCGCCGGATCGAGGGCGTGACCGCGGCGGCGCGCGACGACCTCGAGCGCGGCGTCCCGGCCGGCGCGCCGGTGCACGAGCTCGACGAGGTTGGCGACCTGCACCACCCGCACCACCGCCCCGAGCTGCTCCTCGCGCAGGCCGACCGGACCGCCGCGCCCGTCCCAGCGCTCGTGGATCTGGCCGAGGGCCGTCACCACGCCGTCGCCCACCGCGAGGCGCACGCCGAAGCGTCGGCCGACCTCGCACTGCGCGGCATAGAGCTGGCGCAGCCCCGCCTTCGCCCCGAGCACCGCGACGCTGCGCTTGACGAGTCGAGCCAGTCGACGGGGCTCGGCCGCAAACGCGTCGTCGCCCGCGCGCCACAGCATCGACGTGTCGCCGTAGTCGACCTCCGCGAAGGCGCGCCGGGCCACGAGATCGTCGCCGAACCTCTGCGCCTCCTCGTGGGCGAACGACGAGCAGCCGATGAACCGCAGCAACGTGGTGTGGAAGACGTCACGACAGGCCGCGGCGTCCAGCCCCACCGCCTCGGCGAGGCCGACCGCCAGCACGCACGATCGCAGGGTCCGCTCGTCTTCGTGGCCGTTGGCGAGGTCGGTCGCGAGCGACAGCGCCGCGAGCACCTGCGTCCACTCGTCGAGGCCGACCACGTCGGCGCGATGGTACGCCCTTCAGCGTCGACGTCGGCGTCGCGCGAACACCAGGGCGACGAGCCACGGCACGCCGCCCGTCAGCCCGGCGACGCAGCCGCAGCCACCACCGTCGTCACCGGCCGCGCTCGCGCCGTCGCTGGTGCTGCCGGTGCTCCCGGTGCTCCCCTCGGGCAAGGACGTCGCGCCGGTCGTGCCGGCCGAGGCGCCCCCCGAGTCGTCGCTGGGTGTGCCCGACGATCCGTCGCCGCCCGTCGTCGTGGTGGGCTCGAGGGTCGTCGTGCCGGAGTCGGTCGCGCCGCCGCTGCTCGAGTCCCCGGTGCCGTCGGCCCCGTCGTCGCTGCTGCTGCCGTCGGAGCCGGTGTCGCCCGCCGCGACACACGTCGCGGCCCCGCCGCCCATCGCCCCGCCAGCGCAGCCGTCGTCCCAGCTGCCGGCCGCGGTGCCGGGTGCGGTCGGCGATTCGCCGCAGCCGTCCACGAACTCGTCGCCATCCCAGCACGGGGTCAGATCGACGCCGGTCTGGGCCTCGAGCCACGCGATCGTCGGTGTGGCGTAGCTGTACGCGACCCCGACCCCGCAGATGTTGCCCTTCTGCATCGGCGGCGGCTGGCGGCCGGGATCGAACAGGTGCGAGCCCGCGCCGAAGACCCGCCACGTGCCGTCCGCGAGCTCGACCATCGCGGGCCCGCCCGAGTCACCGAAGCACGCCGACTGCGAGCCGTTGGGCCCGAGCATGTTGACTTCGACGATGTCGAGATCGACGGAGTCGATCGTCTGCGTGGTGTAGCGCTTTGCGCCGACGCCCATCGTCATCAGCGACTCGGTCTGCGGGTCGTAGGTGCCCCAGGTCGCGCCGAAGCCGATGATCGTGACCGACTGGCCCGGCTGCAGCACGTCGACCTCGCAGCCCGCGAGCAACGGCACGATCGGCACGTTGGTGACCGGCTTGGCGAGCTTGCAGTACGCGATGTCGGTGGTGCCGAACGACGCGTAGTCGGGGTGTTGCTCGCACGACTCCGGGGCGACCGTGAACGCGGGCTCGCCGAACACCTGCCCCGCCTCACCGAACCCGATGGCCACGATCGGTCGCTCCGGGATCAGGCAGTGCGCCGCGGTCAGCACGACGTCGGGGGCGATCAGCGAGCCGGAGCACATCACCGGCGTCTCGTCGTCTTCGAGCATCGCGACCGCGCTCGGGAACTCGCACGTCGCCGCATCGGTGCCGCCGACGATCGGCAGCGGCGCGGGGGCGGGCGTCGTGAACGCGCCAGGGATCGCGGCGAACACGAGGCACGGGATCAGCGGGCCGAAGGGCATGGGGGTGCATGGTCGCAGGGCGACGGGTGCTTCGGGGGCTGCGTGCGAATCTTGAGCCCCGCTGGCCCGCGGTGTACGGTAGCGGCGTGATTCGCTCGCTCGAGGTCACGGATTTCACCGTCTTCGCCGAGGCGAAGTTCGACTTCGGCGCCAACCTCAACGTCATCATCGGCGAGAACGGGGTCGGCAAGACCCACGTCATCAAGCTCGCCTACTCGATCCTCGCGGCGAGCTGGGCCGAAGGCGGTCGGCCCAACGGCGGGGTCCGCCCGACGCAGGTCGGGTTGGAGACGAAGCTCGCCGCGAAGCTCGTCGGTGTCTTCCGCCCCGAGACGCTCGGCCGCATGGTCCGGCGAAAGCGCGGCAAGGGACGGAGCACCGTCGCGATGTGTGGCGTCGATCGACACACCGACATCGAGTTCTCGTTCGATACCCACGGGGAAGACGTCGTCGCGTGTCGCCGAGCCCCGAAGAAGTGGATCGACGCCCAGCCGGCGTACCTGCCGACGCGCGAGTTGCTGACGATCTATCCGAACTTCGTGTCCGTGTACGAGGGGCACTACCTCGAGTTCGAGGAGACTTGGCGCGACACCTGTCTGTTGTTGGGCGCGCCGCTGCGCCGTGGTCCACGGGAAGCCCGGGTCAAGGAGCTACTCGCCCCGCTCGAGAAGGCCATGGGCGGTTCGATCGAACTCGACAAGAACGGCCGCTTCTACCTGAAGCACGCTGGAGCCCGTGTCGAGATGCCGTTGGTCGCCGAGGGCATGCGCAAGCTCGGCATGCTCGCTCGACTGATCGCGACCGGGGCGCTGCTCGACAAGGGGTGCCTGTTCTGGGACGAGCCCGAGGCGAACCTGAACCCGCGCCTGATCAAGCGCCTGGCGCCGAGCATCCTCGAGCTGGCCGCGAGCGGAATCCAGGTCTACATCGCGACGCACAGCCTGTTCCTCCTGCGCGAACTCGAGATCCTGCTCGCGGCGCGAAAGCAGCCGATGGATGTTCGGTTCTTCGGACTGCATCAAGGGCGTGATCGGGTGCTCGTCCAGCAGGGGCCATCGATCGACGACGTCGGGACGATCGCCGCGCTGGACGAGGAACTCGAGCAGTCGGACCGATACGCGGACGATACGTCGCAGGGGCTCGGTGAGCGATGACCGTCGTCGATGTCGACGGCCTGTCGTTCGAGTTCCCAGAGGACTGGCGCGTCGCGAAGTTCGACGCTTGGGGGTTCTATCGCGATCGCTGGTGCCGCATGGGCGACGGCATCAAGGCGACGGATCTGCTCGCCCTCGACCCGAGTCGAGTCGCCTGGTTCGTCGAGGTGAAGGACTACCGGACTCAGCGACGCACCAAGTCGATCGACCTGGTCGACGAGGTCGCCGCGAAGGTGTTCGACACCCTCGCTGCCCTGCTCCCCGCGGCGATCGGGGCGACGGATCACCAGGAGCGCGGCCTGGCGAAGGCGGTGCTCGGTGCAACCCGCTTGCGGGTCGTGCTCCACCTCGAGCAGCCGAAGTCGCACTCGAAGCTGTTTCCGCGCAGGTTCGACCCCGCGCACCTGAAGCAGAGGCTCCGCCAGCGGGTGAGGGCGATCGATGCGCACCCTGCGGTGATCGAGCGGGGACGCATGGGTGGCGTCGGCTGGATCCTCGCGGGGAAGTGACAGCGCGGTCGGTCGTGGCCCCGGTTACATCTGTGGATCCACCTGATGACGGCGAGGTGAATCCACGCGATCCGGACCCGTGGTCGCCCCCGTAGTGTGCGAACCTCTGGACTGGGACCCGAGTCGGACTCGGGAGGGATGCACGATGCGACGCTCGACACTCTCGATCACGTTCACGATGGTCGTCGCCTGTGGCGACCCCGAGTCCTCGCGCGGCAACGGTGACGGCGGCGAGGTCGGCGTATCGATCACCGTGGGTGGCACCGACGACGCGGAGTCGGGCGGCGCAACGGGTAGCGGCGGGCAGGCGTCGGCCGATGGCACCGCTGCGACGAACCCCGACGCGACCGGGCCCGGTGACGCGGGGGACGACGGCATCGTCTTCGACCTCGGCGTGCCCGACGGTGGCACCGCGTGCGGCGGGGGCAAGGGCGGCGGCGGCGACACGCTGTCGTACATCTGGGTGGCGAACAGCGCCCAGGGCACGATGTCGAAGATCAACACCGTGACGATGGCCGAGGAGGGCCGCTACATCGTGCGCGCCGACTCGGCGGGCAGCCCGTCGCGGACCTCGGTGAACCTGAACGGCGACGTCGCGATCGCCAACCGCATCGGGGGCGTGACCAAGGTGTTCGCCAACCCGGCGAGCTGCGTCGAGAGCAACGGCATGCCCGGCATCCAGACCTCGACCGGCGGCGGCGACGTGCTGCCGTGGGGCACCGAGGAGTGCGTCGCGTGGCACAACCCGATGGTGTGCCAGTCGAACCGGCCGATGGCGTGGACCAAGGGCGAGTTCTCCGAGGGCTCGTGCACCTGGGAGAACGCGAAGCTGTGGACCGAGTGCTGGAACGGCGCCCAGGCCCAGGTGATGCTGCTGAACGGTGACACCGGCGCGATCGAGCAGACCGTGCCGATCCCGGGGGTGAACACGCTGGTGTACGGCGGCGCCGTCGACGGCGAGGGCAACTTCTGGGGCAACCAGTCCGGCTCGCAGCTCATCCGGGTCGATCGCGACGACTTCACGGTGCAGACGTGGCCGACGCCGCCGTCGGGCCCGAGCTACGGCATCGCGATCGATCTCGAGGGGCGACCGTGGCTGTGCGGCGGCGGCGGGGCGGCGCGCTTCGACATCGCGACCGGCACGTACCAGACGGTGCTCGGGCCGGGCTCGGCGATCGGCGGCTGCATGGTCGACGCCGAGGGCATCCTCTGGCACAGCCGCTACCCCGACGGTGTGCTCGTCGGCATCGACACCGACACCGTCGCGATCGTCAGCGAGCTGCCGATCCCCGCGTACGTCCACGGTGTCAGCATCGACTTCGAGGGCAACGTGTGGGGCGTGACGTTCGCGTCGAGTCAGGCGTACCGCGTCGATCCGACCACCGGCCAGGTCGACATCTTCGACGGGCTCGTCGGCGCGTACACGTACAGCGACATGACCGGCTTCGCCCTCAGCTCGGCGGGCTCGCCCAGCGGCTGAGGTCACGTCGGGCGCGCTGCGACCGCGCAGCGTCGCGCGACGTTGCGGTGAGCTGCACCTCGCATTCGGCAGCGCGACACGATCCCGCGCTCGAACTGCGCCCGGAGCGGATGGCCGATCGGACAGCCGCGCGGGTACACTCGGCGCGCGAGAAGCATGTCGACCCGTCGCAGCAGCCACGCGCCGCACGGCGGCGCCGAGGACGACACCGTGGTGCCCACGGACGCGGTCACGGTCGTGCCCGGTGCCCGCGCCGTCGCGACGCACGAGCTCGGCCGGGGCACGGTGGTCTCGCGCTACGTGATCCTGCACCGCGTCGGCGCCGGCGGCATGGGCGTCGTCTATGCCGCGTACGATCCGCAGCTCGATCGTCGCGTCGCGGTGAAGGTGCTGTCCGCCGAGCGCTCGATGGACACGCAGGGCCGGCATCGCATGCTCCGCGAGGCCCAGGCGATGGCGCGGCTGACCCATCCCAACGTGGTCGGCGTGCACGACGTCGGCGTGCACGACGATCGCACGTTCATCGCGATGGAGTACGTCGAGGGCCAGACGATCAAGGCCTGGCTCGCCGCGGCCCCGCGGCCGTGGCGAGAGGTGCTGCGGGTGTACATCGCGGCGGCACGCGGGTTGGTGGCCGCCCACGGCGTCGACCTGGTGCACCGTGACTTCAAGCCCGACAACGTCATGCTCGCGACCGATCCGCTCGATCCCGCCGCGGTCGGTCGGGTGTTGGTGATGGACTTCGGCCTGGCTCGACCGCTGCGCACCGCCGACGCAGACACCGAGACCGGCGCGCCGACGCAGCCCGGCGTCACGCAGACCGGATCGTTCGCGGGCACGCCGGCGTACATGGCCCCCGAGCAGTTCGCGGGCGGTGCGGTCGGCCCGTGGACGGATCAGTTCAGCTTCTGCATCGCGCTGTACGAGGGTCTCTTCGGCGAGCGACCGTTCCTCGGCGACACGGTCTCGGCGCTCGCGGCCTCGGTGACGCTGGGCAAGACGCAGGCGCCGGGGCTGCGCTCGGGCGTGCCGTGGCACCTGCGTCAGGCGGTGCTCCGCGGGTTGTCGCCGGATCCCACAGCGCGGCACCCGTCGATGGCCGAGCTCCTGGCGATCCTCGAGCGCGATCCGTCGCGGACCCGCCGCAACGCGGTCGCCTTCGGCGTCGCCGCGTGCACGCTGGCCGCCTCGTTCGGGGTCGGGAGCCTGTTCGATCCAGCGCAGCGGCGCTGCGATCGCGGCGCCGAGGCGATCGACCAGGTGTGGTCCGACGCGCGACGCGGCCGGATCGCCGACGCCTTCGTCGCTGCCGGTGTGCCACAACCAGAGGTCCGCTGGGCCGAGCTCGAGCCGCTGCTCGACGCGCGCGCCGAGCAGTGGCGCGCCGCGTTCGCCGACGCCTGCGCGGCGACCCACGTGCGCGGCGAGCAGTCCGGCGAGCGCCTCGACGCGCGCATGCGTTGCCTGCACGATCGGCGCGAGCGCCTCGACGCGCTGGTCGGCGAGCTCGAGACCGTCGACGCCGAGATGGTGACGCGCGCGCTCTCGGCGACGCTGTCGCTGCCGGCGATCGAGGTCTGCGACGATCCCGAGGACAGCGAGTTCGTCGCCCGGGCCCGCGAGTTCGAGGACGCCGAGCACGCGGATCGCCTCGCGGCCGCCGAGCGGGCGCTGGCGCTGGCCAAGGCCCGCAACGACGCGGGTCGGTACCCGCAGGGGATCGTCGCCACCACCGAGGCGCTCGCCGAGCTCGGCGACGACGACGTGCCGTGGCTGCGCGGCGAGCTCCTCGTGGTCCGGGCCCAGCTGCAGCACCGCGTCGGTGAGTCCGTCACCGCCGAGCAGACCGCCCGCGACGCGCTGCGGGTCGCGGTGCCCGCTGGCCAGCACGACGTCGCGGCGCGGGCGTGGTTCGAGCTCCTCTACATCGTCGGCGCCGAGCTGGCGCGGCCGAGCGAGGCGCTCGCGATGCAGCTGTCGGCCGAGCTCGAGCTGGCGGCCGTCGGCGAGAACCCGGCCATGCGGCGCAAGCTCGAGGGCGTGCTCGCGTCGGTGCACCTGGCCGATGCGCAGTTCGAACGCGCGCTCGAGCACCACGAGATCGCGGTGGCCCTGGCCGAGCGCCCCGACGTGCCGCCGCTGACGCGGGCGATCGTGTACAGCAACTACGGCAACACGCTGTACGAGCTCGGGCGCTACGCGGCGGCGCTCGAGGCCCACGAGCGGGCGCATGATCTCGCGCTCGCCACCGTCGGCGACACCCACCCGATGCTCGCGATCGACATGATGAGCGTGGCGCGGGATCTCGAGCGGCTCGGTGACGTCGAACGGGCGCGCGGCCTCTACCAGCGCTCGGTCGCCCTGCGCGAGGCCTCGCTCGGCCCCGACGCGCGCGGGGTCGCCGAGTCGCTGCTCAACCTCGCGGTGCTGGAGTCCAATCAGCTCGAGTTCGCCGCCGCCCGCGAACACGGCCTGCGCGCCCTCGAGATCTTCCAACGCGCGCTCGGCCCCGATCACCCGCACGTCGCGGCGGCCTACAACCACCTCGGGAACATCGCCCACGCCGAGGGCGATCTCGACGGGGCCATGCACGACTTCGACGAGGTCGCGCGGATCTTCGAGGCGCGCTTCGGGCCGACGTATCCGAAGCTGGCCGTCGCCCACAAGAACCGCGGCAACGTGCTGCTCGACCGCGGCGAGTACGAGCGTGCGATCGATCTGTTCGACCGCGCGCTCGAGATCGACATGGCGCGCCTCGGACCCGACCACCCGAGCCTCGCGTTCGAGTACATCGGCAAGGCGCGGGCCTTGCTCGCGCTCGATCGCGCCGCCGAGGCGTTGCCCTTGGCCGAGCGCGCCGTCGCCCTGCGCGAGGGCGTGACCTCCGACTCGAACGAGCTCACCCTCGGCTACTTCGTCCTCGCGCAGGCGCTGTGGAGCGCGCCGGATGCCGACGACGAGGCCAAGCAGCGCGCGCTCGCCTCTGCTCGTCGCGCGCTGGTGGTGTGGCGCAGCTCGGGCCTCGACGAGCCGGGTCGCACCGCGATGTACGAGACGTGGCTGCGCGAGCGCGGCGGTGACACCAGCCTCGCCGAGGGCTGACGCCTTCAGCCGCCGCAGGCGGAGCCCGCGTCGAGCCGCGCCATCCGTAGCGTGGTCGAGCCCGGCGCGTCGAACCACGACCAGGCGACGTCACCGTTGGCGAGCGGGCGGAAGGGGTCGTCGCGTCGGCCCCACTGCGCGGTCGCGGAGACGTCGATCGGCCCCTCGAGCACGTTGCCGGCTGCATCGATCCGCGCCAGCCACCACTTGGGCGCGGGGTCGGGCTCGTGCCAGCCCACGACGTACTGCTCGGCGGCATCGCCCTCGGGCTGCCACCGCGCGATCGAGGCGTCGTCCTCGTGGATCGCCGCGGTGTCCGTGAGCCAGACGACCGCGCCCGGCGTGCGATCGCCGGCGATCGTCGCGAAGCCGATGTCCTGGTTCATCGTGCTCGGGTCGTAGGACGCCTGGCCGAGGCCGGCCGGGGCGCGGTGGGCGTTGAACACGACGTTCCAACCGGCGGGCGTCACGGCGGCCGAGCCGAGCTCGCCGGCGACGCTGCCGTTGCAGCCCGCGGCCACGTCGATGATCTTGCTCGCGCCCGCGTCGACGTAGATGCCGCCGATGCTCTGGGTCGCGAAATCGCCGTCGGTGCCGGGGTAGCAATCGGTCACGCACATCGACACGATCGTGTCGTTGGCCGGCTGGTAGCGCAGCAGGTTGCTCATGCTGTGCGAGCAGCCCCAGCCCCACGCGGTGGTCTCGGCGCCCGCGGTGTCCACCCACTTGAGCGTGTCGCCCTCGTGGCCCGAGTCGGAGTGCACGTGGTAGTACGCGCCGAAGCGGCCGCCGCCGTACTCGAGCCGGCTGTCGCCGATGCCGAAGTCGGTGGGCGTGTTGTCGGCGTTGGTGAGCTCGGTCGAGCCGAGCTCGGCGCCCGCGAGGTCGTAGCGGCGCACCCAGATCTGCTGCGCGGCGGGGTCCCACACGAGGGCCCCGAACGTGCCGTCGTCCGCGGCCGCGAGCCCGCGCAGCTCGAGGCCCGCGGCGAGCTCGAGCACGCCCTGCACGGTGTCGTCGACGCCGACGTGGACGACGCGGGCGGTGATCCCCGCGCCCGCGCTGGTGTAGCCGACGAGCGTCTCGCACGTGGACAGCGGCACCGTGAACACCGGCGCGACGTTCAGCGGGCCGGTGCCCCAGATCCGCCAGTTGTTCGCGCCGGGCGCGACGCCCTCGGGGACCACGAGGTCGACGACCGACAGCCGTTCGTCGAGGGGGGCATCGGGCGGCGGTCCCGTGTCGGCGCCTGCGGACGTGTCGACGCCCGTGTCGGGATCGCCGGTGGGACCCGCCGTGGGATCGGTGCCCGGATCGGTGCTCGGCGTGCCGGTCGGATCGCCGACGGTGCCCGGGCCCGACGCGTCGCCCGTCGACGCGGAGGTGTCACCGCCCGCGTCGCCGCCTCCGCACGCGCCCACGCACCCCACGAGGGACAGACCGATGCACGCGCGTCGCATGACGTCGAGCGTAGCCCGGGGCTGCGCGTGGTTGGGGCGTAATCTCGGGGTCGCGGGCTACGGTGTCGCGACCTCGGCCGCCGGCGCGAGTTCGCCCAACAACGTGAAGTCGGCGCCCGCGCCCGAGACCTCGAGCGTCCAATGGGCGAACTGCTCGGCGTCCGTGCACGCGTTGCCGCTGCCGTGGACGATGAGGCGCACGCGAGGTCGCCCCGCCTTGGACGCCGGGGCGAAGATGCCCGTGGTCTTGCTGCGCGCGCGCAACGTCCACTCCTTGTAGAGCACGGTCTCGGTGTCGGGGTCGCCACCGCGCGTGTCGACGAAGAACTCGTGGACGCGCGCGCCGAGGGGGACGGTGATCGTCCCGCTGCGGCCGTCGGCGGCGGTGAACGTCAGGGTGATCGCCGACTGCGTGACGCTCGCGGCCACCGCGTAGTCGGCGTCTGGCCGCTCGATGCCGCGGACGGTCTCGAACTCGGCGGCGCCGAGCTGCAGTCGGGCGCGCGCGCCGAAGCGCAGCCGGGCCAGCTCGCCACGGGTGTAGTCGTCGATCGCGTGCGCGCCCTCGATGCGCATCCCCGGCTCGGCGCAGCAGGCACACGCCTGCGCCGTCGAGGGCGTCCACGCGGCCACGACACCGACGACGATCGCTGCGAGCGAGATCGGGGCCGGGCCGCGCAGGAGACGTTGCAGGCGTTGCACGCCGCGACGACGCCCGACCGCGCGGGGATATTCGCGGCCGTCGATCACCCGTCGCGCTCGTCCGCGCCGGGCTCCGGTGCGTACACGGGCCCCTTCGCCAGCTCGCGGAACACCACCGCCCCGTCGCGTGCGACGCCGGCGGTGTCGGTACACCGGACGCGCAGGTTGGCGATCCCGATCGGCATGCCGAGGACGCGGCGCGCGAGCAGACGCCCACGCTCGCAGCGGCAGCGCTCGATGCGGCTGCCGTCGTCGAGGTCGACCGTCGCGTGCACGGCCGGGACGCCACTGGCATCGAGCTCGACGGTGAACGCGTACTCCTTGCGATCGCCCGCGAGCCGCACGGCGAGACCGCCGCGCGACGTCGGCTCGAAGCCGAACTCGAGGACGCGGCGGAGGTACGACGCGAAGGGCTTGCGGCGATCGTCGTCCTCGACGTTGACCCACCACAGCTTCAGCGTCTCGACGGCGCCCGGATCGTCGTGCGGGACCCAGCCGTCCAGGGCGAGCTCCCACTTGGGCATGCCGAAGTCGCGATCGATCCGCAGCACCTCGTGGTGACGCAGACGCTGGGTCGAGAGGTTGCCGCCGCGCGTCGAGTCGCCGCGGTCGGCGATGACGAGCAGGAGCGCCAGCGGGAGCAAGGGCACTGTCAACTCCACCACGGTAGCGCGTCGCGAGGTCACGCGACGGGTTTTCGTCGGTGTAGGCTGGGGCGGATGTTCATCGGGCACTTCGCGGTCGGCTTCGCCAGCCAGCGGGCCGCACCACGGACGCCGCTGGTGTGGCTGCTGCTCGCACCTCTCTGGCTCGACGTCGTCTGGCCGATCCTCGTGCTCGCGGGGATCGAGCGGGCGAGCGTGTCGCCGGGCTTCACCGCCTTCGTGCCCCTCGATCTCGCCCACATGCCGTGGTCGCACAGCCTGACGATGGCGGTGCTGTGGTCGATCGCGTTCGCAGGTGCGTATAGGCTCGGTCACGCCGATGCCCGCGGTGCCGTCGTGCTCGGCCTCGGTGTGTTCAGCCACTGGGTGCTCGACTGGATCACGCACGCGCCCGACCTCGGGATCGCCCCGGGTCTCGCGGCGCGCACCGGGCTCGGGCTCTGGAATTCCATCCCCGCCACGCTCGCCGTCGAGGGCACCGCGTTCGCGGCCTCGATCGCGGTGTACGTCGGCGCCACCCGGCCGCGTGACCCGGCCGGTCGCCGCGGCCTCGTCGGGGTGGTCGCGTTCCTACTCGTGGCCTATGTCGTCAGCAGCTTCGGACCGCCGCCCCCGGACATCCGAGCGGTGGCGCTCGCCTTGCTGGCTGCGACCGCGATCGTCCTCGCGCTCGCGGTCTGGATCGACCGTCACCGGGAACCCCGGCGAACGGTCCAGGGGTGACCCCTCTGGGCGCCGGGGGCGCCCCTCGAAAAAAACGACCGGGTCAGTGATGCTTCCCACGTCCTCGGTCCATTGACCCCTTTGGACCGTGGATCGGCAGGGGAGCCGTGGCTGTGAAGCAACAAGTCAAACTCATGGTGTTGCTGGCCCTCTCGTCGTGTCGCGACGAGGCGGGCCACGCGGATGCGGAGACCGGCGCCGCGGCGGACTCGTCGACCGGCACGCCGGGGACGAGCACGACGTCGGGCGATCCGACGGCGGCCGACTCGGGCTCCACGGGCAGCGACACCGGGGGTGAGATCGCCGTCGTGCCGGCGCCCGGCGGCCTGCGACGGCTCCGGGCGGATCAGTACATCGGCACCGTCGACGTCCTGCTGGGCGGGCACGCGGCCGCGGCGGCCTCGCCCCCGCCCGACCAATCCCTGCTCGGCTTCGACTCGATCGGCGGCAGTACGGTGCCGATGTCGCCGGCGATGGTCGAGCAGTACGAGCGATCGGCCCTCGACATCGGCGACGCGGTGATCGAGGAGCCCTACACGCTCGCCCAGCTCGTGCCCTGCGTCGACGTCGGGCCCAAGGACGAGGGCTGCTACGTGCAGGTCGCCCAGGTCTTCGGCCGCGCGGCGTGGCGCCGGCCGATCACGGTCGACGAGGACCGCGCCCTGGTCGACGTCGCCCGGGTCGCGCGCGAGTTCGGCGGGGATCGCTTCGAGCTCGGCCTCAAGTACCAGATCGCGATGATCCTCGAGTCGCCGGCGTTCCTCTACGCCGCGGAGCTCGGCGAGGTCGGTGACGACGGCCGACGTCGTCTGACGACGGATGAGTGGGTCACCCGCACGGCGCTGTTCGTGCTCGGCCGGGCCCCGTCCGCGCAGACGTTCGTCCGCCTCGACGCCGGCGAGTTCGACGGTCCGGAGGCGCCGCGCGCACTGGCCCAGGAGTGGTTGAACCAGTCCGCGGCACGCACCGCGGTGGGCGGGTTCTTCGACGAGCTGCTCCGCGTGCGGGACGTGGTCGACAGCAGCAAGGACCCGACGATCTACCCGCTGTACAGCCACGAGCTCTCCACGTCGATGCGCACCGAGTCGCTCATGCTCGTCGACGACGTCGTGTTCGGCGACGGCGGCGGCGACATCCGCCGCCTCTTCGACGCCGACTACACCTTCGCCGATCCGCTGCTCGCCCAGGTCTACGGCGTCACGGTCGAGGGCGACGGCTTCAGCCGCATCGAGCTGCCGGCGGCGCAGGATCGCCTGGGGATCCTGTCGCATCCGTCGCTGCTGTCGGTCGGGGCCCACTACGATCGCAACTCGCCGACGCGGCGCGGCCTGTTCATCCAGCGGCAGCTGCTGTGCAACGACGTGCCGCCGCCGCCGCCCAACGTCGACACCAACCTGCCCGAGCCCGTCGAGCAGACCACGCTGCGCGAGCGCCTCGAGGGCCACCTCGCCCAGGGCGGCGCCTGCGTCGGCTGCCACGCGCAGACCGACCCGCTGGGCTTCGCGTTCGAGTTCTACGACGCCACCGGCGTGCGGCGCGAGCTCGACAACGGCTACCCGATCGACGCCTCGGGCGAGGTCGACGGCCTGGGGAGCTTCGTGGGCGCCGCCGAGCTCGCGGTGCTGGTGCGCGACGACCCGCGGCTGGCCGCGTGCATGGTCCGCAACCTGTATCGCCACGCGATCGGTCGGCAGGAGGACGAGGGCACCGCCGAGCTGCTCGCGTCGCTGTCCGACCGCTTCACCGCGGCGGAGTTCGACTTCCCCGGCCTCATCGTCGATCTGGTCGACAACCCGGGCTTTCTCGAGATCACGGATCCGCAGTAGCGGGAGGAGCCAAGCGCATGCGTCTACTGCGAAAACCATCGATCTCCCGCCGTACCCTGCTCCGTGGCGTCACCGCGGGGACCAGCGTCGCCATCGGCTTGCCGTTGCTCGAGGCCATGCTCGACGCCAACGGCGAGGCGCTGGCGGGCGGCGAGCCGCTGCCCAAGCGCTTCGTCACCTGGCTGGTCAGCAACGGCTTCCTGCTCGATCGCTTCGAGCCCGAGCAGACCGGCGCCGACTGGGATCTCACCGAGCAGCTCGATCCGCTGGCCGACGTCAAGGACTACGTCAACCTGTGCACCGGCTACGCCAACCACGGCGCGGACGCGGGCTTCGTCAGCGGCCACATCGAGGGCATGACGGTGTTCACCGGGTATCCGTACTCGAACGCCGGCGGGTTCTACGACGCCGGCGGCCCGTCGATCGATCAGCTGGTCGCGGACGCGATCGGCAACACGACCCCGGTGCGCTCGCTGCAGGTCGCGGTCTCCAAGGCGAACACGTTCGCCAACTCGGGCACGCTGGGCAGCGCGATCTCCTTCTCCGGCGATCCCGGATCGTTGGTGCCGCTGCCGCCCCTGTCCAGCCCCAAGGCCGTGTGGCAGTCGCTGTTCGGCATCTTCCCCGGTCCGGGCGCCCCCGACGGTGATCGCGTCGTCCGCACGATGATGCTCGACGCCGTGAAGGCGCAGAGCGAGGACCTGCGCGGTAAGGTCGGCGCGGCGGACCGCGCCCGCATCGACGCGCACCTGCAGGGCGTCGCGGAGCTCAACCAGAAGATCTCGGCCCTCGCGCCGGCGTGTGTGCTCCCCGACGAGCCATCGCTCGAGAACCTCGAGCCTGTCGGCAGCGAGCAGATCCGCCTGGTCAGCGAGTCGATGAGCGAGCTCATCACCTACGCGCTGCGCTGCGACATCACGCGGGTCGCCTCGGTGATGTTCCTCGGCCTCGCCGGCGAGACGCCGTACACGGAGATCGGCATCGCGTCGACCAAGCACTCGCTCAGCCACGAGGCCCAGTACAACGGCCTCGCGCTGAACAACCTCAACGCCAGCATCATCTACGAGATGGAGCGGTTCGCCCACTTCGTGAAGTCGCTGCGCGACGCCGAGGACGCGCTCGGGGCCAACCTGCTCGACTCGACGATCGTGTATGCGTCGAGCGACTGCTCGGTCGGCTGGCTGCACAGCGTGTCGCGCCAGCCGATCATCCTGGTCGGCACCGGCGGTGGGTACCTCAAGTACCCGGGCATCCACGTGCAGGCGGTCCCCAACGACCCGTCGGATCCCAACGGGCTCGCGTCGCCGTACATGCCGACCGCGGGCAACACCTCGGACATCGCCCTGGCGTGCCTGAAGGCCTTCGATCCGGGCGCCGACGGCTTCGGCGGGGGCGCGGCGGAGTCGGTGGATCCGCTGCCGGACATCCTGGCGTAGCCGAGCGGGGCGTCATGGGCGATCCTCTCGCCGATGACGCTCCCCCCTCGCGCCACGGTCCTCGCGGCCGCGCTGTCGCTGTTTTCCGCGCTCGCGTCCGCGTGCTCGTCCGATGACGGCGAGGCCGCGAGCACGTCGAGCAGCGCGGGTCCGACGACCGAGCCCGGCAGCACGTCCGCCACGGATCCGACCGAAACCACCACCAGCGCCGACAGCACGGGCGGCACCGGAGCGGCCGACACCACCGGCGGCGCCGACGACTCGAGCACCGGGACACCCCCGGGGGCGCGCGTCGTCGTCGGCGTCGGCTACGGCGGAATGCGGGTGCGCTCCCTCGACGACGGCAACACGTGGCAGGACTACGTGCAGCTCCGCGACGCTGGCGGCGACGACGAGGACCTCCTTCGCGGGTGCACGTGGGGCGGTGGCCGCTTCGTCGCCGCGGGGTGGCGCATCTTCAGCTCGACCGATGGCGTGACCTGGGAGGAGCACGACAACCCGACCGGGCAGTGGCTGGGCGCGGTGGCCCACGGCAACGGCATGTTCCTCGGCGTCGGCGGCGGGGGCTTCTGCGCGCGCTCGCCCGACGGCGTCGCGTGGGAATCGTGCACCGACGTCACCGACGGCGAGGACTTCGAGCACGTGCGCTCGACCCTCTTCTTCGACGGGCTGTTCTTCACGGCCGACGAGGACGGCGACGTCCGCAGCTCGCCCGACGGCGACGTGTGGAGCCTGGTCGGCAACGTCGGCGGCGGGTGGATCGCCGAGCAGGGCGGCGAGATCGTCTACCTGGATCAGGGGGCCCCGGCGGAGTTCGACGGCTTCCGGCTGCGCGGGAGCATCGAGCGGGCACCCTCGGGCTCCGAGGACTTCGTCGGGGTCTACGCCGCGCCCAACGGCAATTCGGTCACGGACGCCAAGCGCTTCGGGTTCTGCGAGGGGTTCGTCGACTGACGGCGCGCCGCTTGGGCGGCCGTTGCTCGGGCCCGTCGCCACTCCGGTACACTGATCGGCGTCATGCCCGCCGACCTCCGCCACTCCCCCGTCGCCGCCGTCGTCGCTGTCCTCGTCGGACTCGCGTTCGTCCCGGCCTGCTTCGATCCGGAGCCGCCGACCATGGCATCGGGGACCGACAGCAGCGCGGACAGCACGGGCGGCGCGTGCGAGGCGGGCGCGACCCAGGCGTGCACCTGCGGCGACGGTCAGGACAGCACGCAGACGTGCCTCGACGACGGCAGCGGCTTCGGTGCCTGCGAGTGTGACGGCGCCGACACGACGGCGACCGATCCGACCACCGACCCGACCGATCCGACGGAGCAACCGACCACCGACGATCCCAGCACCAGCGGACCGCCGCCGCGCTGCGCTGACGACGACGAGTGCGCCGACATGGCGCGGGGCGAGTGCGAGGTCGGCGTGTGCGACGGGGGCATGTGCGTGGTGCAGCCAGTCGACGCCGGCGAGCCGTGCGGGGACGCGGCCGCCGACGGCTGCACCGCGGCCGACACCTGCGACGGCAAGGGGCAGTGCGCGAGCAACGATGCGCCCGAGGGATTCGACTGCGACGGCTGCGAGCTCGGCGTGTGTGCCTGCAGCGCGGGCGCCTGCGGTGACTGCGACGACTTCGCGGCGTTCAATCACTTCACGACGCCGCGATCGATCGCCGGGTGGACGCTGACCGGTGGCTGGGGCCTCTACCGCGAGGCGCCGCAGAACTTCGCGAGCGGGCCCACGGTGTTCGACAGCCAGGTGTTCGGCACCGACGGCAACCGCGTCGCGCCGTACCCTGGCAACGAGACCGAGACCTCGACGGCGCGCACGCGCCCGACGATCCTGCCCGCGACGCTCGACTTCCTGTCGTGGCACGTCGACGAGGGGACGATCGACACCAAGCAGGTGCGCGTGTCGGTCGACGGCGGAGCGACGTTCGTGAACGTGGCGGATTGTGCGTTCGACGCCACGCCGGTGTTCTGCCAGGT
The DNA here is from genome assembly GCA_001464385.1 of Deltaproteobacteria bacterium Ga0077550. Taxonomy (GTDB): domain Bacteria; phylum Myxococcota_A; class Polyangia; order Nannocystales; family Nannocystaceae; genus Xiheibacterium; species Xiheibacterium aquaticum. The sequence continues at coordinate 7,612 of LNFB01000353.1, read as the reverse complement.
GTCGGCGGACACCCGGCCGGCCGACGCTTGGGACGCGATCTCGCTGCCGGTGCCCCCCGACATGGTCGGTCAGGTCGGCGTGGTCGAGTTCTTCTACAACACGCAGGATCAGTGCTGCAGCTTCGAGCGCGGGTGGTTCATCGACGCGGCGAACTTCGCGACCGAGTGCGATTGCGCCGAGGATGCAACGTGCGCCGGGTTCGGTGGGACGTGCGGCGCGTCGGTCTGCGGGGTGACCGGCGAGTGCGAGCTCGATGCGGTCGCGGCCGGGACCGACTGCGGCGACGCGACCGAGAACCAGTGCAACACCGCGGACGCGTGTGACGGACTCGGGTACTGCGCGACGAACAACGCGACCAACGGGCTGACCCAGTGCGAGGACTGTGGCGCGGGCTTCGGCAACTGCAACGCGTGTCAGGAGGGCGCGTGCGCCGACTGTGACGCGCTCGCCGGCATCAACGACTTCAGCAACTCGTCGTTCATCGAGGGCTGGGTCATCGAGGACCTCGCGGGGACCGGGGCCGACTGGCAGCTGTTCGCGAGCGCGCCGCAGAGCCAGGCGATGGGCTCGACGCCGACGCCCCTGGCGTTCTCGCTGTCGTTCGGCACCGACGGCAACCGTCAGGCGCCGTACCCCGGAGCCGAGACGGAGCACTCGCGCGTGACGACGCCGCCGGACGTGGTGCCGGCGCAGATCACCTTCGCGTCGTGGAACGTCGACGAGGGGACCGGGGTCGACAACAAGACCATCGAGATCTCCGTCGACGGCGGGGTGTCGTGGACGGTGCTCGTCGACTGCAACGGCGTCGGCATCCCCCAGCCGTTCTGCGTCTCCCGCAATGATCCCCGTGCGGGCAACGACTGGGACGCGGTCGCGATCGACACCGCTGCATTCGAGGGGCAGGTCGGTCAGCTGCGCTTCACGTACAACACGGGCGACGGGTGCTGCTCGTTCGAGCGCGGGTGGTTCATCGACAACATGAACTTCGGCGAGATCTGCTTCGACAGTCCGTTCGGGTGAGCGAGGCGGGTCGTGGCCCGGCGGGGGCCACGAGTCGTCCGCGGGCCGGCGGGAACCTTCGACCGGTCTCGGTCGAACACCCCTTTCAAGGGGGCAGCGATGCGACGCAACACGACGGTGGTCCTGGCGATGTGGGCGCTCGTCGCGTGCGCCCGCGGGGACCAGAGCGAGGGCCTGACGTCGGGGGCGTTCACGTCGATCGGCAGCGGCGGCGAGACCGGCACGGAGCCCGCCGAGTCGAGCGGGACGGACGACGGCGACGACGGGGTGCCGGTCGACCCGGGAGGGTCGTCCTCGTCGAGCGGCGACGAAGACGGCGACGGCGATGGCGGCGACTCGACGGGGATGGCCGTGGGCGACGGGAGCTCCTCGGGTGGCCCGATCGATGCGGACACCGGCGGTGACCCCGTGCCCGAGGTGGGTCCGTGGGAGGATTGCTCGGAGGCGAATTGCGCCGACGGGATCGGGTGCGTCGGCCTCGACGGGGTGGACGCGTTCTACTGCGCGCCCGATTGCGTCGACCACTCGGACTGCATCGCACCCGCGGGCAGCGACGCGACGGCGTTGTGTGCCGTCGTCACGGATGGCGGCGCGCCGTCACACTGCGCGCTCCTGTGTTCGCTCGAAGGCGAACCCCAAGGGGACTGCCCGGATCAGATGGTGTGCACGCCGATGCCGGGCGCGTCTCCGGCGTTCAGTTTGTGCGTGCCGTGACGAGGAGCTTCACGGCGAGAAGGCGCAGCGGAAACCGACGCTCTCCGACCCACCATCGGGCGACGGGGTATCGAAGTCCGGGCCGCGGAAGGAGGTCCGCGCTGCAGTTCGCGTGGGCACAGGTCGGCGCGTCGTTTCCCCAGGGGAACAAGCGTCCATCCGTCCCTCGCGCCGCCTTCTCCCACTGCGCCTCGGTGGGGGGTCTCGCTTCGCGCCAGGTTCCTATCGCGCCAACCGAGCGGGGACGGACGGGGGCGTATCGATCAGGCGAGCCCGTCGATACGCCCCCCAGGGAAACGATCACGGGCAGGTGAGCGTGACGGTGTGCATGTGCCCGTCGAACGAGCTCTGCACCTGCACGGTGCCGGTCTCGAGCAGCGTCGAGAAGTTCTCCGCCGTGAGCGTGACGGTGTGCATGTGCGCGCCGCCAGCGTTGTAGATCATCTCGACGCCGGCTTGGATGTCGGCGAGCGGCACCGTGAGCGTGTGGGCGTGCAGATCGAAGTCCGCCGTCGGATCCGCGCTGCACCCCGCCGCGCCCGTCGTCCCGCTGTCCCCCGTCGAGTCCGCCGCGCCGGTCGACTCGGTCCCCGGCCCGCTGGTCGACGGATCCCCCGACGTATCGCCGGTCGCGGACGGATCCACCGTCGGGTCGCCGCTGGTCGACGGATCCCCCGTGGGGTCGATCGGGTTGGTGCTGCCCTCGGTCGTCGGGTTCGTGGCGCCGGTCGAGGCGTCGGTGCCGGCGCCGGTGTCGTCTCCGTCGTCGCCGCCGCAGGCGGGGAGGAGGATCGCGGCCGCGGTGGCGCCGAGGCTGAGGTGGAGGAACTGCTTGCGGGTGACGTCGCGCTTCATGGTCAGGGCCTTCTGGAAGGGAGGGGCGCAAACGTAGCAGACACCTTCGCCTTGCGGATCGCCCGCGACGCGCCGCCGGGGTCCGTGCGGTGATTCACCGCAGGCCCGACGGACACTCGGGTGTGCGCAGCGCTACGCCAGGAACCGTTCGCGAAGGTCCGACGGCCCGGGACCACCGCTCTGGCACTGTTGGCCCACCCCATGGCTCGCATGCGTCGTCGCGGCTTCCTCCTGCGTTCCTCGGTCGTGCTCGGATCGGGCTGCCTCGTCGCCCCCAACACGCGGGCCGCGGTCGCCCCCGCGGTGCTGCGCAAGCCGGTCGCGCCGGTCGTCGTCGCGTCCGCGAACGGACACGCCGGCTGCGTCGCGCGGGCGTTCGAGGAGATCGTCGCGGGCAAGGCCGTCGTCGATGCGGTCGTCTCGGGCGTGACGCTCGTCGAGGACGATCCCAACGATCACAGCGTCGGGCTCGGCGGCCTGCCGAACGAGGACGGCGAGGTCGAGCTCGACGCGTCGGTGATGGACGGGCCGAGCGGGTTGGCGGGCGCGGTCGCGTCGATCCGCCGGATCAAGAACCCGAGCCGCGTCGCGCTCGCCGTGCTGCGCTACACCGATCACGTGCTGCTCGTCGGCGCCGGTGCCAACGCCTTCGCGAAGGCCCACGGCTTCCCCGAGCAGGAGCTGCTCACCCCCGAGGCCCGCGAGATCTGGCTGCACTGGCGCGCCACGATGTCGGACACCGACGACTGGCTGCCGAAGACGGGCAAGGACGTCCCCGAGAACGTGAAGCAGTACTTCGGGATCACCGGCACCATCAACTGCTGCGGCGTCGATGCGAAGGGGGACCTCGGCGGCGTCACGACGACGAGCGGCCTGGCGTTCAAGCTCGCCGGTCGCGTGGGCGACAGCCCGATCCCCGGGGCCGGCCTGTTCGTCGACAACGCGGTGGGGGCTGCGGGCAGCACCGGCCGCGGCGAGGCCAACCTCGTCACCGCGGGCAGCCACACCGTCGTGGAGTTCATGCGCGCCGGCAAGCACCCCAAGGACGCCTGCCTCGCCGCGTGTCGCCGCATCGCCGAGTCCACCCGCGCCCCGCGATTGCTGCGCGCCGATGGCCGCCCCGACTTCAACGTGAGCTACTACGCGGTGGACAAACGCGGCCGCTACGGCGGCGCCGCGCTGTACGACGGAGGCGAGTTCGCGGTGTGCGACGCCAAGGGGCCGCGCAAGGAATCGCTCGTCGGGCTGTTCGCGCGCTGATCGTGCGTCGGCGATGTGCGTCGCCGCGCGTGCGTCGTGCCGTCGCACCGTGCTGACCGACTTGACCCTCGCGCACGCGCTTGCCAGCCTAGGGTGCGGAGTGGCACTCGTGACCAAGCGTCAAGTCTGTTGGTACGGTTCGATGTGGTTCGCGGCCGCCTGTGGGAGCTCGACGGCGGATCCGATGGCGAGCGGCTCGGCGTCGGCCGGTGAGACCGGCGTCACCGGATCACCGGGCACCGACGGGACCACCGGCGGCGAGGGCACCGGCGCGAGCGCGAGCGCCAGTGCGAGCGCGAGCGCGAGCGCGGGATCGACGGGCGCCGCCGACGAGTCGGACGCCGGAGATCCGCCGGTCGGCTTCGACGTCGCCAACCAACCCGACGCGCCGGGCCTCGGCCCCTGTGCCGACGGCAAGGGCGGCGGCGGCATGGGCCCCGACTTCTCGTACCTCTGGGCGGCCAACAGCGGCCAGGGGACGATCAGCAAGATCGACACGGAGACGGTCACCGAGATCGGCCGCTACATCGTGCGACCCGACTCGGCCGGATCGCCGTCGCGCACCTCGGTGAGCTCGTCGGGCAACGTCGCGGTCGCGAACCGCTCCGGCGGCGTGACCAAGGTCTACGCGCGGCTCGAGGACTGCGAGGAGAGCAACGGCACCCCCGGCATCCAGACCTCGGACGGCAACGCCGCGCTGCCGTGGGGCGAGGAGGAGTGCATCGCTTGGCACACGCCGTTCGCCTACCAGAGCCAGCGGCCCGTCGCGTGGGTGCGCGGCGTGCTGGATCCGGTCACCTGTGAGCTCAACAACGAGTACCTGTGGACCTCGGGCATGTCGGGCGGACAGATCGACGTGCTGCTCCTCGACGGCGAGACCGGTGCCGTGATCGAGCAGACCCCGGTCGCGGGCCTCATCGCCGACAGCTACGGGTTGTACGGTGGCGCGGTCGATGCCGAGGGCAACTTCTGGGCGACGCAGCTCGGCTCCGCGAATCGCCTGGTGCGGATCGACATCGACGATCTGTCGAGCCAGGTGTGGATGCCGCCGTCGGGCCCGTGGTGGTACGGCATGACCGTCGACAGCGAGGGGTACGTGTGGATGTGCGGCGACTCGGTCGCGCGGTTCGACCCGATGACCGAGATGTTCACGACGGCGGCGGTCAACGGCTACACCGGCTGCATGGCGGAGCAGGGCGAGGACGGCCTGCTGTGGATGTCGAGCTTCTCCGGCGGCGCGGGCGTGATCGGGGTCAACCGAGAGACGCTCGCCGTCGAGGCCCAGTGGCCGACGCCCGATGCGTACGGCGTGAGCATCGACTTCTACGGCTACGTGTGGACCGTCAACAACAGCGGCGCGCACCGGGTCGATCCCGCCACCGGCGAGGTGACCAGCTACAACGGCTTGGTCGGCGCGTACACGTACAGCGACATGACCGGGTACGCACTGACGTACGCCGGCGGCGGCACGCCGTCGGGTTGATGTGGTGGGGCGGCGCGCCGCGGTGCGCGCCAGCGCGGTCGTGCAAACCGGAGCCGACGCGGCGGCAACTGAGTGGTCGAGAACCCCTCGCCATGCAGTTCGACATCCATCGTCTCGTTGCCCACGCCCTCGGCGTCAGTCTCCTCTCCGCGTCGGTCGGCTGCGACACCGACGAGCGCAACCGTGCCGAGCTCGAGCTCGAGGACGACGACGACTGCGACGACGGCGCGTGCGACTCGGACCGCGACGGCAACGAGTTCTACGTCTGCACGCCGGAGATGTTCTCCACGATGCTCGACTGCGGACCGATCGTGACCAGCATCGTCACGCTGATCGTCACGAACACCGCGACGCCCGACAGCACCGGTCGGCTCGCCCCGGGCGTGTACAAGTGCACCGAGACGGCGCTGAAGTGGGCCGCGTGCCACCAGACGTACTACGGCCACGGCGTCAGCTGCCGCGAGTCCCGCTTCGGCGACGGGGTCGTCGGGAACGCAGAGATCTCCTGCAGCAACGGTGACCGGTGGAACGCCGCCACCGACAATCCGCTCAACTGCAACGACGAGGACTACGGCTACTTCTGCAACTTCCACACGGACGCCGACGACGACGCGGTCGATGTCGCCGATCCCACGGACGCGGGTGGTGCCGGCAGCTGTGCGAATGCCTGCGGTCTCGCCACGGACGTGTGCGGCTGCGATGCCGCGTGCAGCCAGTACGGAGATTGCTGCCCCGACTACCAGGCGCAGTGCGGCGCGTGACGGCTGGCCCTCGGCCGCAGGCCGATCAGCCCTCGGGTTGGTACGGCGCGCAGGTCGAGACGGCGGCGCCGACGACCGATACGCCGATGCCGGGGTGGATCTGCTCCACCTCGCCCGAGATCGGATCCCACGCGCGGATGTCGGAGCCGGGGTCGCCCGACGAGGAGAACAGCCACAGGCGGCCTGCCCACTGCGCGAAGGCCCACGGCGAACCGACCCCGAAGTCGAGGAACTCGTCGCTCACGATGCTCGAGTTCGACTCGTCGAGCTCGGCGATTGCCGCGATGTCGCCGGGGAAGAACCCGAACAGACGCGAGTCCCCGGTCCCGGTCAGATCCGCGATCTGGTAGTAGCCCGTCGGGACCAGCGCCGCGGTGCCGACGATCTCCATGTCCATCGTGTCGAGATCGACGCGTCCGAGCGACAGCGGGTTCTCGAAGTCGAACGACCCGCCTACGTTCGCACCGATGTACAGGCTCTCGGTCTCGCTGTCCGGCGCGTCCGCCACGAACGCCAGGCTGTTCACGCCGATGTTCTCGACGATCGGATCGACGAAGTCGGTGGCGTCGCACGCCAACGAGATCGGATCGATGGTGTAGATCGCCCGGTTGCCGGCGTCGTCGATCATCATCGCCCAGAGCACGCCGGTGCGATCGACGGTGAGCGCCTGGGCATTGCTGACGCCGTTGCATGCGGGGGTCCCGAGGAGCTCGACCTCCAGCGACGACGGGGTGATCCGATGCAGCGCAGCGTCGACGTCGAGGAGATAGATGGAGTCCCCGACCTCGCTGGCGCAGCCGCCCGGCGGGGTGTCGTTGGCGACGTCGAGCACCAGCGACGGGCCGGTGTCGTCGGCGGTGTCGTCGGTCTCGGCGGGAAGCGTCCCGCCCACGGTCGAGCCCGCGCCGCCGGTGGAGCCCGTGGTCGTGGACCCCGAGCTCGTCCCGGAGCTGCCCGCGGCCGTCCCGGTCGGGTCTCCGCCGCTGTCGCCCGATCCGGTCGAGAGCCCGCCGACATCCGCGACCGGGGTGCCACAGGCCACGGCACCGACGAGCAACCCGACGAGGCGAGGGCGGGATCCAGACGCGTTAGGAGTCATCGACCGCTCCATGCCCGCCGAGGTCCCCCGCTTCACGGGGCGGCGCACGGAATCGTCGAGGGCGCCTCCTCGTCGTCAGGCCGACGTGGTCGACCTGTGGGGTCAGCCATCCCGGTCGACGTCTTCAAGTCGCACTTCGCAGGGATGGGCGTGGTGTCCTAGCCCGGCACGCTGGGCCTGTGGGCAGGGTCTGGCACCGCGCTTTGACAGTGGCCGCGTGACCCGCCACGGTGATCCGCCGTGGCGCTCTCCACCCTGCTCGTCACCGCGATCGCGTCGATGTCGACGGCGCCGATCTCGGTCACGGGCGACGGAGGCTGCCTCGACGCCGCGGCGCTCGAGGCCCGGGCGCAGAGCTGGGGCGCGCGCGAGGCGTGGCCCGACGGCGTCACCGCCCACGTCGAGCACACCGACGCGAC
>LNFB01000352.1 GCA_001464385.1 Deltaproteobacteria bacterium Ga0077550 | reverse complement strand
AGCTTCACTGCAACGGGGTTGAGGTACGCGACGCGTCGGCCGCGGAGCACCAGGAATCCCAACGGGGCACGCTCGACAACCGCGCGAAAGTTCGCCTCCGAGCGGCGAAGCGCCTCGATCGCCTCGTGGCGGTCGCTGACGTCGAGCACGACGCCCAGGTGCCCGGTGTGGCGGCCCTCGAGATCGAGCATCGCGACGGTCGTGCATTCGACCCAGACGGTTTGGCCGGTCGGCTGCCGATATCGGTAGCCCAGCGCGAAGGTACGCCTCTCGGTCGCCGCGAGCGCCCACTCCTGCCCGACGCGCGCGCGATCGTCAGGGTGGATGGCGGCGAGCCAGCCATCGCCGACCGCCTCGTCCATCGACACGCCCGTCAGCCCTTGCCACGTGTTGTTGACGAAGGTGCAAGCGCCCTCGGCGTCGGTCACGAACATGCCCGCAGGCGCGTCGGACACCAGGCTGCGGAACTGCTGCTCGGCGGCGAGCGCCGCCCGCTGCCGCTCGATGCGTTCGAGCAGCGCGTCGCGGCCCGCCTCGAGTCGCGTCATGCTTCGCGCGTTGCGCAGCGTCAGACCGACGAGCGCGAGCGCCGAGCCGGTGGCCAACAGCGCAACGCCGAACTCTGTCCCGTACCACCCGAGCGCCTGCCCCTGGAGGCGCAGGGCACCAAGCGCGACAGGGACGACCAGCAGCGGTGGGATCATTCGACGGGCCGAGCTCCCCGCAACGGTGTCGCTCGAGAGCACGGCCATGAACCCGTGCTCGGGCCGCGCGCACAGAACGGCAACCGCCAGGGCCGAGCATACGAGCGAGGCAGGCAGCGACTGCGTGGAGAACCCCGCGACCGCATCCAGCGTGCGGGCACCATAGAGGTGCCCCGTCAGCACCACGAACGCTGGCGCGGCGGCCGCGACGGCGAGCCACGGCGACACGCGCCGGCCACCGACTTGCACATCGAGCAGCGCGAGGGCGCCACCGAGCAGGCCGAGCTGCACCGCGGTCGTTGCCGCCATCCGTCCCGGATCATTGGCTCCCGATCCGCCCCACCGCAGCGCGAGGATGCGGTCGAGCGGCCAGACCGTCGTGTCTGTCTGCACGACGCCGAGCAGCCCGATCAACACCCCGAGCCACCCGTAGCCGGGCCACGCGTGGCGGACACCTCCTCTCTTGGTCGACGACATGACCACGCCGATGGCGAGGGCGCCCACAGCAGCGGCGGTCGTCGGCTTCATCGTCGCGTGCTCCGCACCGAGGTGGGTGAGCACCGGGATCTCCAACCACCACCCGATCAGCGCGCACGCGCCAACGGCGAGCGCGAGGCATCCCAACTGACGCGAGAGGCGCACCATCCTCGTCGCGGGGCTCTCGCCGTGCGGGCTCGCAGGATCGAGCGGCCGGTTCGTCGGTGGCACTTCTTGCCGCAAGGACGATCGAGGGTCCCACACCGCGATGCCGACGACGCCGACGGTCGTAGGAACGACGTTCCTCCCCGGGGTCCGGCGTCGCAACCGTCTCCCGCGGCCAAGACAACGCGCGGACGCGTTCCCCTCGCGTCACCAGCGTGAAGAACTACGGCACGCATGGCGCGTGGCACGTGTAGGGGTCCTAGTCACCCCGTGGTCTCCGCGGTTCGCAATCGGCACGCGCGCCTGCGTGCTGGCTCAGCCTGGCGCGCCGCTCTCCGCATGCACGCGAAGAGAACCACGCATCGGCTTTCCCGTCGGATTCTCGGCAAGCCTGACAGGTCGAGCGCGCCGCTGGGATGCGATCGCCTCGACGGCTGCTTCACCACGCCTCGTCGATGGCGGCCCCGATCCGAAACGGACTATCCTCCGTCGATGGCGATCGCACTCGCGGTGAACTGCCTCGCCACAGAAGGCGAGATCATCGGCCGCGCCGAGATCGTGACGGTCGGCCCGATGCCCGCGAGCGCCACGATCGAGCTGC
>LNFB01000351.1 GCA_001464385.1 Deltaproteobacteria bacterium Ga0077550 | reverse complement strand
CCGTGACCGGCGAGCTGGTGGAGTCGATCGCGATCGATCCGCGCCAGCGACAGATCGTCGTCGACGTGATCGAAGCTCGCGAGGAGCTCCTCGCGGACAGGGCCGGCCGAAGCGGCCCCGCCGAAGCGGGCGACCACCTCGCCCTCGACATCGGGTGCATCCTCGCCGCCGATGCGTGCGGCGACGACGAGCAGGCTGGGATCGTCCTCGTCGGCCTCGCGCACGCGCAGCTCGACGTCGAAGCGGACCGCGGGCCCGTAGGCGACGCTGCGGAACGGTCGGTACTGCGTGTTGCCGCCGCCGAGGTACCAGGTGTCGAAGCGGTTCGACTTCGCGTCGTACAGCGGGTGCTCGATGCACCGGCAGTCGGTCGCCGCGCCGAGCAGGACACAGGCCACCAGCAGGTGGGCGCGTCGATCAGAGCTCGCCATCGTGATCCTCCTCCTTGCCGTCGCCGAGCAGCGACAGTCGGCCGCCGCCGCACGGCAGGCGCTCGACGGGGATCGTCACCGAAGCCGACTCGGTGTCGGGCACACGGACCACGAGGTCGACGAGCTGCAGCTCGCGGACCTTGGCGTCGTCGCACAGCGTGGTCGAGAACGGGATGTGCAGCGCACCGTCGGCGTCGGTGACCAGGCCATGGGTCGACAGCGGCTTCTCTTCGCGACCGATGACGTCGAGGTCGGCGCGCTGGTTGCCCGCCGGCTCCCACGACTTCCACTCGGTCTTGGTCCACGGCACGTCCTGCCGGAGCAGGAATGGGAGCGTCCCGAAGGTGGGCACCACGGCGACGCCGACGAGACCCGCGACCGCCATCGGCCGGTTGGGCGTCAGGAACCCGACCCAGATCATGCTCACGGCGCCGGCAGTCACCGCCGCGATCGCGCCGGCGACGATGGGCTTCCACGTGGCCTTGCGCTTGCCCTTGCGCTCCTCGATGCGGGCCTCGACCTCGGCCTTGGCCCAGTCGGCCTCGGGCTCGACGATGCGGCGCTCGTTGGTCGAGCACCCGGTCAGCGTGGGGATCACCAGTGCCGGGGCTGCGAGCGCGAGCGCGAGCGCGGCTCCCGACGCGCAGGCGCGACTGCGGCGCTTGGATGCGTGTGCGGGTCTCATCGGGTCTCCTCCACGCGTCCGACGACGTGCAGCACGTCGACCTCGGCGTGCATGACGTGCTCCATCAGCTCGACGTGTTGCAGCTCGAGCTCGTAGTGGGCCTCGACCGCGTCGATGAGCTCGAGGATCTCGACCTGCCCAGTGATGTACGCGTCCTCGGCCATGCGCTGCAGCTCGGTGGTCTGCGACAGCACGTCGGCCTCGAAGCCCGCGAGCGCCCGCTTGCGCTCGCGCAGCACCGACGTGACGCGGTCGAGCTCGGCCTGCAGCTCGGTGACGTGGGCGTCCTTCTCGATGCGCGCGACGTGGAGGTCGGCCTTGGCCTTGGCGACCGGCCCCTGCCCCCAGTCGAACACCGGCATCGGCATCACGATGCCGCCGACGACCGACATGCTGAAGAAGTTGTCGATGCCGACGACGCCCAAGCCGAACGTCGGCTGCGGCCACACCTCGCGGCGCGTCGCCTTCAAGTCGCGCTCGGCGAGCGTCTCGCGATCCTTCGCGGCGCGGATCGACGGCTGCGAGCGCTGCACGTCGGGCCACAGCGAGCGCGCATCGGCGGTGATGCCCATGGGCTCGAACTGACCCTCGGCGTGCGGCCGCCACTGCGGGCGACCCACGAGCACGCCGAGGTGCCCGGCGACGTCGCGGATCTCCGCGTCGGCGCTGATCGTGTGCGCCCGCCACTGTCGGACCGCCAGCCCGATGCGCGCGACGTCGTAGCGGCTCTCGGCGCCGGCGGTGTGCCGGCTGGTGACCATCGCCTCGACGCGCTCGAGATCGGCGATCGCCGACTCCAGCACCTCGTGGTGCTGCTGTCGCGCCTGCAAGGCGACGAACACGTGCCGCCCTTCGGCCGCGAGATCGTGGAACTGCGCGCTGACGTCGCTCTGGGCCGCGCGCTCGGCCGCCTTGGCCGCCTTGCCCCGCATCTGCCGCTGGCCGCCGATCAACACCGGCTGCTGGAAGTACACGGTGTACGTGCCGAAGCCGTTCTGGTTGTAGCCGGAGATCAGGTGCAGCGCCTGGAAGTTGAAGATGGGGTTGGGCAGCACCCGCGC
>LNFB01000350.1 GCA_001464385.1 Deltaproteobacteria bacterium Ga0077550 | reverse complement strand
GCGGCGCGCGCGGGGGACGGCGTCGCGGCCGGTGCCGTCGCCGGGGATACGGTCGCGGGGGGCGGTTCGGGCGGTGGCGTCGCCGTGGCGGGCGCGAGCATCGCGGCCGCCAACCACAGGGGCATGGTGGACATGGGGGATGACCTCGATCGAGAAGCGGCGTGCGTCAGAGCAGTTGGTTGGCGGCGCCGTCGATGAGCAGCGCGCCCTTCACGGCGACGCGCTCGCCGCTGCGCAGGCCCGAGACGATCTCGACGCGCTGCAAAAAGGCGTGGCCGAGCTGGACCTCGCGGGGCTCGAAGACACCCTCGGTGCGCTCGATGTAGACCACGGTCTTGTCGCCGTCCTTGATCAGCACGGCCTCGGTGGGAAGCGTGAGCCCGTCGATCTCGTTGGCCTCGACGATCGCGCGGGCGAACATGCCGGCCCGCAGCGCGGCGCGATCCTTGCCCGACAGCTCGATGTAGACCGGCGCGCGGCGGACCGCGGTGTCGAGCAGCGCGCCGATCGACGCGACCGTGCCGGTGACGGGCTCGGCGAGCGCGGCGAGCTCGACGGTGACCTGGGCGCCGGGGCGGATCATCACGAGGTCGTCCTGGAACACGTCGGCGACCACCCACAGATCCTTGGGGTTGCCGATCTCGAACAGCGGCTCGCCCTCGGGCTCGACCTGCGCGCCGACGCTCGCGTTGCGGGCGAGCACGGTGCCCTCGATCTGCGAGGTGACGATCACGGTGCCGCCGAAGCTCTTGCCGAGCAGCGCCACGTCGCGCTTCGCCCCGCGCACCCGCTCCTCGGCGTCGCGCACCTGCATCTCGGCGCTGACCCGCTCGTACTCGCGGCCGACGCCCTTGGCGACCATCTCCTCTTGACGCTTCAGCGTCGCGGTCGCCGAGGCGAGCTCGACGCGCGCCCGCGCGAGCTCGGCGTGGTAGGCCGAGGCGTCGGGGCTAGCGAGGGTCGCCAGCGGATCGTTCAGCCGGACCTGATCGCCGACCTTCACGTGCAGCTTCATCACGCGCGCGGGGATCGGCGCGCCGACCCGCGAGATCGCGCTGTCGCGGAACGCCACCCGGGCCGGTGCCCGCAGCGTGACCGTGCTCTGCTGCGAGCCGACCTCCTCGACGGTGATGAACTCGCGCGACGTCGCGGCGATCTCGACGCCGTTGTTCTCGACCAGCTTGGCGTTGCTCGGCCGCGCCGTCTCGGGCTCGGCCGCCGCATCGCCCGCAGGCTTCGCGCCCGCAGAGCAACCCAGGGCCAGCGCGAGCGCGACGAGGACGGGACGCAGGGACACGGTGGGGAACGTCGTGGTCATGGGGACTCCTTGGGGGGATGCGTCGCCGCGGGTGCGTCACCGAAGTCGATGTCTTCGCCTTCGGAGGAGCGCATCTGCTTGGCCGCCAGCAGGCGATAGAGGACGGGTACGAAGAACAGCGCCACGAACAGCGTCGTGACCATGCCGCAGACGATGACGATGGCGAACGGACGCTGGGTCTCGGAGCCGACGGCGTCGGACACCGCCATCGGCAGCAGGCCGAGCATCGCGAGCAACGCGGTCATGAGCAGGGCCCGGAACCGCGTGGTCGCGCCGGCGAGGATCGCCGCGTCGATGGCGACGCCGTTGCGGCGCTCGTCGTCGATCGCGCTGATCACCAGCAGGCCCGCGAGCGAGACCTGACCGAGCAGCGCGATGAAACCGACCGCCGCGCTGACCGACAGCGCGACGCCGCTGAACAGCAGGCCGAAGAGACCGCCCGTCATGGCGAACGGCGCGGACAGCAGCACCGTCATCGCGCTGCGGCCCGAGCCGAGCGCGCCGTACAGCAGCATCAACACCAACAGGAGCGCCACGGGGACGATGACCTGCAGTCGGCCCATCGCGCGCTGCTGGTTCTCGAACTCGCCGCCCCACACGAGGTACTGCCCGTCGGGCACGGTGACCTCGGCCTCGACCGCGGCGATCGCCTCGTCGACGACCGAGCCGAGGTCGCGGCCCTCGACGTTGAACTTGAGCGCGATGTAGCGGCTGTTGCCCTCGCGGGGGATCGAGATGCGTCCGTCGCCGAGCGTGATCTCCGACAGCTCGCGCAGCGGCACGCGGGCACCGGACGGCGACGGCACCATGAGCTCGCCGATCTGGCTGATGTCGGTCTTCTCGCTGCTGGGCAGGCGGACGCGGATCGGCACCATGCGCTCGCCCTCCCACATGGTCGTCGTGATCTTGCCGGCCAGCGCGGTCTCGACGACCGCCGCCGCGTCGTGGACGCTGATGCCGGCGCGGGCGAGCGCGCCGCGATCGAGCTTGATCTGCAGCTGCGGCACGGTCGCGTCGCGGTACAGGCCGAGATCGACGATGCCCTCGACGTTCTCGAGCGTCTCCTTGGCCGCGAGCAGCGTGGTGCGCAGGCCCTCGATGTCGCTGCCGAAGGCCTTGAGCACGACCTTGCCGCGCACGCCGCTGACCGCCTCCTCGACGCGGTCCTTGATCGGCTGGGAGAAGTTGAACTTCACCCCGGGGATCTCCGACAGCGACTCGCGCATCTCCTCGACGAGTCGGTGCGAGTCGTAGCCGGGCCGCCACTGCTCGCGCGGGTGCAGCCGCGCGAAGACCTCGGCCATGTTGGTGGTCTCGTTGTCGAGGCCGTCCTCGGGGCGGCCCTGCTCCGCGGGCACGGCCTTGACCTCGGGGAACTCGAGCAGGCGGCGGCGGATCTCGCCGAGCACGTCCTGCCCGCGCTCGAGGCCGATCGACGGCGGCATCTCGACGACGACGAAGACGTCGCCCTCGTCGAGCTCGGGGAGGAACTCGGTGCCGATCCGCGGCGCCGCCCAGAACCCGGCGACGAACAGCCCGACGCCGAGCGCCAAGCCGACGGACTTGTGCCCGCGCAGGAGCCACGCCAGCATCCGACCGTAGACGTCGCGCAGCCACAGCAGCGTGCGCGGGTCCTTGGTCAGCGCGTCCTTGGGCCGCATGAACACGGCGCACAGCGCGGGGACCACCGTCAGAGAGAAGATCAACGCGCCGAGCAGCGCGAAGCTGTAGGTGAGCGCGAGCGGGCGGAAGATGCGGCCCTCGACGCTCTCGAGGGTGAACACGGGGATGAGCGCCGCGATGATCACGGCCATCGCGTAGAACGTCGGCCGGGCCACCTTCAGCGCGGAGCGGCCGACCAGGCCCAGCATCTCGCGCTTGGTGGTTGGTTTGGCGTGTCTGGCCTCGTGGATGACGCTCTCGACGAGCACCACCGCGCCGTCGACGAGGATGCCGAAGTCGATCGCCCCCATCGAGATGAGGTTCGCCGGCAGGTCGATGCTGTAGAGGCCCGCGAACGCGGTGAGCAGGGCCAGCGGGATGACGGCCGCGACGATGAGCGAGCCCCGCATGCTGCGCAGGAACAGCCACACGACGCCGACGATCAGCACGAACCCGTGCATCAGGTTCTCGTTGACGGTGTGCAGCGTCAGCCCGGTCAGCAGGCTGCGGTCGTACATCGTCTCGATCTGCATGCCCTCGGGGAGCACGCGACCGTTCAGCTCCGCGATCTTGGCGTGGACGGCGTCGAGGACCTCGTCGGGGTTCTCGCCGCGGCGCAGCAGCACGATGCCCTCGACGATCTCGCGCTGGTCGTCGTAGCCGACCGCGCCGTAGCGCGGCGTGAACGACTGCACCACGCGGGCGACGTCACCGATCGTGACGGGGGTGCCGGAGTCGACCTCCAGCACGACGTCCTTGATGTCCTCGGGCGAGGTCAGGTACCCGATGGCGCGGATCATGAACTGCTGATCGCCGCGCTTCTGGATGCCGCCGCCGACGTTGAGGTTCGAGCGCTCGATCGCCTCGGTGACCTCGGCCAACGTGAGGCCGTACGCGGCGAGCTTGGCCGGCTCGACCTCGACGTGCAGCTCCTTGAGGAAGCCGCCCATGCCGAGGGCGTCCGCGACGCCGGGCACCTGCTTGAGCAGCCGCGCGACCGTCCACTCCTGCTCCGAGCGCAGCTGGTAGAGATCGTGGCGGTCGCTGGTGAGGCGGTAGTAGAAGATCTTGCCCAGCGGGGTCGCGTCGGGCGTGAGCCGGACGAACGCCTCCTCGGGGAGCTCGGCGGTGAGCAGGCGCTCGGCGGTCTGCGTGCGGGCCCGGAAGCTGTCGGTGCCGTCCTCGAAGACGCACCAGATGATCGTCAGGCCGAATGCGCTCTCGCTGCGCATCTGCATCATGCCGGGGTTGCCGTTGAGGGCGCGCTCCAGCGGGATGGTGACCTGGCGCTCCATCTCCTCGGGCGCGAGGCCCGGGAGCTGCGCCACGACCTCGACCTGGACGTTGGTGACGTCCGGGTAGGCCTCGACGGGGGTCCGGAGGTAGGCGTGGACGCCGTACGCGGCGACCACGAGCGTGACGACGATTGCGGCGAGACGCCGCTGAATGCAATGGCGGATGAGCTGCTGCAGCATGACGAGCACGGGCCGACGCGACGGGTGAACACGCTCGCTCGCGCACCGACGTCGTTCGACGCCCGATGCCCGATCGAGTCCGCTCGAGACCACGATCCGAGGCGCTCGCATGTCTCGTCACGCAGCGCGAACCACAGGGGCTCGCGCGCACGACGGTGCGCAGCGCGACTCAGACCGCGACGGCGGGGGGTCCACGCGCGGAGGCGGCGGAGGCTTGTCGGAGGCCGCGGCTCGCTGGCGGCGGCGTGGGCTCGAGCTCATCGACGGCGATGAGCGCGACCAGCTCGGGGCGCGCCGGCGTCAACGTGGCCGGCTGTGCGGTGGGCCCGGACTTGCTGGCCCGAACGCCCTCGCCGGCACTCTTGAGGCCGGGCACGCGACGCTCCTCGCTCATCAGCGAGGTGTCGGCCGCCCAGGCACGCAGCGCCTCTTCGTCGACCGAGGGCGAATCGCACGCGCCCGCCGGCCGGCCGAGGAGCGTGAGCGCCAGGGCCAGGTTGACGAGTAGCCAGCGGGCGAATCGCTCGCGCATCAGACGAACCGAGGCCGGCACTATAGAAGGTCGCCGCGAGGCTGACAAGGCCCAAGCGGGGCGCAGCCGCGTGGGAACGCTGTATCCCGGCGAATGCGTCCGTGATTCGGGCGTGCCCTGCATCACGACCTCAGCCCGGCCACGACACTTTATCGTCGCGATGACGGTACGTTTGAAGGTCGGCTCCCAAATCGGAACGCCGCCGACACGCCGCGAGCCGAGGGGGCCCGCGGCGGCAACTCCGGCTCGATCCTCTCAGGTCCCTCCCCGCACCACCGCGACCGAGGAGATCCGGGGACGGCCACGCTCCACGTCGCGTTTCGCCTCTTCGACCTCGGCGGCACCGTGATCCCGGCGTTCGGCGTGGTCGGCCAGCCCTGCCTCTTCGACGGCTCGACCAGCGTCGCGCAGCCGTGGTCGGTCGCGCCCGGGACCTTCGACGTAGGCGTCTACGATCTGCAGACCGAGACCGAGTGCACGACCCCGCTGGTGACGACGTCGCTCACCGCGGGCGCCGACGAGCACGCGCTCGTGGTCGTGTACCACCTGGCCGACGAGATCTCGCTGCTGTCGGCCGCGATCTCGGGGTGAGCCGAACGCATCGGCGCGCCGCGACGATGATCATCCGCGCGCCGCGACGACGATCATCCGCGCGCCGCGACGACGGTCATTGGCGCGCCCGCTCGGCATGGAGGCTGTCGGGGAATCGACGCAGGAGCTCCGCCCACACATCCTCGGCGGCCGCGGTCTGCCCGAGGGCCTCGAGCGCGTCGGCGCGGCCGACCAACGCGGTCTCGAGCAGCGCACCGTCGGGGTGCGCCGCCACGCAGCGGGCGAAGATCCGCTCGGCGTCGGCGACATCCCCCCGCGCCCGCAGCATTCGACCGTGGGCGACGCAGCCGACCTCGGCCTCGCGGCTGTCGGGGTGGTGCTCGAGCAGCGCCGCGTACGAGCCGAGCGCCGCGGCCTCGTCCCCGCGGGCGCGCGCCGCGTTGCCAGCCTCGAGCAACGCGGCCGCGCCCGGCGTCACACGGGGTCGCACGGACGGGCGCACCGTGGGCTCGAGCGTCGGTGTCGGCTCGAGCGTCGGCGTCGGCGTCGGTCCAGGCGCGACCGCCGGCAACTCGGTCGGCGTCGCACCGGCGCGGTCGTGACCGGCCGATGTCGGGGCCGCTTCGTCGGCGCCGCCCTCGATCGTGGCCACGTGCTCGGGCCGGGCCGGGGCCGACGCGGTCATCAGCGACGCCGTCGTCGCCGTCACGGTCGCCGTCACCACGGTCACCCCCAGCAGCTTCATCGACAGGTGCGAGCGCAGCATCAGCCACGCCGCACCGAGGCCGACGGACCCGGCCGCGGCCCCGACCACGAGCCGCCGCAAGCGCTCGTCGTCGCCGCCGCGGGGCGCCGCGTCCCACGAGAGATCACGGGCGAGGCGCGACTCGACCGAGTGGATGCGTCGGGGATCAGCCATGATCGACCTCGAAGAGCGCGCGCAGATCGGGATCGGACTCGATGCGCGTCAGCAGTGCAGTGCGTGCGAGTCGGATGCGACTGCGCACGGTGTTGATGGGAACGCCGAACACCGCCGCGATGTCCGGCAGATCGGCGTCGAGCATGCAGCGCAAGGCGAGCGCCTCGCCCTGCTCGGGCGGCAACGCGGTGAGCAGCGATCGCAGCATCGCGAGCCGTCGCGCGCGATCGACCTCGACGTCGACGTCGGCGTCGAGCCGCTCGTCACCGCACTCGCTCTCGAACTGCGCGTGCTTGGGCGCGCGTCGCAACCACCGACGCCTCGACCGCAGTGCGGTGCGCACGGCGACCCCGCAGGCGAAGCTGGCCAGGGGGCAATCGCCGCGGAAACCCGGCAGCGCCGATACCAGCGCCAACAGGCTCTCCTGCACGACGTCGTCGAGGTCCGTCGCATCGGCGCCGAGGACACCGCGCACCGCCGCGAGCACGCGCGGCGCCACGGCCGTGAGCAACGCCGTCACCGCCGCGCGATCCCGCTGCCGCGCACGGGCGACCAACTCGTCGAGCGAGTCGTCCGTGCGACACGACGCCGCCGCAGCGATGCCCACGCGCGCCATCGTCAGAAGCCGAAGGGTACCGCCAACTCGTCCATGTCCGGGGTGATCGACAGCTGCGTCGACGTCAGCGTCTCGAGGAAGACGACATCTTGGGCCGGCACGTCCAGCAGGCACGCCGTGGCCCCGTCCGGGCACTCGCACGCTGCGTCGCCGCACAGGCCCTCGGGCACGGCGACGGACTCGGCGAACACCACCGCGGTGCGATCGAACAGCGGCCGAGCGGTGCACACGCCGGCATAGCCGGGCTCGTCGCTGCAACCTTCGGGCGTGTCCTGCACCATCCACCACGAGCGATCCCAGGTCTCCTCCCACTGCCCGCCGGGCATCAGCAGCAGCGGCTGGCCCTCTTCGCACAGATCGATGCCGCACAGCGGCGCCGGCTCGCTGAAGTCGCGACACAGCGGCACGTCGCAGCGCGCGTTCGACGTCGAGCCGTAGGCGTCCTCCGAGTCGATGTAGACGTGGAACGGCGCACGGCAGGTGAAGCGCTCGGGGATGACGATGATCGGCTGATCGAGGGTGTTCTCGTACACGAAGGTGAAGTCGGGGCCGACCTCGTCCTCGACCCACGGGCACGCGAGGCCGTCGCCGACGCTGGTCTCGGAGGCGCCATCGCCGTCGCTGCTGCTGCCGCTGCCCTCGCCCGTGGCCTGCTCGAGGCTGGTGTCGCTGGCGCCGAGCGAGATCTTGCCGTCGTCACAGGCGGTGAGCGCCGCGACGACGAGCGCGAGGGGTGCGAACCGGGAGATTGCGTGCGTCATGGTGCCCTGGTGTGGCCACGAGCGGCCCCGATCGATCACCGCGGCGGTCGAGTGGCGTCGGCGCGGACGCCCTCTGGCGAGGATGGCGCCGCGAGCACGTCCCAGACCACCGTGAGGCCGACGCCGGGCCGCGCCCGCCACGGGTCGAAGACGGTGCGCATCGGCTCGTCGAGGACGAACTGCGTGTCGACCAGGTCGACGTCGAGGACCGCGTCGAGCGCGAGGGCGACCCGGGGCGACACTCGCACGGCGACGCCCACGGCCCCGTGGACGATCGGGATCGCGTGCACGACCCGCGGTGCGGCGCTCTGCAGCCCGCGCGTGGTCAGGCGGACGAGGTCGACGCCCGCACCGACGCGCGTCCGCAGCGTCACCCGGGACGAGAGCCTCGGTTGGACGGCGACGAACGCCCGCAGCGATCCGGAGGCGATGCGCGTCGTGAGGGTCCCGTCGTCGATGCGCACAGGCAGGCGGAACTGACCGCTGATGCCCGCGCCGGGTCGCGCGCCCACGGCCGCGGCGAGGGCGACGACGGCGAGCATCGGGCCGTGCAGGACCGCCGGCGCGTCGCTGGACCACCCCTGCATCTGCCAGCCCGGCTCGATCGCCAGGCGCACCGGGCCCCGCGCGGGCACGGCTGCGGGTGCCTCGGCCAGCGGCGCAGGTGCGGGCGCCGAGTCCGGCGGCGGTGTCGGCTCGGGTGCAGACGTGGGCTCGGGCGCTGGGTCCGGCGCCGCGGCGAGCTCGGCCTCGACCTCGGCGCGCGTCACCCCGATCGGCATGCCCTCGGCGAGCGCCTCGACGGCGCCGGCGACGATCGTGCCGACCGCCTCGAGTACGACCTCGTCGGTGCCCGCTGGCGCGTCCACATGGCGCAGGAGCACCCGCTGTCGCGGACCATCGACCACCAGCACCGTGGCACGCCCGTCGACCTCGAGCTCGACCCAGATCTGCGCGAGGCGGTCCGGATCGCCGGCGCCCGGCGCGACGCGAGCGGCCACGTCG
Source organism: Deltaproteobacteria bacterium Ga0077550 (assembly GCA_001464385.1). GTDB lineage: Bacteria > Myxococcota_A > Polyangia > Nannocystales > Nannocystaceae > Xiheibacterium > Xiheibacterium aquaticum. The sequence continues at coordinate 14,019 of LNFB01000350.1, read as the reverse complement.
AGCGGACCGCTGCGGTCGATCTGCAGCGGCCGCCCCTGCGCGTCGAGGAGCTCGTGCAGCCGCCCGCGCAGCGCCGGGAACTCCACATCGTCGCCGTGGATCGCGATCTCGACGCGTCGTGCCGCATGCGCCGCCGCCGGCCCAGCCAACACCGCGGCGAGGAGGAGCCGAACCACCGGCGCATCGTAGGCGCAGCGACGCGCCGCTCGCAAGCGCGTTGCACCGAGGTGCGCCGCAGGTTGTACGATCCTCCCGTGCGGCCGCGATCGCTCGTCATCCTCGGTGCCTTCCTCATCGGCTGCGGACGCGCGGCACCGGTGGCGATCGACGCGACGCCGCCCACCGCGATCGGCCCGCGGGCGGCCCACACCGCGACGCGACTGCCCGACGGGCGTGTCTTCGTCGCAGGCGGATGCGTGACCGACGGTTGCAGCGACGCGACCGCGACGACGGCGTTCTGGCGACCCCAGGGCGACATCGTGGCGGGCCCGACGTTGCAGCGGGCCCGCGACGCGCATACGGCCTCGCTGCTCGACGACGGGCGCGTGCTGTTGGTCGGTGGCTTCGGCCGCGAGGGCGAGCCTCCGCTCGCCGACGCCGAGGTGCTCACCGCCGCGGGCACGGTGCAGCCGGTGGGCGCACTGGCGCTGGCGCGCGGCGGCCACGCGGCGGCGGTGCTCGGGGACGGCCGCGTGCTGGTCGCCGGTGGTTGGGTCGCGCCGCGTCGCTACACCGACACGGTCGAGCTGTTCGATCCGACGAGCGATCGTTTCGTGTCAGCACCGCCGCTGCTGCACGCCGTCGACTCGCTCGCCGCGGTCGCGCTCGCGGACGGCCGCGTGCTGGTGACCGGCGGCGCCTCGGCGCCGGGCGTCGCGTCCGCGGACGCCCAGGTCTTCGACCCCACCGCGGCGCAGTGGACGATCGTCGACCCGATGGCGCAGGCGCGGTTCAAGCACGCGATGGTGCGCCTGCACGATGATCGCGTGCTCGTGCTCGGAGGGACGCACGACGACGACGCGCTGCTGTCCTCGACGGAGATCTTCGACCCGCGCACCGGCCACTTCACGCCGGGCCCGGCCCTCACGGAGCCGCGGTACAAGCTGAGCGGGGGCGTCGACACGATGCCGGACGGTCGCGTGGTCGTCGCGGGCGGCGCCCACTCGATCGAGGTGCTCGCGGCGGATCTCGGCGCGTGGTCCCGCATCGGATCACCGGGCCCGGACCGCCGGTCCTTCAGCACGGTCACCGCGATCGATCCTTCGCAGCTGCTGGTGGTCGGCGGCTACTCGGCGTCGATCGAGCTGACCGGTGGCGTCGAGACGGTGCGGATCTGACGACCAGCGTCCCGCTCACGGCAGCGCCAGCTTGGCGACGATCACATCCCCGTTGCCGTACATCCCCGCGCCGCCGGCGAAGTCCGCCTGCCATGCGGCGACCGTGGGGAAGCCCGGGCCCGCGGATGCGCCGGTGAGGATGATCTCGCAGGCGTCGGTGAGCGTCGCGCCGCGGCCGTTGTCGTGGGCGGTGCCGCCGAGGTACGTGCCGTAGCGCAGCGTGTCCAGGTCGGGGCCGAGCCGGATCGCGAATGCGTCCCAGTCGCCGGCGCGGGCGGCCTGGAACGCGTTGCTCGACGTCGGCAGATCGTCGGAGTTGGTCTCGCCGACGAAGAGCACCTCGCCGTTCGCGGCGACGACGAAGCCGTCGACCGAGTCACCACCGCTGCCGCCGACGTAGGTCGCCGCGAGCGTGTCGCCGTTCGCGTCGAGCCGCGCGACGAAGGCGTCGAGGCCCCCAGCCTTGGCCACTTGGTAGGCGCCCGCGGTGGTGGCGAGATCCGCCGACTGCGTGAAGCCGCCGACGAACACCTCGTCACCGTGCAGGCCGAGGCCGTGGGTCTCGAAGCCGTCGTCCGCGGAGCCGCCGAGGTACGCGCCCATCTCGACGGCGCTGCCGTCGGCGGCCAGCCGCGCGACGTAGACGTCCTCGCCGCCGTGGTGCGACGCGCCGCCGTCGGTGGCCGTCGTCGGGAGATCCGTCGACGTCGTGTAGAAGGCGAGGTGCGGGCGACCGGAGCCGTCGACGCGCACGGAGCCGATGGCCGAGTCGACCCCGTTCCCGCCGAGCCACGTCGCCCACTCGACGTCGCCGCCGTCGCGATCGATCTTCACCAGGCCCGACTCCGCGTCGTCGCTGCGCACGGCCTGGTGGGCGCCCGCGAGCGCGCCGGCCAACCACGCGGGATCCCCCTGCGTCGCCGACGGCGGCGCGTAGGCCATCACGGCATAGATGTCTCCGGCGTCGTCGACGTGGAAATCGCGGACGAGGTGCGCGACGCCGACCTGACTCGACCACACCAGCTCGGCGCCGTCGGGCGAGAGCTTGGCGACGAAGCCGTTCTGCGTGCCGTAGATGCCGGCGTCGTTGCCGAGGTACTCGGTCTGGAACGCGCCGGGCGTGGTCGGGAAGCCGGGGCCCGCGCGACCCGAGACGATCACGAAGCCGTCCGGATCGAGCTCGATCGCGTAGGCGCGGTCGTAGTTCGGACCGCCGAGGTACGTCGCCCACTCGAGCTGGCCGTCGGGCGTGAACTTGGCGACGAACGCGTCGCTGTACCCGTCGGATCCGACCGCGTTGCCGCCGTTGCCGAAGCTCGTGTCGTACGTCCCCGGCGTCACCGGGAAGTCCGTCGACCGTGTGCCGCCTGCGATGTAGATGCTGCCGTCGGCGTCGACGACCGTGTCGCGCGCGTGCTCCCAGTTCGCTGCGCCGCCGAGGTACGTCGAGAACGCGACGTCGTACGCGAGCTCGCCGGCCCCGGCGCAGCCGCCCGGCTCGCCCGTCGTGCCGGCGGTCTCGTCGCTCGCGGTGGTGTCCTCGCTGCCCGCGGTGTCGGAGGTCGACAGCCCCGAGGTGGAGCCGTCGGAGGCCGAGGTATCGGCGCTCGCGTCGGTGGGCTGCGTCGGTCCCTCGGACGCCGACGCCGATACGGTCGACGGCCCCGACTCGGAGCCCGTGCTGCCCTGCGTGCCCGTGTCTCCCGAGCCGGATCCGGAGTCGCCACAGGCGAGCGCGAGGACGAAGGGCGCGACGGGGCGAGGGATCCGGATTCGGTGCATGCACGCGCCGTGTGCAACCGTCGGGCCACGCGGAAGCCCGGTACGCATGTCCGCGGGCTGCGATGGCGCTACGCAGGATCTTGCGAGCGGGCCAACTCGGTTGCGACCGGGGCGAGACCCCGGCAGTGTCGTCCGACCTGACCGCCGCACTCGACAGCTTCTTCGCCGAGCTGATCGCCGGGTCCGACCCGAGGCCGCGCAGTACGTCCGCGAGCGCCGAGCTCGCTGCGCTGTACGGCGCGCCCTTGGCCCCCGCGCTCGCGGCGTGGGTCGACGTCTTCGCGAGCCACGAGCCGCGCCTGCGCTTCGGTGGGCTGGGCTGGTTCGGCGGCCGCGGTGGCTTCACACAGGACTGGCTGCCCGGCGACGACGACAGCCTCGCCCACGCGCTCGGCCAGCCGTTCCGCTACCCGGGCCCGCTGGCCGGGGCCCTCGCGATCGGCTGCGACCACGGCGGCAACACCTACTTCGCGACGCTGTTCGGCGAGGTGACCGAGATCTACTGGCACGACCAGGACAACGACGTGGTGCGGCTGTTGGCCGACTCGCTCGACGCGTTCGCGACGCTCCTGCGGCGCGACGAGGGCACGCTGCCCGCCGAGCTCGCCGACGCCGCGCTCGCGGGTCACGTCGATCTCGGCGCGCGCTGGGATCGACGGGGGCAGCAGCGACTCGGTGCGCCCGCCGTCGCGCGCACCGACTTCGCCGACCGCTTCGCCGCGACGGCGCGGCTGCGGGCTGCGATCACGTATGGGGATCCGTCGTGGCTCGGAGAGCCGATCGCGATCACGAGCGACGACGCGTGTGCCGAGGTGGTGCGGCTGCTCGACGCGTACCTCCGGGGGGAGGATGCGCGCGTGGCCGAGCTGGTGGCCGGCACGACGGGGAGCGGGTCGAAGTGGTTGCGCGACGTGGTGAGCCGCGTGCGGGCGGGATCGGACGTCGCGGTGGCCGACCGCGCGCGGGCGCTCGGCCGAGCGTGAGCGCACCGCATCCTCACCCCAACGCGCGGGCCAAGTACCGCGCCGTGCGGCTCCCCTTCGCCGTCGCGATCACCTCCGGCACCCCCGCCGCGAGCACGCGCCCACCTTCATCCCCCGCGCCCGGGCCGATGTCGATCACCCAGTCGCTGCCCGCGACCACCTGCATGTCGTGCTCCACCACCACCACCGTGTTGCCCGCGTCGACGAGCCCCGACAGCTGCACCATCAGCGTCGCGACGTCCGAGGGATGCAGGCCCGTGGTCGGCTCGTCGAGCACGTACAGCGCGTCGCCCCGCGACGCCCGCTGCAGCTCGGTCGCCAGCTTGATGCGCTGGGCCTCGCCACCCGACAGCTCGGTGGCGGGCTGCCCGAGCCGCAGGTAGCCGAGGCCGACCTGACGCACGACGTCGAGCGAGCGCCGAAGCGGCGGCTCGTCGGCGAAGAACGCCCACGCCGCGTCCACCGTCATGCCGAGGACCTCGGCGATGTTGCGATCGCGGTAGGTGATCTCGAGGGTCTTGGGGTCGTAGCGCGCGCCGTGGCACGCGGGGCACGGCGCGTGGACGCTGGGCAGGAACAGCAGCTCGACGGTGACCGACCCCTCGCCCTCGCACGTGGCGCAGCGGCCCTTGGCAACGTTGAACGAGAAGCGACCCGCGTCGTAGCGCCGGGCCTTCGCGCCGGGGGTCGCCGCGAAGATCCGGCGCACGTGATCGAACAGGCCGGTATACGTCGCGAGGTTCGATCGCGGCGTCCGACCGATGGGCCGCTGATCGACCTGCACGAGCCGCGCGATCCCGGCGAGCCCGCCGACGATCGTGCCGTCGGTCGTGGGCACCGCGCCGCGCTCGAGCTCGTCGACGTCCTCGTCGTCGGCGGCCCGCGCCACACCGAGCGCCGCGCCGACGAGATCGACCAGTGCCTGCGCGACCAGGCTCGACTTGCCCGAGCCCGACACGCCGGTGACGCTGGTGAGCACGCCCGTCGGGAACGCGACGTCGAGCGCACGCAGGTTGTTGCGCGAGACGCCCGACAGCCGCAGCCAGCCGCGAGGCGTCCGCGGTGATCGCCGCGGCGCCGGATCGCGCCCGAACAGCGCGTCCGCGGTGCGCGAGCCGTCGATCGCCTCGAGCCCCGCGGGCGGCCCGCTGTAGAGCACGCGCCCGCCGTGCTCGCCCGCGCCCGGGCCCACGTCGACGATCCAGTCGGCGCGCCGGATCACGTCGAGCTCGTGCTCGACGACGAACAACGAGTTGCCCGAGGCCTTCAGCTGCGCGAGGGCGTCGAGCAGCGCCTCGGTGTCCGCGGGATGCAGCCCGGCCGACGGCTCGTCGAGCACGTACACGACGCCAAACAGGTTCGATCGCACCGCGGTCGCGAGCCGCAGCCGCTGCAGCTCACCCGGTGACAAGGTCGGCGTGCTGCGCTCGAGCGTCAGGTACCCGAGGCCGAGGTCGAGCAGCGGGGCCAGGCGCGCGCGCAGATCGGCGACGATGCGCTCGGCCACCAGCACCTGCTCGGGGTGCGCCGCGCGGTGCTTCGCCGACGCCTTGGTGTCGCGCTGCCCGGCGCCCTCGAGCAGCGCCCCGAGCCGCGACAGCGGCACCCGGGCGATCTCGGCGATGTCGAGCCCGGCGAAGGTCACCGCCAGGGCGTCCTGCCGCAGCCGCTTGCCGTGGCACGTCGAGCACTCGGTGCTGATCATGAACGCCGCGGCGCGCTGCTTCATCTTCGCGCTGTCGCTGTTCGCGAACGTATGCAGCACGTGGCGCCGCGCGCTGGAGAACGTGCCCTGGTAGCTCGGCTCCTCCTTGCGCTTCAACGCCCGGCGCGTCTCCGCGGGCGTGTAGCCGGCGTACACGGGCACCACCGGCTGCTCGTCGGTGAACAGGATCCACTCGCGGTCCTTCTTGGGCAGCTCGCGCCACGGGCGATCGACGTCGTAGCCGAGGGTCACCAGGATGTCGCGCTGGTTCTGCCCGCCCCACGCCGTCGGCCACGCCGCGATCGCCCGCTGCCGGATGGTGAGACGATCGTCGGGCACCATCGAGCGCTCGGTGACCTCGTAGGCGCGGCCGAGCCCGTGACAGCTCGGGCACGCGCCCTCGGGTGTGTTCGGCGAGAACGACTCTGCGTACAGCAGCGGCGCGCCCCGCGGATACGTCCCCGCCCGCGAGTACAGCATGCGCAGCAGGTTCGACAGCGTGGTGACGCTGCCCACCGACGAGCGCGTCGTCGGCGAGCCCCGCTGCTGCTGCAACGCGACCGCCGGCGGCAGGCCCTCGATCGCGTCGACCGCCGGCACCTCCATCTGCTGGAACAGCCGCCGCGCATAGGGCGACACCGACTCGAGGTAGCGGCGCTGGGCCTCGGCGTAGAGCGTGCCGAACGCCAGCGACGACTTGCCCGAGCCCGACACGCCCGTGAACACCACCAGCGCATCGCGCGGCAGCTCGACGTCGATGTTCTTCAGGTTGTGCTCACGGGCGCCGCGGACCACGACCATGCCGGGGCGCGCCTCGTTCGCGACAGGTCGGGGATGGCGGGGCGGCATTGCGACGGCGGGCGCGGACTCTAGCATGTGGCCAGAAGGTCAAAGGGGCCGACGCGCTTGCACGACGGGCGGCGTCCGCTAACTTCGATCGTTGGTCACGGTCGGCGGAGTCGACCAGGAGGAATCGACATGGGCTTCGAGGCGAAGGTGCGCGAGTTCTACGACGCGGCGGCCGAGTGCTACGAGCACACGATGGGCGATCGCTGGCACCACGGCGATCCCGACGCCGAGGCCGCCGGCCGCCCCTTCCTCGAGGCCTGCGAGCGGCTCGAGGAGGGTCTCGTGCGCGACGCGGGCCTGCGCCGCGGCGGCTGGGCGCTCGACTTCGGCTCGGGCATCGGCGGGCCTGCGTTCCACATGGCGAAGGTGTCGGGCGCGCGCTTCGTCGGCGTCACGAAGGTCGGTCGCTTCGTCGCGGCGAAGCCAGCCTGACGTTCGGCGCTCGGGGATCGGCTCGCTTTTCGGGCGCGTCTCCCCGATCATCCTCGGCGCCCGCCATGCCCCGCCTGCCCGAGACCGTGCAGCTCACCCGCGTCGCCGATCTCGACCTCAGCGCCGGCAGCGGGCTCGTGCGCCGCGGCGACGAGCTCGTGGTCGTCGCCGACGATCGCCTGTCGCTGTCGCGCTACGGACTCGACGGCGCGCCGCGCGGCACGATCCGCCTCTTCGACGGCGAGCTGCCCGACGACCCGATCGCGCGCAAGCAGGTGAAGCCGGATCTCGAGGCGCTGGTCGAGCTGCCCGGCGGATTGCTCGCGGTGCCCTCGGGCTCCAAGCGCCGGCGCCATCGCGGCGCGTGGATCCCCGTCGGCCGCGGTGCGCGGCCCGGGGCAGTCGTGCGCGAGGTGGACTTCGGCCCGCTGTACGAGCACCTGCGCGGCGAGTTCGACCGACTCAACGTCGAGGGCGCGGCGCTCATGGGCGCGCACCTGGTCCTCTTCACCCGCCGCACCGGTCGCGTCGGTCGCAACGCGCTGGTGCGCCTCCGCCTGCTCGACGTACTCGCGGTCCTCGCGATGTCTCGGCCGCGGCTCACCGGCGCGCCGATCGTCGACATCACCGACGTGGCGCTCGGCGACGAGGGCGGCACGCCCTACGGCTTCACCGACGCGTTCGGCGAGCGCGACACCGCGGTGTTCGTCGCGGCTGCCGAGGCGACGGACGATCCCGTGCAGGACGGCCACCTCGCGGGCTGCGTGATCGGCCGCCTCGACGCGCAGCTGCGCGTGTGCGCACGGTGGAGCGTCGCGCCACGGCTGAAGCTCGAGGGCATCGCGCCCGATGGCACCGGCGGCCTATGGGCCGTCGCCGACGCCGACGATCCGCAGGTGCCGGCGCCGCTGCTGCACGTCGCCCGACTGCCCGCATCGCCCGCGTAGGACGACGTGGGCCCAAGGTGGCGTTCGTCGCTCCACGGGCAACAGTGTGTCGTCTGGCGGGCGCCCGCATCTGCGCCTATGGTTCGCCGCGACGCGGCAGTCCGCCGCTCGAGGTCTCCATGCGTACGTCCATCGTGTTGCTCTCCCTGTTCCTCGCGGCCTGCACCAGCCAGACCGACACCAAGACCGCCGCGACCGTGAAGGACGGCAAGGCCGTGACGACCACCGCCGCCGGCAAGGCCGCCCCGCTCGACGCCGCCGCGAGCAAGGTGGGCTTCATCGGGGCCAAGATCACCGCCGATCACGAGGGCTCCTTCGGCGAGTTCACCGGCAGCGCCACGATCGACGGCGAGACGCCGACCGGGATCACCCTCACGGTGCAGACCAAGTCGATCCAGATCGAGCCCGAGAAGCTGAAGGGTCACCTCGCCTCGGCCGACTTCTTCGACGTCGAGAAGTTCCCGACCGCGACCTTCACCTCGTCGTCGATCACGGCCAAGGCCGACGGCGCCAACACCCACGTCGTCGAGGGCTCGCTCGAGCTGCGCGGCGTCACCAAGACCATCACGTTCCCGGCCGCGATCACCGTCGCCGCCGACAAGGCCACGGGCAAGGCCGAGTTCACGATCAACCGCAAGGACTTCGGGATCGAGTACGCCGGCATGCCCGACGACCTCATCAAGGACAACGTGGTGCTGAAGCTCGACCTGACGTTCAAGCGCGGGTAGGTCGCGTCACCGCGTCGCGTCGAGCACCGCGGGCAGCTTGGTGCGGAGCATCTTCGCCCAGCCCGAGCGCATCATCACGCTGACGAGCACCGCGCGCAGGCCCGAGAAGCCGCGGTGCTCGAGGATGACGCGGGTGCCTTCGCCCTCGGGCTCGAGCGTGAAGCGCACGAGGGTGTCGAGCGTGGGCGGTCGATCCGGTCCGGGGCCGCCGCGCCAGCGGTACGCGACGCAGCGCCCTGGCTCGAGCTCCGTCACTTCGCAGTACGTGACGCCGTCCCAGCCCGGCACGGGCTTGGCGCGAAAGGTGAAGCGGTGACCGAGCACCGGCTCGAAGTCGGTCTCCATCAGCCACTTCGACAGCTCGTGGCGATCCGTGAGCGCCCGCCAGACTCGCGCGGGGGGATGGGGATAGACACGCTCGAGTCGGAGGTCGCGCTTCATCGGGCTCTTCGCTGCGTGGCGCGAGGCCACGCGGGGTGGTCAGGGGTCGTCGTCGAGATGATCGCCGAGCGCGTCGAGGCGGTCGGTCCAGAACGACTCGAAGTGCGCCAGCCAGTCGAACGCCTGGCGCAGGGGTCGCGGCGAGATGCTGTAGATCCGCTCGCGCCCCTGTCGACGCGAGCGCACGAGGCCAGCCTCGCTGAGCACCCGGAGGTGCTGCGAGATCGCGGGCTGCGTCATCGCGAACGGCTCGCACAGCGCACCGACACCGTGCTCGCGGCGACGCAGGCGGTCGAGGATCGCCCGGCGCGTCGGATCGGCCAGCGCCCGGAACACGGCGTCACGCGTCGCGACCGTCAATGCGCGCGCACCTGCAGCAGGTTGTATGGGTTGCCGTAGAGGTCCTCGAACACCGCGGAGATCCCCCACGGCATCTCTTCGGGCTCGGACCGGAACCGCACCCCCTCGGCCGACAAGGAGGCGGCGGTGCCCCGACAATCGCTGGTCTCGAGCACCCACGTGGTGCCCTGCCCCACGCGCGCCAGCAGCTGCTCGGTGAGCTCCGGGGAGTGGAACGGGGCGCCGGGGCGCTGGAGCACGATCGCGACCGACGATCCCGCGGGCGCCACCGTGAGCCAGCGGTACTCGCCCATCCGGCGGTCTTCGCGGACCTCCATGCCGAGGACATCGCGGTAGAACTTCAGCGCGGCGTCCTGATCGCGGACCAGAACGGTGACGTGGCCGAGGCGTTCGATCATGGTCGGCACATCATATAAGAACATTCTTATGTGTCAAGCACGGCGGAGCACGGCCCGTCGGCCTGGTACGCTCCTGGCGTGACCGGGCACCAGGACGCGACGCCGCCCGACGTGGAGAACGACCACGCGTCGGTGGAGGAGCCCGTCGAGTCCTGGCTCGCCGACGTCGCCGCGGCGCCGGCGGTGTCGTTGCGACCCGAGGTCGGCGAGGTGATCGACGGCGTGTTCCGCATCGAGCGCCCGCTCGGCGAGGGCGGCATGGGGGTGGTCTACCTCGCTCAGGACCTCACCCTCGATCGCAAGGTCGCGATCAAGCTGCACCGCGTCGCGACGGCACGGGCCGCCGATCGTCTGCTCGCGGAGGCCCGCGCCGCCGCGAAGATCGCCCACGAGAACGTCTTGGTCGTGTACGAGGCCGGCACGTGGAACGGCCACGTCTTCGTCGCGATGGAGTACGTCGACGGTTGGACCGCACGCCAGTGGATCCTCGAGGCCCCGCGCACCTGGCAGCAGGTCCTCGCGCTCTACCTCGAGGCGGGCCGTGGCCTCGCCGCCGCCCACGCCCACGGCCTGGTGCACCGCGACGTGAAGCCCGACAACGTCCTCGTCGCGCGATCGACCACGCCCGGGGGACGCGGTCGGGCGCGCATCGCCGACTTCGGCCTCGCACGCGCCGCCTCCGACACCTTCGACCAGAGCGTCGACGGGCCGATCACAGCCGGCGACTCGCGCGGCGTCACCGACGGTATCGCGGGCTCGCCGGCGTACATGGCCCCCGAGCAGCTCGTGCGCGGCGACGTCGATGCGCGCGCCGATCAGTACGGCTTCTGCGTCGCGCTGTACGAGGGGCTGTTCGGGCAGCGGCCGTTCGAGGGCGCGGAGCTCTCGGCGCTCGGCGCATCGAGGAGCCAGGGGGCGGTCGTCTTGCCGCGCGACGCGGCAGTGCCCGCGTTCGTGCGTCGCGTGCTGCGACGCGGGCTCTCGCCCGATCCCGCCCTGCGCTTCCCCGGCATGGACGCGCTGCTCGCCGAGCTCGGTCACGATCCGGAGGTCACCCGCCGCCGTCGCCTCGGCCTCGGCACCGCCATCGTCGCGACCGGGCTGGTCACGTGGGCCGCGATGCGTCGGCCCGATCCCATGGCGGGCTGCACGGACACGCCAGCGATCGACACCTGGTGGACGCCCGCGCAGGCGACCGATCTGCAAGCCGCGCTGCGTCGCAGCGGGCGGCCCTACGCCGATGATCTGTTCGAGCGCATCGATGCCGCGTTGGCCGGTCACGCTGCGGCCGCGACCGGCTCGCTGGTGCAGGCCTGCGAGGCGACCTTCGTCGAGGGCACCCGTTCGTCGGTCGAACTGCAGGCGTATCGCGAGTGCCTCACACAGCGCGGCCGCGAGGTCGCCGCGCTGCTCGATGTGCTGGGCGAGGGCGACCCCGAGGTCGTCGATCGGGCGATGGCCGCGGTCGACGACCTCACACCCATCGCGTACTGCGACGGCAAGACCGGGGACGACGATCTCGCCGACGTCGGCCCCGAGGAGCGGCCCGCGGTGGGTGCGGCGCTCGAGCTCATCGCGACGATGCGCGAGCTCGACGCGGCCGGGCGCTTCGATCAGGCGATGGCCGCCGGCGAAGCGGGCCTGCCCGAGGTCCGCGCCCTGGGCCGTCCGCGGCTGCTCGCCCAGCTGCTGCTGCAGATGGCGACGACGCTGGGCGAGCTCCGCGACGTGGGACGCGCCAGCGCGCTGCTCCGCGAGGCCAGCGCAGCGGCGGTGCAGGCCCGCGCCGATCTGGTCGCCGCCGAGGTCGGCATCGTGGCGATCTACATCGACGGCTACCTCGCGGCCGATCGCGACGTCGGCGATCAGTGGGCGGCGCTCACCGGCGCATGGGTCGAGCTGGCGGGCTCGCCCCCGGAGGTCGTCCGCAGGATGTTGTCGCTGCGCGGCATGGCCCACCGCGCCGCCGATCGTTTCGACGAGGCCCTCGCCGATCAGAAGGAGGCGCTGGCGCTGCTCGATCAGGAGCCCTCGGTCCGTCCGCTCCAGCGCGCCAGCATGCTCGCCGCGCTCGGCAGCACCTACGGGGTGATGGGTCGCGCGAAGGACAGCCTCGCAGCGCTGACCGAGGCGACCGAGCTCCACGCCGTGGCGCTCGGCGAAGAGCACCCGACCTACGCGAAATCCCTGAGCCTGCTCGGCGCCGCCCAGCTGAGCGCGGGTGATGTTGCCGGGGCCGAGCGGTCGCTGGTCCGCGCGATCGAGATCGGCGAGCGCGCGCTGGGGCCCCACTCGGCGCGTCTCGTCGACGCACGTAGCAACCTCGGCTCGGTGTACACGACCCTCGGACGGGTCGACGAGGCGCTCGCCCTGAAGCGCCGCGCGCTCGAAGATCAGCGCGCCGCGGGCCCCGACACCGTGGACACCGTGGTGCTCCTCTCGAACCTCGCGAGGTCGAACCATGAGGCGGGCGACGTGCAGCAGGGCCGCGAGCTGCAGACCGAGGCCATCGCGCTGGCGAAGCAGGTGTCGGGGCCCGACAGCCTGCTCTACGGCCAGCAGCTCGTGAGCGACGCCGAGTTGCTGCTGGACGTCGATCCCGCGCGCGCGCTCGGCGAGGCGAGCGAGGGGCTCGCGATCCTGTCGAAGCACCTCGAGCCGGGAACGATGCAGCAGCTCAACGCGATCGCCGTCCACGCGATGGCCCTCGGCGCCACGGGAAAGTGCGCCGAGGCGGTCGCGCCACTCGAGGCGGCCCTCGACGGGTTCCGCGAGGCGCTCGGGCCCGACAACCCCCTCAACATCGGCGCACTGGTGTGGCTCGGCCGGTGTCGCGTCGATCTCGGTCGCTGGGACGCCGCGATCGCTGCGCTCGAGGACGCGACGGGGATCAACGCGTCGATCGGCGGCGAGCCGATCCCGCAGGTCGTCGAAGCGCTCGCGCGGGCGAAGGCCGGCCGCGAGGCGAAACGCTAGCGCGCCGCCGCGCCGGCGGGTCGTTGTACGCTGCCCCGCGTTGACCCCGCCCGCGCAGTACTGGTCGCTCGATCGCGCCGCGCTGCTCGACGCGCTGGGCTCGACGCCGGGTGGGCTCTCGGCCGCCGAGGCCGAGCGACGGCTGCGCGAGCACGGCCGCAACCGCATCGACGCCGGGCACCACGGGCCGTGGGTCGCGGCGATCGGGTCGCAGCTGCGCAGCCCGCTGCTCTGGCTGCTGCTCCTCGCCGCGGCGATCAGCGTCGGCGTCGGCGAGGCCACCGACGCCATCGTCGTCGCGGCGATCCTCGTGTTCGGCTCCGCGATCTCGATGCTGCAGGACGTCCGCGCCGGCCGGGCGCTCGAGCGGCTGCGGGCGCGCACGGCCCTGCGCTCGCGGGTGCTCCGCGATGGCGTCGCGATCGAGATCGAGTCGACCGCCGTCGTGCCCGGCGACGCGGTGCTGCTCGCCGCCGGCAGCTTGATCCCCGCGGACGCGGTGGTCATCGAGGCCCGCGAGCTCATCGTCGGCGAGTCGGTGCTCACCGGCGAGCCGTTCCCCGTCGACAAGGGCCCCGATCGCGTCGCCGCCGACACGCCCCTGGCGGCGCGCACCAACGTCGTGCACATGGGGACCAGCGTCCGCAGCGGCAGCGGTCGGGCGATCGTCGTCGCCACCGGTGGCACGAGCGAGTTCGGCCGCGTCGCGCACCGCCTGGCCAAGCGCGCGCCGGCGACCGACTTCGAGCTCGGCCTGCGGCACTTCGGCTACCTGCTGCTGAGCGCGATGAGTGCCCTGGTGTTCGTGGTGTTCGCCGCCAGTGCGATCCGCGGCCACTCGCCCGCCGACGCGCTGCTCTTCGCGCTCGCCCTCGCCATCGGGCTCGCCCCCGAGATGCTCCCTGCCGTGCTCGCGACCATGCTCTCGGGCGGCGCGCGGCGCATGGCCAAGCGCGGCGTACTCGTGCGCCGGCTCGAGGCGATCGAGAACCTCGGCAACATGGACGTGCTGTGCACCGACAAGACCGGCACCCTCACCGAGGGCGAGGTCCAGCTCGAGTCGGCGACCGACGCGATGGGC
>LNFB01000349.1 GCA_001464385.1 Deltaproteobacteria bacterium Ga0077550 | reverse complement strand
CTGAGTGTGCTGATGCGCGGCGACGACGGTGTGCCCCTGCTGGTGACCAAGGGCGCGTTCGAGGCGGTGCTCGCGGTGTGCTCGTCGCAGCGCGTCGGCGATGCCACTGCGCCGCTCGACGACGGTGCGCGGGCGCTGCTGCACGAGCGCGCCGCCGCGTGGAGCCGCGACGGGATCCGCGTGCTCGCGATCGCCTCGAGCGTGCAGGCGGCGACCAGCGTCGATCGCAGCGCCGAGGTCGACCTGGTGCTCGAGGGCTTCTTGACCTTCCGCGACCCGCCCAAGGCCGGCGCCGCCGAGGCGATCACCGGCCTGCGCGCGCTCGGGGTCCGGGTGAAGATCGTCAGCGGCGATCACCGCGAGGTGGTCCGCCACCTCGCCGGCCAGGTCGGCATCGACGCCTCGGAGGTCGCCACCGGCACCGAGATCGGTCGACTCACCGCCCCTGGCCTGTGGCACCTCGTCGAGCGCGTCGACGTCTTCGCCGAGGTCGACCCGATGGACAAGGAGCGGATCCTGCTGGCGCTCTCGCACATGGGCCACGTGGTCGGCTTCATGGGCGACGGCATCAACGACGCGCCCGCGCTGCACGCCGCGGACGTCGGCATCTCGGTCGAGGGCGCCGTCGACGTCGCGCGCGAGGCCGCCGACTTCGTCCTCCTGCAACGCGGTCTCGACACCGTGCAGGCCGGCGTGCTCGAGGGCCGCACCACCTTCGCGAACACGATGAAGTACGTGCTCACGACCGAGAGCGCCAACCTCGGCAACATGCTCAGCATGGCCGCGGCGTCGCTGTTCCTGCCCTTCTTGCCGCTGCTCGCCCACCAGGTCCTGCTCAACAACTTCCTCTCCGACGTCCCGTCGACCACGCTGTCGACCGACCGCGTCGACCCCGAGATGCTCGAGCAACCCCGCGGCTGGAACATCGGCTTCATCCGCCGCTTCATGATCATCTTCGGCCTGCTCAGCGCCGTGTTCGACGGCCTGACCTTCGTCCTGCTGACCCAGTGGTTCCGCGTCTCGCCCGAGGCCTTCCACACCGCATGGTTCGCCGAGTCGCTGCTGACCGAGCTGCTGGTGCTGTTCGTCCTGCGCACGCGCCGACGCTGCTGGACGTCGCGCCCCCACGCCGCGCTGTGGATCGCAACGGCGCTGACCGCCGTCGCCGCCTTCGCCGTCCCGATGTCGCCGCTCGGGCCGCTGCTCGGCTTCGTCGACCTGTCGACCTCGCTGTGGCTGACGGTCGGCGGGGTCGCGCTCGCGTACGCGGCCACGATCGAGGTGGTGAAGGCGCCGCTGCTCGCGTGGGCCGAGCGCGCGCCGAAGACGATGGGGCGGGGGAGATTCCAGCCTCGGAGGCGACGGTGAACACGCCGGACCAACGTCGTCATCGGTCGTCATCGACCGCCGGGCACCGCGCCATGGACAAGCCCCGTCCGTTCGACTACGCCCGACGGGTCCGCGTGCGCGTCGTCCATCACCGCTTCGCGCTGCTCCTCGCCAGCGCGAGCTGTGCTCGCGACGAATCCGCCACCGAACCCGCGGGCGACACCAGCACGAGTACCGCGCTCGCGGACTCGAGTTCGAGCTCGAGTTCGACGAGCACCACCACCTCGACCACGGCGGACCCCGCCGAGTCGAGCTCGACCTCCGGCGAGCCGTTCGTCCCCATCGATTGCACCGAGGCGTGCCTCGACACCACCTCGGATGCTGGGATCGCGCTGTGCTATTCGTGCCGATGCAAGGCAGCCTTCGACAACTGGTTGCCGACGCGGGACGAGGTGCAGTGCAGCGCGGCGGCGACCGTGGTCGCCTACCACGCGGATCTCTCGGGACCAACCGCGGTGCTCGAGCCAGCACGGCCAGAAGCAACCGAGTGCACCAACCCCTCGCGACTGACCGAATCCTGCGGCCAGGGCAGCAAGATCGGAACCCTGCAGCACGGCGACGTAGTGCTGCAGTGGATCTGTCGCGATCCCTACCTCGACCTCGACGGATCGATGGTCTACGCCGACATGGGCCTCATCGGACAGAACAGCCGCACCGGCACCGCGTGCTTCTGGGACGACATCGACAACGTCACCCACGACGACGACATGCCGCCGCTCGACCTGCTCGAGGCCAGCGACGAGGAGCGCGCGCGGCACCACGAGGTCTTCTACTTCACCGACGGGGCGGGCTGCGTCGGCTGCCACGATCACGATCCTTTCATCTACACGCCGTACCTGCAGTCCGCGCCGTGGACGACCGTCGCGGCGAAGAAGGCCCCGTATGGCCTGCTGAACCTCGACGGCACGGTGCGTGCCACCGGCAACACGCACCTGGTGTCGCCGCAGGCGAGCGCCTGCCTCGCGTGTCACCGGCTCGGGAGTGAGAGCACCTGCGGCACCTTCGCGCGCGACTCGATGGGTCTGGACAAGGGCGGCGCGTTCGAAGCCGCGGTCCTCGACGCGGCGATGCCCGGGAGCCCGCACTGGGCCCTGGCCTACTGGATGCCGGGCGCGAGCGCGGCGGTCCCCGACTTCGCGACGTGGGAGATGATCTTCGGTGCGGCGCGCGATCACGTGCTGACGTGCTGCGAAGCGCCCGGCCTGGACGTCGGGACCTGTCGCTGGGAGCCCATCGCGGCGCAGTGAGTCGCTCGCCGCCTCACCCCCCCGACAGCATGTGCCCCAGCACCGGCGCGCACTTGCGGCACGGCGCGTGGAAGCTCCCGTGCGTGCGCGTGCCCATCGGCGCGCCCCACCACACCTCCGCCAGCGCGAGCGGTCGCAGCCGGAGCCCGTGCGCGGCGCCGACGAGCTTGGGGCCCGCGCAATCCCCCGCGCCACCGGGCGGAACGCCGGGCGCGAACAGCTCCGCCATCGTGCGCAACTCACCTCGGCGATCGGCGACGCGGTACGTCTGCATGATCTCCAGCCACAGCCCCTGCGATCGGGCGCGGCGCTCGGCCTCGAGCCGGCGGATCTCCGCGGGATCGATCGAAGCATCGCGGCGCCACGCGTCGAGCTGCTCGGTCATCGCGTCGACCGAGGCCTCGCCGGCGGGCCAGAACGCCGCCAGCGCGACCGGATCGAACAGCGGCGGCACGAAGCCGGGCACGAACCAGCGCCGACCGAGCATCCCCGAGAAGCCGCGCAGCACCGCGAGGGCGCCATGGTCGTCCTCGACCACGAGCACGCCGAACATCTTGCCCGCCCCCGGCGCGTGCAGATCGTGATCGACGGCGAGCGCATCGATCTCCGCCATCAGCGATCGGGCCGCGCGCTCGGCCAACGGGTGCGGCGTGCCGTCGGCCGCCGGTGCCGCGAACTCGACGGGCCGCGGCACCGCGCCCGCATCGAACGGCACCGCGGGGCTCACAGCCCCAGCACGCGCAGATCGAGCCGACCGTCGCGCAGCGGCGGGCACCAGAAGAAGCTCCCGGTCGCCGGCCGCGTGAAGTCGAACAGCGCGTCGACGATGCCGTCCTCGATGCCGACCATGCGCCGCAGCTGGGCCTCGAAGGCGTCGAACGAGCGACCGAACGCGACGAACACCAGCCCGTGGCCGCGGCCGTCGCTCCACGGCATCGAGCGACGCAGGACGAACGCCTGGGGATCGAAGCTCTCCTGCGCGGTCCGCTTGACGTGGGCCGAAGGCGGCGCGTCCTCGAGCTCGACGTTGTCCGCGCGCCGTCGACCGATCGCGCGATCCTGGGCCATCGGATCGAGCCGGCCGAAGCGCGCGAGGTCGTGGTGCCACCGCTGCACGGCCACGAAGCTCGAGCCCGCGATGCCCGGCGCACCGACGGCGTAGGTCGCCTCGACCAGCGCCTCGCCCTTGGGGTTCTCGGTGCCGTCCTCGTAGCCGCTGAGATCGCGACCGCTGCCGTGGCGGAAGCCCTCGGTCGCATCGTCGAGCACGAACGCCGGCGACAGCAGCCGCTCGATCGCGCGGCCGCGCAACAGCAGCGCGCCGCGATCGACCCCTCGCAACCAGCACCACAGCGCCGCGGGCGTCGTCGGCACCGCCACCTTCGCGCCAGGCAGGGCCGGTAGCTCGCGCAGCCCCGGCACCTCGCCGCCGTGCGCATCGACGAGGCTCGCGCCGAACCCCACGACGAGATCGTCGCCGACCTCGCCGGCGAGCGCCGCGAGGGCCGCCCCCACCTCGGCGCGCTCGTCGACGCGGAACGTCAGATAGCGCGACGCATCGGGGACCGGCCTCGCGATGCCAGGCTGAGGTGTCGTCATGCGGCGCCGAACGTACCAAGGCGGGTCGACGTCGCGCAATGCGTGCATGCGCGGCGCCCATCGGCCGCACCGGTGGCTGCGTCTCGTCCGACCCCGCGGACGACGATCGGCTACGATCGTCCTCGCGGATGACGACGATCGATTCCCCACGCCCGCCGGAGATCCCGACGGAGGTCCTCACCGCGCTCGGCGACCCCGCGAGCTACGGCCCGGGCGTCCTGCGCGTCCAGGTGATCCACACCCACGCGTCGGTCGTGTTCCTCGCCGGTGATCGCGTCTACAAGCTCAAGCGCCCGGTCGACTTCGGGTTCCTCGACTACTCCACGCTCGCCCGCCGCGAGGCGATGTGCCGCGCGGAGGTGGCCCTCAACCGTCGCCTCGCCCCCGACGTGTACCGCGGCGTCGTGCCGATCACCGAGGAGGACGGGCACATCGCGATCGACGGCAACGGCACCATCGTCGAGTGGGCGGTCGCGATGAAGCGGCTGCCCGACGCCGCGTGCTGGTCGACGCGCCTCGTGGCCGGCGAGATCGATCCCGATCACGCGCGCGCGGTCGGTCGTCGCCTCGCGCAGTTCCACCGCGACGCCCGGCGCGGCCCGGCGATCGCGGCGTGGGCGAGCTTCGATCGGGTCGCCGCCGCGTGTCGGGACAACATCACGGCGCTTCGCTCGCGATCGTCGACGTCGCCCGCGCTGGTCGAGCGCCTGCACGTCGCGACCGAGGCCGCCCTCGAGGCGGCCCGTCCGCTCATCGAGGCGCGCGCGGCTGCGGGGATCCCCTGCGAGTTCCACGGCGATCTCCGCGTCGAGCACGTCTACGATCTCGGCGGTGTCGGCCGCGTCGAGGATCTGCGCATCGTCGACTGCATCGAGTTCTCCGACGCCCTGCGCCACGGCGACCCGGCCGCCGACGTCGCGTTCTTGACGATGGACCTGCGCATGCACGGCGGCTGGGCCCTCGCGGCGGCGCTCGAGCAGGCCTGGCTCGAGGAGTCCCGTGACGACGGGGCTGCGGCCCTCTTGCCGCTGTACGCCTCGTATCGCTCGGCGGTGCGGGCGAAGGTCCGCGCGATGCAGGCCGACGATCCGGCCCTCTCCGCCGACGAGCGCGCGCACGCGCTGTCGCTCGCGCGCGGCCACCTCGTGCTCGCGTGCGGCGAGCTCGCGCCGCCGCCCTCGCGGCCGGCGCTCGTGCTGGTCGCGGGGCTCCCGGGCACCGGCAAGTCGCGCCTCGCCGACGACCTCGAGCGGCAGGCCGGGCTCACGTGGATCCGCGCCGACGCGGTCCGCAAGGAGCTCGCGGGGATCGATCCCCTGGCGTCGGGGCACGACGCGATCGAGGCGGGCATCTACACCGCGGCGTGGAACGACCGCACCTACGGCGAGTGCCTCGCCCGCGCCGACCGCCTGCTCGAGGCCGGTGGTCGTGCGATCGTCGACGCCAGCTTCAAGGAGGAGCGACGGCGCCGCGAGTTCATCGATCACGCGCGACGCCTCGGCGTGCGCGTGCGCCTGCTGTGCTGCGTGGCGCCGCCCGAGGCGATCCGCACGCGCCTGGCCGAGCGCACCGCCGATCCGTCCGACGCCGACTGGCACATCTACGAGCACGCGGTGCGCACCTGGGATCCGTACGGCGACGACACGGCGGGTGTGGTCACCGCCATCGACACCGAGCGCCCGCACGCCGAGACCGTCGCGGCGGCGCTCGATCAGCTCCGACGCGACGGCCTGCTCTGACGCGGCCCTTGGGGCGCGCCTCGGCTACACGAGGTGCGTGTGCAACATCTCGGCGAACGCCCGGCAGGCGTCGTTCGTGGTGAAGACGCCGACGACGTGGCCGTTGTCCACCACCACCACCGAGCCGTACTTGTGCCGCGCCATCTCGCCGACGACCGCGTCGATCGGCGTGTCGGGCCCGACGGTGTACGGGTCGGTCGTCATCGCCTCCTCGACGGTGACCTTGTGCGGATCGACGTCGCGCAGCGTCTCGACGAGGTGCAGGTCGCCGTCCGACAGCACACCGACGAGCCGATCGGCGCGGAGCACCGGCAGGTGACGGATCCTGTACTCGCGCATGAGGTGGTGCGCGCGATCCATCGTCTGGTCGTAGCCGATGGTGTGCGGCGCAGCGGTCATGAACTTGCGAACGGGGGGAATCGGGCGGTTCTTGGACATGGCGATTGGATCCGAGGGAACGACCGCAGTGTCCCGCCTGCCGGCCATGGTTGCGACGGAAGGCGGTGCGGCACCGCCTCGCCGACGGCTGCAAGCATTGCGAGCGTCGCCCCGCACCACCGTGATTAGACCTGCCTACCGAGGAGGGTCACTCGGTCGCCCACAGGACGGCGGCCTCGAACAGCGTGAGGCCGTCGTCCTGGATCGTGACGGCGCCGTTGCCCTGATCGGCGTCGAAGCCCAGCGCCACGCGACGGCGCGGCGCGACGAAGCCGCCCTGCATCGCGGCGTCCTGGTCGAACGCGAACTCGACGACCGCGAGCGGCTGGCCGGGGAGGCTCGCGATCTCCAGCGCACCCGCGGGCGGCGCGGCGGAGAACGTGCCGGAGCCACCACCGTTGATCACGTCGACGGTGCCGACGAGCCCGCCCGCGAGCGCCTCGGCCGGCGCGAGGATGTCGACCGAGTCGGCGGGCGACACGGCGCCCTCCGGCGACAGGCCCATGTCGTCCCAGACGAGGCCCTCGAGGCAGATCGCGGGCACCCGCGCGTCCTGGTAGGTGCCGCCGATGTCGCCCGACTGGGCGGTCTCGGAGACGACCACGAGGGTGAAGCCGTTGGCGTCGGCGAGCACGGCGTCGGTGTCGGCGACGTAGGTGAGGACGAAGCCGAGATCGGCGAGCACGCCCGCGAGGCCCTGGTCGTAGGTGTTGTCGCCAGTGCCGTCCTGCGTCACGACCAAGGCGCACGGGGCCGCCCCGTCCTCGTCGCAGTCGCTGCCGGGCGTGACGCCGGCCGGCGGCGAGTCGTCGCCCCAGTCGTCACCGTCCTCGTCCTGCATGCACGCGAGCGCGTCGTCGTTGGGCGCGGCGCCGGGGAACGTGTCGGCGTTGCCGTCGTCGCAATCGTCGTCGTTGTCCACGGTGCCGCCCGGCGGATCCTCGTCGGTCGGGACCATCACGCAGTTGGCCGGATCGCCGAAGCCGTCGCCGTCCGCGTCCTCGCACCACAGCGGCGCCCCCTGACACGTCCCGTCGCCGCCGCAGTCATGCGACGCGCAGTCGAGGGGGACCAGGCAGTCCTCGCCGACGTCGCAGGTGTCCCCGCACGCGCCGCCGCAATCGACGTCGGTCTCGTCGTTGTTCTGCACGCCGTCGTCGCAGCCCGGGACGACGCCCGTGTCGGTGCCCGTCGCGCTGTCCGTCGCGCTCGCGCTGTCCGTCGCGCTCGCGCTGTCCGTCTCGCTCGCGCTGTCCGTCGCGCTCGCGCTGTCCGTCTCGCTCGCGCTGTCCGTCGCACTCGCGCTGTCCGTCTCGCTCGCGCTGCCGTCGGCGCTGTTGCTGTTGCTCGCGCTGTCCGTCGCGCTCGCGCTGTCCGTCGCGCTCGCGCTGTCCGTCGCGCTCGCGCTGTCCGTCGCGCTCTGCGAGCCGCTGCCCGACTCGTCGGCCGTGCCCGACGCGGCCGCGGGGCAGTCGTTGGCCGCACCGGCGTCCTGCAGCAGCCCGTCGTCGATGCAGGGATCGGCACAACCCGCGAGCGCGAGGACGCCGAACACACAGAGGCACGGGGGAAGGACGCCGCGGATCATCGACCTCGGAGTATAGCCGCCCGGCGTGCGCGCCCCGTCGAGATCCGTCGCGCCAACCGGACCTATTCCGGCGGGCGCTGCGCCCGCGTGTCACACCGACGGGCTACCCCGCCGGGGTCGACGACGCCGGGGTCGACGACGGGACCACGGCGCCGGACGTCGGCGTGGGCGGCGTGAGCACGCGACCTGCGAAGGGCTTGTCGTAGTCGAGCTCGCCGAACCGAGCCTTGCGTCGCGCGCGACGGGCCTCGCGCTCGAGCTCCGCGGGATCGCGGCCGAAGTCGACGACGAGC
Source organism: Deltaproteobacteria bacterium Ga0077550 (assembly GCA_001464385.1). Taxonomy (GTDB): domain Bacteria; phylum Myxococcota_A; class Polyangia; order Nannocystales; family Nannocystaceae; genus Xiheibacterium; species Xiheibacterium aquaticum. The sequence goes on along the minus strand of LNFB01000349.1, from coordinate 37,768 downwards.
TCGACGCGCTTGCCCTTTCGCACGACCGTCAGCGCGCGCGTCGTGCCGTCACCGGCGAAGCGGCGGAACATCTCGCGCACCGAGCCGCCCTGCCCCTGCACCGCGACGATCTCGTCGCCCTTGCGCAGCCCCGCGCGCTCGCCGTTGCCGCCCTTCTCGAGGGTCTTCACCACCGCGCCGTCGAGCTCCGCGCCGAGCTGCCGGCGCGGCAACGCGGCGGAGTCGGTGCGATCGAGCTTGTGATCGAGGTTCGCGAAGCCGAGCGCGGCGATCGCCACGACCATCGCCGAGTGGCGCTGGTACTCCGGGATCGCGAACGCGGTGGTGTCGAACTGCGTGTGGTGCGAGTGGTCGTAGTCGGCGCGACCATCCTGCTCCCAGAAGAAGCCGGGGATCCCACGATCGATGAACGGACCGTGATCGCTGCCGCCCTTGCGCAGCGCGTCGGCGTAGAACAGCGCGAACGGGAGCTCCGGATCGAGCGCGAGCACCGGCGCGAACACCCGCTTCGCATCCTCGGCCATCTCGGGGGTGACCCGCAGGCCCGACAGGAAATTCGTGCCGCCGTCGTGCACGAGCACGACCGAGGTGTTCGCCGCCAGCTCGGGGTGCGCCGCGACGTAGGCCTCGGACCCGAGCAAACCCTGCTCCTCACCCGACCACAGCATGAAGCGGATCGTCCGCCGCGGCTTGGCCCCCGCGGCGACCAGCAGCCGCGCGGCCTCGAGCGTGGTCGCGCAGCCGGTCGCGTTGTCGACCGCGCCCTGGGCCCCGTCCCACGAGTCGAGGTGGCCGCCGACGATCACGAGCTCGTCGGGGAACTCGCTGCCGACGAGGTCGGCGACGACGTTGTGCTGCGGCACCGGCCCGCGGAAGAAGCGGTTGTCGATCGAGAACTCGAGCTCGACGGTCTCGGCCGCCGCGAGGCGCCGCGTCAGATCGTCGTGGTGTTCGCCGCGGAGCACCACGTGCACGTCGCGGGGCAGCTCGGACCACGCGATCTCGTACTTGCCGCTGGTGTGCACGAGCACGCCGGCGGGGTCGCGCGCCCGATCGATGTGGCCCGCGACGTTCGCGGCGAACAGCGCGTCGTCGATCGCCTTCACCAGCGTCTCGTCGGGCTTGGGACCCTTGCTCGTGTCGGGGTGCACGACCCACGCGCCCTTCCAGCGCGTCGGATCTTTCTTCACCGCGGCGGCGCTCGAGGGATACGCCACCGCGGGGCCGCGCACCGGCCCGAAGGCGCCCGGCGTCCACGCGCGGGTGATGAACTCGTAGGACTTGCGTTCGGGCGTGACCATGCCACCCGACCACGGCCCGCGATCGAAGCCGATGGGGAATTCACCCCAGCGCTCGAGCCTCGCGGTCAGACCGAACGCCGCGAAGCGATCGCGCGCCCACTTCTCGGCCTGCATCAGCGCGTGCGAGCCGGTGAGCCGCGGTCCGATCACCTCGGCCAGGTGGTGCAGGTGCGCGTCCACCTCCGAGCGCGTGGTTCCGAGCTCGACGATGCGATCGACGACGGGGTCGTCGAACCGCGGGGCCTTCGACGTCGGCGCGGCCACGGGTGCCGTGGGGCTCGCCTCGGGCGGACGCGTGGCCTGGGTGCGGGGCCCACAGGCGAGGGCGGCGAGGGCGAGGAGGACGACGAAGCGGCGGGCCATGGGGGCCGCGAGCATACCGGATGCACCGCGACGCGCCCTGGACCTGCGATCGGCGTGGCCGCGGAACCTCGTCGCGAGGGCGTTGTCTCGGCTGACTCGGAGCATCCATGAACCACGACGACGCACCCGACGAGCTGCTCCCACGACGCTTCGGACCACGCGCTGCCGCGGTGCTCTGCGGTCTCCTCGCGCTGGGCGGCGGGTTCGCCTACCTCGCGCGGTTGGTGCCCCCCGAGGAACCCGAGGAACCCGAGGAGCCCGAGCTCGCGGCGGCCCCCGAGGCGACTCCGGTGGCGCCCGTCGGCGTGTCGCTCCCCGAGCCGCGTGACGCCTTGCCGATGATGGCGCGGAACTTCGATCCCGATGCGGCCGCGCACGACAGCGGCGTCCTCGGCATCGCGCAGCAGGAGACGGGGCACTTCCTCGCATCGCCCTACGGCAGCGTCTTCGCGATCGGCAACGATGACGAGGACGTGTGGGGCGGACTCACCGGCACCGAGGCGGGCGAGGCCGTGGGCCTCGGTGGCCTCGGCGTCATCGGCAGCGGACGCGGCGGCGGCGGCACGGGCGACGCCGGGATCGGGCTCGGCACCGGGACCGGCCAGGGCTTCGGCGGTCGCGGCCACGCCATGTCGCGCATGAGCAGGATGGACATGGAGATGCCGCGCGACGCGGTGAGCAACGAGGGCTACGACACGATCGAGGAGCACCGCTTCGTCGCCGTCGCCGACGACGCCCGCTCGACCTTCGCCATCGACGTCGACACCGCGTCGTTCAGCAACGTCCGACGCTACCTGAACCAGGGACAGCTGCCGCCCGCCGACGCGGTGCGCGTCGAGGAGTTCATCAACTACTTCGACTACGCCGACGCGCCGCCCACCGACGGCACGCCGTTCTCGGTGCACTCGGAGGTCGCCGACTGCCCGTGGGACGCGAGCCACCTGTTGGTGCGGCTCGGGCTGCAGGGCCAGGTGTGGGACGACGCCGATCTGCCGGCGCGCAACTTCGTGTTCCTGCTCGACGTGTCGGGCTCGATGAAGGGCAGCGACCGACTGCCGCTCGTGCGCGACGCCCTGGGCCTGCTCGTCGATCACCTGCGCCCGCAGGATCGCGTGGGCATCGTCGTCTACGCCGGGGCCTCGGGCGTGGTGCTCGAACCGACCGCCGGCACCGAGAAGGACACCATCCGTCGCGCGCTCGCGCGGCTCGACGCGGGCGGCTCGACCAATGGTGGCGCCGGCATCGAGCTGGCGTATCGGCTCGCGAGCCAGCACTTCGTCGCGGGCGGGGCCAACCGCGTCATCCTGGCGACCGACGGTGACTTCAACGTCGGGGTCGCCAATCGCAAGGCGCTGGTCCGGCTCGTCGAGCGCAAGCGCGACTCGGGTGTGTTCCTGTCGGTGCTCGGGGTCGGCCGCGGCAACCTGCAGGACGCGACGATGGAGGACCTCGCCGATCGTGGCAACGGCAACTACGCCTACCTCGACTCGATCGACGAGGCCCGCAAGGTGCTCGTGGACGAGGCCGCCGCGACGCTCGTGACCATCGCCAAGGATGTGAAGATCCAGGTCGAGTTCGATCCGTCGGAGGTCGCGTCGTGGCGCCTGGTCGGATACGAGAACCGCAAGCTCGCGCACCAGGATTTCAAGGACGACCGCAAGGACGCGGGTGAGATCGGGGCCGGCCACCGCGTGACGGCGCTGTACGAGATCGTGCCGAAGCGCGCCGGAGACGGCCGCATGTCGCCGTTGATGAAGGTCGGGCTGCGATGGAAGGCGCCGGACGGGGATGTCAGCACGCAGATCGAGCACACCGTGGGCAGCGATGCGCGATCGTTGGCGTCGAGCTCCGATGACTTCCGGCTTGCGGCCGGCGCTGCGCAGTTCGGGATGCTGCTACGCAACTCCGGCAGTCGCGGCGACGCGAGCTGGGCGAGCACGATCGCGCTGGTCGAGGGCTCGCTCGGCGAGGATCCGAGCTGCGAGCGGGTCGAACTGGCTCAGCTCGTCGGACGGGCCGCGGAGCTCTCGGGTGCGGCGGCGCGCAGCCGCGTGCGAACGCGGTGTCCGCGGAGCTGAGCGCGTGCGATCGGGCTTGCCGCCGCGTGAACGAGCGTGGCAACGTCATGGGCTGGAGGCCCCCATGAAGATCAGCTTGTTCCTAACCATCCTCGGCTCGTCCTTTGCCCTCGCCTGTGGTCCGAGCGCCAGCGAAGATCCCACCTCGGGATCGAGCGGCTCGAGCGGCAGCACCGGCGATAGTGCCACCGCGACCGCCACGGCCACCGTGACGGTGACCGACACGATGAGCACGGCGAGCGCGTCGGACACCACGCCGACGACGTCCGACACGACCCCGACCACGACCGACACCACGCCGACGACGACCGACGCGGACACCACTGCGGGCACCGACGCGACGACGACGGACGCGACCACGGGCGACACCACGGGCACCGGCGACAGCGGCAGCAGCACGGACCCCGGCACGACCACCGGCGGCGAGGCGGTGGACTACGGGCCGTGCGATTTCACGGACCCCGAGAACCCGACGTGCCCGGAGGGACAGATCTGCCAGGTCACCGGCGACGGCGATCATTGGTGTGGCGTGCCCTGCATGGACAGCATCGATGGCTGCCCCGGGAGCCCGAACGACATCGCGGTCGTCGAGTGCTCGGGCCTTGGCCTCTGCGCCCTCGACTGCAACACCCTCGAGGACCCGCTGGACTGTCCGGGCGATTCGTTCTGCGTCGAGTTCGGGAGCGGTACCCGCTGCGTGTGGCCGGCGCCGGCCTGAGCGGCGCACCGCGCCGGTTCGAAATGCGAAGGGTCGTCCCCCGACCCTTCGCATTCTCCGTGATCACACGCGCCAGCTTTGCGTCCGACCATGCCCCCTCCCCTGGGTTTTGCGCTGGGACGGCGCGATTTGCAGTCCCATAGTGGGAGGCATGAGCACCACCGAGCTGACCGTCGCGCAGTACATGACCGCCATGCCCGCCAGCGCCGACGAGGAACTCCTGCTCGCCGACGCCGAGCAGCGCATGGCCTTGGACAACATCCGCCACCTCGTGGTGCTGAAGGGCACGCAGGTCTCCGGCCTGCTGTCGAACCGGGACATCGCGGTCGCCCTCGCGACCAAGGGCGCCGACCCGAAGAAGATGCTCGTCCGCGACGCGATGAGCGAGCAGCCGTACGTGTGCGAGCCCAACACGCCGATCCACGTCGTGGCCCACGAGATGGAGGCCCACCGCTGGGGCTGCGCCATCATCGTCGAGGGCGATGCGGTCGTCGGCGTGTTCACGACCACCGACGCGCTGCGCGCCCTGCGGGCCCTCGCGACCGGCAAGCCGGCGGAGCCCGCGGTGAAGCCGACCCACCTGCCGCCCACCGAGCACCAGCCGCCGCGGCGCTTCCACCTGCACCGCCACCGCCCGATCACCGGCAACGTCGGCCTGTTCAACACGCAGACGAGCTGACCGGTCGAGGCGTACGCTCGCGCCGCATGATCGAGCTCCCGAGCGTCCCTCGCTCCACGCATCCGCCTCGCATCCTGTTCCTGTACGGCTCGCTGCGGAAGCGCTCGTACAGCCGGTTCTTGACCCACGAGGCGGCGCGCATCATCGAGGCGATGGGCGCCGAGGTGGTCATCTACGATCCGTTCGACCTCCCCGTCGCCGACGCCGTCGAGCCGACGCACCCGAAGGTCGTCGAGCTGCGCCGGCTCTCGGAGTGGTCCGAGGGCCAGGTGTGGTGCTCGCCCGAGCGGCACGGCGCCGTCACCGGCGTCCTGAAGAACCAGATCGACTGGCTGCCGCTGAACTCCGGCGCCATCCGACCCACGCAGGGACGCACGCTCGCGGTCATGCAGGTCAGCGGCGGCTCGCAGTCCTTCAACGCCGTGAACACCCTGCGCCTGCTCGGCCGCTGGATGCGGATGTTCACCATCCCCAACCAGTCCTCGGTCGCCAAGGCCTACGAGCAGTTCGAAGAGGACGGACGGATGAAGGACTCGCCGTATCGCGATCGCGTGATCGACGTGATGGAGGAGCTGATGAAGTTCACGCTGCTCCTGCGCGACTACGTCGACTTCCTCACGGATCGCCACAGCGAGCGCAAGGAGGCGTCGGCCAAGGCGGCGGCCGAAGCCGCCGCGAAGGGGACCGCGTAGCGCCGGGTCACACCAGCAGGCTGCGGCCGGTCGCCGTGACCGACTCTGCCGTCGCCTCGGTGACGGGGACCAGGATCCCGCGCTGCGCGGCCGGTCGCGCCGCGATCGCGTCGAGCCAGCGCTGCAGCGCCGGCAGGCCGCTGATGTCGAGGCTGCCCCAGGCGTAGGTCTTCACCCAGCACCAGTTGGCGATGTCGGCGATCGAGTACTCGCCCGCGAGGTACTCGACCTCGCCCAGGCGCCGCTCGAGCACCTCGAACAGGCGCCGACACTCGCGGGTGTAGCGATCGATCGCGTAGGGGATCTTCTCCGGCGCGTAGCGGTTGAAGACGTTGGCCTGCCCCATCATCGGGCCGATGCCGCCCATCTGGAACATCAACCACTGGATCGCGACGCTGCGGGCCTTGGGATCGGCGGGCAGCAGCTTGCCGGTCTTCTCGGCGAGGTACATCAGGATCGCGCCGCTCTCGAACACCACGAAGTCGTCCGCGTCGTGATCGATGATCACCGGGATCCGACCGTTGGGGTTGAGCGCGAGGAACCACGGCTCCTTCTGCTCGTTCTTCCCGAGATCGATCGCCCGCACGGTGTAGGGCAGGCCGAGCTCCTCGAGCGCGACGGAGACCTTGCGGCCGTTGGGGGTCGGGGACGTGAGTAGCTCGATCATTGGGGCTCGCTACGGACGACGCCGCGGCCCGGGGAGTTTCACCGATCGCGAGGCGCCGCGCGAGCCGGTTCAGCCGTGGCGCGGCACGATCGTCGACAGCGCCGCCGAGACCTCGCGCTCGAGGGCCTTGCGCATCAGGGCGGTCACCGCCAGCAGCGGCAGCGGCTTGGTCCGCCGCACACGATCGAGGAGCTCGGGCACGGCCTCGAGCGGGTGACCCGCGGCCGCCCACGGCGCGATCATCTGCTCGGCGAACATCGCGACCAGGGCCTTCGCCATCGCGTCGGTGCCCTCGCGCAGCACCACGAGCTGGTCGAGCGCCGCGTGCAGCGGGATGCCGACGTCGACCAGGGCGCGACCGACCTCGAGCAGGCGCGGGATCGGGACGCGGAAACGCGGCGGGACCCACGACTCGACGAACACCAGCTCGAGCTCGATCGCGCGGTGGACCAGCGCGTCGTCGAGCTCGGGGAACTGCCGCGCGAGCTCGTCGAGGCCGAGCACCACCTCGTCCTCGAGCGCGCCCTCGGCCCGATCGAGCTCGCGCTCGAAGCCCAGCAGGTCGCTGACGCTTCGCCGCTCGTGCCACGCCTGCAGCACGTCGGCGATCGCGGCCAGCGAGTAGCCGCGCTCCTGCAGGCGCGCGACGAGCCGCAGACGCTCGACGTGCGCCGGCCCGTAGCGACCGACCCGCGCGACCACGGTCGGCGGCGGGAGCAGTCCCCGGGTCTGCAGCGCGCGGATGTTCCGGGTCGTCGTCCCGACCGCCTGCGCGAGCGCGTCGATGGTCAGACCCTCGGGGGGTAACTCGTCGAGAACCTCGGCCGTCGCCACGTTGAAACGTTACACCAAACGGTGTAACCTCGAAAACTGCAGGAGTGAAGAACATGCTCGACCTCGGCCGCCTCCTGGAGAAGTGCCAACGATTGCAGTGGTCTACGGACGACGTCGACTGGGACGCGCCCGGGGCCGACCGGGTGAGTCCGGCCCAGGCCCACGACCTGGCCTCCTTCATGGCCGACCTCTACTGGATCGAGTCCATCGCCGCGGTGGTGTTCGATGCGATGGCCCAGCGAGAGTCCGACCCGACGCGGCGGGCGATCTTCGAGTCCTTCCGCGCCGACGAGGCCCGCCACGCCGAGGCCGAGCGGCGCCTCATGGTCCGCTGGGGAATCCTCGGGCGGCACGAGCGGCCGGTGCCCAACCCGAACGTGCGGCGGCTGATCTCGACGCTCGAGCGCTCGGCGACCAAGGTGCACCCGTCGGTGTTCAGCGCGATCGTACCGATGACCGAGCTCGTGCTCGACGGCGCGCTGGTGAAGTACCTCGTCAACGCCGTCGACGATCCGATCTGTCACCGCGCGTTCGAGGGCATCAACGCCGACGAGGCTCGCCACCTCGCGATGGACTTCCACATGCTCGAGTACTACGGCCGCGAGCAGACGCGGGCCGAGAACGCGATCGATCTGATCCGCAGCTTCGTGCGACCGAGCGGCCTGTACGCGATGTTCTTCGGCTACATGCCGATGCTCGCGCGCAGCCGCGTCAACCTCGAGCGCATGGGCCTCGATCTCGACGAGGCGGCCAAGGCGATGCGTCGCTACGTCGAGCTCGGCGAGCGCAACCCCGACATCGCGCGGCACCCCACGTACGCGCTGATGCGGGCCTACGTCGACAATGTCACCCAGGGGCGAACCGGCCTGGGTGACATGTTGGTGCGGGTCTCGGACGTGCTCGAGAGGTTCTCGAGCCGCCCCGCCGCCTGACGATCGCTCGGGCGATCAGCGGGTCGGACGCGGCGCGACCTTGCGCGCCGCCGTGCGCTGCAGCGTCGCGCGGCTCGGCTTGGTCGGCCGGGTCGGCGTGTTCGACCCATCGCGGCTGGGCTTGGTCGCCGTCGGCTCCGTGTCCTTCGGCTCGGGCTTCGCGCGGCCCGGCGCCGGGGTCCGCGTCGGCTCCGCGGTGGGCTTGGTCCGCTTGGGCGCCTTCTTGGTTCGCTTGGGCGGCGCGGGCTCGTCGCGCGTCGGCGCCGGGGTCGGGTCGACGACCGGCTTGCGGTGCGGGCCCTCGGCCTTGGGGATCGGCTTGGCCTTCGTGACGCCCGGCAGGGGCTTCTCGCGGTCGTCGACGCGGCCCATCGCGTTGTACGAGCCGACCGGCTTGCCGCCGCCGGAGTACGCGTAGGGGTAGCTGCTCGGCGAGGAGGCGCTGCCGGATCCGAAGGAGATCGAGCAGCCGCTCATCACCAGCGCGACCACGGACGACGTCAGCAACCCACGGACCACGCTGCGAAAGTTGATCATGGCGACCCTCGAACCGACGAGCCCGCCGAGAACCCCATTCACAACCGGTGCGATGGCCGCGATCCGGCGCGGCCTTGACCGGGCTGTGGTGACACGACGACCCTTCCAGGATGCGAATCGGCCTGGGATTCCTGGTGGGCACGGCGCTGTTCCCGACGGGCGCGGACGCCGGCGAGCAGATCGTGCCGCTCGTCGGCGAGGTCGTCGCCGGGCCGCCCGACCACGTGCTCGTCCCGTTCGAGGTGCCCGAGGGCATCGCGGAGCTCGAGGTCCGCCACGACGATCAGTCGGCGGACAACATCCTCGACTGGGGCCTCGTCGATCCCGACGGCTTCCGCGGCTGGGGCGGTGGGAATGACGAGCCGGCGATCGTCGGCGTCGACGCGGCGTCGCGCTCGTACCTCCCCGGGCCGATCCCGGCGGGCACGTGGCACCTCGTGATCGGCAAGGCGAAGATCGAGGTGTCGCCGGCCACGTACGACGTCGAGGTCGTGCTGCGCACCGCCGCGACCCTCGCCCCGCAGCCCGAGCGCGCGCCCTACGTGCCGAGCGAGCCGCTCGTCGCCGAGGCGCGGTGGTACGCGGGCGACTTCCACGTCCACTCGCGCGAGAGCGGCGACGCCCGGCCACCGCTCGACGAGATCGCGACGTTCGCCCGCAGCCGCGGCCTCGACTTCGTCGAGCTCTCCGATCACAACGTGCTCACGCAGAACGACTTCATCGTCGCGGCGCAGGCGGATCACCCGGACCTGCTGCTCGTGCCGGGCATGGAGTTCACGACCTACGCCGGGCACGCCAACGCGATCGGGGCCACGGTGTGGGTCGACCACAAGATCGGCCAGCCCGGCGTGACGATCGAGGGCGCCATCGCGGCCTTCACCGAGCAGGGCGCGCTCGTGTCGATCAACCACCCGGTGCTCGACCTCGGGACGTTCTGCATCGGCTGCGCGTGGGACCACGAGATCGACCCGAGCACGATCCACGCGATCGAGATCGCGAGCACCGGCCTCGATCAGGCCGGTGGGCTCTTCGACGACCAGGCGATCGGGTACTGGGACGACCTGTGCGACGCCGGGGCCCACCTCGCGGCGCTCGGCGGCAGCGACGATCACCGCGCCGGCGTCGACCTCGGCGGCTTCCAGAGCCCGATCGGGGATCCGACGACGATGGTGTACGCGAGCGAGCTGTCGGTCGCGGCGCTGCTGCAGGGCATCCGCGACAGCCGGACGGTCGTGAAGCTGCAGGGCCCCGGCGACCCGATGATCGAGCTGGACTCCGCGTGGCGCACCTCCGGCGACACGATCTGGGCCGACCTCCCCGTCACCTACGACATCCGGGTGACCGGCGGCGACGGCCTCTCGGTGCACATCGTGCGCGACGGCATCGACGTCGAGGAGTTCACCGTGCACGGCGATTCGATCGCGACGACGATCGCAATCGCCTCGCTCGAGGCAGGCGAGACCCGCACGCGCGTCGAGCTGCACGACGATCTCGGGCGCCGCGTGATCACCAGCAACATCTGGCAGCGGCGCTGCGACGCGACGCGGTGCGACGATCCGGCCGAGCCGGGCGACACCACTGCGGGGCCGAGCGACACCTCGGGTGCGGGGACGGGCAGCGCGCCCGGCAGCAGCGGCGGCACCACCGGCACCGAGACCACCGCCGCGGCCGACGACGACGCGGGATCGGGCTGCGGCTGTGACACGCGCGATCGACCCATGCACGCCGCATGGCTCCTGCTCGCCCTGGGCCTGCGCCGCGCTCGCTCGCGATCCGCCGCGTGACGCCGGTTCGCCGCGCGCGGCCGCCGGTGATATCGTCCGCGCTCGATGGCCGACTCCACGCGGCGACGCCTCGCGGTGCGGCTCTCGCTCGGGATCGCCGCGCTCGCGGCGGTCTGCGTGGTGCGGGCGGCCGTCGTCTCGCCGCCGGCGTTCGACCCCGGCCCGGCGCCGAGCCTGCCCGCGGTGGATCGCGATCGCGTCGCCGACGATCTCGCGGCCGCGGTCGCGATCCCGACGATCTCGATCCCCTCGGGCGGTGAGCCGGCCGCGTTCGTCGCCCTGCACGCCCTGCTGCGCGAGCGCTTCCCCCGGGTCCACGCGACCCTCGAGGTGACCCCGATCCACGATCACGCCCGGCTGTTGCGTTGGCGCGGCCGCGACCCGAGCGCGCGCCCGATCATCCTCACTGCCCACGTCGACGTCGTGCCGGTCGAGCCCGGCACCGAGTCGAGCTGGACGCAGCCGCCGTTCTCCGGGAGCCGCGCCGACGGGCACGTGTGGGGCCGCGGCGCGATGGACGACAAGCTCGGCGTCGTCGGCATCCTCACCGCCGTCGAGTCGCTGCTGGCCGAGGGCTTCACGCCAAGCCGCGACGTGTGGATCGGCTTCGGCCACGACGAGGAGGTCGGGGGCGCCGAGGGTGCGATCGCGATCGCGGCGGCGCTCGAGCAGCGCGGCGTGTCGGCCGAGTTCCTGCTCGACGAGGGCGGCGCGATCGTCAGCGGCACGATCCCCGGCATCGCGGCGCCCATCGCCTTCGTCGGCATCGCCGAGAAGGGCCACGCGAGCCTCGAGCTCACGACCGAGGGCGAGGGCGGGCACTCGTCGATGCCGCCGCCCGACGGCGCGATCGATCGGCTGGCCCGGGCGCTGGTGCGGATCGAGGAGCACCCGATGCCCGCCTCGCTGCGCGGCCCGTCGGAGCAGATGATCGATCGGCTCACGTCCGAGCAGACCTTCGTCGCGAAGCTCGTGCTCGCCAACCGGTGGATGTTCGGGCCGGTGGTGCGGTGGATCCTGTCACGGCACCCCGCGACCAACGCGATCGTCCGCACCACCACCGCGCCGACGATCCTCGAGGCCGGCAGCGCCGACAACGTGCTCGCCGCGCGGGCCCGGGCGGTCGTGAACTTCCGCCTGCTGCCGGGCGACACCGTCGCGTCGGTCGAGGCGCACATCGTCGACGTGACCGAGGAGCTGGGCGTCACCGTGCGCTGCGCGAAGAAGTGCTGGGATCCGAGCCCCGTGTCGCGCACCGAGGGCGCCGCCTGGGACGCGGTCGGCCGCGCGATACTGTGGACGTGGCCCGACGCGATCGTGAGCCCGTCGCTCGTCGTCGGCGCCACCGATGCGCGGCACTACGCCGCGGTCGCCGACGACATCTACCGGTTCTTGCCGCTGCGGATGACCGACGTCGACCGCAAGCGGCTGCACGGCACCGACGAGCGGATCGCGATCGACGATCTGCACGCGGCGGTGCGCTTCTACCAGGCGTTGCTCGTCACGACGACGGGGCCCTGAGGCTCACGGGCCCGTCGCCCAGCGCACCGCGTTCTCGAACAGGTCGAGGCCGACCGGCTGCAGTACCGCGTCGGGTGCGTCGGTGATCGGCAGCACGATCCGGGGGCCCGCGGCGGGCATCTCGTCGGCGAGCAGGTCGCCCATCGAGTAGGCGTACAGCGAGGCGAGGCCCAGGAGATCGGCCCGGTCCGCGACGATGTGGGCGTGCACGGCGGTCCCCCAACCGATGCGCCCCGTGCCGGCGTAGATGTCGACAACCCCGCGCTGACCGGCGGCGAGCGGATGGCTCGCATCGATGATCAACACCTGGTTCAGCCCCTCCGCGACACCGTGGGCACCGACGAGCGCGACGCCCATGTCGTCGAAGATCTCCGGCTTCCACAGGATCACCGGCTCGACGACCTGACGCAGCCGACCGCCGAGCACGGCATCGTCGACGGTGCCCGAGACGAGCACGGCGCAGCGACCCGCGGCATCCGCCGGCTGCACGAGATCGTCGTCGGCGAACGTGAGCACGAAGCCCGCCTCCTCGAGTCGCGCGGCGAGCGGTCCATCGGTGCCCACCGCGGCGGCCGAGCCCGCGACCCACAGCAGATCGTCGCACGGCAGTGACGCGCCGGTGGTGCTCGAACCATCGGAGGAGGTCGATGACGGTGACGTCGTGTGTGCCGCCGAAGCGCCCGAGGCGTCGGCGCTCGACGTCGTGCGCGCGCCGTCGTCGGAGCTCGACTCGAGCGTCGGATCGGTGGTCGAGGTCGGCGTCGGCGCGCCGGTCGTCGCAGCGCCCGACGTGTCGGCAGCGGGGCCGGTCCCGGAGCTCGGCCCACCCACACCGCTCGCGTCGAAGGTGCAGCCCAGCACGCTGCCGAGGAGGACGACGAGCAGCCGAGGACGCACCACCGGCGCATCCTAGCAGAGCGGACGGCGGGCACGCGCGATCGCCTCGACCACGCGCAGCAGCACTGCACCCGGCACGACGAACAGCAGGCCCACGCGCAGCACCAAGAGCGCGACGCCCAGCCCCAGCGCCCCGCCAGCGCCCGCAGGCGCGAGCAATCGTTCGACGAGGTCCGTGCGCGCCGCGACCTCGACGAGCAGCGCGTGCAGGGCGACGAGCCCGAGCACCACGGCGGCACAGCGCAGGATCGTCGCGCGCACGCTCATCGTCGGACGTGCGCTCATGGTCGCCTCGCGGTCAACATGGTCAGCAGGATCGCGTTGCCGAGCGGACCCCCCGTGACGAAGCGGCGCTTGCCGTCATGGTCGACCGGGATGCCGAACAGCGCGGCGGTGCGCACGAGCTCGACGAAGCGATCGGCGTCGCCTCGCCGACGCGCCGCCGCGATCGAGAACCCGGTGCCCGACACCGACACGCCGAGCACCACGGGCCCCGAGTCGATGTCGCCGTGGCCGGCGTGGCGCGGGGCGTACTCGCGGATCCCACCGAAGCCGAACAGCGATGTGGCGCCGACCTCGAGCACCGCCGCATCGAGCTCGTCCGCGAGATCGCGATCCGCGAACGACCAGAAGTAGCCGGCCAGCGCGGTGCCCGAGGCCCGCGGCGCATCGAGCGGGCTGCCGTCGGGACGCAGCGACTGCACGAGGTAGCCCGAGTCGGGATCGATCCAGCGCGCGCGGTAGATCGACGCCATGCGAGCCACGAGCGCGCTGCGATCGACGCCCGTGATCCGGCCGTGCTGCGCGATCGCCCCGACGATCGCCGCGAGATCGCACGGATACGCCTCACCCGGATACGTCTGCACGATTCCCAGGGGGTGGGCCTCGACGCGGCGCACCAATGCGTCCACGAGGCGGTCGTGCGCGGCGGCGTGGACGGTGTCCGGGTCGAGCTCGCGCAGCGATCCCAGCGCGAGCGCGACATAGCCGAGATAGCCGTGCCCACGATCCGCATCGAGGCTCGCCCACGGCCCCTGCCCCCACGCTGCGGTGGCGAAGGCAAACGTCGCGTCGTCGACGAGGCGCCCCGCGGCGGCGTCGATCGCCGACGAGTAGCGCGCGCGCAGCTCTGGGTGCGCGAGGGCCACCTGCGTCAGGCCGAGCACCGTCATCTGCTGCGTGCCCATCGCCCACTCGCCGTCGAAGCGCGCATTGCCGGTGTGGAACGACGCCGCGGTGACGTGCGCGAGGGCGGCGTCGGCCACCGCGTCGGCGAGGCCCTGCGCGGTGTCGCGATCGTCGGCGAACCACGCCGCGGCGTCACGGCCGACGACGTGCCGCGGCACGAGCGTGGCGCCGACGAGCAGGCACGTCAGCGACAGCGCGGCCCGGCGCACGCCGGCGGGGATCCTCATCGTGGGCAAGACCACCGCAGTCTAGGCCGCGATCGAGCGCGCGGCCGCACCCTCGCGGGCGAACGGTCGCGGTCGCGGCGTGAGCGGTCACCCCCGGCGCTCGCGGATCGCCGCGCACGCCCGGGCCAACGCCGGCACCGCCGCGATCGCCTGTTCGCGATCGCCGATCGGTGCGGACTCCCCACCACGCGTCCACGCGAAGGGCAGCTGCGCCGTCTGGTTGCTCGCGGTCGCGCGCAGCATCGGCCCTTCGCGGAGGTACTCGAGCCGCTGCGGGAAGTCGTGCGCCGGGTTCTCGAACACCGCGGCGCGCGGTCGGTCCGACGCGACGCGATCGAAGCGGGCCGGCGGCGTGCGGCCGCTCGGCTGCGCCAGGTACACCGACGACGCACCCTGGCCCTCGATCGCCACCCACTCGAACGCGACCTCGCGCTCGCCCTTGCGCGTGCGGTTGTCCCCGATCCATCGCGCGGCCCCTTGGTCGGTCGCGGGGACGGGGCACCACGTCTCGATCGTCGTCGTGCCCTCGACGGTGGCCGACCACGCCCCGACGACCCACGCCAGCTCTGCGAGGGGATCGAGGGCGGCGCGCACGTCGTCGGTGAGATCGATCGCAGCCGCCGACGCCACGGCGTCACCGACCACCACCGCCGCCGACTCGTCCACGACGCTCGCGATCCCACGCGCCTCCGCCACTGCGATCGCCGTCAGGCGGATCGTCAGCTCGGCGTCGATGCCCGCGTCGCTCGACCACGCGTCGTCGGCGATCGAGCGGCCGACGGCGGACTCGCGGCGCAGGCGATCGAGATCGACACGCGCGACGGACGGAGTCGCGGTGCTCGGCGCCGCGGTCGGGGCCGGTGACGCGCTCGGCGTACATGCGAGCAGCAGGAGAACGACGGCGGTGGCGAGGCGCGACACGGCGGCGAGGATACGCGAGACGCGGCGGCGGGGCCCACCGCATACTCCCGCGCATGGCGAAGCGCCGCGCTCCTCCGCCCGCCCTGGCGCCCGCCCCGGCGCTGACGTCGAACCCGTTCGCCGCGCTGGCCGATCGCCGCGACGCCGCGCCCGAGGGCGAGGCCCCCGCGGCACCCGTGGCCGCATCGCAACCCGTCCCGGCGAAGGGCCCCGCGCGCGCCATCGTGCGCTACGAGCGGGCCGGCCGCGGCGGCAAAGAGGCCACCGTCGTCGAGCGCCTCGGCCTGTCCACTGCCGATGCGGAGACGTGGTGCCGCGAGCTCAAGCGACAGCTCGGGTGCGGCGGCGGCGTCGAGGGCGAGGACCTGGTGTTCGCGGGCGACCAGCGCACGCGCCTGCCGCGGCTGCTCGAGGCGCGCGGCGTCGCGCGCATCACCGTGTCGTGACCGCGGTATCCTCCGCGTCCATGCCTCGCTTGCCGATTGCCCCGCTGTGTTGTCTGCCGCTCGTCCTCGTCGCCGCCTGCTTCGCGCCGACCAAGCAGGAAGGGACCGGTGGTGACACCGACGGCGCGACGGATTCGTCGGACACCGGCGTGTCGACCGACCCGTCGGCGACGGCGTCGAACACCGACCCCGGCACGACGTCCGCGTCGACCACCGTGACGACGTCCACGCCGGCCGACTCGAGCTCGGACGCCGGCGAGTCGAGCACCGGAAGCGTCGCGGCGGGCTGCGGCAACGGCGAGCTCGACCCCAACGAGGGCTGCGACGACGGCAACACCGAGTCCGGCGACGGCTGCTCGGCGGCGTGCCAGGACGAGGCGCTGTTCTGCGATCCCCGCGTGGTGGGCACCTACGCCCCGACCGATCCGCTGACGGTGGTCGCCAGCGCCGGTGAGTTCCCGGTGGTGGCCAACGACTACGCGCCCGGCCCGGCGATCACGCTCGTCGACATCAGCGATCCGAGCGAGCCGCTGTTCCAGAGCGCGATCAGCCTCGGGGTCAACCACGCGGTCCTGGGCCTCGTCGCCACCTCGGACAGCGTGTTCGGCGTCGGCGATCCGCTGGTCACCGCGCTGTCGATCACCGACGGCAACCTCGCGCTCGAGAGTCAGCTCGACGCTGCGACCAACTACCCGTCCGAGGCCGCGTTGCAGGGCACGACCCTGTTCATCGCCAACGACGAGAACACGCGCATCGTCGACGTCGCGAACCCCGGCGCGATGATCCTGACCGGCGCGGGCCTCGGCGTGGGGGGCGTGATGTTCCCGTCGTACGATGGCGTCGCGGCGGCCGGCGGCTACGCGTACGTCAGCGTCAACGGCACGCTCGGCGCCTTCGACATCAGCGCCCCGCTGACGCCCGTGCTGGTCGGCACCACGGACATCGCAGGCGGCGGTGGCCTCGTCGCCTCCGACGACGCCGGGTTCATCTACTACGCCGGCGGCGATGGCATCGCGATCGTCGACGTCTCGAAT
The DNA here is from genome assembly GCA_001464385.1 of Deltaproteobacteria bacterium Ga0077550. Taxonomy (GTDB): domain Bacteria; phylum Myxococcota_A; class Polyangia; order Nannocystales; family Nannocystaceae; genus Xiheibacterium; species Xiheibacterium aquaticum. The sequence goes on along the minus strand of LNFB01000349.1, from coordinate 20,949 downwards.
CCGGCCGACCCCGTGCCGATGGGGACGGGTGCGGTCGACGGCAACGTCGCCGTACGCGACGTCGCGACGCGCGGTTACTTCGTCTACGCGGGCACCAGCAACGGCAACATCGTCACCTTCGACGCTGGCCTCCCCGCGATGCCGATCACCGTCAGCCAGCTCGACGTCGGCGCCGATCCAGCGGTCTCGATCCACGCCGGCGAGGCGCACCTGTACGTGATCCTCGGCGGCGTCCTGCACCTGGTCGCCGATCTGCCCGGGTACTGCGATGCGACCTGCGGCAACGGGGTCACGGAGTACCCGGAGCTGTGCGACGACGGCGACCTCGAGTCGGGCGACGAGTGCGACGCCGACTGCACGCTGTGAGCGGACCTCACTCCGCGTCGCAGGGCGCAGGCTCGATCGCGCCCACGTCCGTGACCGCCAGCCCTGGCTCGAGCTGCGTGCGGTAGTCCGCGCGCACCCAGGACGCGGGCAGCGGCGCCTGCGACACGCGGACCTCGTCGATCATGCCGAGCAGCGTACCGAGCTCGCCGTGGCCGAGCTCGAAGGGATAGCCCTCGTCGGGCAGCGTCGCGCCGACGGGATCGCTGTTCTCGTTCACCAGCTCGCCGTCGATGAAGAGGCGGTGCGCGCCGGTGTCGGCGTCGCGCACCATCGCGAGGTGCAGCAGCTGCCCCGGCGCCTGCTCGAGGCCGCTGCCGAGCCCCGTGACGACGTCGTCGACGATGTACTGGCAGAAGACCGAGGCCCCCGCCTGTCGCCAGCACCGCGGGTAGAAGTAGTCGCCGTTGAGCCGCTGGAAGTAGTCGCCCGGCGCATCGGCGGCGCCGTCGAACCGGATCCACATCGACAGCGAGTACGAGTCGAGCGCGCCGACGAACGCCGCGTCGATGGTGACCATGTCGTCGACGCCGTCGAAGGCCAGCCCCCCACCGAGCACGCCCGGCACGCTCTGCTCGGGCTGCATCTCGCCGACGGTGCGACCGGCCTCGCTCGGCGTCGCGCTGTTGCGGACCGCGTCGCCGTCGATGCCCGACAACGCGTCGTCCATGTGCCACACGCCCACGTAGCGATCGGTCCACACCGCGGTGGGCTCACCGGTCGGCGGCGGCGCGCCGAAGCGCAGCGTGAGCGGCACCGCCTCGTCGAGCGCGTAGGCCGGCAGCTTCACCCACAGCGTCAACGTGCCGAGCGCCGCGTCGAGCTGCTCGAGCTCGTGCACCAGCGGCGCACCCGCGGCGTCGGTCACCCAGGGATCCATGCCGCCCGCGACGATCGCCGCCACGATCTCGGGCGACGCGATCGACACGACCACCGGGTAGCCCTCGAGCACCTCGGGCGCCCCGAAGAACGCCGTGTTCACCGCGAACGCGACCGCCGATCCGCACGTCGGCGTCGGCCCGCTGCTACCGCCCTCGGTGACGTCCTCACCCGAGCCCGAGTCCGAGCCCGTCGCGACCCCGGTGCTCGACGACTCCGCGCCCGGGGCGGGCTCGCACTGCCCCGGACGATCGGCGGCGTTGGGCGACCGCACCCAGCCGCTCCCGCAGGCACCGTCCGGGTACGCGCACGCACCGTCCTCGAGGCAGCGACCGGACGCGCCGTCTCGATCGCACGACGCGTCGTCCTGGCACACGTACGCGGGCAGCCGCGGGCAACCGGCGAGGAGCCCGAGGCAGAGCCCGATCGTCGCGAGCCGCCCGCACCGCACCGCGCGACGATATCACGGCAGCAGCGCGTCGATCACACCCGCGACCTCGCCCATCTCGTGGTCAACGCCCACCGCACGCAGCCCCGTGTTGATCACCTGCGTCGGGTGACCGCCCGGGTTCGGCACGTGCACGCCACCGTCGGGGTTCAGACCACCCGCGCGGCCGGCGATGAGCGCCGACATGTTCTCGCTCGAGTGCACCGAGAGCGCGTCGCCCGACTCGGGGTCGTAGCCCCAGCCGCCCTCGAACATCAGGAGCAGCGCGGAGTTGTCGAGCACGCTCGAGCCGTCGAGCTCGGTGGTGTCGCGGAGCTTCTGGACCAGCCGACCGAAGTGACCGACGTGCCACGCGACGCAGTCGCTCATCGCGTCGAGGCCGACCTGGCCGCCACCCACGCCGAAGTGCCCGAGCTCGTGCATGTCGCTCGGCAGATCGAGCAGCGGGTTCGCGTTCAAGAAGCACTGCGCCATCGTGTACATGAGCGACGCGACGCGCGAGAGATCGCAGGTGAACGCCATCGCGATGAGATCGGTGAGGATCTCCGCGCGGCGCTGCTCGTTGCTGTACGCGCCTCCGCCGGCATACCCGCCGGTGTCGCCGTTCTCGACGGGCCCGCCGATCTCCGGGTCGTCGCCGGGGTGCTCGAGCTGCGCGCACGCGCCGGTCACCGGGGGCTGCTCCTGATCGAGCCGCTGCTCGAGGGCGCGCAGCTCGTCGAAGTGTCGCTGCAGCCGCAGCTTGTCGGCGGCGCCGAGCTTGGGCAGCAGCGTCTGGGCGTCCTCGAGCACGAGATCGACCGCGCTGCGGCGGCGTCGCAGCGCCGCGAGGGCGGCCGCGGCCTCGACCGGATCGGGCGGCACGAAGCCGGTGAACAGCGACTCGTACGCGAGCCGCGGGCTGACGATCGGATCGACCGGGATGATCGATCCACCCTCGTCGCGGTACGAGATGCGCCCGCGATCGCCACCGTCGCCGTTGCTGCCGCGGTAGTACGCCGCCTGCACGCGGTACGTCAGCAGCCGATGCGGCGTGTCCAGCCCGAGCACGTCGGCCGCGATCTGATCCGACGTCGCGCCCTGGGCCCGCTCGTCGCCGTCGTCGGCCCCGCGCACGCCGCTGATGAGCGGCGCCACCGACTTGGCGTGCCAGTTGCGGACGCGGCCGCCCGCGGGCACCGAGCCAGCGTCGCCCCACGGGATCTCCATGCCGGTGATGACGGAGACGTCGTCGCGGATCCCGAGATCCATCAGCGGCTGCAGGGCGCGCTTGACGTCGTAGGCGGCGCCGACGGCATCGGGCACGAGCTGGTCGTACTCGAAGCCGGGGAAGCCGATCGACGAGCCGGCGAAGCCGAGGAAGTAGCGGCGCGGCGCACCGACGCCGGCCTTGACCTGCATGCTCTCGAGCAGCGGCAGCGCCATGGCGAAGCCCGCGGCCCCGCGCAGGAAAGTGCGGCGCGCAACGTGACCAGGGCGCCCAACGTGACCGGGGCGCCCAACGTGACCGGGGCGCCCAACGTGACCTGGGCGAGAGATTCGTGCGTTCATGATCAGGTCCCCTCCTCGGCGGTCTCTTCGCGACGCAGCGAGAAGGCCTCGTCGGCGACGAACTGCACCATCATCGGGCCGAAGTCGAAGTCGGCGGCCGTGCCGACCTGGGCGACGAGCGCGTCGATGAACGCGTCGTCGACCGGCTCGAGCTCGCTGCGGCCCATCGCGAAGCGATAGAGCTGGCGGGCCACACACGCGTTGAGCGTGCCGGTGTCCACGAGCAGATCGGCGAGCTCGGCCGGACCCGAGAACGCGGTGCCGTCGAGCGAGCCCTGCCCCGAGATCGCGCACGACGGATCGTCCTGCTCGACGGTCCGGTAGGCCCCGCGGTGATCGTAGTTCTCGAGGCCGAGCCCGATCGGATCCATCAGCGCGTGGCAGGCCGCGCAGCCGCCCTGGGCGTGGGTCTCGCGGTAGAACTCCTCCTTGCACACGCCCTCGGGCGGCTCGGTGTTGTCGACGTCGACGTTGGGCGGCGGCGGCGGGATGTCCTGGCACATCATCCGCGTGCGGATCAGGATCCCGCGCTTGGTCGGGCTGCTGTCGTCGACCTTGGCCATCGCCGACAGGAAGCTGCCGTGGGACAAGAGGCCCTGCCGACCCGAGCTGCCGTAGTCGACCCAGCCCGCGCTCGCGGGCGCGGGCAGGCCGTAGTGCTCGGCGAGCGTCGCGTCGATGTACGTCTGTTCGGCGCGCAGGAGCTCCTGCCACGGCAGCGCCTGCTCGAAGATCACGCGATCGATGAGCGCCTGGGTCTCGGCCTGCATCGCGTCGGCGAGCGCAGGGGCGTGCGGCAGCTGCTCGTAGCCCAGCCACAGCGCGTGGAAGCGACCGACGCGGGCGCGGGCGCGATCGTCGGTGAGCATCGCCTCGGCCGTGGTCGCGATCTGCTCGGCGGTGTGGAGGTTGCCGGCGTCGGCGAGATCGAGGAGCTCTTCGGACGGGGTGCTGCCCCAGAGGAAGTACGACAGCCGCGAGGCGATCTCGTGGTCGCCGAGGCGGAACACGCCGGGCGCGTCGGTGACGGGCGTGCCGAGCTCGACGCGGTAGAGGAACTCCGGGTGCTGCAGGAACATGCGCAGCGCGACGTCGACCGCCGCGTAGAAGTCGTCCGACTCCGTGGCCTCGGCGACCAGGCCGACGTAGCGGGTGATCTCGTCCTCGGTCAGGGACCGCCGCAGCGCGCGACGACCGAAGCTCGTGATGAAGCTGCGGAAGCACTCCGCGTCCGCGACGTCGGCGGGCACGCAGCCCACGATCATGTCGCGACTGGTCGGCGACGCCAGGGCGAGCTCGGCGACGTCCGAGCCGAGCAGCTCGGCGCCCTCGATGAGCGCCTGCGAGGCGACCTGCGTGGTGTAGTCGTTGTCGAAGGGCTGCCGCCAGTCCTCGGGGAGCAGCAGCGCGGCGTCGACGTCGACCCCGAGGAGATCGCGGACGGTCGCGGCGTACTCGACCGCGGTCAGGCGACGCATGCCCGAGGCGCCGACGCGCTCGAGCACGACGGGATCGACCGGGGCGCCGGGATCGTCGGGCTCGCCGGTCGATCCGTCGCTGCCACCGGACTCCGCCCCGGCGGACGCGTCGCCGTCGCCGGCCGCCGAGTCCGAGGCGCCGAGGCCCGAGTAGCAGCCGCCGAGCAGGAGCGCGCAGCCGACCAGTCACCCCCACGTGTTGCGCCCGCGCGGCAAACGTCCCACTCGCACCGAAGAATTCTTCACGTGGGCGCGGCCACGCTTCCCGCAGGTCGCCGCGTGATATCGTGGTCGACGGTGGACGGCCCAAGCGACGCGGCGCTGCTCGAACGCTGGCGCGCGGGCGATCGCGCGGCGGCCGAGGCCCTGACCCGCCGCCACTACGGCAGCGTGCTGCGCTATTTCGAGCTGAACGCCAGCACCGTGGCCGAGGACCTCGCGCAGACCACGTTCCTCGCCTGCGTCGAGCGGGCCGCCGACGTCCGCGACGCCGCCGCGTTCCGGGCCTACCTCATGGGCATCGCGCGGCGGCAGCTCGCCCTGTACCTGCGCAACCTCGTGCACGACACCGAGTACGAGGACTTCGCCCAGGCGCCGCAGCGCACGGCGATGAGCACGCTCGTGGCGCGCAGCCGCGAGCAGCTGCTGGTGCTGCGGGCCCTGGCCGCGCTGCCGCGGCGCCCCCAACTGCTGCTGATCCTGTTCTACTGGGATCGCATGGGCACCCCGCAGCTCGCCGAGGCGTTCGGCGTCCCGCAGAGCACGATCCGCACCCAGCTGATGCGGGCGCGCGAGCGCCTGCGCGCGCGCATGGAGCAGCTCGCCGCCGATGGCTCGGTCCGCGTCGACGACGACGAGGCGTGGTTGCCGCAGCTGCTCGCGTCGGTGCTCTCGGAGGCGGGACCGCTGACGTTCGCGGCGCTCTAGCTGACGTGATCGACGAGGACGACACCGTGGACGCACCACAGCTCGCACCGGCACCGGCGGCCTCGCCCAGCGCCGCGCCGGCGAGCTTGCCCGCGGGCGCGCGCCTGGGTCGCTACCAGGTGATCCGCCGACTGCAGCGCGGCGGCATGGCCGAGCTCTACCTCGCGCGTCACCTCGCCGAGGGCGGCTACGAGAAGATCGTCGCGGTCAAGCGCGTGCTGCCGCACCTCGCCGAGGACGAGATCTTCGTGCGGATGTTCCTCAACGAAGCGCGGCTCGCCGCCGCGCTGACCCACGGCAACATCGCCCAGGTCCTCGACTTCGGCTCCGAGGGCGACGAGCACTACCTCGTGCTCGAGTACGTCCACGGCTGCTCGCTGCACGAGCTGCTGCGCGCCTCGGGCAAGCACGGCGGCGTGCCGCTCGGCTGCGCGCTGACGATCGTGCACGAGGTCGCCGCGGCGCTGCACTACGCCCACGACAAGGCCGGCCCCGATGGCCGACCGCTGGGCCTCGTGCACCGCGACGTGTCGCCGTCGAACGTGCTGGTGAGCTACGACGGCGAGGTCAAGCTCGTCGACTTCGGCATCGCGAAGGCCACGGCGCACACCCGCGTGACGCGGTCGGGCACGATCAAGGGCAAGCTCGCGTACATGGCCCCCGAGCAAGTGCGCGGCGAGGCGATCGATCGCCGCGCCGACGTGTTCTCGCTCGCGGTCGTGGCCTACGAGCTGTGCACCGGCCGGCGCTGCTTCGTCGCGCCCGGCGAGTTCGCGCTGATCAACCGCGTCGCGGCCGGCCGCTACGAGGCGCCGTCGTCGGTGCGGCCGGGCTTCCCCGCCGCGCTCGAGGCGATCATCGCCCGCGGGCTGTCGGTCGCCGTCGACGATCGCTTCGAGAGCGCGCGGGCCCTGCAGCTCGCGATCGAGGGCTTCGCCGAGGGGCACGGGCAGCGGCTGTCGAAGGTCGCGCTGTCGGAGATGATGCACGGGCTGTTCGGGCACGTGGCGTACCCGACCAGCGACGCGCTTCCGGCGTTGGTGCCGGTGGTGGTCGCGGCACCGGAGATCGTCGAGCCGACGCGGGCGCGATCGCGGGGCCGCACGACGGCGATGCTCGCGGGCGGTGCGTTGGTGGTGGGGCTCGGCCTCGGGATCGGTCTGCCGCGATTGCTCGCCGACGACGCGCGCGAGGTGGAGGCACCGAGCGCGCCGCGGGAGGCTGCGCCGCAGGAGGTTGCGCCGCGCGAGGCTGCGCCTGCAGTGATCACGCCGCCCTCGGTCGACGTCGCGCCGGCCCCGAGCGCGCCGGTGCCGGTCGCCGAGACCCCGCCCGAGACCGTCGACGACGAGCCGGTCGTGATCCCCGACGGGGCCCCCGCAGGCCGCCGCCGACCGCCCCGCACCAAGCCGCGCAAGCCCGCGCCGACCTCGAGTGCACCGCCGGGTGGCCACGAGTACTTGCCACCGTCGCGACGCCCGGGCTAGCTGTTGCGCATGTCGCCTGCGGCAGCGCTGGTGCTCGCCGGCCTCGCGCACCGCGGGCCGGACCCCGCGGTCACCGTGCCCGACGTCGAGCCCGCGACAACGCGCGGGCCCGAGGGCGATCCCGCGGACGATCCCACCGAGGATCCGGCCGTGCGTGCCGCGACGCTCTTCCGCGAGGGTGACTTCGTCGCTGCGGCCGCCGCGTTCCTCCGCGCCTACGAGCAGACCGGCGACGCCGCGCTGCTGTTCGGCCGCGCCCAGGCGCTGCGTCGCGCGGGCAACTGCGGCGGCGCGATCGAGGTGTTCGAGGAATTCATCGCCGCGGGTCCGCCGGCCGCGGACGTCGAGGCCGCGCGCGGCGTGATCGCCCAGTGCCGCGAGATCCTCGGCGAGGATCGCCGCGAACCACCGCCGCCTTCGCCGGTGGAGACCCCGAGCGACACGCCGTCGCGTGAGCGACCCGCACGGTGGCACCGCGACGTCGCGGGCGGCGTGCTGCTCGGCTCGGGGCTGGTCGTCGCGGCGATCGGCGGCGCGCTGCTCGGCACCGCGTACGGTCGCGACGGTGCGCGCGAGGAGAGCGAGTCCGACTACGAGGCCCGCGATCGCAGCGTCCGCGCGCTCGGGGCCAGCGGCACTGCGCTGCTCGTGGGCGGCGGGGCGTTGTTGGTCGGCAGCGTGGTGCGGTACGCGATCGTGGCGAAGCGGCTGCGTCGCCGCGGCGAGGTCGCGACGCTGGCGTGGGGCCGGTTCTGATCCCCTGGGTTCGTGCTGCCGCCGGCCGCTCGCGTCGCGGCGGCGTCAGACTTCGGCCCCAGTGCCGCTAGACTCCCGCGCCATGAGCACCAAGTTCTTCGCCCAGCAGCGGAGCGAGACCCCGATTCCCTCGGCCGTCGAGAAGGTGCGCCCCGATCACGCGCTGTTCTCGGTCATGCTCACGGTCTCGGATCTGGCCGCCGCGCCGTCCCTCGCACTGCTCGAGCAATGGGTGCGACGGCTCGAGGTCGCGGTGCCGAAGGCCGCGCCGGCGTCGACCGTGAAGGTGACCGACTTCGACGCCCCGAGCATCGCCGCGCTGCTGTCCAAGGGCGGCGACGACACCGCGGCCCGGTTGACGCTCACGGTCACGGTTCCCCTCGACCTCGACGCCGGCTTCTTCGCACGGGCCGAGCGCGTGGCTGCGGTCGACGACGTGCTGCGTGCCCTGTTGGTGGACGGCCGCAAGAACAAGCCCACCATCACGGTCACGCGCCACCTGCCGGTGTTCCTGGTGGCCGAGGGCGTGCTGCAGACGGCCCGCGAGCGGCTACTGGCCCGCTGGCAGACCCGCCTGCAGGATCTCTCGCGCTTCGCGTCCCTGTCGGTGCAGGGGGTGTCGCCCGCCATCGACGTCACCCAGCACAGCGTGTCCGTGGAGGAGGTCGAGCTCCGCTTCGAGCCCGGCGGGCACGCCACGCTGCAGATTCCCCAGCAGGCGCCCGCCTGAGCGTCTCTTGGCGCTGGAGTGACGACCTACGTCGCGGGTTGCGGCGCCTCGGCCAGACGTCGGGCGATCTCTGCTCGCAGCGGCTCGAAGATGTGCTGCTCGGTCCACTCGATCCCTTCGGCTTGCAGCTGCAGCAACTCTTGCTCGCCGTCCCAGGCGCGCCAGCGATAGGCGCGCACCGTGCAGGTCTGATCCGTCCCCTCGATGCGGAGGTAGTACTTCACAGACTGCTGCGCGAGAAAGCTCTGCTGGGTCGTCGTCGGGGTCGTCGTCGTGACGGTCGACGAGGTGCCTCGCGAATCGATCGAGGTTCCACTCGAAACCGTCGTGCCTGTCGTGGTCCTCGTTGCGTTGACCCAAAGAACCTTGCGATTCGTGATGATCTCACGTTTCGCCTCGTCGCGATGCTCGATCTCGAAGCCGAGGTCGTCCGTCAACGCGGAGGCCGTCGCCGCATAGCACCGACCCGGAGTTCCAGAGAACGACCAGTTCAGGTGCGCGGCATAGAACGCGTCGTCGATGGGATACTGCGTGCCCGTCTTCACGACGGGGGCACCCGCCGCCGCCGCGCATGCGGTTGCGAAGAATGCCACGGCGGAGAAGACACGGAAGACGTCGGAGCGGAACACAGGCTCGGCGAGGAGCAACAATGGTGCCAGGGAGACCCCACGGTGCCGCGCACCGGGGCGTGGTGTTCCGCCACGTCGGCCAGTCGAGGGGGGGTGGACAGGAGTCGAGGGTCGTCGTGATCAGACCGACGATGGGATGCCGAGTCGCGCACGCGCGTCGTCGAGCGCCGTCGGCTCGCTCGATATCCCAACTGGGGCGAGCACGGCAGCACGGGTGTGACGACCGGTCCGCGGGGCCCGTCGTTCCAGGGCGCGTGGGATAGCATTCGATCCGGGCGGGCACGTGACGCTGCAGATCGCCCTGCACGTCCCCGGCCTACGCGTGGGCGACCGCCGAAGTGATCAGAAGGTCGCGCCGACGGTCTACCCCTGCATGCCCATGCTTCGCCGATCCCTCGTGGCCCTCGCCCTGCTCGCCGCGCCGACGGCCTTCGCTGCCCCCGGCGTGGATCGGCGTCCGCCCGGCGGCGTGCTCGATCCGACGCCCGGGCCTTCCCCCGGCCCGGTCGCGCCGGCGATCGACCCGGTGCCGGACAAGCTCGATCCCGGCTTCACCTCCGGCGCGGCGTGCACTCGCCCCGACGACTGCGTGCAGACGGACGCCGACGGCGACGGCGTGCCGGACATGTGGGAGGACAAGTTGGCGGTGAAGTTCGCGCCCGAGCTCCACCTCCCGCCGCAGTCCGAGGACTGGACCCGACCGGCGAACGTCGACTGGTACCTGGCGCGCGTGCACATGCGGTTCGAGCACGACGACTGCAGCGACTGCCAGGTGCTCGGCGTCGGGGCGGTGACGCAGGAGAGCATGTGGCAGCAATCGCATCGCGGGAAGAACTGGCGGTGCGCGCACAAGGGCAGCTGGCACGCCTCGACCGAGCCGACGAACTTCTTCCTGCAGCCACCCAACGACTCCACGCACAACGGTGCGCCGCCGAGCGAGTGGCGCGTCTACGATCACGTGCGCCGGATCGCCACCGGCTACGACATCCAGTTCTGGGTCTTCTTCGCCTACAACGACTCGGTCGGCTCGGCCAACCACGAGGCTGACTGGGAGCACATCACCGTCCGCACCGACGACGACGGCAACTTCGTCTCTGCCTGGTACGCCCAGCACGAGGGTGGCCAGCGCTACACGCCCACCGCGCTGACGTTCGCGGGCACCCACCCGCAGGTGTGGGTCGCCGACGGATCGCACGCCAGCTACCCGAGCGTCGGCGCGTTCGACATCCCCAACGTGCCCGCCTTCGACGACCACACCTACGACGGCGGCCCCGTGTGGCAGACGTGGACGAACCTGATCCACGTCGGAGAGAAGTCGAACCCGCGGGGCGGCCAGGACTTCATCCGCTACGGCGGACGCTGGGGCGAGCACGGCAGCACGCCGTGGACGACCGGTCCGCGGGGCCCGTCGTTCCAGGGCGCGTGGGATGGCGTCTGACGGCGGGGATCAACGCCGTCCGCGGATCACTCGCACGGACAGCCCGGCACCTCGATCGCCGCGCAGTACGGCGCCGTCACGCTCCCCGTGATCGTCCACCCCTCACCGTCGATCGCGAACGTGCCGACCAGATCCGGCGTCGCGGTCTCGGGCGACACGTCGGGATCCAGCGGCTCGACCAGCTCGAAGCCCGTCAGCGGCCCGCCGACGCCGCCCGCACCCACGTCCTTCACCACCACCTCGCGCGGGCCGAGGTACGGCTCCGTTCGCTCCCATGTGCCGGGGACGTAGACGCGCACGTGCGGGGTCGTCAGGACGCCGTCGCGGATCTCGAGCTCCGGTGCCTCGGCGAGCACCAGCAACGGATCGGTGACGCAGCAGAAGTCCCACGCCCACCACGCGTGGGTCGGCGCGAACGGACCGCTCGGGGTCGTCATCACGACGTCGACCTCCGCACCCGCGCCCGCGCAGGTGACGATCTGCGGCGGTGCGTCGGGGCCCGGCACGTCGAACCGCGGTCCCTCCGAGGTGCCCGAGTCGTCGGTGCCCGTGCCGACCGGCCCCGACGAGGCCTCGGCGGCGTGGGTCGAGCTCGACTCGGCGATCGCGATCGGCGACCCGCCCGTACTGGTTCCGGTCGACCCTGCGGCCTCGATCGGCAGCGCATCGGCGGCGCAGCCAGCGAGGATCGCGAACGACGAGACGAGAGCGATGCGACCCACCGCTCCACGGTACGCGCTCGGGTCCCGCCAACACAAGTTCGCCCGTCGCGACATCCGGCGCCGCCCGCGGCGAGGCGCTCGCGTACGATGCCGCCATGCGGACCGTCGTCACCGGGGCAAATCGTGGGATCGGGCTCGAGCTCGTGCGGCAGCTGCAGGCGCGCGGCGACACCGTCGAGGCGTGCGTGCGCGACCGGGGCTCGGCCGCGGCCCTGGCCGCGCTCGCCGGGGATCGCGTGCGCATCCACGCCGTCGACGTGACGGTGCCCGCGACCGTGCGGGCCTTCGCCGATGCCCTGGGCGACGCCGCGATCGACACCGTGTTCAACGTCGCCGGATCGTACGGCGGCCCGACCCAGAGCCTCGGGCAGATGGCGCAGGACCTCGCGCTCGGCGACGTCGCGGCGACCTTCGACATCAACGCGATGGGGCCGCTGCGCATGACGCTCGCGCTCTTGCCCCACGTGCGCCGCGGCGCCACGAAGAAGCTCGTGCACGTCACCTCCGGCATGGGCTCGATCGCCGACAACACCAGCGGTGGCTACTACGCGTACCGCATGTCGAAGGCCGCGCTCGACATGATGTCGAAGTCACTCGCAGTGGATCTCCTCCGCGAGCAGATCATCTCGGTGGTCATCAACCCCGGCTGGGTGCAGACCGACATGGGCGGCCCGCATGCGCCGACGCCGGTGGCGGACTCCGTGCGCGGGATCCTGCGCGAGACCGACGCGGCGACGCTCGCGGACTCGGGCGAGTTCCTGGACTGGAAGGGCGGCCGCCTGCCGTGGTGAGGCTCGTGCCGCCGCGATGACGGAATCGGTGCGCCACCGCGGAGATCCGCCAACCCGGTTGGCAGCGCCGCGACACACCGGGTGCTAGGCTCCCTCGATGATGTGGCCAGGCGTGGCACTGCTGTGCTCGGTCGCGGTCGTCGGCTGCGCGCGCGACGACGGCACCCTCGGGGACCGCGACTTCGTCTCCGAGTCGATCGAGGGACGCTCGCTCATCCCCGGCACGCGTGTGCGCCTGCACTTCTTCGACGACGGAGCAGTCAACGCGTCCGCCGGCTGCAACGCCATGCCCGGCGACTCGTATCACCTCGCGGACGGCGAGCTCGTCATCGATTCGCTCGGGATCACGGAGAAGGGCTGCTCGGGACCCGCGGGGGACTATCACGCCCAGGACGACTGGCTGCTCGAGTTCCTGTTGTCGCGACCGTCGTACACGCTCGACGAGCCGCGGCTCGTCCTCGACGACGGCAGCGTGACGCTCGTCCTGCTCGACCGCGAGGTCGCCGATCCCGATCGCACGTTGCAGGGTCGGGTCTGGCGGGTCAGCGGGCTCGTCGACGGTGGGTTCGGCGTCGTCTTTGCGACCGATGATCCCAGTGCGCTGGAGTTCGGGGACGACGGCCACGTGACGATCGTGACCCCGTGTGCGACCGGGAGCGCCGGGTATCGCGTCGACGGTGCGACGATCGAGCTGAGCGACGGCGCGATCGCGATGCCTGCGTGCGCGGCGGACGAATCCTCGCCGGTGATCGACGAGCACATGCGCAGCGTGCTCGCCGATGGCGCGCTCGACCACGAGATCGACGCGAGCCACCTGACGCTGATGCGCGGCGACATCGGCCTCATGCTGCGGACCGAGTAGGCTGCCGCGCGGGTCGTGACCGCTCACCCGCCGCAGTCGCAGTCCGTCGGCTCGAGCGCGGCGCAGTACGACGCGGTGAACGGGCCGAGGTCCAGCGCAGGTCCGAACCGGAGGTTCGCGTGCAGCGGCGCGCCCATCATCGGCGCATCCTCGGGCGAGACCGGCTCGAGGATCTCGATCGTCGCGGGCCCGCCCACCACCAGGGGCCCGCCGCTCACGACGGACATGCGACCGTCATACTCGCCCTGCAGCGGCGGCGCGAGCTCCTCATCGAGATCGATCGTGGCCTCCACCCGCGGCTCCGGCAGCTCGTCCACGCCGCCGACGTCGAGCACGGGCGTGTCCTCGAGCAGGTGGATCACCGGACGCGCGACGCAGCAGCGATCCCACGCCCAGTAGCCGTGCGTCGGCACGACGCTCCCCGGGACGTCGTCCTCGCCGTCGGGGCCCCAGCCCGCATTGGCGCAGGGACCTGCGGGGGTCGGGAGGTCGGCGGATCCCCCCGAGTCGGCGTCTCCGGAATCGACGCCATCGTCCTCGCCGTCGAGCCCACCCGCGTCGCCCTCGAGTGCGCCGGTGTCCGTCTCGAGCGCGCCGGCGTCGCCCTCGAGCGCGCCGGTGTCCGCCTCGAGCGCGCCGGTGTCAGCCTCGAGCGCGACGCGGGGGCCACACGCGACGGCGCCCATGAGCACGGCCGCGCAGCCGAACGACACACGCAACACGGAGGTGCGGGTGGGCATCGCCCATCCCCTTGGCGGTGGGAGCCGACCTGATGACGCGACGCTCCGCAGCTCGTCATCGACGCCGCGGTCACCGACCATGGGAGCGGGTGAGAGTCGTCGCGCATCGGATCGCGTGGGCCCTGCTCGTCGGCGCGTGCCAAGGGCCAGACCTCTCCAGCGCGGGCGAGTCCTCGGATTCGACGACCGGGAGCAGCGGAGGCAGCTCCAGCGCCGCGGCACCGCCGGCGGACCTGGGCGCGGAGATGGACGACACCGCCGCGACGTCGAGCACGACCGGCGGCGACGATCCGTTCGGCGACGATCCCCCCGACGGCGAGCCGTTGCCACCGGCGCCGCCCGGGGTGTGGCAGTGGGTCGACATCGACCGCGCGATCTGCCGCGACGGCTCGCAGGCGCGCATCGCCGTGCGCTACGGGACCACCAACGAGCTGCTGGTCTACTTCGCGCCCGGGGGCGCGTGCTTCAACGGCGGCACGTGCCTGCTGTCGCCGCCCAACCTCGACGACGCGCCGCTCTACCAAGGCGGCATCTTCGCCGATCGACCCGACAACCCGGTGCGCGACTGGAACGTCGTGCTCGTCCCATACTGCACCGGGGACATCCACGTCGGCGCGCGGGACGATGGCGTGTCCTTCGCGAACGGGGCCGATCGCTTCGTCGGCTGGATCGACAACGGGCTCTACCTGTCGCGGATCCACCCCACGTTCGCCGACGTCGATCGTCTGCTCGTCGCCGGCTCGAGCGCCGGAGGTTTCGGCGGCGGCTCCAACTTCGAGCGGTACGTGCGACGCTTCGCGCCACCCGCCGCCATCATGATCGACGACTCTGGACCGCCGATGTCGGACGACTACTTGCCCCCGTGTCTGCAGGCGCACTGGCGGGAGATCTGGGGCATCTCGGACACCTTCCTGGCCTCCTGCGGCGACGCCTGCAGTGGTCAGCGCGACGGCGGCGGGATCATCCACGTCGTCGAACACCTGTCGACGGCGCTACCGAACACCACCATGGGCTTCATCTCGCACCTCGAGGACGAGACGATGCGGCTGTTCTACGGCTACGGCCTCGACGAGTGCTCGTCGCTCTACTCGTTGGCCCCGCTCGCCTATCCCGCCGAGCAGTACGCCGAGGGTCTGTTCGACCTGCGCGACTTCTACGCGACGTCGCCGCAGTGGGGGACCTACTACCTCGACGGGAGCTCGCACACCACGTTGCTGGGCGACGGCTTCTACACCGCCGACGTCGGCGGTGTGTCCCCGCGGGAGTGGTTCGTGGCGATGCTCGACGGCGAACCGAGTCACGTGGCGCCCTGAGGCTCCGCCGGGCTCTACGCCAGCCCCGGCAGCGCGCCGCGGCAGATGTCCGGGTACCCGAACCGATCGTCCTCGTACCCGAACAGGTTCAGCACCGACACCAACAGATCGTTGATCGTATACCCGTCGTTCGGGTTGTTCATCCGCCCCGGGTACACGAGGTGACGACCGGTCTGCAGCGCGCCACCCACGTTGCCCGCCAGCACCACCGGGATGTCGGCGGCCCAGTGGGCGGCGCCGTCGCCGAACTCGCTGGCCCACACCACCAGCGTCGAGTCGAGCATCGAGCCCTCACCGTCGGGGGTGTCGGCGAGCCGCTGCAGCAGGTACGCGAACTTCTCGGCGTACCAGCGCATCGCGGCGACCATCGCCGCGCGCGGCTCGGGGTGATCGCGCGCCGGGTCCGGGCTGATGTGGAACATGCCGTGCCAGTCGGGCCACTCGACCGCGTTGTAGCCCGGCCACGACACGTCCGGGATCGTGAGTCCCAACCACGGAAACCGGTTGTTCTGGCCCTGCGTGAACTGCAGCGACGCGACCCGCGTCATGTCGCACGCCATCGCCATGACCATGAGATCGATCTGCGCCATGGCGCCGAGATCGTCGAAGTCGGAGTTGTGCGGATCGTAGTCGGCCGGCACCGAGTAGCTGGGGATCGCACAGCCGGCCCCACCGCCGCCGCCACCGGCGAAGCGCAGCTCGAGCTCGCGGATCTTGGCCGCGTGGGCCTCGAGGATCCGGCGATCGTCGGCGCTCGCGCGCGACGACAGGCTGTCGTACGCGCTCCCCACCCGATCGAGCACGCTGCTGCGGGCCGATCGAAGCCGCTGCATCGGGCTCGGCTCGCCCGGGTCGAAGCCCGCGAACAGCCGGTCGAACGCAGCGCGCGGATCGTTCATCGTGCCCAGCGGCTCGTCGGGTCCGCGCACGAACACCTGCAACGCGTGCAGGTAGCTGTCCGTGCCGACCGCGAACTCGAGGCTGCGGTACGGCGTCGGCGCGCCCATGCGATCGGCGATGACCTGATCGATCGACGGACCACCGCCGAAGACGTCGAACGACTCGTCCGCGCTGATGTGCTGGTCGTTGGGCCGCAGCTGCCCGTTCGCGTCGAGGTTCGCGGACAGCGGCATGCCCGTCATCAGGCCCTTGTGCGCGCTCTCGTGGCCGCCGGCCTGGTAGTTGAGCCCCGCCGCCATGTTGTCGAGCCCCGACACCACGACGATGCGATCGCGCATCGACTCGAGTGGCGCGAGGATCGGCGACAGCGTGAAGTCGGCGCCCGTGCCCACCGGCCTCCACTCGTCCATGATGAAGCCCTGCGGCTGCACCACCACGATGAGCCGACGCGGCGCGCCGGGGCTGCCGCCCGCGCGGGCATCGAGGCTCGCGAGGTGCGGCAGCGCCACCATGGCGCCACCGGTGGCGGCGAGGAAGTTGCGGCGAGAGACGATCTTGCTGCGATTCATGGTGCACCTCCGACGTCGCGGAACCGGAAACCATCGCCGCGCACGAACGCGGCCACGAGCTGTGGAAGGTCCTGACCCGACTCGGCGAACGCCGCGGCGAGATCGTCGCTCGCGCACTCCTCGACCTCCGTCGTCGTCGGCCCGCCGCGGGCGTGGCGGACGAAGTGCTCGACGTAGCAGGTCGACACCTCGTCGGCCGCGGCGATGCGGGTCGCGAGCTCGACCGCGCCGACGAACTCCCCGGACTCCACGCCCTCGGGCGGAGACGCGAGGATCCCGGTCGCGTCGATCGCCGTGCCGGTCGGATACGTCGTGCGCCAGGCCCCGATGGCGTCGAAGTTCTCGAAGCCGAAGCCGATGCCGTCCATCTGCAGGTGACAGCCGCCGCACTCGGGGTTCTCCATCAGCGCCTCGCCGCGCTCGCGCTCCGTCGCGTCGGGCGGCAGCTGCGGGGCCTGGGCGGTCGCGTTCGGGGGCGGCGGTGGGATCGGCTGGCACAGCACCCGCGTGCGCACCATCTTGCCGCGGTGCACCGTCGAGCTGCCGATCTGCGTGGCCTGGGCCGCGAGGACCAGCGGCGTGGTGAGGATGCCGGCGCGCTGGGTCGGATCGAGCGCCAGCGGGGCCCACCCCGACGCGGGTGCCGGCGCGCCGTAGATCGGCGCGAGGTTGGCGTCGATGTCGACGGTGTCGGCGGTGAACAGCCGCGCCAACGTGGGCTCGTCGCCGCGGAACACACCACCGATCAGGCGATCCACCTGCGCCAGCATCGAGGCCACCTGCGGCGCGCCGTAACCGGGATACATCGCGGGGTCCTTCTCGTTGCCGCGCAGCGTCGGCAGGTCGAGCCACTCGCGATGGAAGCGGCCAAGCGCAGCGTCGGCGCGGCCGTCGGCGAGCAGACGACGGGCCTGGGCCTCGAGCGTCTCGGGATCGCCGAGCGCGTCGGCGTCGGCGAGCGCCCGCAGCTCGTCGTCCGGCATCGTGTCCCACAGCAGGTACGACAGCCGCGCGGCGAGCTCGTGGTCGCCGAGGCGCGCGACGTTCGGATCCTCGTCGTCGATCACGCCCGACTCGACGAGGTACAGGAACTGCGGCATCTGCAGCGCGACCGCGACCACGCGACCGATGCCGTCGGCGGGCGAGTCGGCCGCGCCCTCGTCGTAGGCCGCCAGGAGCAGCGCGCGCTCGTCGGCGTCGAGCGGGCGCCGGAACGCCCGCGCGCCGAAGTCGTCGACGAAGCCCTCGACGCAGCTCGCCGAGAGATCGCAGCCGACGACCGTATCGATCGCCGCCATCACCTGGTCGGCGACGTCCTCGGCGGCGTTCATCACCTCCTCGACGTCGAGCGCGGAGATCTCGTCGGCGGCGGCCTCGTTGGTGTAGTCGTAGCCGAGCGAGGTCGCGGGGAAGTTGTCGCTCGGTGTGATCGCGCCGGCGAACAGATCGCCGATCGTGTTGCGGTACTGCACGTCGGTCAGGCGTCGCAGCGGCGTCCGGGCCGGACGCAGCCCCTCGCAGCCCACCGCGGGCGGATCGTCATCGGTGCCGCCGCTGCCGTCGCTGCCCGACGCGTCGTCGCTGCCGCCGGTCCCGTCGGCCGACGATCCCGTGCCGCTCACCCCCTCGTAACAGGCGGTGCCCGCCGTCAGTGACAGCGTGAAGATCCACCGCGCGGTGTGTCGTGCGTGCATGCCGAGCTCCCCGTTCGGTGTCGCAGGAGGCCGACCGGCGCCGATGTGGCTCACGCCGACGGCCGATTTCTCCGCGGGCGCCGTCGCGCGGCGACTACGGGGCGCAGATCCCGACGACGGCCGCGGGTCCGGTCACCGTCACGTTGTTGGAGTCCGTGCTGTTCGGGGCGATCACGTTGACCGCGTTGCCCGTCGCACCGCCGCTCTGGCACACCGTGTTGTCTCGTACGATCGCATCCCCGTCGAGCACGTCGCCGGGGCCGTACTCGTTGCTCCCCACGCTGATCGAGGTCTGGTAGGTCGCTTGGGTGTTGATGACCACGTTGTCCTCGACCAGGATCCCGGGCGCAGACTGGGCGTTCATCCCGGTGTTCCCCGCGTTGATGATCGTGTTGCCGCGCACCACGAAGTCGAGGAACCACTCGGCCGTGTCGTAGCCCTGCGTGATCGACATCGCCCAGCAGCCCGGCGCAGCCGCGTCCTGCTCGATTCTGTTGCCCTCGATCAGCACGTTGCTCAGCTGACCGTGGAAGGTCATGTTGCCGCCCTGGCACACGCCGTCGACGACGGAGTTCCGGATGTAGCGATTGTTGCGGATCGTGATGTTGGAGCCGCTCTCCGGCGCGTAACCCGACAGATAGGTGCCATGCTCGAAGCCGCTGCCGCTGAAGTTGTTGCCCTCGAACAGGTTGCCTTCGATCAGCGTGTCTTGGAACTGACCGAGGATTCCCATGCCGAAGTTGCGACTGATGCTGTTGTTGCGGATCGTGATGTTCGTGACACCGTGAGGGGCGCCGGCGTGGGACTGCACGCCGAGGTAGAACCCTTCGATCTCCATGTTCTCGATGATCACGTCGTGCACGTTGTAGGAGAAGAAGAACCCGAAGCTCGCGTCGGCACCGTGCCCCTGCAGGCGGAGGTTGCGAAAGGCGTAGCCGCCGTCGTTGTCGACGTTCTCCCAGTACCCGAAGAGCACGCCCGACTCTGGGGCGTCGAGGATCGGGAGCGGGCCGCTGCCGTAGGCGTCGAACATGAGAGGTTCGGCGGCGCTGGTGTTCGGGTTGTCGAAGATGAACAGCGGCCACGGGTAGGTTCCGCCCCGCTCGAAGACCAGCAGGGTGCCGCCGGGGAAGGTGTTGAAGTCGATCCCGGTCGTGTCGCGCTTCGGCGAGTCCTGCGTGCCTGGATTCGCGTTGTCACCGCTCGGGCTGAAGTACAGCGAAGGCTCGAGGTCGACGGGGGGACCGGAGTCGCCCGAGCCTCCGCTGGAACTCTCCGCGCCGCCGTCGCTCGCATCCCCACCGGCGTCGCTCGCATCCATGCCGCCGCCGCTCGCGGCCGCGCCCCCGCCGTCGGATCCGTCGCTCCCTGCGGTGCCATCGCTGCCGCCGCCCTCGGCCGACGATCCCGTGGTGCTGTTCGGGTCCTGGCAGGCGGCGCTCGCCGTCAGCGACAGCGTGAAGATCCACCGCGCGGTGTGTCGTGCGTGCATGCCTGAGCTCCCCGTTCGGCGTCCCAGGAGGCCGACCGGCGCCGATGTGGCTCACGCACCCCGGGGATTTCTCCGCGTGCGTCGCACTACGGCGCGGGCAGCTCGGCGTGGCGACGCACCGCGGCCACGCGACGGCCGTCGGGGTACGCCTCGAGGTACGCGCGCGCGCGCGACCGTGCCGTCTCGAGCTGGCCCGCCTTCGCCCACGCCTCGACCTCGCGCGCCAGGGCATCGGCCGCGAGCGCGCCGGAAGGATCGAGCGCCCGCGCCTTCGCGAAGGCCCGCGCCGCGTCGGCCGGCGCGCCGAGCTGCTCGAGCCGCACGCGCCCCAGGGTGAACGCGGCCAGCGGCGCCATCGCGTGGCGGGCGTGCGCGTCGATCACCTCGGACAGGTACTCGGGTGCCTCGCTCGGGTGCCCGCCGAAGCGCGCCGCGTCGGCCGCGGCCATCAGCGCGTCGACCGACGCCCGCACGGTCTTCGGGTCGGCGCGCTTCATCTCGGTGTACGCCTCGGCCCAGTCGCGCGCCCGCACCAGCGCGCGCCACTTGGGCTTGGCCTCCGCGCGCGGTCGCGACGGAGCCTCGTCGGACGCGACCACCTCGGGTGCGACGACGGCAGGCGCAGGGATCGCTGGTGCCGCGGCCGGATCGAACACGAGTCGGCCGCCCGCCGCGATCGTGCGGTCCCCGAAGCGGACCTCGCCCGCGTCGACGCGCACCTCGAACCCCGCGCCGACCCGCGACAGACCGAAGCGCGCGCGCTCGATCACGAGCTGCTGATCCGCGACGAGCACACGCAGCGCGACGCCGTCGACCTCGATCGCCCCCGAGATCAGCTCGAGCCCGGCGCGGCTCCCCTCGTCCGGCAACGCGCGCACGTCCGTGCCGTCCCCGACCAGGGCCACGTGCGAATCACCGACCTCCATCGTCCATCCGGCCGCCGAGGCGCCCGGTACGGCGTGCTCGGCGAGGGTGTCGTCGTGGCCCTCGACGCGGGTCTCGAGCGCGCCGCGCCAGATCGCCGCCGCGCCGAGGCCCACCCCGACGACGAGGCACGCCGCGAGCGACAGGCCGATCCGACGCGATCGACGGTGCGCCGCGATGCGCTCGTGCGTGCGCTCGAGCAGGGCGTCGACGCGCGGCCGATCCCACGCGTCCT
>LNFB01000348.1 GCA_001464385.1 Deltaproteobacteria bacterium Ga0077550 | reverse complement strand
CATCGCCCGGTGCTCGGGCGTCGCCCCGTGATCGGCGAGGTGCGGCGAGTCGGCGACGTCGCCCGCGATCCCGAGGATCCGCTTGAGGCGCCGTCGCTTGAGTCGCCGCGCCGACTCGCGCACCGCGACCCGGGACAGCCACGCCTTGGTCGCCGCGCGATCGCGGACCGCCCCGAGGTGTCGATGGGCGATCACGAACACCTCCTGCACCACGTCCTCGACCTCGTCCGCCGCGCCGAGCACGGACAGGGCGATGCGGCCCACGTAGGGCGCGAAGCGGCGGAAGAGCGCGTCGAAGTCATCGGGACCGTCGTCCGCGGCCACAGGCGGGCCCTCACCCTCGACGAGGGTGAGGCGGGCTTTCGACTGGGCCATCGGCGTGCACGAGGGGAGGCGGCGAGCCGGCGAAACGGCTCACGACGGTAGCGCGTTCGCGACACCGTGAGCTTTTTCGGCGGGCGCCGTACTCTTGTGGCCCGTGGGCGCGCGATCATCATGGGCTCTGGCGGCCGCGCGCGCGACCACGACAGCCCTCGTCGTGGTGGGATGCACGACCACCGGCGACGTCCTCGACGCGATCGGCACGGACACGGGGGACCCCGGCGCGGCCACCTCGGCGGGCGCGTCGGGCTCGGGTTCGTCGGCCGGCGACGACTCGAGCACGGGCACGCCGGGCGATCCCTGCGGCAGCGACGGCGCGTGGTGGTGCCCCGAGCCGGGCATGTCGTGGCAGGTGCAGCGCTACGTCCCCATCGACGACACCGTCGCCGCCGCGGTGATCAGCGTGCCGCTGTTCACCACCGACCTCGCCGCGATGGCGGCGCTGCACGCCCAGGATCGCCGCGTGCTGTGCTGGTTCAGCGCGGGGATCTCCACGTGGGGCGAGCCCGACCGCGACGTGGTGAACCCCGCGGCCACCGGCCCGGAGATCGTGCCCGGTCAACCCGAGCGGTGGATGGATCTCGACAGTCCCATCGTGCGCGACGCGATGATCGTCCGGCTCGATCAGGCCCGCGCCCTCGGATGCGACGGCGTCGAGCCCAGCGACATCGACGGCTACCTCGCCGACAGCGGCCTCGCCCTCACCCGTGCCGGGACGGTCGACTTCGTCACCTGGCTCGCGGACGAGGCCCACGCGCACGGCCTGGCGATCGCCCTGCACGACGGCAACGAGCTCGTCGGGGAGCTCGGCGACGCCGTCGACCTCGCGCTCGACTACGGGTGCCTCGCGTCGGGCACGTGCGCGTCGCTGGCCCCGATCAGCGACGCGGGCAAGCTGGTCCTGCACGCGGAGATCGTCAGGTGGGCGACATCGCCACCCTCGCGATCGAGGTGTGCTCGACCAGCGCGATGCTCTCGCTCGTGACGGTGTTCAAGAAGCCCGACCTCGGGGGTTGGGCGTACCCGTGCGACTAGCGCCATGGGGCTCGCGACCTGGTTGACGCTGTCGCTCGCGGGATCCATCGCGCCTCCTCCCGAGGCGTGGGGCCCGGTGCCGGCCCACGTCGACGCGTGCGTCGAGGCCCGCGGCATCGATCGCGCCCAGCTCGCCTACCTGGTGATCAACGAGCTCGAGGGCGCCGCGGCGAGCACCGCGGCCCGCCTCGGTGACCAGGGCGCGAGCTTCGTCGTCGCGTGCACGGATGACGGCGTCGAAGCCCGCATCGACGGGCCCGTCACCGCGCGCACGCAGGTCGAGACCCGCGGTGTCGCGCGCACGGTCGCGACGCGCACCGTCGCGCTGGCGATCATCGAGCTGCTGAGCGAGCTCCCGGAGGCCACGCCCGAGCCGGAGGTCACGCCCGCGCCGGAGGTCACGCCGACGCCCGGGATCGCCGCAACGCCGAAGCGCACACCCGAGCCGACGCCGACCCGCGCCGACGCGACGTGGATCGTGCGCGTCGGACCCGAGGCGCTCGGCTTCGTGCTCGCGCCCTTGGGCCTCTTCGGCGGCGCGATCGACCTGCGGCACCGCGCGTCGCGACGGGTCGGGTGGCTCGCGGCGGCGGCGATCCACGGCGGACGCGATCGGGCGACGCTGGGCACGGTTCGCGCGGTCGCGGCCTCGATCACCGCAGCCGCGGTGCTCCACGGTCGAGGACGTCGGATCGATCCCTTCGGCGCGCTCGGGATCCGCGGCGGCGTCGCCTCGCTGCGCGGCGACAGTGACGACGCGGCCGTCGCGACCGGCCGCGTCCGCGGCGGCTGGCTGGGCCCCGTGGTGCGCGGCGGCATCGACGGCAACCTCGGTCGACGCGCGGTGATCGGGCTCCACGTCGAGCTCGGCTGGGCCGTTCTCGGGACGCGGGCGCGCGTCGAGGGCCGCGCAGGCGCCGGGGCGAGCGCGCTGTGGCTCGGCGGAGCGCTCGCGTTGGGCTGGCGTCACGGCCCTCGCGCGGCGCGGTGAGCCGCCGTCGTGGTCAGTGCTCGTGCATGGCGTCGTAGATCCGAAAGTCGGCGCTGAGCTTCGCGCCCGCGAACAACGTGCTTCGATTGGCCTCGAGCGCGGCGATGAGGGAGCGGGCCTTCTTCGCGTACGGCGTGTCCGCCTGTGCGTCCCCGTCGGCTTGGTAGTGGGCGAGGTACGCGTCGTCGAGGTCGAGGGTGACGAGTTGCCCGTAGGCGAAGTTGCCGGTGCGGTAGCGGAGCCTCGTCCACTCCGGCGAGCCCTGCTGCTCGTAGGGGTTCCCCGCGGCACGCGTGTTCGCTCGGCTCGCGTTCTCGGCGTCGAGCCCCGCTTCGAAGGAGCGGTCCGACCCGAGGGAGTCCGCGAGCGTGGGGTACATGTCGTCGAGATCGTCGGGATCGCACGCCCGAGCCTCTTCGAGGGTCACGATCGCCGCGCTCTTGGCCCACTTCGTCGCGGACTTCTTGCGGCGCGCCTCGAAGGCCTCCTCCGAGTTCAGGTACAGGTAGCCGGCGTCGATCGCCGCGGCGTAGAACGTCTCGGTCGCGTGCTTGGCAAAGAAGTCCTTCAGCGCAGTCTCGAGGTGCTTCATGATGTTCCCGGGAGCGAGCTGCATTGTACTCCACGTGAGCGTGCGGCTCGCCGTCGTCGTGCCCAGACGACCAGGCCCAGCAGACCGATGGCGGTGGTCCGACTCGAGCTGCCTGCCGCGCGGCAGCTGCATCCGCCGTCGTCGCTACCGTCCGCGGCGACGGTGGTCTCGCCCGTCGACGTGTCGCCGGGCTCGCCGTCGTCGTCCCCGGTGCCCGCGCCCCTCGACGTGCTCGACGTGTCGGCGTCGCCGTCGTCGGGTCGTTCGAAGCACGAGGCGGGCGCCACGGCGGCGAGGGCGGCCCCGCCGACCCGCCAACCACCGCGGCCGACCTCGACCCGCACCGCGATCTCGGGCGAAGCCGACGACACCGCGATCTGTCGCGTGGCCGTCGGCAGGAACTCGGAGTCCCACGTGCCGTCGTAGTCGTCGTCCCAGCGTGCGGTCGCGTCTTCGCCGTCGCTCGGGTCGACCGAGATGGTGGCGACGCAACCATCCCCGGTGCCCTCGAAGGCCGCCGCGAGCGTCACGTCGAGGAACGCAGGCGGGGCCTCGGCGGGCACGTCGAAGACGAGCGCGCGCGCGTCGAGACGGCCGAGGCCCCACGCATCCTCGTCGCCGACGGCGTCGTCCACCACCGCCCGTTGTCGCAGTCGCTCGCGCACCTGTGCCGGCGTGAGATCGGGTTCGACCTCGAGCAGAGCTGCGATCGCGGCGCCCACGAAGGGCATCGCACCGCTCGTGCCGCTGAAGCGACGGTAGTTGTTCTGCTGGAGCGGTGGCTCGAGGCCGACCTCCCGCGTATCGGTGGACGGGTACGGCACCATCGGATCCGCCGGTGCCACGAGGTCGACGGTGCGGCCGCCCCCGAACCGGGGCCCGTGCCCGCTGTAGTCCGCGAGCTCGCCCGGCGCGCGCTCGACGTCGAAGAACGGCGTCGCACCGACGGTGATGCAGGTGTCGGCCGTACCGGGCGGCGCGATGGTCGACACCGGGGATGCGCCCTCGATCGTCGAGATCTCGATCCACGCCCCGAGGTCGGCGACCACCGTCATCACCTCGGTCTCCGGCGCGGCATCGTGATCGCAACGCAACTGCCACGTGCCTCCGAGGTTGACCCCGTCGAAGCCGTCGATCTGGGCCTTGAGCCAGCGCGTGCCGCGGGTGCTGTTGTCGAGCTCGACCACCACGTCGCCCTGGTCGAGCGTGGCCGTCATGTCCGGCACCAGCGGCACCGCGTCGCCCTCGGGTGGGACGAGGGTGCACGCGAGGTTCACCGCGGGATCCCGCC
Organism: Deltaproteobacteria bacterium Ga0077550; assembly: GCA_001464385.1. Taxonomy (GTDB): domain Bacteria; phylum Myxococcota_A; class Polyangia; order Nannocystales; family Nannocystaceae; genus Xiheibacterium; species Xiheibacterium aquaticum. The sequence continues at coordinate 21,886 of LNFB01000348.1, read as the reverse complement.
AGTGGGTGTGGATCCACAGCCACTGCACCGTGTAGTCGAAGTATGCGTCGGGCACCTCGATGGTCGCCACGTAGGGTGACGGCCCGGCCTGCGACAGCCGGTGCTTCTTCGCCGCGCCGGCGTTGCCGGCTCCGCACACATTGATCAGTCCCTCGGCGGTTGCCGCATCGACCAGCTCGTCGTTGATGCTCGAACCGTCGAGCTCGCGGTAGTACGAGCCGTACTCGTGCAGCAGGATGCGCGCGCCCTCGTCCCTGGCCCACGCCACCCCCTCGGTCAACGTGCCGGCGCTGCGCTGGAAGAGCAGCACGTCGGCATCGGGGATCTGGCCGCGGTGGCGGCGGAACAACAGGTCCTGGCCACCCACCAGGGTGCCGAGCACCGCCGTCCCGTGGCCCTCGTAGTTCGACGGGATGCGACCCCACATCGCGAGATCGACCCCGCGGTGGAGCGATCGCACCGAGTCGCTCGCCGCGGCGATCTTCGAGGTGCCGAGGAGCAGCACGCGCTCGTCGACGGTGATCGTCCCATCGCCGTCGGCGTCGTCGGGGACGAACAGCGGCTCGCCCCAGCCCGGGGTGGACTCGGGATACTGCGGGCCGTAGGTCCGCACACCATCGCCGTCGAAGTCGACGAACAAATAGTCGACGTCGGTCTGGAAGGCGCCATCGGGCGCCTCGTACACGGTCTCGACCGGCGACTCTGCGAAGCGTGCGCCGTAGTCGAGCAGGCGCAGGACCTCGTCGTCGGCGATCACGCCGTTGACGTCGGTGTCGATCGCGTCGACCCCCGGGGTGAGGATCCCGTCGCCGTCCATGTCGACCCAGGGGAAAGCACCCGCATCGGTCGCGAAGAAGTGCGGGTGATAGATGTCGGCGCCGGTGTCGAGGGCTGCGATGCGGATCCCACGGCCGCGTGGGCCCTGCAGCGGCAGCGGACCGTGGGCCCCGGCGGCGGCGAGTCCCGCGGGATCGGCGGGGCCGAGCTCGAGCGGGACCACCGGCGGTTCGAGGAAGACATCCGCACCTGCACGCGCAGCCTCGGCGAGATCGCGGGCCGTCCCTTCGACGACCTCGAACCGGCCGACTCGAACCGGCCCGCGGGCACCTTCGCGGGGCCGGACGCGATGCGCGGACAACGTGGCACGCACGGCCGATCGCGCCTGGTCATCGTCGGGCAGGCGCACGGTGGCCACCGTCGCTCGCTCCGGTTCGTCCCGTGCGAGGCGCCGGAGATCGCCGTCGATCGCGGGCGAGGCCGTCGCGTGGCCGGGGAACACCAGCGCCGCGCAAAGCGGCGACGCGAGGACGAATCGAGGGATCGAGGAACGCTCGGACACACCGGGGATTCTCCGACTGCCCGCCGATCCGTCACGACCCGTCGTGGGATCGAACCGCGATCGCGGCGGCGCCGACGACACCCGCCGAGCGACGGCGCGACGACGCCGCGGCCGATCACCCCGCGTCGCGCAGCGCCCGGGCGAGCGCCGCGATGCCGGCGTCCTCGATCCCTTCGCGCGCCAGCGCATCCGCGAGCTCGAGCGCGTACTCGAGGTTCGGGCCGCTCGGCCCACGCGCACCGCGGATGTGCTCGACCAGGCGCGGCAGGCTCGTCGGGCCGGCCCAGTGCGGGTTGTCGGGGTGCGCGATCCAGACCAGCGCCTCGCCGAACGGCCGGCCATCGGGGTGCTCGACCGCCACGACGTCGCGGACGTAGCCGCCGCTCTCGCGCACGTCGAGCATCGCGACGATCTCGTCGGCGCGATCGGTCGGCAGATCGAACACCACCCCGTGGCACCGCACGTCGTCGACGTCGCGCACGAGCGTCACCACGCGACCGGGCGCGCCGGGCACCCCGCGGTGATCCGTCGACGCCTGCCAGAACCGCCGCGACCACCCGCGCACCACCGCGGGCGAGCGACCCGTCGCCGCAAAGCCGGGCCGCCACACGAGCGAGCCGTACGCGAACACGCGGGGGGGATGCATGGGTGGCCCCTTCACCCCCGCGGCACGCGGACGATCCGGAACGGCAGCTCGGGCGCGGTGCCCAGCGCGTTCGCGGTCACCTCGCTCTTCACCGCGTACACCTCGCCCTCGGCGACGGTTGCCGTCGACAGGCCCTTGGTCGGCGGCATCAGGATCGACACGGCGCCCGTGGTCCAGTCCTGGTTCGGCACGACCTCGGCGACGACGTCGTCGAACACGACGTAGAGCGTGTCGCCCTCGAACACGATGCCGTCGGGGCCAGCGATGAGCGAGCCCCCGGCGAAGGGCTCACCGGAGAGGTCGACCGCGACGATCTGCGTGGGATCGTCCATCGACACCCGGAGCAGCTGCTTGCTGATGAACTTGGTCACGATCACCGCGGCGCCGTCGGGCGTGACGGCGATGCCGTTCAGGCCGAGGGTCATCAGCTCGGGGTCGAAGAGCGGATCGGTCGCCCACACCGAGGCGTCGCCGCCGACCGCGAGCCGATGGATCGCCGACGACGGCGGATCGGTGACGTATGCGGCGCCCTCGCCGTCGAGCGCCAGGTCGTTGCACGACGCGGTGTCGACGAGCTGCGCGAGGTCGAAGGTCTCGAGGAGCGACGCGTCGTCGAGGCCGTACACGTAGACGCGCGAGCTGCCGGCGTCGTCGCTGCCGCACACCCACAGCCGCCGCGCGGCGTCGTCGACCTTCATGCCGGCGCAGGAGAGCATCGCGGGACCCGAGGGCACGAACACCGACTGCGTGCCGTCGGCGTCGACGCGGGTGAGGCCGGCCTCGGTGAGGCTGCCGACGTAGAACGCGCGCGCGGTCGGATCGAACGCGACGCCCTCGGGGAACATGTCGTCGCCCTCGAGCAGGTACTCGTCGAGGAGGGGCGTGCCGCCGGTGGTCGTGTCGGCGGCCGTGGCGTCGGCGGCGGTGGTCGTGGCGTCGCCCGAGTCGCTCGACGTGGATCCCGTGTCGGAGGTGCCGTCGGTCGCCGCCGCGCCGCTCGACGAGGACGCGTCGGTGCTCGCCGCCACGCCGCCGTCGTCGCCGCAGCCCATGGCCGGCACGAGGACGAGCGCGAGGGAACCGACGATGACGGAGCCGAGATCGAGGCGGAGCATCGGCGCGGAGCCTACCCCACCGACGAACGCGCGGTCACTCCCGCTCGAAGGTGAAGAACGTCACCGGAGACGGGCGCCCGTCACCCCTGCGGCGCGGGATGGCACAGCCCGCCGTTCTCGATCTGCGCGTTGGTGCGGAAGGTGTTCAGCAGTTCGTGGTGCGGCGGCTCGAACTGCGGGATCGTCCCGTCTTCGCGCACGTTGGTCACGTGATACGTGTGCTGGTTCCAGATGCGGCGCGCCTGGATCCACCGGTCGTCCGCGTCGCGGATGGCCTGCACCGTCGGCACGTTGGGATCGTAGTTCGACACCAGCAGGATCTCCGCGGAGCCATCGTTGTCGACGTCGGCGACGACCGGGTACTCGGTCAGCGTGACGCTGGTGCGCGGTGTGGCGAACAGCGGCTCGCCATCACCGTCGAAGACGAACAGCGTGTGCTCGTCGGCGTACATCGCCTCGGCGACTCCGTCGCCGAGGAAGTCGAACGCCGTCCCGGCCGCGATGCCGCTCGCATCCGAGATGTTCGCCGACCACACGATGCTCGCGTCGCCCTCGTACACTGCATAGTGACTCGCCGAACTCGACGCGAACTCCGCTCTGCCGTCACCATCGAAATCGTGCACGGTCGCGGGGCGCACCCAGTTGAGTCCCTCCGCCGGATCTCCGGTGGGGCGAACATCCTGGTACTTGATCGTACCGTCGTGCTCGAGCACGGTGATCCCGAAGCTGCTCGTCACGATGACCTCGGGCGATGCCGAGTGACTCGATTCATTCCCACTCCTCGATCCAGAATCTCCATGTCTGGGACGTGGATGGCCGCGGACGAAACCGCGTATCTCGGAAACCGACATCCTCTCCGCCTCCACGGATCGCCGGCAGCGCGCGCCATGCACCGAGCGGGTGAATCCGTCCCGCATTCTGCAGGGTCACCGCGTGCTCGTTGTCACGGCGCGCGCGCCAGCGCTCGCTCGACAGGCCATCGGTCGGCTCCTATCGTCGTCGGCCGTGAACGCTGGACTCCGCGCGACGATCACGTCCGCATCGCTGCTGTCGCTGATCGCGTGTGGTGCGAGCGAGCCCGACTGGAGGGCGCAGCAACTACCGCAGGCCGAGGCCGCGCTCGCCGATCATCTGCCGCGGCTCTCCGCCGCGCTCGCGCTCGTTCCCCCCAGTCCCAGCGCGATGTCGTGTTCCCGGCCCGAACCGTCCTTGCCGCGACGTGCAGTGCGACCGCAGGAAACGTCCGCCGGCCTGCTCGTCGTGCAGCGCGAGCGCGCGGCCGACATCGTCGCGCGGAGCTTGCCGCTCTTGCCCACCGGCGAAGAGACCTACCGCGAGATCGAGAGCGGTCCCTACCATCGACTGTTCCAGCCCATGTCTGGCGACGGGCTTGCGGACAGCTACGCGGCGCTCCGGCAGGCGGGCCACATCGCGATCGTGCTCACCGAGTCGATGGACGCGGGCCTCGTGGAGAACCAGACCATCACGCGACCTGCGTCCTTCACCGGGTGGGCGGTCGTCGTGGCGCTCGACGAGCCACGCGTGGTCGCGCAGCTGCGGCTGCAGGCCGAGAGCGCGTCCACGGTGATGATCCGCAGCCAGGCCGACCTCGACCTCACCGCGAGTCTGGTGGCCCAGTTGTTCGCCGATCTCGACGCGAAGCTCGCGGCCGCCTGTCCCGCCGACGTCGTCACGCCCGCTCGAAGGTGAAGAACGTCACCGGCGATGCCTCGCCCCCGATCGCGCGATAGAAGTCGAGCGCATGCGTGTCCTCGTCGTCCGCCGGCACGAACATCGTGTCGATGCCGAGCGCCGCAGCGCCGTCGCAGAGCGCAGTGACCAGCGCCCGACCGATGCCGCGACGCTGGCAGTCCGGACGCACGGCGAGGTCGTAGAGGAACACCTCCTCGACCTCGGCGCGCGTCATCATCAGCGTGTGCGCCGTGACGCAGCCGACGGGCTCGTCGCCCTGCACCGCCACCAGCGCCCAGAACTCGGGCCGTGACAGCAGGCGCACGAGGTAGGCGTCCGAGAGCGGCGCGTGGTCGGTCTCGAAGACCTCGGCCATCATCGTGAACGCGCGACGGGCCAGCGGCGCGTCGTCCGGCGTGAGCCTGCGGATGTCGTGGGTGCCCATCGCCCCCATGGTACCCGCGACGATCGTGCGCGGTCGCGGGGAACCATGGACGCGCGCCGTCGTGGGACGACAGCGACATCGGACCCCCCGCCGGCGTCGCACCCGCCTTGTTCCAATCCAACCCGTCGTACCCGTGAGGCCGCGCGCCTCCCATGCGGGTGCGTCATCGTGCGGCGCCGCAGCGCCGCGAGGTGAGCCATGTTCGTGCTGCAGCCGAGTATTCCACTCGTCGCGTTGTTGTTGTCGTTCGCGTCGCCGGCCGAGCCCGCGGACCACGTCCGCTACGATCGACCGACGACCAAGGTGAAGCCCAAGACCACGCTGCAGACCCGCTTCGACGCGGCGAAGCAGGCCGCGACACGGACCAAGGCCGGGCCCGCCGACGCCGCGCCGCTGCAGCGCGATCGCGAGGCGACCAGCCAGGCGGTGCTCGACGAGCAGATCACCACGCTCGAGCGGTTGATCCGCACCAGCGACAAGACCGACCCCGAGCTGCCGGATCTCCTGTTCCGGCTCGCCGACCTGCAGCTCGACAAGCGGGCGTTCTTCGACCGGCAGGCCGGCGCGCTGTACGAGCCGATCCACGCCGCGGAGCAGGGCCGCAAGACCTCCCCATCGGCTGCGCAAGGGGAGCTCGAGCGGCTGCGGGCGAAGCAGCGCCGCTTCGAGGCCTCGGCCAAGGCCGCGAGCACCCGCGCGGTCGAGGTGTACCAGGCGCTCGCGCGCACGTCCTCCGGCTACAAGCGGCTCGACGAGGCGCTCTACTACCTCGCCGCCGAGCTCGGCGCGCTCGGGCGCGAGGCCGAGATGAAGGACGTGTACCTGCGACTCATCCGCGACTTCGCGACCAGCAAGTACGTCGCCAACGCGTACCTCGCCTTCGGCGACTTCTACTACGCCAAGGGTGAGATCGGCGACGCGCTCAAGCTCTACCAACGCATCGTCGACGGCTACCCGGATCATCCCGCGTACGCCTACGCGCTGTACAAGACCGCGTGGTGCCACCTCAACCCGGTCGGCACTGCCCCGCCCGAGTACACCCGCAGCCTCGACGAGTTCGTCGCGACGATCGCCGCGACGCTCGCGGGCAAGGCCGGCAGCGAGGCCAACGCCAAGCAGCTGCGCCGTGACGCGCGCCGCGATCTGGTGAAGGCGTACCTGCACGTCGCCAAGCCCAGCCGCGCGTGGGAATTCTTCGGCAAGGTCGGCCGCGGGCCCAAGCCCGAAGAGGACGCGCAGCGCAGCATGATGGAGCAGCTCGCGGTCGCGTACTTCGCCGAGGGCAAGTACGTCGACTCGAGCGCGATCTACCACACGCTGCAGCGCGAGCTGCCCGACGATCCGCAGGTGTGCCACTGGCAGGCGCAGGTCGTCGTCAACGCGCTGGGCACCGACGACGCCGAGGTGCAGTGGATCGAGAGCGAGCGGCTCGCCGCCGCGTGGGAGCGCACCAAGGGCCGCGAGCTGCCCGAGCCCGTCAAGCGCGCGTGCGCCTCGGCGACGCGCGACACGCTGCGGCAGATGGCGACCGTGTGGCACGACGAGGCCGACAAGACCCGCAAGCCGGCGACGTACGCCCTCGCGGATCGGGCGTACCGAGCGTTCCTCGCCGCGTTCCCCGATCACCCGGACGCGTACGAGGTCGGCTACTTCCACGCCGAGCTGCTGTGGGTCGACGCGGTGCGGTTGGCGGCGCAGGGCACCAAGGCGTCGCTCGCCGCGGCGCAGGCCCGCTTCGGCGAGGCGCACACCGCCTTCAACGCGACGCTGCTGCGCAAGCCCGGCGGCAGGTTCACGCGCGAGGCCGCCTACGCGCAGATGCTCGCGATGAAGAACCACCTCGCCTACGACGAGACCGGCTCGGCCGGCACCGGCTGCCGCATGAACACCGAGGGCGTGTGCGTGTTCCGTGGGCCGAGGACCGCGCGACCGACGACCACCGAGGCCGACGGCCGCATCGATCTCGCCGCGCGCTTCCCCGAGTCCGACTACACCGCCGACGAGGCACGCATGCTCGCGGCCTACGACACCTACGAGAAGTACGTGAAGCGCGGCCCGGAGTCGAAGGACGAGCTGCCCAAGATCCTCTACCACCGCGTCAAGCTGATGATGACGCACAACCGCCTCGCCGAGGCCAAGCCCCTGGCGATCGATCTGCTCACGCGGTTCGACGGCACGATCTACGCCGCGTGGGCCAGCGAGATGCTGGTCGACATCCTCACGCTCCGCTGGGCCGACGCCGCCAACGACGACGCGAAGCGACGGTCCGCGCGCGACGAGCTGGCGAAGTGGGCGAAGCGGCTGCCCGAGCTCGCGGTGTGGAAGCACCCCGAGGCCGATCGCGTGCGCGAGCAGGTACCGACGCTCGTCGCTGCGGTGCGCGGGCAGCAGGCCGAGGAGTTCCGCTTGGCCGGCGTCGCCGGTGATCGCCAGGGGTTCCGGCGCTGCGCCGAGGAGTACCAGTCGATCTTCAACGACCACCCCGAGCACGATCGCGCCGACGTCCTGCTGTTCAACGCCGCGCGGTGCTTCGAGGCCGCCAAGCTCGTGGGCCGCGCGATCGCGATGCGCAAGGAGCTGGTCGGGCGCTACCCCAAGAGCGCGCTGTTCAAGCAGACGCTCCGCGAGCTCGGCGAGGGGTACCACGCGATCGCGTTCTACGGCGACGCGGCCGCGCACTACGAGCGCTACGCCGAGACGTTCGACGCCGACGCGTTCGCCCCCGAGGCGCTGCAGAACGCGTACCTCTTCCGGCTCGGCCGTGGCGAGCAGGACGACGCCGCCCGCGACCTCGATCGCTACGAAGAGATCTACAAGAAGAAGGACGCCGGCCAGGCCGCGCGCATCTCGTGGTCGAAGCACGGCCTGCTCGCCGACGACGCGGCGCGGCTCGAGCACGCCCGCGACTACCTCGCGGAGTACGGCAGCAAGGGCGGGGTCGATCGGGCGGTCGTGGCCGAGGCGACGATCGGCCAGATCCTGTGGCGCCGCTCGTGCTCGCAGTCGCTGCTGCACGACAGCTGCATCGCCATCACGCGGCGCAAGGCGACGACCGGGGCGCGCACGGCCGACCGCGCGACGCGGCTGCGCGCGCGGATCCGCGGCGGCAAGGCGCCAAAGTACTGCGGGGGCGAGAGCCAGGCGATCATCACCGTGCACGCGCGCGACCCCAAGCTCGTGGGCGAGGCCGCGGAGCACTTCGCCCGCGCGCTGAAGTTGTCGGCCAAGGCGCCCGCGCCCCCCGAGGACGACGTCGCGCGGGCCGAGGCCTATCGCAACGCCGTGGGCATGGCGATGGTCTACGACGCCGACCGCCGCTACGAGGCCTACCTCGCCCTCGAGATCCCGAACGAGCTGTACTTCGGCGCGGCCGAGCACGCCTGGAAGCAGGAGCGCGGGCCCCGGCTCGCGAAGCAGTACGCCGACGCGGTCGCGCGCGAGAAGGCCTCGCGCGCCGCGTTCGGCAGCTACCTCGAGCGCAAGCTCGAGCTCGGCCGCTCGCTCTCCGACGCCTACGGCAAGGTGATGGGCAGCGGCAGCAAGCACTGGACGCTCGCCGCCGCGGCCCGCACCGCGCTCGTGCACCGCAACTTCGCCGACCAGCTCTACCGCGCCCCGATCCCCGCGGAGCTGCGCACGCAGGACCAACAGGACGTCTACTGCACCGCCCTGGCCGAGCGCGCCGATCCCCTGGTCGCCACCGCCGACGAATCCCTGCGCTACTGCCTGTCGCGCTCGACCGAGTTCGCCTTCTTCAACGAGTTCTCCCGCATGTGCGAGGAGGAGCTGCAACAGACCCACGCCGAGACCTTCCCCGCGACCAACGAGATCTTCGGCCGCTCGGAGTACACGGAGATCCGGATGGAGCGGCACGGCGTGCAGACACGGATCGAGTGATCACGGGTTCCACACGCACACCGCGTCCAGCGGCTTGCGCACCAGATCCGGCACCGTCGCGTCCTCGGCCGCGTACCCGATCGGGAACAGGATGTAGGGCTTCTCGTTGGGCGGGCGCTTCAGGATCCGCGTCAGGAACCCCATCGGGTTGGGGGTGTGCGTCAGCGTGCACAGACCCATCTCGTGGAGCGCCGCGATGAACAGCCCGCACGCGATGCCGACGCTCTCGCGCACGTAGTAGTGCTTGCGCGGCTGGCCGTCCGCGTCGACGCCCGTGCTCTGCTCGAAGACCACGACGAGGTACGGCGCGACCTCGAGGTAGGGCTTGTGCCAGTCGGTGCCCAGGGGCGCGAGCGCCTCACGCCACTGCACCGACATGCGGTGCTCGTAGCTGCGTCGCTCCTCCTGCTCGGCGGCGACGCGGATCTCGTGCTTGATCGCGGGGTCGTCGATCGCGACGAACGTCCACGGCTGCATGTGCGCCCCCGACGGCGCGGTCGATGCCGCTCGGATCGCCCACTCGATCGCCGCACGCGGGACGGGCTCGGGACTGAACGCCCGGACGCTGCGGCGCCGATCGACGTGCTCGAAGAAGGCCTGGCCGCGCAGCAGCATCTGCGCGGCATCGAGCCGCTGGGGGCGGAACCGGACGAACGGGTGATCCTCGCTCACGCGATCGAGCCTAACCGAATCCGAGCCGCGTCCGAGGCCACGCGTGCGCGAAGTCCCGATCCGGATCGCCCCGAACCAGGGTACGGTGGGGGACTCTCCGGATGGACGCACAAGCCCGTCGTTACGACATCTCGCCCTACTACGAGGGGTGGTTCCAGCTGGCGTGGAGCCGCGATCTCAAGCGCGGACAGCTGAAGAAGGTCCGGCAGTTCGGCACGACGTTCGCCATGTTCCGCGGCGACGACGGCAAGGTCGGCGTCATCGACGACATCTGCCCGCACCTCGGCGCGCACTTCTCCGAAGGCGGCTGCGTGCGGGGGAACGCGGTGCGCTGCCCCTACCACCACTGGTCGTTCGGGCGCGACGGGCAGTGCGTCGACATCCCGTACAGCAAGAAGATCCCGGTCAAGGCCAAGGTCGGCGGCTACGCCGTCGAGGAGCGCTACGGCATGATCTTCATGTATCGCAGCGCGTCGGGCGGCCCGCCCAAGCGGCCGCTGCCCGTGATCGAGAACTTCGACCCCGCGCAGTACTGCGAGCCCGAGCACTTCGACTTCTCGATCCGCATCCACGGCCAGGACATCATGGAGAACTCGGTCGACGGGCCGCACTTCTGGGCGGTCCACGGCCACTCGATGCCGCGCTTCGAGTTCACCGAGGACGCGGGCAGCCTCCGCGTGAACCAGCAGATGTCGGTCGATCGCTTCGGCACCACGATCGACTTCCGGCTCGAGTTCCACCTCGTCGAGCCCGGCTTCCACTACGTCCACTTCCCCAAGATCCCCGGCACCACCGCGATGGTGTTCTCGTCGATCGTGCCGATCGACGAGGAGTACACCAGCCACCGCATGACCTTCTGCATCAAGAAGACGCCGGTGCCGGGCTGGTCCAACGTCGTGCGCCGCTTCCTCATCTGGCAGATGATGAAGACCTACCGCGAGGACATGCGGATCTGGGAGAACAAGGAGTACCACGCGCATCCGGTGCTCTGTGACGGCGACGGATCGATCATGAAGCTGCGGCGGTGGTTCGCCGGGTTCCTCGATCCCGCGGACGGCCCGAAGCTCGCGCGCCTGCCGATCTCGTCCGGCCTGGGCTGAGTTGCGGGGCGGCGCGCCGCGGTTCTAGATCGGGGCGATCCTCCGCGATCTAGCGCGGAGCGATCCATCGCGGGCCGCGATCGCGCCGCCGTGGACCGATCCGACGGGCGAACGCGAAGCGTTCACCCGCGACGAAGGCAAGGAGCGAAGCGATGGAGGGATAGGAGGCTCCGGCGGGCTCTGCCCGACGGAGGGAAGGGACGGGCCGTCCCTTCCCACTTGCTTGGTAGTTGCGGATGAACGCGAAGCGTTGGTAGCCGCGGGGCGGCGCGCCGCGGCACGATCGGGGCGATCTTCCTCGCTCCTCGGCGGCGCCGACCCATCGCGGGCCGCGATCGCATGGCGGGCGCCTCAATGCATCGGTTCTGCGGTCGATGGCGGCGCTGCCCCCGATCGCAACCCCGATGATCTTCGAAGATGCCACCGGGCGGAGACGGCGACGGGCAATGCTCCTGGCGCTGGGCGCCGCGGCGGTCGTCGCGATTCCCGTCGGGTTGCACGCCCTCGGGCAAGCCACGCCGAGCCACCGCGACGCGCTGTCGATCGCCGAGGGCCCCGCGATCGCGGCCTCGCGACCCGACGATCGCCCGACGCCGCCGAGCGCGACGACGGCCCCGCTGTCGCCCGACTACCTGCGGCTGCTGCGTGACCGTGAGGCCGAGGCCGACGCCGTGCTCGCGTCGCTCGACGGGCTCGAGCTCCCATTGCCCACGGGCACCCACCTCGCGTTCATGATCGACGACCCCGGCTCGTTCGCCGCGGTGCGCGACCACGCCGCGGAGATCGGCGCGGTGGCCCCCGACTGGTTCCGCGTCACGGGCCCCGGCTGCGCGATCGAGGTCCACCCCGAGGCGTCGATCGCCTTCGAGCACGGCGACGCGCTCGTGCTCCCGCGCGTCGCCAACCTCGCGGGGGACACGTGGGCCAGCGACGCGACCGCGCGTATGCTCGCCGACGCGGACACCCGCGCCTGCGTCGCGACGGCGCTCGCCGACGAGGTCATCGCGCGCGGCGCCGACGGCATCAACGTGGACCTCGAGGCCCTCGCGCCCGAGGACGCGGCGCCCCTCGTCATGTTCGTCGCCGCGCTGCGGGCCGCGCTGCACCCGTCGGGTCGCCGTGTCACCGTCGATGTCACCGTCGGCGATGCGGCCTATGATCTCGGTCGGCTGTCCGCGGTCGCGGACGCGGTCGTGGTGATGGCGTACGACCAGCACCACGGCGGCAGCGCGCCCGGACCGATCGCGGCGCGATCGTGGGTCGACGCGCAGCTCGACGCCGCGCTGGCCCGCGTCGATCCGGATCGCCTCGTCGTCGCGCTGGGCGGCTACTGCTACGACTGGGCGTCGAGCGACGCACCGACGCGCTCCATGACGATGCCCGAGGGCTTCGCCCTGGCGGCGCTCGTCGGCGCGCAGCCGCAGACAGATCCGGCCTCGGCGAACCTGCGCTGGCAGTACCGCGACGGCGCGATCGACCACGAGGTGTGGTGCCTCGACGCCGCTGCGGGCGCGGACACCCTCGCGCTGCTCGCCGCGCGCGGCCTCGATCGCACGGCGCTGTGGCGGGCCGGCGGCGAAGATCCCTCGTGGTGGGCCACGCTCGCCGCCGACGGGCCCGCGGCCCGCACCCGCGCGCTCGAGAGCATCGCCGCCGGCGAAGCGCCGATCGATCACGGCGCGGGCGACGTGATCGTGCGCCGCCTCGAGGCGAAGCCGGGGCGGCGCGAGATCGTGCTCGACGACGACGGCCGTGTCGTGCGCGCCGCGGTGGTCTCCCCGCCTGCGCCCACCGTCGTCGAGCGCCTCGGCGACGCCGACGGCAACGGCGTCGTGCTCACCTTCGACGACGGACCCGATCCGACGTGGACACCCGCGGTGCTCGAGGTGCTCGCGGAACAGGCCGCGCCCGCGACGTTCTTCCTCGTCGGCACCGCGGCGACCGACGCCCCCGAGATCGTGCGCGAGATCGCCGACGCCGGTCACGTCGTCGCCAGTCACAGCTGGGATCACCCCGACATGGCGCGCCTTGGCCCCGACGAGGCGGCGACCCAGCTGGAGCGCACCGCTCGACTGCTCGAGTCGCTGGTCGACCACGAGATCCGGCTGTATCGCGCGCCCTACACGGCGGTGCTCGACACCGGCTCGACCGAGGCGCTCGCGGTGCAAGCCCCGGCGTTCGACGCCGGCTATGCCTACGTCGGCGCGTCGGTCGATCCCGCCGACTGGTCGGGCCGCGACGCCGACGCGATCACCGATGCGATCCTCGATCAGGTCGAGGCTGGCGGCCGCGTCGTCGTGCTGCACGATGGCGGCGGTGATCGCAGCGCGACCGTGGCGGCGCTCCGCACCGTGATCCCCGAGCTGCGCCGCCGCGGTCACCCGATCGTCGGGCTCGACGCCTACCTCGGCCGCAGCCGCGCCGAGCTCACCCCGGCACTGTCGAGCGTGAGTGAGGCGGTCGGCACCGGCACGTGGGCGGTGACCCACGCGCGCGCCGGCGGGGCCTCGGCGCTGCAGTGGCTCTTCGCGATCTGCACGATCCTCGCGGCGGCGCGCATCGTCGCGCTCGCGGTCCTCGTGCTGCGCCGACCGGTCGCGGTCGCGCCGAACCCCGAGCACCGCCCGCTGGTCACCGTGCTGCTGCCCGCGTTCAACGAGGGCAAGGTGATCGAGGCGAGCATCCGCTCGCTGCTCGCCGGCGAGTACGAAGACCTCGAGATCCTCGTCATCGACGATGGCTCGACCGACGACACCTCCGAGGTCGCCGAGCGCATCGCCGCCGTCGAGCCGCGCGTCCGGTGCCTGCGCAAGGCCAACGGCGGCAAGGCCTCGGCGGCGAACCTGGGCATCCGCATGGCGAAGGGCGAGATCATCGTCGCCGTCGACGCGGACACGGTCGTCGCGCCCGACGCGATCCGTCGCATGGTCGCGCACTTCGCCGATCCGCGCGTCGACGCGGTGTGCGGCAACGTCGAGGTCGGCAACGTCGGCTCGATCCTCACCGCGTTCCAGGCGATCGAGTACGTCACCAGCCAGAACTTCGATCGTCGCGCCTTCGCGGCGCTCAACTGCATCGGCGTGGTCCCGGGCGCGCTGGGGGCGTGGCGACGCGAGGCCGTCGTCGCCGCCGGCGGCTACAGCCACGACACGCTGGTCGAGGACGCCGACCTGACGCTGTGCGTGCTGCGTCGCGGCGGACGGATCACCTACGAGAGCCGCGCGGTCGGCCGCACCGAGGCGCCGCTGTCCCTGGGCGCGCTGTGGAAGCAGCGCTTCCGCTGGACCTACGGCACCTACCAGTGCCTCGCCAAGCACCGCGGCAGCCTCGGCAAGGGCACGCTCGGCTGGGTTGCGCTGCCCAACGTCCTGCTGTTCCAGGTGCTGTTCCCGATCGTCAGCCCGATCGGCGACGCCGCGCTCGTCGCCGCCATCGCGACGGGGGCGTGGTCGGCCGTGCTCTCCGGTTACCTCGGCTTCCTCGCGATGGATCTGCTGGCGTCGGCCCTCGCGTTCCGCCTCGATCGCAAGCCGATGCGCTGGCTGCCCCTGCTGTTGGTGCAGCGCTTCACGTACCGGCAGTTCCTCTACCTGGTGAGCTTCCGGGCGATGCTCGCGGTGATCGCCGGCTCGCGGCACGGCTGGCGCAAGCTCGAGCGCACCGGCACGGTGGTCGCGCTGCCGGTCCGCGCCGCGACCATCGATCGCGCCGCGTGATCCTCGAGCGTCACGGCGTCGGCGTCAGCGGCGGCGACGGCAGCTTCGCCAGCTCGTCGCAGAACAGCTCCTTGCCCCCGGTCGGCGAGTAGTTGCACATCCACGCGCAGGTCTCGCGGTCATGCTGCTCGGCGCAGGCCGGGATCGCGAGCTTGGTCATGCGGCCGCAGGCTTCTTGATCGTCCTTCTCGCAGAGCTCACCGCAGGCGCTCACCTGCAGGTGCACGGGCTCGGAGGACCCGTCGAAGCACATCTTCGAGATCTTGTCGCAGCCGCTGGCGAGGACGAGCGCGGCCAGGGCGGCCCGGCGCAGGAACGAGCGGTGGTCGGAGCGCGTTGTCATCGAGGGGGTAGACTGGCCACCCGGCGGATTGATCACGCACCGGCGACACTCCGTCAGTCGCGGGGGAACCGGGTCCAGTTCGCCGTCCACGGGGCGGCGGTCGCCGGCTCGAATGCGCCGGCGTAGGCGGCGAGCTCGTCGAATCCGTCGAACGGCGTCCCGCTCGGGGCGCCTCCGGCCTGCAGCGGCGCGTCCCCGAGCGGCACCCAGACGGGGGCCTCGAGGTCGAACGGCGCGGGCAACCCGGGATCGACGCCGAGCACGACCGTCGACGCCGCGGTGAAGAACGCGGACTCGTCGAATCCCTCGTCGTCGTCTCGCTCGTCGTCGACCATGATCTCGGTCTCGTCCTCGAGCGAGGGGAAGTACGTCGTCCCCTCGGGGCCGATGTCGAACATCATCGCGTTCGACAGCACCAGCTCGCCCGCCTGCAGCCGAGCGACGGTCGCCGCGTCCTTGATGTCGATGCCCTCGAGCGGATGCCCGATCATCACCAGGTTCTGCATCGTCCCCGCGGTGCCCTCCTTCAACGTCATGGCCCGCTGGCTCCCCGTGGAGCCCGATCCGACCAGTGTGACGTTGTAGAAGCGCGGCGACGAGCGAGGCACGGCGTCCGCGTCGTCGCCGTTGTTCGATCCCTCGAAGCCGTTGTCGCCCTCGGGATCCTGCTGCGCGACGACGAACTGCGCGGCGCCGACCCATCCGAGATCCCAGTCGATCGAGTCGTCCTGGGCGCGCGTCACCACGATGTTGCGCAGGTTCACCGCGCCGCCGAACACCTCGATGCCGTCGTCGAGGCCGTAGTGCACCTGCACGTGCGAGACCAGCGTCCCGCTCCCGCAGCCCGCGAGCGTGAGCCCGTTCAGCTCCTCGTCCTGTTTGATCGCGAAGCCGGCGAACTCGACCCGCACGTACTCGAGCACCCCGCAGGACCACGTCGCATCGGAGCCGCCGAAGGCCACGCGGTCCGCCTCGTCGACGCCCTCGAGGACCGCCCCCGCCACGTTCACCGGGGCCCGCCCGAGCAGCGCCACGCCGCCCCAGTCGCCCGCGACGCGCGAGCGCTCGGGCTTGTCGCTGGTGAACACGATCGGATCGAACTCGGTGCCGCGCGCGATCAAGGTCGCGCCGGACTGGACGATCAACGCCGACCCCTCGCGGCCGCGGATCTGCGTGCCGGATCGGATCGTCAGCGTCACGCCGGGTTCCACGTAGACCACCGCATCGAGCACGTAGGTGTTCGGCGCTTCCCACGTGGTGTCCTCGGTGATGGGGCCGATCACCTCGATGCTCTGGGCCTCGGCGGCTCGGCAGCGACCCGCCGTGCACTGGCCGCCGGCTTCGCACTGTTCGTCGACCTCGCATTCTTCGAAGTCGAGGAGCACCGAGCACGCGGTGGGACCAGCGACGAGGCCGAGACTGAGCGCGAGGCGGTGCATCATGGCGAACGACCTGTAGCGACCCGACGTCAGGCGACGTCGACGTGAATGCGTCGCTGACGTCACGGAGTCGATCGCGCGACGACGATCCAATGGACACGCGTCGAGCGCCGCGCGCACCGTGCAACGCCGACGTGTACATGCGTCGACGATCGCGTCTGTGGGGCTCGGCGCGATTGCTGGCGCTGTTCGCCTCTGATAGTCCAGCTCCGCGATGCGTCCCCGAAGTGCGGCCTGCGACGCGTTGGTCCAGCCGGGTGGTCCGCTGTTTGGGCGCCTCGAGCTGCGGACACCGCTGGAACCAGACGAGCTCGGCGAGCGAACCGTGTGCTGGTCGCTCGCGCTGCAGCGCGAGGTCCTGTTGCGATCACTCGTGGTGACGACGACCGCGACGGTGCGCGAGCAGCTGGCGGCGCTGCGCGGGCTCGAGCACCCCAAGATCGTGCCGATGCTCGAGTGGGGCGAACATCGAGGCCAAGCGTGGATCGTCAGCGAGCGGTTCCGCGGATCTCGGGTCGCGGACACGCTGCTCGCCGACGGGGCCACGCTCGCGCTCGACGAGTTCGTGCCGATCACCGCGCAGGTGCTCATGGCCGTCGGCCACGCCCACGAGCGGGGCATCGCGGTCGGGCCGATCACCGCGCGCAACGTGTCGATCGGCGACATCGCCGGCCGCTCGCTCGCGATCCGCCTCGTCGACTTCGGCCACGCGCGCCTGTTGCCCAGGCTCTCGGGTCGGCCGCCGATCCCTGCGAGCGCGCACGACGAGCCGGCCGCGGACGTCTTCGAGGTCGGGCTGCTCATGCACGAGCTGCTGTTCGGCATCGGCGACGCGTCCGCGCGCCGCGACGACCTGCCGCCCGCGTTGATCGCGTTGCTCGACGACATGCTGAACGGCGACGCGCGGACGCGCCCGGCGAACGGGAACGCGGTGGTCGAGCGGCTCATCGACGCGGTGCCCAAGGCCCTGTTCAAGCTGCCGAGCACGCGCGCGCCGGGTCGCTCGGACGAGTCGACCGCGTTCGGCCGACTCCCGCCCAGGCGACCCAGCACCGTCGACACCATCCCCGCATCGCCACCGCCCGAGCCCGCGCGGAGCACCGCGGACACCGGCGGCATGACGTACGTCCCTGCGTCGATCGAGCCCGCGCCGCGGCGGCGCTGGATCGCCGCGGCCGTCGTCGGCACGATCGCGATCGGCCTCGCGTTGGCGATCGCGTTCCTTCCGGATCGCGAGGAGGTCGGCGATCCCGCGACGGTCACCGCGACGCTCGCTCCTGCGGCGATGGCCGCCGAGCCCCCCGCGGTGGTGGCCGCTCCACCGGCCGCGCCCACGGCGAAGGAGCGGATCCCAACGCCGATCCCGAGGGTCGACGCACCGATCGAGGCGCCGGTCGTGATCCCCACCGAGGCCGAGCCCTCGCCGCCGGCCGCCCGACGGCACCGCGGTCGCGACGCTCGCAAGGGTCCACCGTCACCCGTCACCGCAGCCGCGTCGCCGACCCCCGCGGGAGCCGCCGCGCCGCCCGCCGTCAAGCCGCCCAAGTCCACCGCCCTGCTCGTCGACGGCGCCGAGGCCAAGCCTCGCTCGAGCGAGCTGCTCGGAGTCGACACACCATGACCGCATCGTTCGCCTGGATCGTCGCGACCAGCATCGCGACCGCGCCGCTGCCCCTCGCGCACCTGCAACCATCCGCGGCGACGGACTCCCCCGACGTCGCCGCGATCGTGACCGAGGCCAGCGCAGCGTTCGACGCCGGCGACTTCGACGGCGCGATCGCGGCGTTCGAGCGGGCCTACGCGACGAAGCCCGACCCGCGGTTCCTCTACAACATCGGCCGCATCCACGAGGAGGCCGGACAGCTCGATCAGGCGGTGGTGTACTACCGACGCTTCGTCGCCGAGCCGGGCGTCGAGCTCGAACAGCGCGATCGGGCGTCGCAGCGCATCGAGGTGCTGACGCGCATCCGCACCTCGCTCGAGCCGACGTCGCCTCCGGTGCCGCCGCCGCGGGTGAGCGCACCGGAGGCGCCACCGCAGCGTGACGACGCTCGAGCCGGCCCGAACGCGCCAGGACGGGCGATGCGGAACACCGGCATCGGGCTGCTCGCCGGCGGCGCCGCGATGCTGGTGGCCAGCGCGCTCACCGGAACGTTCGCCCGCAGCACCGAGTCCGAGCTCCAACGCGAGGACAACCCGGTGCGCCGCCGCGACCTCGTCGATCGCGGGCAGTCGCTCGCGCTGACGACCGACATCGTGATGTCGCTGGGTGCCGCGCTCGCGATCGTGGGCACGGTGCTCACGGCCACGGGCGCGACGCGCATGCGCAGGGCCCGGCGCGACGTCGCGGTGCAGACGAGCGGTGCGGGGCTGCGGGTCCGGTTCTAGCGGCGCTCATCCGCCGGTCAACGCGAAGCGGGCGGCGAAGGGCACCGTCGCCGGTGGGCTCGCGGCGTCGAACCCGAGCAGGGACGCGAGCGTGTCGAGGGCCCCCTGCTCGTCGAACCCAGCGAGCTCCACGAGGGCGCGGACGAGGTCATCGATCTCGATCTCGCCCTCGGCATCGATCGCGTCACCGAACCCGTCCGAGTTCGACGCGCCCGAGAACACCGCGGCGCGCAGCGTCACCGCGACCGGCAGCCCGCCAGAGCCGAGCGCGACCGGGATCTCGAGGGTGATCGGCGTCGCGGTGAACTGTCCGGCGGCGACGACGACGTCGGTGACGAACGTGGCGTCGTGCTCGACGACCCCGTCATCGTCGTCGTCGACGGCGATGACGAGCTGACCGCTGACCGCGACCATCCCCCACTCGATCGCCGGGAAGACGCTGCTCAGCACGGCTTGGGCGGTCGGCGCGGCGGGCTCCGTCAGCGTCAGGCCGTCACGCGGGGTACGGGCGAGGACCGACGTGCGCGCGACGTATCCCGCGACCGGCAGCTCGCGATCCTCGGCGACGAGCAGCCCGTCGACGGGGAACACACCCGGCGCGGTGCCCGTGTCGAGCATGCCCGCGGGCGGCTGCAAGGTCCCGAGCGCCCCGAACGAGACCTCACCCTCGAGCGCGTCGAGATCGGGCCAGGTGACGTCGAGCGGCTCCCCGATGTCGGCGAGCGCGTCGCGGATCGACACACGCCCGCTGTCCGTCGGCAGCCCGCCCTCGAGGATCGTCGCGACCTCGTCGTGGCGGTTGCGCCAGTACGTGAGCAGATGGGTCTTCGTGTGGACGCGGTACGGGTACGTGGTGCCGTTGGGCACCGCGGTCTCCGGGGTGAGACCGCCGCCGAACGTCTGCGCGGCGGGATAGCGATACGCCGCCTCGCGTCGGGCGACGATCGTCGCCGCGTCCTCGAGCGCCGCCTCGGCGCGCGCCCACGCGTCGGCGGCCGCGACCTCGTCGCCATCCGCGTAGGCGAGCACGGCCCGGTAGAGCGCGGCGGTGTGCCGAGCACGCGTGCCGACGATCGCGAGACCGTCGATGATCTCGTCGAGCCAAGGGCCCGCGGCCGGCGGCACCGAGCCCCCGAGATCGGTCATGCGCGTGGCCCATCCCGCGTGGGCCTCCGCGCTCGCCTCGAGGGCCGCGAGGTCGATGCTCTCGAAGGCGGCGCGCTGGTCGGCCCCGTACGCCATCGTCGCCGCGAAGCTCGGGCGCACCGGCCGGAACTCGAGCCCGCTGGCGGCCGCGATCACATCGGCGTCGTCCTCGCCGGCGAAGTAGGTGTAGAGCCCGCCCGGTCGACCCGCGCCGTCGCTGCGCTCGAGGAAGATCTCGCGCTGGTGGTCGATCACCTCGTGCATCACCGCGAGCGCCTCGGCCTTGCCCTCACACATCCCGAGCTCCGCGCCGCACAGCGGATCGAGGATCTCGCCGAGCGCGTCGTCGAGCGAGAGCTCGGCGTTCCACGCCCAGAGCCCCACGGCATAGTCCTGCTGCCAGTAGCCCCACTCGTGGCCGCTGTCGAACATGCGATGCCCGGTGAGGCTGCCACCGTTGCGCGCGAGCAAGGGGCGCAGCAGCTCGATGTCGCGGTGACGCGTCGCGAGGTACAGCGGCAGGTACATCGGCACCGCGTTGTCGAAGCTCAGCCACCACGAACCCTCGGGGAAGTACGTGAGCGGCCGACCCTGCGCCGAGGCTCGCTGCATCAGGCAGAGCTTGTGGGCGAACGATCGCTGCGCGTAGACCCGCGCGTCGCCCTCGAGCGGATAGAACATCACCGTGTGGACCGACACACCGAGGCTCGGATCGGTGTGGAACGCGAGGTCGTAGTAGTCGATGCGCCCCGCGTCGTTGGTTTGGTTGGCGCAGCCGAGGTCGTCGAAGTTGGGGCTGGGCTGCGCGCCGGTGGTGTGATCGTTGATCTCGATCGCGATGCCGGGACGCTCGGCGCGGGCCGCCGCTGCCGCCCACTCGATCCACTGCACGGTCTCGAGATCCGGGGTGGTGGTGAACTCCGTCGGGCCGAAGTGGATGCCGAACCACTCGGCCTCGGGTGCCATGGCGAGGTTGCGCGCGACGACCTCGGCGATCTGCTTCTGCACCGGGGTGTCGAGGCTCGGATCGATCTCCGCGGTCGCGCCCTGCTGCTGGTTGTGCAGGGTGATCCCCGCGCCGCGGGCGAAGCCGAGGGTCTCGCGCAGCTCGTCGAGCTCGGCGGCGCGTCGTGACGCGGCGTCGACATCGGCGATCCCTCGACCGGCGCCACGGAAGCGGTTCCCGCGGTTCGCGACGATCCAGTCGTTGACCCGCTCGGCCTCGTCGATCGGGTGGTCGCCGTCGGAGAACGCCTCGAGGTGCTCCAGCGGGTGGGCCGAGTGGAACGACCACGAGCGCCAGGCGAAGTCCGGGATCGCATCGGCACCTCCCGGCTGCAGGATCGTCGGCACGACGATCCGCTGTTGCAGTTGCTCCGGCGTGAGCTCGAGGACGTACTCCTGCTCGGGGTGGTAGAACCGGGTCCCGAGCCGACGCAGGACCTCGTAGGCCGCGTACTGCCGTACTGCCGCGACAGCCGGGTGTTCGCGGCCGTCCACACCAGCGCGCGATCGCCCCGCAGCTCGTGCTCGATCGCGAAGCCAGAGGGCCCCAACGCCTCGAGCCGCGCGGCGTCGAAGCGCTCGTGGTTGCGCTCGCCCTCGAGCACGATCGCCACCGATGCGCCCAGATCTGCGACCGCGTCGTCCTCGACGGTCTCGAGGGTGACGAGCTCGCCCTGCCCGACGATGCGATCGAGGCCGTCGACGAGCGCCTCGGCGGTGCGCATCGTCGTGGCGTCCGCGTCCACGGGGACCACGACGATCGGCCCCTCGTGACCACGTCGCCCGGTCGGCTCGTGACACGCGACGAGCAGGACGACCCCGCCGCAGAGCGTTGCTGCGTTCCGACGATCCCCGCGCATCGAACGAGCGTAGCCCAGCCCGCACGCGCGGGTCCCCCCGCCGTGGTCACGTCGCCGTCACGCCTGCGCACCGCCGACTCCGA
>LNFB01000347.1 GCA_001464385.1 Deltaproteobacteria bacterium Ga0077550 | reverse complement strand
CCACCCACCCAGGGCGGCGAGCCCCATGCGGGCCACGCGTGCGCTCATGCTGTTCGGGTCCCGTCGGGCTGCCATCGGCCCGGGAGACTACGCGAAACGAGCGGGTGCGGGGAGGTGCACTACCGCTGGCCCGGGGGCAGCGCCGGCACGAACGCGAGCGCGGCGGAGTTCATGCAGTAGCGCAGGCCGGAGGGTCGCGGGCCATCGGGGAAGACATGCCCGAGGTGCGCGTCGCAGCGGCGGCAGCGGATCTCGGTGCGGATCATCCCGTGGCTCACGTCGCGGATCGTGGCGATGTGATCGGGGTCGAACGGCGAGAAGAAGCTCGGCCAACCGGTGCCCGACTCGAACTTGGCCTGCGAGCGGAACAGCGGCAGGCCGCACAGGCGGCACGCGTAGACGCCGTCCTCCTTGTTGTCGAGCAGGCCGCCGCAGAACGGGCGCTCGGTGCCGTGGTCGAGCATCACGCGGCGCTCCTCGGGGGTGAGGCCCGCCGCCAGGGTCTCGCGCTCGTCGGCCGTCAGCGGCGTGATGTCGTGCCCGGACTCGGATTTGCTCGCCATGGTGCGGCCCGAGCCTGACATGGGATCCGCCGCGTCGCCACCTCGTCGCGCCCACGTCAGCGGCGTCGCGCGTAGACCTCGAACGACGTGCCGTACCCCGCGGCGTCCATCCACTTCGCGGGCGCGGTGCCGATCTTCGCGAGCACGTCGACGACCGGCGCGGCCCACGGCGCACGGCCGAAGGCGAAGCGCCGCAGCCCGCGGGCGATCGCGGCGGGCCCGAGGTTCGAGAAGCTCGTCCACCGCTCGGCCCGCAGGCCGCTGCGCTCGAGCAAGCGCGAGAGGCCCTCGCGCGTGAACAGCTCGAGGTGATCGGGCGGCGTCACCATCGGGAAGCGGGCCCCGAGCGCGCGCGCCGGGATGCCCGACATGCTCGGCGTCGACAGGGCGACGACGCCACCGGGCACGAGCCACTCGATCATCCGCGCGAGCGCCTCGGACGGCCGCGGCAGGTGCTCGAGCACCTCCCACAGCGCGAGCGCATCGAAGGGTTCGGAGGGCGCGAAGTCCTCGAGCCACAGCTTGTGCACGAGGTGTCCGCGACGCGCCGCTTCGGCCGCGGTGCGGGCGGGATCGACCCCTTCGATGTGGAGCCCACGATCGCGCGCGGCGTCGAGGAAGTGCCCGGGCCCGCAGCCGACCTCGACGATCCGACGGACACCCATCGCCGCGAGCGTGTCGACGCGGGCCTCGGCCTCCGCTTGCATCCGCGCGGCCGAGGCTTCGGCGGTCTCGTGGTAGTCCGGCCGCAGGTACGTCGCCTGGACCACGTCGAGTCCCGGCAGCGGCGACACGAACACCGTGCCGCACGATGCACAGCGGACGTGCGTGAAGCCGGCCACGACGAAGGCGTGACTCGACACGGTGTGATCGCAGGCGGGACAGGGGCGAGGCGAGTTCACGCGGGGGCATCGTAGTGCGGATCGGCGGCGGCGCGCACCGACGGGTTCACTCGCCCGGGATGGCGAGATCCCGGCCGAATTCGGGCAGCGAGCGGCTCACTGCCCCGATCTGGCGCGCCCGCGGTCATCCCGGTCGAGTGAATCGTCGGTCTGCACTCGCGACGGCCACCCCAGCAGCGTCCGTGCGCGGCCCCTCATCGGGAGCACCACCTCCTCGGTCTGCAGCCCGAGCCCGCGCGCCAGCTCGTCCAGGTGCCGCATCCACGGCTTGTACGGCATCGAGTTGTCGCTGCAGCAGGGCACCACCGCGAAGGGCAAGCCGTGCTGTGCGGCGTACTCGACGATGATCCGCGTCGCACCGTCGGCGTGCATGCCGACGACGAGGTCCGCGGCGCAGGGTTCATCGAGCGTGAACTCGCGCTCGGCGAAGGGCACGTCCAGGTGCTTGAGCCGCCGATCGAAGCTCAGGCACTCGCGTCCCCGGGCACGCAGCGCCGCGTTCAGCTTGCCCATCCCGCCGGCCACGTCGTAGACGCGCTTCGCCTCGGGGAAACGCCGCACGAGGAGGTCGGCGAAGAGCTCGAAGCGCTGGTGATCGGCCATGGGGACAGCGCGGCGTTCGCAAGCTCGGGGCCCGCCTCGAGCGCGAAGGACGGTAGCACCAGGGCGCGGGCTCGACCAAGCGGGCGGGATCGCGGGCGGGTACCCGGCGCGGTCGAACGGGCGTACGCTCTGCTGTCTGATGTCCCGCAAGCCCACACTGGTCGTGACGACCCTCGAGGCCCAGGACGGTCTCGCCCGCGCCGAGGCCGAGGCATCGACGCCCTCCGAGCGGCTTGCAGCGGTCGAGGCTCTGCGCGAGGTGAGTTGCGGATGAACGCGGAGCGTTCACCCGCGACGAAGGCAAGGAGCGAAGCGATGGAGGGATAGGAGGCTCCGGCGGGCTTTGCCCGACGGAGGGAAGGGACGGGCCGTCCCTTCCCATTGCTTGGTAGGATCTCGACGTGTTCGTCGAGGCGAGCCTCGCCAACGGGCGAAGACTCCGCGAGGTGCTGGTCGAGTTCGGCTTCGGAGAGGCTGCCCCGGACGCCACTCTGCTCGCGACGCCCGGCAAGGTGTTCATGATCGGCGTGCCACCCTTCCGGATCGACGTGCTCACGCGCATCTCCGGCGTCGCCTTCACGCGCGCATGGGCGACGCGGATCCGCGTCGACACGGAGATCGGCAAGGTCCCCTTCGTGGGACTCGCTGCATTGGTCGCCAACAAACGCGCGGCCGGGCGGCCGAAGGACCTCGCCGACCTCGCCCTGCTCGGCGCCTCGCCACGATCCCCAGGCCACCCGACGACCGCGCGCAAGCGAACGCGCTGACGATCGCGGCCCGCATCCGCACGCCCGCGGTCTCACCGCTCGTGTACGATCGTCCGGCTTCGCCAGGGAGTCCGCGTGCCCAGTCTCTCGTCGTACCTCGACATCCTCCGCCAGACCCAGGCCGACGAGGTGAAGCTGGTGCCCGGCGATCCGGTCGCCGTCTACGTCGGGGGCCGACTGCCGGCCCAGGGCGGCGCGCCGGTGTCGGCCGCCGCGATCTCCCAGCTCGTGGCGGAGCTGCTCACGCCCGGGGAGATCCGCGAGATCAGCCCGGTGCGACCGCACCGGCGCACGCACACGTACGTCGGCGTCGAGTACTTGCTCGAGGTGTCGCGACGCGGCAACGACCTCGTGGTGTCACTGCGACCCGCGAAGCGCAGCGCCGCCGCCAAGGGGCCGGAGACGATCGGCGCCCGCCCGGCGGCGCGCGAGCCGGTGATGTCGCGGGCGAACGATCCGACGCGCCCCGAGCCCGTGGTCTCGCGCCCCAGCGAGCCGACCCGCCCCGAGCCGCTGGGTCGCATCCCCGACGCCGTCCCGTCGCCGCGCATGCACGACCCCACGCCCGCGCCGCGCATGCACGACCCCACGCCCGTGCCGCGCATGCACGACCCCACGCCCGCGCCGCGCATGCGCGAGCCGACGCCCGCGCCGACGCCGATCGCGAGCTTCGCCGGCGCCAAGCGCATCGACGAACTCCTGCGGGTGATGCTGGCGCGGCGTGCGTCCGACCTCCACCTGTCGGCGCAGAACCACCCGATCCTGCGCGTCGACGGCGAGATCCAGTACCTGAACGACCGACCGATCCTCAGCTCCGACGAGATCCACGCGCTCGTCCGCGAGATCATGAACGACAAGGCCCAGCGCGACTTCGCCGAGCTGCGCGACGCCGACTGTGCCTACGAGATCCCCGACGTCGCCCGCTTCCGCGTCAACGTCTTCGAGGATCGCAAGGGCGTCGGCGCGGTGCTGCGGCAGATCCCGATCACGATCATCCCCGCCGAGCAGCTCGGGCTGCCCAAGGCGTGCATCGACCTGTGCCACCTGTCCAAGGGCCTCGTGGTGGTGACCGGCCCGACCGGCTCGGGCAAGTCGACGACCTTGGCCGCGATGATCGACTACATCAACAAGCACCGCACCGATCACATCATCACGATCGAGGACCCGGTCGAGTTCATCCACCCGAACATCAAGTGCCTGGTCAACCAGCGCGAGGTCGGCTCGCACACGCGCAGCTTCAAGAACGCGCTGCGGGCCGCGCTGCGCGAGGACCCCGACATCGTCCTGGTCGGCGAGATGCGCGACCTCGAGACGATCGCGATCGCGATCGAGACCGCCGAGACCGGCCACCTGGTCTTCGGCACGCTGCACACGACGACGGCGACCAGCACCGTCGACCGCATGATCGATCAGTTCCCCGCCGATCGTCAGGCGCAGATCCGGGTGATGCTCGCCGAGTCGCTGAAGGGCGTCATCGCCCAGGTGCTCTGCAAGAAGAAGGGCGGCGGCCGCGTCGCAGCCCAGGAGGTCCTGCTCGCCACGACCGCGGTCTCGGCGCTCATCCGCGAGGGCAAGACCTTCCAGCTCGCCAACGTGATGCAGACCGCCAAGAGCCAGGGCATGGTCACGATGAACGACGCCCTCTTCAGCCTGGTGCAGCGCGACCTCATCGAGCCCAGGGAGGCGTGGATGAAGGCGGTCGACAAGGCCAGCCTGGTGAACATGTTCCGTGCTGCAGGGCTCCCGACCGACTTCGGTTGAGGGGCCCTGGAGCGCCTTGGGTGGCGACCTCGCCCGGCGCTATCATCCGCGAGGTGCCCGAGGCGGAGTCCAGCGCGTGCCCGAGCGAGGACGCGATCGCGGCGTTCCTCGCGGACGAGCTCGGCGCCGCCGAGCGTGAGGCGCTCGAGCGCCACATGGACGCGTGCTCGGCGTGTCAGGCCGTCGTCTCCGAGATGATCCGCGTGTTCGCGGGCTCGCGGATCCCCACCACGGGGCCCGACGGGTCCATCGGGCAAGCCAGCGCCCCGGCACGGCGGTCGGACGCGCTGTCTGCCGGCGCGACGATCGGGCGCTACCGCGTCATCGAGATCGTCGGCATCGGTGGCATGGGCATCGTCTACGCAGCCGACGATCCGGAGCTGCAGCGACGCGTCGCCGTGAAGGTGCTGCGCACGTCCGGCCATGTCGACGCCGACGCGCACAGCCAGCGTCTGCTCCGCGAGGCGCGGGCGCTGGCCAAGCTCTCGCACCCCAACGTCATCCCGGTCTACGACGTGGGCACGTGGAACGACCGCGTGTTCGTGGCGATGGAGTTCGTCGACGGCTGGACGCTCGGGAAGTGGCTCGCCCTTCGCCCGCGCACCTGGGCGACGGTGGGGCCGGTGCTGCTCGCGGCTGGGCGCGGACTCGCGGCGGCGCACGAGGCTGGCTTCGTGCACCGCGATCTCAAGCCGGACAACATCTTGGTGAGTCGCAGCGGTCGCGTGTTCGTCACCGACTTCGGGCTCGCGCGCTGGGCCGAGGCCACGACGGTCGAGCCGAGCGTGGCCCCGCTCCAAGGGTGGACGCTCACGCACCCGACCACCGGCTCACGCCCGGGCTCCGAGGCCGACTCGCGCACGCAGCCCGAGCCGTTCGCGACGCTCACGCGCAGCGGCGCGTTCGTCGGCACGCCGGCGTACATGGCCCCCGAGCAGTTCACCGCCGAGCCGGTGGGGCCCGCCGCCGATCAGTTCGCCTTCTGTGTCGTGTTGTGGGAGGCGCTCTTCGGCAAGCGACCGTTCGAGGGCCGAACGCTCGGCGCGCTCGCCCACGCGGTGTGCGAGGCCGATCCGCCGGCGTTCCCGTCCGGCGTGCAGGTGCCCCGCCCGGTGAAGGCGGCGCTGCTGCGCGGCCTCGCGAAGCGACCCGACGATCGTCATCCATCGATGGCGGCGCTGCTGCACGCGCTCGAGCCGACGCGCCGGACATGGGTGCCGTGGACGGCCGCGGGCGCGATCGCAGCGGCGAGCGTGGGGGCGATGCTCCTGTCGACGAAGGCAGACCCGGCGGCGGCCACGGTCCCGTGCAGCAACCTCCCGGGTCTCACCGAGGTGTGGGGCGACGCCCGGCGCACCGCCATCGCGGCCGCGTTCGACCAGACCGGTGCGCGCTACGCCGCACCGACGAGCGCGAGGACGATCGCCGAGCTCGACGCCTACGCCGACACGTGGGCCGCACGCGAGCTGGAGATCTGCGAGGCGCAGCAGCAGGGCAGCATGGACGTGGGCCGCACCGCGATGCGGCTCGACTGCCTCGATCGCAGCCGTGAGTTCTTCACCGGCATCGTCGACGGGCTCGAGCACGCCGACGTTGCGCTCGTGGATCGTGCGGTGCGCGTCGTCACGGGCCTGCCCGACCTCGGGGCCTGCGTCGACGATGCGCGGCTCGGCGCCGAGCGCAAGCCCGACGCGCCGCCCGAGCGCACCGCCGAGGTCGAGTCCGTGCGCGCGGCGCTGCTCGGGGCCGACGCCGACCTGCAGCTGGGGCGATACGCCGCCGGACTGCAGCGCGTGGACGCCGAGGTCGAACGCGCCGCCGCGCTCGGATTCCAGCCGCTCGTCGCCGAGGTCGCGTACACGCGCGGCCGGTTGCTCTCGAACCTCGCGCGCAATGACGAGGCGGCGGTCGAGCTCGAGCGCGCCGAGCTCGAGGCCACCGCGTCGCGCCACATCCAGATCGCCGCCAAGGCGGTGATCATGCAGTTGTATGTGATGGGCCGGCGCCGTGACGAGTGGCCCACGATCGCGGCGATGGTGAAGCGGGCCGAGGCCACCGCCCAAGCCGCTCGCCTCGCCCCGGGCGAGCGTGCGGCGCTGCACATCAACGCCGCGGTGGGGG
Organism: Deltaproteobacteria bacterium Ga0077550; assembly: GCA_001464385.1. Lineage (GTDB taxonomy): Bacteria > Myxococcota_A > Polyangia > Nannocystales > Nannocystaceae > Xiheibacterium > Xiheibacterium aquaticum. Next base: position 26,123 of record LNFB01000347.1, on the reverse strand, counting down.
CCTACTACGCCGGCGAGCTCGAGATCGCCGAGGCCGAGTCCAAGCGCGCGCTCGAGCTCATCGATCGCGACGCCGAGCCGCTGCGGTGGGCGACGGCGTCACTGAACCTCGCGAGCTACATGCGCAAACGCGGCGCCATCGAGACGGCCGTGCCGACGATCCGCGCGGTGATCGACGTGTACACGGCAGAGCTCGGCCGCGTGCACCCGGATGTCGCCGAGGCGTACCGCGAGCTCGCGATCAGCTTGAAGAACCTCGAGCGCTTCGACGAGGCGCGGCAAGCCGCGCAGGCCTCGCTCGCGATCACGGCCGAGGCGATGGGCGAAGCCCACTACACCTACGGTGGCGCCCTCTCGACGAGCTCGGGGATCGAGGGCGCGGCGGGCGAGTACGCCGAGGCGCTCGCGCTCGCGGATCGATCGATCGACGTGCTCCGCGCGGCCGGCCAGCCGACGCAGATCCCCGAGGCGCAGAAGGCCGAGTGGCTCATCGCCCTCGGGCGGCCCGACGAGGCGTCGCCGATCGTCGACGCGCTCATGGCCGCGGAGGTCGAGCGGCGCGGCGCGGACAGCCCCTCGACGGCGTGGATCTGGTTCGTGCGGTGCTCCCTCGAGTCCAAGCGACGGGACGTCGACGCGACGCGGGCCGCCTGTGATCGCGCCATCGCGGTGACCGGTGCCGCGCCCGGCAGCGACGACGAGCTGTCGCTGCAGCTCGATCGCGCCGTGTACCTGGCAGAGGCGGGCGCGGGCGAGGCGGCCATCACCCCGCTGCAGGCGTTGCTGCCCCGCGTGGAGGAATCCCCCGCGACACCGACGACGGCGCGGATCTTCCGCGAGCTGGGCGAGCGCAGCTGGGCCTTCGCGGGGAGCCGGGCACGCGCGCGCGCCTGGGTCGAGCGGGCGCACGCGCAGTTCGTCGAGGTCGGGCTGGCCGAGACTGCCGCCGAGGTCCGGGCCTGGCTCGACACGCACGCGCCGTGACGCGCCGTGACGCGCCGTGACGCCCCCCCCGCATCGCGAGGCCGCGAGGAACTCGGGGCCCCCGACGCACGTGGGACGTCGGGCATGGCGACGCAGGGTGATGGGCGCGAGGGCGGGGCACCACGATCGAACCGGGGCGAGGACTCCGTCGTCTTCTCGCTCGATCGATTGCGGGCGATGGCGGAGCGCGAGGGCCCGTCGCCGGGGTCGTCGCGCGTGCCGGCGAACTTCGGCGGTGCCGCGCTGAATGCCCTGGTGACCCGGACGGCGGCGGAGCCGATCGTCCTGGCGGGTCCGCTGGTGGGCGAGCGGCAGGCGCCGAACACCCGCGAGCGCCTGCTGCTGACGCGGGCGATCGGTCTGCTGATGATCGCGACGCTCGGGCTCGGGGCCTACGTCGCGCTCGATCCCCGGCCGCGCACGCTCGTCACGCGGACGCCCGCGCCCGAGCCGGTGGAGGCGGCGGTGAGCATGGAACCCGACGACGTCGAGCTCGTCCCCGACGCGTCGACGTCCGCGGGGGTCGACGCCGCGCCGCCGCAGTCGGGGCCGGCCGATCCGCGGCCGATCGCCGAGGCGGCCCCCCGGGCGAAGCGTCGAGCTGCGGCGAGCCGTGGGCACGGCGAGCCCGCGCGCACGCGGGCGCCCGAGGTCGCAGCGATCCCACGCACCGACGGCGTACCGATCGCGTGCGTGCTCGAGCCGACCGGACCGGGGTGCGGCCGCGCTGCCGCGCCGATCCGCGAGCCCGCGACGCCGACGATCCAAGCGCCGGATCCATCGCTGCCCGAGACGCTGTCCCAGTCGGCGCTGCGCCAGGGCATCGCGGCCGTGAAGGCGTCGGCCAAGCAGTGCGCGGGCAGGCACGGCGGCGCCGCGGGCGAGACGGTGAAGATCCGGCTGTCGATCGTGGGCAGCTCCGGTGCCGTGCAATCGACCACCGCCGAGGGCGAGCACCGCGGGACGGCGCTGGGCAACTGCGTCGCCGCGGCGCTCAAGAAGGCGAGCTTCCCCCGGTTCCGCAAGCCCGCGATCGGGCTCGAGTACACGATCACATTGTAGACGACGGGTCGTCGGCGCGTCGAAGGCGGCGCGCCGACGCGGTGCGGGCGATCAGCTGTCCGAGGGCCCGTTCGGGTCGGGCACGCACATCGGACCGCTGCGCGTGTCGACGCAGATCGAGCCGGGCGAGCAGAGCACCGTCTCGCAGGTGCTGCCGACCGGCGGCAGGCGGACGCCGCCCGCTGCGGCCTCGGGCGTGGAGCCGAGGCCGGCGAGGACGAAGGCGGCGGGGATGAGGAGCGCGGCGAGGATCGAGGTGGCTTTCATCGGCGCGCACGATAGCACCGCGATGCGAGCCGCAACGATGTTCGATCGGTCGCCGCGATTGCCGGCGCGGCGGGAACGGCCGAAGGATCACAACGTCGCGACGAGTGACATCCTCACGCGTTGCGCGAGGTCCATGCCGCTGACGAGCGCACCCTCGATCCGCGCGCTGCTGCACCAGTCGCCCGCGGCGCCGAGGCCCAGGCTCGGATCGAACAGCGAGGCGTCGAGGCCGCCGGGGTCGGCCGCCGCGTAGCCCCAGCGGTGGGCGGCCGCGTGGATCGGCGCGACGGTCTCGCCCACCACCGCGGCGAAGGCCGTCGTCATCGCGGCCGCGATCGTCTCGCGGTCCGCATCGAGGCGAGCGGCGCTCCACGCGTGCGTCGCGTGCAGCACCCATGTCTCGGCCCCGTCGGGCGCGCGCCCGGGCTTGCTGCAGTCGCGGCAGATCCACGACAGGATCGCGTCGTCGTTCACGAACGCGGCGTCCCACGCGACCGCGGGGCGCGACGGCAGCACGAGCATCGTCGCCCAGGTCGGGCGCATCACCGCGGCGGCGGCCGACTGCGCGAGCGCGGGCGCGTGGGGGGCGAGCAACGCGTGGGCCTGGGCGGGCGGGATCGCGACGAGGACCGCGTCGAAGCGGCCGTGCGTCCCGCCGTCCTGCGCGACCACTCGCCAGCCGCCCGCGTCGCGCACGATCGCGGCGATCTCCGTCGTGCGCTGCACGTCGAGGTCGCGCGCGAGATCGTGGGCCAGCGCGCCCATGCCCGGCACCGCGACCCAGCGATCGGTCGCGCTCGGCTCGGTGGACGCCGATCGAGCGCCGCCCCGCTCGCGGATGATGACCGTGCCCTCCCACCGCGCGACCACCCCACGCGCCCGCCAGTCGTCCATCGACGCGGCGAGCCGCGGGTCGCGGGAGGTGAAGTACTGCGCGCCGTGGTCGAAGGCCCACGGGCCGTCGCGCCGCGTGCCACACCGCCCGCCGAGGCCGCGCGAGCGCTCGAACACGCGGACCACGAGCCCCTGGTCGGCGAGCGTGCGCGCACACATCAACCCGGCCAGGCCAGCGCCGACGACCGCGATGCGCGGTGGGTCGGCGGCGGTCGGGTCGGGCGCGGTCATCGGCGCGAGGGAGGTATACCCCGCGATCCCGATCCGACAACTCCGCAGCGGCCGGATCCCGTGCTAGCACCGACGCATGCTCGACGTCATCGTGATCGGAGACGGCCCCGGCGGCCTCAGTGCCGCGCTCTTCCTGGCGAAGAACGGCAAGCAGGTGACGGTGTTCGGTCAGGACAAGACCGCCATGCACTGGGCCATGCTGCGCAACTACCTCGGCGTGCCCGAGCTGCACGGCAGCGAGTTCCAGAAGATCGCGCGGGCGCAGGTCGAGGCCATGGGCGGCTCGATCCGCGACGCGCGGGTCGCCTCGGTCGCGCGCACGGACGGCGGCTTCACCGTGACGCTCGACGGCGACGAGACGCTGCAGGCCAAGTACCTCGTGCTCTCCGAGGGCAAGAGCCCACGCCTGTCGACGATGCTCGGCCTCGAGCACACCGAGGCCCACGGCATCGCGACCGATCGCAACGGCGCCTCTGGCGTCCCGGGCGTCTACGTCGTCGGCCGCCTCGCCCGACCGGGCCGCAGCCAGGCGATCATCAGCGCGGGTGACGGCGCGGCCGCGGCGATCGACATCCTGTCGCGCGAGAAGGGCGAGGACGTCACCGACTGGGACTCCCCGCCGGAGGGGTGAGATCCGCCTCATCCGCCCATGAGCATCGCCGCGTCCTTCGCGAGCGCGTCGCCGAGGAAATCCAGTAACGCGCGCACGCGCGGCGTGTCCCGCAGATCGCGGTGCACGGTCAGCCACACCGGCTCCGTCGGTTCGCCGTCGACGGCGATGCGCGTCAGCGTCGGCTCGGCGTCGCCGAGGTAGCGCGGCAGCACGGCGATCCCTGCTGCGGCCCGCGTCGCGGCGAGCAGCGCGAGCGACACGCTGCTGACGAAGCTGGGGCGTGCGCGCGGATCGAGGCGCTCGAGCCACATCGTCTCGATCGCGTTGGCCTCGGGAACGCCGAGGATCGGGTGCTCGTGCAGCGCCGCGACATCGTGCACCGGGTGCTGCTCGAGGTACGCCGCGCTCGCGAACAGGCCGTAGCGGATCTCGCCGGCCTTGCGGACCACGAGGCTCGCGTGGGTCGAGCGGAACGGCCGCACCGCGAGCTCGGCCTGGCGTCGGCCGAGATCGAGGACCTCGGCCCCCGGCACGAGCTCGACGGTGAGGTCCGGGTGCGCGCGCCCGAACGCGGCGAGGCGCGGCGCGAGGTAGGCGACGCCGAACGTCTCCGGCGACGTCACGCGCACCGTGCCCTCGAGGCGCCCGCGATCGGCGTGGGCGCTGCGCTCGACCGCAAGCACCGCCTCCTCGACCTGCTTCATCCCGGCCAGCAGTCGATCGGCGTCCGCGGTCGGCACGTAGCCCGTCGTCGTGCGGGTGAACAACGACACGCCGAGCGCCGCCTCCGCCGCCTCGATCCGGCGGCCCACCGTCGTGTGATCGACCCCCAGCGCCTTCGCGGCGCGGGCCAGGGAGCCCGCGTCCGACAGCGCGAGCACGAAGCGGAGGTCGTCCCAGTTCATCGCTGGGGATTCTTGCACGGTCGCTGCGCGGCGCCAGGCATTCCGCGTCGCGACGGATCGACGTACCAAGGGGGGACCGCAGGCCGCCATGCTCCGCACCTCCATCTGCATCCCCGCGCTCGCGATGTTCTTCACCGCGTGCGTCACCGCCGAGGTCGACGACGTCACCGCCGAGGTCGACGACGACACCGACGACGCGACGACGACACCGACGACGCAAGCGCGTCCGAGCCGCGATCGCGCTGCGTCGTGACCACGCCCGGGGAGGTCGTCGCGATCGCGGCGAGCGACGCTGGCGTCGCCATCGCCGTCGTCGAGGGCACGGACGGCGACGAGCCCCTCGTGATCCACCGCGCCCACGGGGCCGACTGCGCGCTCGCGTGGGACGACGCGCCCCTCGCCGCGGCCGCGTTGCTCGATTTCGACGACGACGGCGACGTCTACCTCTTCCCCGCCGAGACCCGCGATGCCGACGTCCTCTCGACCCTGCTCCCCGAGTTCTTCGCCGGCCTCGACAGCACCATCGCCCGCGTCGACACCGACGACGCGATCGCCGAGGTCGTCTCGGCCGGCCGCGGCATTTGGAGCTTCGGGGTCTCGCCATCCGGCGACGCGCTGTGGATGACCGCGTGCGGCCCGACCGGGATCTTCACCCTGGACGACGACGAGCTCACCCCGACGATGCCCCCGCCGAGCACGCTGTGGCAGCAGCAGCCGAGCGTGCTCACCGACGACGAGACCTTCTGGTCGATCGGCACCGGCACCTGCGGCACCGCCCCGTCGTCACCGGCCTGCGGCTTCGCCCTGGTCCGCACGACAGCGACCGGTAGCACCGAGGTCGGTCCCACGATCCTCGACGTCGGCGCGGGCCTCGAGGCGGCGCGACTGGCCCGCTGCGGCGCGAGCGTCTGCGGCGTGCTGTCGCGCGCAATCGTCCGCTGGGACGACGACGGCCACATCGAGCGGACGATCTCGGCCTCGGACCTCGGCGCGCGAACCGCCGAGCGCGTGCTGCAGGTCGCCGGCAACCATCACGGCGTCTACGCGCTGCTCGGCGACGACGCCGGCACCCGCGTGCTGTTCGTGCCCGACGAACCGATCGACTAGCGCGACCACGGGGCGACCGCGCCTGCGTACCCACGGCGGCCGCCGTGGGACGCAGCGTGGCCGTTTGATCGCACGTCCGTACCCGCAAACCTCGCGCCGAGAATCGTCACAGGATTGGGGAGAGCGGCGACAGCCGAGTCGGGCCGCTGCTACGATGGTCTCGCCGACGGCAAAGGAGAGCCAGGATGTCCGACTGGATGATGGAGGACGGCGAGCTCGACGCGGAGCTCGCGTTCGTGGGCACTCGGGGAGCGACGCGCGGTCCGAGCACGGCACGCGCGGTCGAGCCCAGCCGCAACGTCGCGGTCTTCCTGCGCCCGCTGGTCGTACGCGATACCGGCAAGTGGTTCGGCTCCGCGAACCTCCGCCTCGATGCGATCGTCTCGCACGGCGGCTCCGCCAAGGCGACGCTCTTCCATCCAACGACCGTGCGCTTTCCCCGGGTCGTCGACGGCGACGATCTCGCCGGCGAGGACAACGGCCTGCTGATCTTCTACGGCAAGCCCGCGCACTTCCTCGTCATGAACGTCGCGCTCTCGCGCGACACGGGCGATTCGGACGATCTCGCCGCGCTGATCCATCGCGAGGCCGAAGAGGGCAGCGTGGCTGCGTTGATCGGCCAGCTCGGTGCGGCCGCGAGCCCGCACATCGCCGCGGTGCAGGCCGGCCTGAGCTGGCCTACAAGCTGGTGCGGCAGGTGAGCCCCGTCGCGCTCGGCCTGTATCGCGCGAGCTGGCTGGGGCAGAGGCACGGCTTCGGCGTCGGTCGCCATCCGGCCGCCGGCACGCGCCGCGAGAAGGACTTCGAGCTCGCATACGAGATCGTGGTCGACGAGCACGACCATGGCGGATGAGCGCCCCATCGACGTCGTCGAGGCGCAGGCGCAGATCGAGCTGATCCAGCGCGCGCTCGCCACCGACGTCGAGCGCGAGCGCGCGGATGTCATCGCGCTCGCGCTGCTGCGGTTCGGGCATCGCTTCGTCGCCGCGCTCGGCCACGCGCGCGAGATCGCCGAGCCGGCGGAGCTCCAGCAAGCGATCGCCGCGCTCGAGCAAGCGAGCGCGGACACGTTCCAGCGCTGGCTGGGCGGCGACCAGCTCACCGATCGTGCCGACGAAGACGAGCGGCGCGCGGTGATGGCCGTCGATGCGCTGCGCATCGCTGGACCGGGGCTCGCCCGGCTCGCGTGCAATGCAGTGATGCGGTTGCCGCCCGGCCACGCGTTGCGCGACACCGCCTGGGTCGCCACGAAGCTGCGCGAGAGCGCCGCGTGGGGCGTCGGCGAGCGCGACTGGGAGCACGTCGTCTACACGCTCGGCGACCTGCTCTACGGGGACCTGTGCGACGAGGCGCAGGGCGAGGAGGTGGCGGCCGAGATCCTGCGTATCGTCGACGCCGAGCTCGGCCCCGACGACGACGAGTCGCGGCGCAGGGGGCTGCGTTCGGTGCTGGGCTGGCACATGACGAGCGCAGTGGCGGCGCGCGAGGGCGCAACTGGACGCGCGCCCCATCACCTCGCGGTGGGGCGGCCGCTCATCGATCGCTTGCGCGAGCTGGGTGCATCGGATGCGGACACCTTGGTGTTCGCGCTGCAGCTGCACGAGGCCGGCGACGATCGTGCGGCCGCAGATCTGTTGACGCCGATCGTCGATCGCGGCGAGACGGAGAACGCGAGCTGGCTCGAGGGCATGCTGCGCGTGCGCCTCGGCGACGACGAGCGCGCGATCGCGGTGCTCGAGCCGCTCTTGCCGCGCGAGGAAGCTGAGTATCTGCGCGCCGTGAGCGACGAGGCCATCGAGGAGCTCGGCACGCGTTTCAGCAAGGACGCGATCAACCTCGCGCTCGCCCATGCCCGGCGGGGTCGCTTTGCCGACGCGCTCGGGGCGTTCGAGCGCATCAAGAGCCTACGGCTGCGTCACGCGGCGAAGCTGCGGCGATCCCCGGCCGGTCGTCGCCTGCTCGAGCTCGAGGCCGAGCTCGCAGCGATCGATCGCGGCGTCGCCGGCACGCCTGGCCCGGCGACCGATCTCGATCGCGATCCGTTGGGTGCGCAGATCTCCAGGTCGGCGGCTTCGCTCGAGGCCTATCGCTCGGCGCGGCCGGAGCTCGCGACCACGAGCCTCGCCACCCCGAGCATCGCCGAGGTGGCGGCCCGCCTCGCGCCCGGCGAGGGCATCGTCTGTTTCGGCTGCACGCATTCGGGGCTGCTGATGGTGCTCATCACCGCCGGCGACACGGACCGACCGGGCGCGGCGGTGCTGCTCGACGATCTTCCCCACGCCGCGCTCGTGCGGCTCCTCTTCGACGACGAGAGCTCCGACGAGCTCAGTGGCTGGGTGCTCGAGCTGGCGGCATCGAGCCCGGTCGATCCGGAGCGCGCGCTCGCGTTGTTGCTGCGCAAGTCCGACGCTGCGCTCGGCCGACAGCTCGCGGCGCTGGTGCAGCAGCATGGGCTGCATGCGCTGACGATCGTTCCGCATCGCGTGCTCCACCTGATCCCGTGGTGGGCGCTGCCCAGCCTCGCGGGCCTCGACGTGCGCGTCGCCCCCAGCCTCGCAGAGTGGCTCGACGCGCGCGGCCAGCTGCCGACGGTCGCAGCGAAGGTGCTCGCAGTCGGCAATCCGACCCGCGATCTCCCGATGGCGAAGATCGAAGCGAGCGCGGTCGCGTCGCTCGTGCGTGGGCGCGGATGCGAGGTCGAGCTGTTGCTCGACGGCAAGGCGGACGAGGGCGCGATCCGAGCCGCGGTGCCGGGGTGCGGCGTGCTGCACTTCGCCGGGCACGGGCTCGCGCGGCCGCTGCAGCCGCTCGGGTCGGCACTGCTCACGCATCCCGACGCGCGCTGGGGCTGGCCGCTCGCCGGGGATCCGCTCGCGCTCGCGGCGGAGCAAGCAGGGCGTTGGATCGAGCGCGACGACGGCTCGCGCTACGCCGACGTCGACGCGGGGCGGTTGATCGAGCGCCTCGACGACGGCGGTGCGCTCGTCGATCGCCAGCTCGAGCACGCCACGCGCGGTAGCCTTTGGGGCGCGTACGAGCACGGGCAGTTGCTTCAGCTCGCGGAGCTGTGGACCACCGCGGACATCCTCGTGGAGGACGCGCTGGGTGCGTGCGGGCTGGTGTTCCTCGCGGCGTGCGACTCGGGGCAGGGAGCCTTGCGCGTCGGCGACGTCGACGAGGCGCAGGGGCTGCCCGGTGCGCTGCGCATCGCGGGCGCCGGCGTCGTCGTGTGCGCGCTGTGGCCGGTCTACGACGTGACGAGTGCGGTGTTCGCGGTGCTCTTCTATCGGCGGCTCGCGGCGTGCGAGCCGGGCGTGGTCGATGTGGCCGCGTTGGTTCGTCAGGCACGCGACGAGCTCGCCGCGCTCGATCGTCCCGCGACGATCGCCATCCTCGAGACGATGCGTCACGGGCTCGATCGCGCGTCGGAGAACGAGCTCGCCCACACGATCGCGGACGTCGCCAGTGGCGTCGACAAGCCGTTCGCCGATCCGTTCCACTGGGCCGCCTTCGCGACGGTGGGCTGCGAGCGCGTCGAGCTGCGCTGGGGCTGATCAGGCGGAGTCGGCTCCGGGCGCGCGCGGTCGCCGGCTCGGCGACCGCGGCAACCTCGACGTCTTCGTCCGCAGGTTGACGCCCTGATCCGCACCCCACCTACCGCGACCAAGCCGCCAGCGCCGGCCGCGTCCGCTCGTTCCACAAATGAAACACCAGCACCTGCCACAGCGGCCACGACAGATCCTGCCGCCCGCTGCGATGCGTCGCCCACAGCTGCTCGACATACCCCGGCCGAAACCACCCCGACTCCCGGTACGTCCGGCTCCCCACCGCGTCGTCCATCAACCCCCGCAGATCCCGTCGCAGCCAGCTCCCGACCGGCAACGAGAACCCCTGCTTGGGCCGCGTCATGATCGACGCCGGCACGAAGTCGTGCACGAGCTCGCGGAGGATCCGCTTGGTCATGCCGCCGCCCTGCTTGTACTCCAGCGGCAGCCCCGCGGCGAACTCCACGACGTGGTGATCCAGCAGCGGCACCCGGACCTCGAGCGAGTGCAGCATCGACATGCGATCCACCTTGGTCAGCACGTCGTCGTGCAGATACGTCGTGAGATCCGCCGCCTGCAGCCGCGCGATCGCAGGCCCGCTCCGCATGCCCGGGGTCAGCCCCGCGAACACGCGCCGGGTCTTGGCCATGTCCACGCGGCCGAGCAGCGACTCGGCGAACAGCGAGCCGCGCATCTCCTCCGAGAAGATCGACCGGAAGCGGGCGTAGTGGGCCTCGGGCGGCAGGCTCACCCGCTCGAGCAGGTTGCGGCGCCGGCCCTCGGGCTCGAACAGCCGCGCCGCCACCGACACCGCGCGACGCACGACCTGCGGCACCACGCCGAGGCGCCGCAGCTCGCGATCGAGGTGGGCATAGCGCGTGTACCCGGCGAACAGCTCGTCGCCACCGTCACCCGAGAGCGCCACGGTGATCCGCGTTCGCGCGAGCTTCGCCACGTGCCACGTCGGCAGCAGCGACGGATCGCCGAAGGGCTCGTCCATCGCGTGCACGAGCGCGGGGAGATCGGCCACCGCCTCGGGCCCGATGCGCAGCTCGTGGTGCACCGTGCCGAGGTGGCTCGCGACCGCCCGCGCGTGGGCGGTCTCGTCGTAGGCCGGATCGTCGAAGCCGATCGAGAAGGTCTCGAGCGACGGCCCCACCGCCTCGCGCGCCAGCGCGACCACGGCGGTCGAGTCGATGCCGCCCGACAGGAACGCGCCGAGCGGCACGTCCGACACCAGGTGCGAGCGCACCGCGGCGCCCAGCACGTCGCGCAGCCGGGCCTTCGCGTCCACGAACGACTCGGATGCGGTCGTCGAGGGATCCGGCAGCCGCCACCACACCTGCTCCGTGATGCTGAGGCCGCCGGTCGGGCCGCGCTCGATGCTCACCAGAGTCCCCGGCGCGAGCTTGCGGACCGCGCGGAAGATCGATCGCGGGGCCCCGATGTAGCCGTAGGCGAAGAACTCGTCGATCGCCTGCTCGTCGATGTCCCCCGGCACCAGCCCCGAGGCCATCACGGCGTCGAGCTCGGAGCCGAACGCGATCGCGCCGCCGACGTGGGCCCAGTACAGCGGCTTGATGCCGAGGCGATCCCGCACGAGCGTCAGCCGCTGCCGCCGCGGCTCCCACACCGCGAACGCGAACATGCCGTCGAGGCGCCGCAGCGCGTCGGCGCCCCAGGTCTGCCAGGCGCGCGTCAGCACCTCGGTGTCGCAGTCGGTGGTGAACGTGTGGCCGCGATCGACGAGCTCGTCGCGCAGGGCCCGGAAGTTGTAGATCTCGCCGTTGTACGCGAGCGCCACCGCGCCACCGTCGACGACGAACGGCTGACCGCCGCGCTCGGTGTCGAGGATCGACAGGCGACGGTGACCGAGGCACGCGCCGTCGTCGAAGTGCACCCCGGCGCCGTCGGGCCCGCGGTGGCGGATCTGCTCCGTCATGCGCCGCACGTTCGCGCGGGTCGACGCCGCGTCGGCGCCGTGGGTCAGCAACAGTCCCGCGATGCCGCACATGGGACTAGGCGGCGTCCCCCAGGGCGAACTCGCGGAGCACCCCGAACAGGCGCTCGCACGTGGCGCCGTCGAGGCCGTGCACGCGGCGCTCGAGCCAGTGCTGCGCGCGTCGACGACAACAGTCGGGGTCGATCATCGCTGTGCGCAGCGCGGCGACGGCCTCGGGTTCGTCGCGCGCGACCAAGCCGCCGGTGTCCGTGGGCGCGTTCATCCAGTCGACGTCGTCGCGGCGGCTCTCGAGCCGGCCGCGTCGCATCCGCGCGAACGTGACCTCCGCGTCGGCGCGCGGCACCAGGTGCACGCTGGGCCGCCCCGACACGTAGTGGTACGCCGCGAACGACGACAGGTTGGTGACCATGACGTCGGCGAGCAGCAGATCGGCGAGGTTGTCGGGCCGCTCGTCCTTGTGCTTGACGTGGACGCGCGGCAGGCCCCGCATCGCCGCCTCGATCGCCGCGAGGAAGCTCGGCTCGTAGCGGGCGCGATCGTGCAGGCAGAGCAGCACCTGGCCGTCGTGCTCGAGCGCCGTGTCCACGAGCGACCGCAGCAACGCCACGTCGGGGGCCACCGGCGTGGCGTCGCCCGGCCCGCTCCACGAGCCGGGGAAGATGCGCCCGAAGTGCCAGGTCAACGAGATGAGCACCGTGGTCCGCCCGCCGATCTCGAGCTCGGGGTACCACGGCGCGAGGTCCTCGCGGCGGTACGGCGGCGCGAGGAGGAGATCGCTCATCGGCATCCCGACGATGCGGCACGAGGCGGGATCCAGATCCCACGCGTCCGTGCGCCAGTCGCGATCGCGGCGGCCGTAGCACTGGGCGAGGAACCGCGACGACGGATCGCGCGGATCGTCGTCGATGACGCGGGCGACCTCGCGGTAGTACGTGCGCAGGTCGGCGCGCGGCCGGGCCTTCCAGCCCAGGCCGTGCCAGAGGCTCACCATGCGCGGGGCATAGCTCCGCAGCGGCACGTGATTGTCGAACAGCACCACGTCGGCGGCGAACGCCCGCGCGCGCGCGTCACAGTCCGGGGCATCGCGATCGACGAGCTCCGCCGCGAAGCCGCCGAGCGCCGCGATGGGCTCCGTGCGCACGCGCTCGGGCCGCCTGGCCACCACGAGCAACTCGCAGTCGGCGCGCCGCGACAGGTGCCACGCGACCGCGAGGCTCTCGCCCTGCAGCGTCGTGGCCCAGAGCAGCACACGCAGCGGGCGATCGGGCGACACCGCCGCGCACGGGAGCGCAGTGCGTGGCGGCGCGACACGCCGACGCAGATCCGCACGCAGCCGTCGTACGCGTCGCGACACGTCGCGCAGGACGATCTCGGCGACCTCGCGCGTCGTCTCGAACCGTTCGCCAAATGGAATTCGGAGTGGTCGATGCATGCGGCACCAGCGGACCCCTCGCGGGACGGCGGCCTGCGTAGCCCACGACGTCGCGCGAAACAGAGTCGCTACTGAACACCGCGTGGTTACCGGTGTGTCCCGACGAATCGACGTCGCGATCGTCGCTGCGCGCGCATCTCTGACCGCGTGTCGATGCGCCGCGGAAAATTCCCGCGACGCGTGTCGCCCACGCGCGGCGCGATCACCTCGACGCCCGGGCCCGGCGCCGGCGGCGGGCCGGGCGGCGCGTCGATCCCCCGCTCGGCCGCGGGCGCCCGACTTCCGCCACCGATGGCAGCGACCGCGATTCGGCCGTTTTCCGGGCCCGTGAAGTCCCAGGCGGGTGACGGCCATGTAAACTCCCACGATGGGCTGGATCCACAGAGTGCTGGCCGTGACCGTCGGGGCGACCGCATGCAGCGCGACAACGCCCGCGGGAACCGGGTCGGGCACCAGCTCGGGCAGCTCGTCGGGCGGCGCGGGCACGACCGACCCCGGTACGACCGCGCCCGCGCCCGAGACCACGTCGAGCGCCGACGAGGGCAGCTCCGACGCCACCACCGCCACCGAGAGCAGCGGCGGCATCCCCATCATCTTCGATGTCGGCGACATGCCCGCCACCACCGGGTCGGACTCCACCACCGGCGAGCCGATGTTCGACTGCAGCAACATCCCGGCGCTGCCGGTCGAGGCGACGGTCGTCCGCCAGGTCCCCGGCGGCGAGGACCTCGAGTTCGATGCGCACGGCAACCTCGTCCTCGCCGTGCGCGGACAGAACGCGCTGTTCCTGATCCCGCGCGAGGGAGATCAGGTCCTGCTCAACCCCGACATCAACCTCACCTCCACCGCCGGTACCGCCGTGCTCCCGGATGGCGACATCGTCGTCGCGGACGAGTTCTCGCCGCTCATCGCCCGCGTCGACCCCGACACCGGCCAGATGACGCCGATCACCTACGGCCCGGGCATCGGCGGCTGCAACGGCCTGGTCGTCGGCAGCGACGGCATGATGTACTGCGCGACCTACTGGGACGGTCCGCCCACGAGCGGCGTGGCCCGCATCGACCCGGACACCGGCGATGCCGAGTTCCTCTACCAGGCCGCGGGCATCGACGGCATCACCTTCGCGGCCGACGAGACGTACCTCTACTTCAACGAGGGCGAGTTCTACGGCGGTGGCACCGGGCACCTCTTCCGTGCGCCGTTCGACGGCGACGAGCTCGGCGAGGTCGAGGATCTCGGACCTCCGCTCGCCGCGACGCAGGGCACCGTCGACGGGATGGTGGCGGACGTCTGCGGCAACGTCTACATCGCGACCCAGGGCCTCAACAGCCCGCAGTGCGCCGGATCGTCGGCGGTGCGCGTGACGCCCGACGACGAGGTCGAGATCGTCGCGTGCCTCGGCAACGGCGCGTTCACGCCCGGGGCCGCGTTCGGCTCGGGTGTCGGCGGCTGGGAGGCCGACGCGCTCTACCTGATCGATTGGCTCGGCGTCGTGTGGGAGATTCCAGTGGGTGTCCCGGGCGCGCGTCTGCCCCACCTGTGAGACGGCTCGTGAGACGGGGTGACATGCAGCGGCGATCGACAACACTGGTCCTCTTCTTCACGGCGTGCGGGACCTCGCCGAGCGCGGGCGAGACCTCCGGCGGCAGCACGTCGAGCACCTCGGCGGCGGCGGACACGAGCGGCGGGGAGGGCACGTCCACGACGTCGTCCGATCCGACGACGTCGGGGTCCACCTCGGGGGACACGACCAGCAACGCCGAGGGATCGAGCACGACCGGCGAAGAGATCGAGCTCGCGGGCGCCTGCGCGCTCGACGTCCACGTCGGCGGCTTCCTGGCTGGCTACGAGACCTCGTACAGCGCGTTCTCGGGCTCGGTCGCCGACGGCGTCGTGCCGCTGAACGTGCTCGAGCAGGTCAGCGAGGACGGCAACTGCACGCTGTGGCGCCGCAACAACCCGTTCTGCGACCCAGGCTGCAACGCCGGCGAGACCTGCGACTTCGACGGCAACTGCCTCCCCTACCCGGCCAACCACGATGTCGGGGTGGTGACGGTCACCGGACTCGCCAAGCCGGTGGAGCTCGAGCCGGTGCCGCCGACGTACTCGTACTTCGACACGATGATCCCGCAGCCGGGCTTCGAGCCGGGCGCCGTCATCACGCTCCGGACCACCGGCGGCGACTACTCGCCGATGCTGCTGCACGGCATCGGCGTGCAGATGGTCGTGCCGACCGAGGACGAGCTGTACCTCGATGGCAGCGTCCCGCTCGAGGTCGAATGGGCGCCGGGAGACGCCCACGCGACGATGCGTCTGCAGGTCGCCGTCGATCAGCACGGCGTCACCCCGCTCGCGATGATCTGCGAGGCGCCCGCCGATGCGGGATCGCTGACGGTCTCGGGCGCGCTCATCACCCAGTTCCTCGCCAACGGCATCTCGGGCTTCCCGAGCGCCGACTTCTACTTCGAGACCATCGACTCGGTCGACATCGAGCCGGGCTGCGTGGACTTCGTGGTGCGCTCGCACGACCAGCTGTTGGTCCGCGTCGCGGGGCACACGCCCTGCAACGTGACGGCCGAGTGCCCCAAGGGCGAGATCTGCGACGTGATGAACCAGACCTGCGAGTTGCCGTGACGCGCGGCGAGCTCGGTCACTCGCCGGGGGCGACGCCGAGCATCCCGGCGACGCAGTCGAGACCCAGCGTCGCGTCGCAGATCGACTCGACGCAGCAGCGCACGCCCCGATCGCCGCCGGTCGGGGTCACGTCGAGGGCGTGACAGACCTCGTGGATCCGCGGGTTGGGGATTCCACGGATCTCGCGATCACCGTCGACCTCCGTGCAGCCGGGGGCGATCTTGTACTCGAACGCGAGTTCATCGACCGCCGTGCCGTCCTCGACGTCGCGCGGCAGACGATCGCCTTCGGGATGCACACCGTCCTGCCAGTCGCGGAAGACCAGCGCCGCCTCGCCACCAGCGTTCGGCTCGAACGGCACGTCGGTCGAGGTCGACGTCACCGACGGAACTCCGGTCAACGCCACCATCGACACCTGTCGACCCTCGAGCTCGACGAGATCGCCGACGAGCCGATCGGTGTACCGCGACAGCGGCGAGAGCGGCCCGTCGCTGGCGACGCACTCGGCGTAGACGCCCTCGGCATCGGGCTCGCCGCAGTCGACCCCCGCGTTCCAACACACCGCGCCGGAGGTCTGCAGCGACGGACCGTGGGCGAGCGCGGACCGACCGAGCACGGCACCCGCGACGACGGCGATCGCGAGCGCCCGGATCACCCCGCCGCTGTAGCGCCTGCGACCGCGGCCCGCAAGACGGGGGCCGGCGCAGGGGCGGCGCATTGGAAACTATCGTTTCCATTTATGGGGCGTCATGGCAATGATAATGCTCCCTCCATGGGCCAGCGCACCGCACCGCTCCTGCCCTCCCTGCGCCGGACCTTGGCGGCGCTCGGCGAGGACCTGCGTCTCGCGCGGCTGCGTCGCCGCATCTCGGCGACCCTGTTGGCCGAGCGCGCCGGCATGTCGAGGCCGACGCTTCGGGCGATCGAGCGGGGCGAGCCGGGGGTGACGATGGGCGCCTACGCCAGCGTGCTGCACAGCCTCGGGCTCGACGACAACCTCGCGTCGCTCGCGAGCGACGACGCGCTGGGCCGCGAGCTGCAGGACGCAGAGCTCGCGGCCCGAGGTCGTCGAGCCAAGACGACCGCGACGAAGACCCGGCGCAAGTCCACGGCGGAGCGACGATGACCGACCGCACGATCGAGGTCTTCGCCGATTGGGTCGGCCTCGGCGGGCCGCAGCCGCTCGGGCACCTCCACGCGACCGTGTCGCGCGGCAAGGAGGTGTTCGCCTTCGAGTTCGCGCCGACGTGGCTCGAGCGGCCCGACATCCCCGCCGTCGATCCGGCGCTGCCGGTCTTCGGTGGGCGGCAGTACCCGCGCCGCGGCCACGCGAACTTCGGCGTGTTCCTGGACTCGTGCCCCGACCGCTGGGGGCGCGTGCTCATGCGCCGCCGCGAGGCTCGATCGGCACGCAAGGAGGGCCGCGCCGAGCGGCGTCTGCTCGAGTCGGACTACCTGCTCGGGGTCTTCGATCGACACCGCATGGGCGCGATGCGATTTCGACTCGATCCCGAGGGGCGCTTCCTCGACGACCACGAGGGCCTGGCCGCACCGCCATGGACGTCGCTGCGCGCGCTCGAGCAGGCGAGCCGGGCGCTCGAGGCCGACGATGCCGAGTCGGACCCCGCGTTCGAGCGCGCAGGCGTTCCGGCTCGCCGACACCGCGTGAACCCGACCGCTCACGCCCCGCGGACACGACGCGCACGCAGGCCGTCGAGGGCGAGCTGCACGCCCTGGACCTTCGCGACCAGCAGCGCGAGCGAGGCGTCGTCGATCGCACGACCGGCGTCGAAGACCTCGTCGAGCTCGGTGACGACGACGCGCGCGTCCGCGAGCAGGGCCGCCGCCGCGCCGAACTCGGTCGCATCGGCGCCGCCGCTGGACTGCAGCACGGTCAGGTCGCGCGCGAGCACGGCGAGCTGCGCCCGCGCGCGCACCACCGTGCGCTGCGGCGCCTCGGTGGCGAGCCGATCGAACGTGGGGTAGCCGGCCGAGGCCGCATCGAACGCGCGCTTGCCGAGCACCCGCTCGTCGCCGCCGCCGGTCATCGCGACCTCGTCGTTGGGGTGCGCATCGGCGACCCCACAGCCGGCGACGAGCGACGAACCCACGACGAGGACCAGGGCGATGCGGGCGGAGAGGGTCACGCTCGCACTGGTCTGCAAGAGCGGGGCCGTGCCCTCGGCGGGCGCACCTTGGGGGAATCCGTGGCGACCGCCGTGGTCCCGTCAACCCGACGCCGTCCGGCTGACCACCCGGATCGGGTCACCAGACGCCCGCAGCGATCCCGATCCGCGGTTGCTATCGAGGGTCGCAAACCGGATCCCGAACCCGATGCGGATCCTGGCGAGCGTCGCCACCGCCCGCGCGCCCATCCGCCACACCGGTCGCCGCCCGACCGGGCGAATCCGTCCCACCCAGCTCACGACCCGGCGTAGGCGCGCTCGAGGGCGGCGATGTCGAGCTTCACCATCGACATCATCGCCGCCATCACCCGGCGCGACCGAGCCGGGTCCGGGTCCCCGAGCATCTGGCCGAGCTGCTTGGGGATGATCTGCCACGACAGCCCGAAGCGATCGCGCAGCCAACCGCACTGGTCCTCGCGGCCGCCGCCCGCGAGCAACTTGGTCCACAGCGCGTCGACCTCGTCCTGGCTCTCGCAGCTCACGAACAGCGTCTTCTGCGGCATGGTCGGTCTCCTCGCGCGGGGTCTGCCCGGCGTTTCCCCGAGGTCGGAGCCGAGGCGGCGTCCTCGACATCCCGCCGGCGAAAAAGATCTACCCGACCTGGGGCGGCGCCGAGGTCGTGGACCCGGCGCCGTAGAACGACAGGCCCGACGGCGCGCCCGGGACCTCGATCTGCGTGGTCGTCACGGTCGTGTCGCCGAAGTCGATCTGGAACAGCTCGCCGGCCTCGGAGAAGCCGTAGGCGCGGCCGGCCCAGAACGCCAGGCCGAAGACCTTGGAGTAGGGCATCTCGCCGTAGTTGCGCAGCACGTCGCCGGTGCTGGGGTCGATCGACACGATGCAGTCGCCGGTCTCGCAGCCGGGGCCGAAGACCGTCAGCCACGTGTCGCCGTCCTTGACGGAGACGACATCGCCGCTGGACCGCAGGCCGTCGGGGAGCACGCCGAGCTCGGTGACGGCGCCGGTGTCGACGTCGATGCGGATGTACTGCTCCTCGACGAAGCCGACGAGCGCCTCGACGTCGGGATCGACGGTGCCGGCCGGCACGAACGACAGCGAGGTCGGGTAGTCACCGTCGGCGATGAGCGTGCACGCGCCGGTCTTGCGATCGATCGAGTACAGCGAGCCGTAGGCGGTGCCGAACATGCGCGAATCGGCGTCGAGCGCGATGTCGATGATGCTGGCGTTGCAGCCGTCGAACGTGCCGACCACGGTGACGGCCTTGGTCTCGGGATCGAGGCGGTACAGCGTGTCGGCGCTGTGGCCGAAGACCTCCGCGATCTCGGAGACGTCGTGGTCCTCGAGGTCGAGCTTGCCGTCGGGCCCGAAGTCCATGCGCATCGGTGAGGTGGTCTCGCCGACCTCGTCGATGCCGGCCGACAGCGACTCCTCCTCGTCGGGGGCCGCCTCGGCGGTGCACGCGAGCAGGATGAACAACGGCGACAATCGGAAGGATCGAATGGTGTGGGCCACGACGAGTTCTCCGCGAGCGCCGCGGAGGCTACCACCGGTTCGTCACGCGCGAGCGACGGCCGCGACCGCGCACGCTCGCGCCGCGCGCCTCATGGGGCAAGCGTGAGATCGACGACGACGGGCAGGTGATCGGACGCCATCGCAGAGGCAACGCAGGGCACGGGATCGCCCTGCATCGGCAGGAATTGCCCCGCGGGCGGCTCGTCGACGCCGTCGTCGCGGCACGCGTCGAACACCATCGCGCCATCGAGCGCAGGCCCGTCGAGCCACACGTAGTCGATGCGGATGCCGTCCTGCGCCGCGCTCACGCCCCAGGTCCCGATGCGCTCGGAATCCTCGTGGGTGGCCTCGACCCGCTCGAGGCCCGCGGCCGCGATCGTCGCGAACGGATCGTAGGTCAGGGGGAACTCGATGTCGTCGCCGAGCTGGTACGACGGCGGCAAGCCGGCGGGCTCGGCGTCGAACACGGTGCCGATCGCCGGGTCGTCGGTGTTCTCGTTGAAGTCGCCCATCACCACCACGGCCTCGCCCGGGCGCTTGTCGCGGACGTCGGCGACGGCCTGGCCGAGCCGCACGAACTCGACCTGGCGGCGGAAGAAATCGAGGTCCTCCTGGCCAGACTTCGCGTGCACGGCGAGGACGTTGATCGGGCAGCCGTCCAGCACCAGGCGCACGCCGAGGAAATCGCGACCGACGTCGTTGGCGTCCGCATCGCCCGACAGCTCGCTGCCATACGAGTCGATGCGCGCCATCGGGTGCGGGCCCATGCACGCGTTGCGGAGCTCGCCGCCGATGGCCGGGGAGGTCTCGGCCTGGATCGGCTCGGACCAGCCCAGGGCCGTCGTCAGGGCCCGCAGCGCGCCGGTCTCGCCGTCGCCGAACTCCTCGATGCACAGCACGTCGGGGGCGAGCCGCGCGAGCAGGGATCCGAGCGCGTCCCACTCGTCGCTGCCCTCGGCCCCGACCGACTTCACGTTGAAGCTCACCACGCGGAGGCTCGCGCCGTTGCACACCAACGGCTCGGTCGTGCTGCTGTCGGCGTCGTCCTGCGAGGTCGCGCCCATCGTCGTCGTGGGCGCGGTGGTCGTCGGCGACGTCGTCGTCGTGCCCTGCGTGCCCGTCGAGCCGTCGTCGCCGGTGGTCCCGTCGGTGGGGCACGCGGCCGCCGGCTTGTCGCACGCCGACCCCGAGGGGATGCACGCGGGGATCGGCGCACACGCGAGGACGGCGGACAGGGCGTGGCGCAGGCGTGACACGGGTGCCGATGATGGGACATGCCCCGCGCACTTGCCAGGGGCGAGGGCGCGCCGGGGCGAGGGTACGCGGTCGGCCGCTACGGCGCCTTGCGGACGGCGGTGTCGACGACGACCCCCGCACGGGTGACGAACTCGAAGCGGATGCCCTGCGCGTCCGCGAACACGCGCATCGCCCCGTGATCCTCGTTGTAGCGCACGACGCTGCCCTCGATCGGGGCCTTCACCGCGTAGCGGTTGGGGTTCCCGCCCAGGCCGTTGACGAAGTAGAGCATGCCGTCGGTCTCGATGCGCTCGTAGTGGTGGTCGTGCCCCGCGATGACCGCCGTCGCGCCCCACTCGCGGTAGGGCCAGCGCAGCCGCTCGTCGGAGCCGTGATCGCCCGACGAGTACGGCGGATGGTGCATCACCACCAGCTTCCACGGGCCATCGGCGGCCGCGAGCGCCTGCTGCAACCACGTCGCCTGCGTCGAGCCCGCCTCGATCCCGTCGGGCTCGTGCGCATCGCTGTCGACGACGAAGACGTCGACCGGGCCGATCGACGCCGTGTAGTAGCGCTCGTTGCCCGGCAGCGCGAAGTAGTCGGTGTGCGGCTTCAGATCGGTCGCGCGCCAGTCGTGGTTGCCGAGCGCGGGGAAGAACCGGTTCTCGCGGGCGCCCGCGCCGAAGCGGCCGCGGTAGGGCGCGATGAAGTCGTGGTAGTACTGGCCGATGTTCTCGTCGATGGTCGACGCCGCACCATCGTCGTAGTTGTTGTCGCCGGTGGTGACGATGAACGCCGGGGTCCAGCCGTGCACGAGCGCGGCGACATCGGCCTCGGCCTGGCCGGCCTTGCCGAAGTCGCCGATGATCGCGAACTCGACGCTGTCGACGGGTCGTTCGATCGCGACCCGCTCGGCGGAGGGCGGCTCGGCCGGCGCGCCGCCGGGAACACCGGCGGGCGCGGTGCAGGAGGGCAGCGCGGCCAGGACGACGCCGAGGGCCGCGCGCAGCGTCACGGACAGACCGTGACGTTGGTGTTCATCGAACAGTCGAAGTCGTCGCAGTCGACGTGGTCGTCCATGTCGTTGTCGACGCCGTCATCGCACAACTCGTCGGTGTTCTCGCTGGGGCACGCGGTCGTGCCGTCGCAGTCGAAGTCGTCGCAGTCGATGTAGCTGTCGTCGTCGTCGTCCCAGCCGTTCGAGCAGGCGTCGTCGGCGTCCTCGGGGCCGTTGCACGACGTCGCGGCTTCGGCCATCACGCAGTCGAGATCGAGGCAGTCGATCGCGTCGTCGTCGTCGTTGTCCATGCCGTCCATGCACTGGGCGTCGTCGTTCTCGGTGCCGCCCAGCGAGGTGCCACCGCACACGGTGACGTCGGGGTTCATCGAGCAGCTGAAGTCGTCGCAGTCCATGTACGAGTCCTGGTCGTTGTCCAGGCCATCGGCACAGGTCGCGTCGCTGTCCTCGTCGACCGCGGAGGTGTCGTTGCCGGTGTCGTTCGCGGTCGAGTTGCCACAGACGGTGACGCCGGGCGCCATCGTGCAGCTGAAGTCGTCGCAGTCGATGAACGTGTCGCCGTCGTTGTCGACGCCGTCCATGCACGCCGCGTCGTTGTCCTCGGCGTCGCCGCTCGCCGTGTCGGCGGACCCGGTGTCCGGATCGGCGCTGGTCATGGCGTTGGTGTTGCCGTCGTCGCTGTCCCCCGAGGTGCCATCGTCGAGGCAGGCGGTCGCGAACACGAGCACGAGCAGGGGCGAGAGACGAAGCGTACGCAGCATAGGACAGGCTTCTAGACCAACTCCGCCGATCCAGACAATGGCGCTTCCAACGCGACGCACTGTGGCGGAGGCCGGGGTATCGGGGCTCACGTCCGCGGGGCACGGGCAACCGGCGCGTGACGGCGAGGTCGCGCGGATGCTAGTGACATCCGGGTTCCGTGCCGCGCCCGACCCCAGCTCCGCGTCGCCCCCTGCCGACGATCCTGGCGCTCGCCCTCGCCTGCACCCCGCTCGCCTGCGACGGGGTCCGCCGCGCGTCGCTGAAGACGGTGGACCCCGGCGTGCAGAAGCACCCCCGCTGGGAGCGGGAGCGCGGCGGCGACGGGTCGTTCCGACTCGGGCCCTACACGATCGAGCGGGCGCGGATCCGCGAGAGCTCCGTCGACCTCGCGATGGTCACCCCCGCGGTCGGCCCGCGTCGCCCCGGCTGGCGCTACGACCTCGAGCTCGTGGTCCACGGGCCCGACCGCGACTTCCGGGCCACCTGCACCGGCCACCGCGTGCCCACGGTCGGGGCGGACTACGGCGAGGTCGCGGACCTCACCAACGACGAGGTCCGCGTCACCTGTGACGTGCAGGGCGAGCACCGCTGGCACCTCGAGGCGGGCGGTCGCCTCGACAAGAACGTCGGCGGCACCATGACGGCGACCGACGCCCCCGCGATCGCCCCGCTGAAGCTCGAGGTGCTGCTCTGGGTCGTGAAGCTGAAGCTCATCCGCCGCCACCTCGACGCGCCGGTGCTGCAGCTGCGCCGCGACACGCAGGTGCTCGGGGCGATGATCGTCGCGCGGCCCGAGTGGGCGTGGATCGCCGCGGGTGAGTCGAGCGAGGTCCGCGGCGTCGTGCTCACGACGCTCGCGGCGATCGACGCCCTGCCGCTCGGCTTCGAGGACTGAGTTTCGCGACGGGGCGACCTACCAGCGGTAGGTCATCAGGAGGCGCATGTCCTGCAGCACGTTGATCCCGCTGTCGCCGGCCGCGGGCTCGACCCGGCGGTCGCGCCAGATCGCGGTCAGGAACAGCACGTCGCGCCACAGGTACACGTGGGCCGCCACGCGGTACTGCAGCTCCTGGAGCTGGCGGCGCAGGTCGTAGCCGAGCACGTCCGGCGGATCCTCGAAGTCGGTGGCGAGGTACTGGCCGAAGTCGGCCGCGAGCATCAGCCGCTTCGAGATCGCCAGCACGCCGACCTGGATGTTGTACGCCGTCTGCCAGTTCTTGAAGACGAGCTCGCGCTTCGTGTAGTTCTCGGCCGAGAACTGCAGCCGGCGCCAGCGCACGATGAACTGCACGTTGGCCGCCGGGTAGCGCTCCTGCGAGCGCTGGTCGTACTTGCCGCCGACCGCCAGCGCCACCGCGAGCGGCGACGGCGTGTAGATGAACGGCGTGTCCCAGCGGTTGTAGTAGCCGACGAAGTTCATCCAGAACTGCGCGCCCGCGGAGAACGTGTAGTTGTTGTTGTTGTCGGGGAAGAACGTCCCGCCGATGTTGCCGGCGAAGCGACCGCTGCCGCCGCCCAAGAACGTCCGGTAGAGGTACTTGCCCTTCTTGTCGATGGGGCCGCCGAACTCGACCGCGGCGCCGTTGCCCTGCTCGAACGCGTTGTACACGTAGAACGCCGGGTCGGCGAGCATGCGCTTGTGGACCGAGCGCACCAGCTCGAGCGACAGACCGCCGCCGCCGCTGTTGACGTTCATGTAGTGGCCCTTCTTGCCCAGCGGCACCTGGAACATGGCGAACACCACCCGCGGGGTCTTCTCCATGCGCGCCGAGATCAAGAAGAACGAGTTCTGGATGAACGGCATCTCGCCGAGGGCGCGGAGCTGCAGGACGTCGAACTCGGTGTTCGACTTCTTCTCCTGCACGTCGTAGCTCTGCGCGACGCGGGCGACGACCGACAGGCGGAAGTTGGTGCCCGGCTGGCACACGGTGACCTCGGACGTCAGCTTGCAGCCGAGGTCGTCGCAATCGGTGCGGCCGTCGTTGTCGTTGTCGACGCCGTCCGCACACACGATGTTGTCGCGCTCGCCGTCGTTGTCGCCGTTCTTGCCGATGAGGTCGGCCTCGCTCTGGCCCTTGCCGGGGCGGACGTCGTCGCCGCCGCCGGAGCTCGCACCGCCGCCGCCCGCGTCCCACGAGCCCTTGCACGCGGTGGTCGAGCCGCAGTCGAAGTCGTCGCAGTCGACGTAGCCGTCGTCGTCGTTGTCGACCCAGTCGTGGCAGGTGGTCTCGGTGTTCTCGGGGCCGCCCTTCTCGCAGGCGCGCTCGGACTTGCAGTCGTCGTCACCGCAGTCGTAGACGGTGTCGCCGTCGTTGTCCTGGCCGTCGTCGCACACCGTCTCGGTGCGCGGAGCCTCGGACACCGGCGCGGGCTCGGCCGCCGTGGGCTCGGCCGCGACGTCGGGCACGTCGGGCTCGACGGCGCGGGCACGGGCGCCCGGTGCGAGCCAGGTGGCGACGAACGCGAGCAGGAACGACAGGACCAGGGATACGCGGTTCACGGTGCAGGTTCGCAGTCTCGCGGGGGCTATTCGCACACCCTCGGGGTCGGGCAGTTCGTCACGAGCGGGTTGTGGCTGCAGTCCCAGTCGAGGCAATCGACGAAGCTGTCACCATCGTTGTCGACGCCATCGGAGCACTTGTCGTTGGCGGCCTGGGTGGTCGCGCCGATGCTCTCCTGGCACACCTGCGCCACGTCGGGATCCTCGCTGGTCCGGCAGGAGAAGTCGGCGCAGTCGGTGAAGCCGTTGTGGTCGTTGTCGACGCCGTCGGAGCAGGCCTCCGGCGTGATCTCGAGGATCGCGCTGCAGTACGCGACGACGTCCGGGTCGAGCGACTGCGAGCAGGAGAAGTCGAGACAGTCGATGAAGCCGTTGTCGTCGTCGTCCTCGCCGTTGCTGCACGCATCGACCGAGGTCTCCATCGGCTGGTCGGCGCAGTACTCGAGGATGTCCTGGTCGGTCGACATCGAGCAGGAGAAGTCGAGGCAGTCGACGAAGCCGTTGTTGTCGTCGTCCTCGCCGTTGGTGCAGGCGTCGAGCGTGTCCTCGGCCGGGACGTTGGCGCAGTACTGCAGCACGTCCAGGTCCATCGACATCGAGCACGAGAAGTCCATGCAGTCGGTGAAGCCGTTGGCGTCGTTGTCGCGGCCGTCGCTGCACGCCTCGAGGCTGGTCTCGGGGCCCGTCTGGCCGACGCAGGCCTGGATCATCGCGCAGTCGTCGTCGTCGCAGTCGCTGACGCCGTCGCCGTCGTTGTCCTTCTCGTCGGCGCAGGTGATGTCGGTGCCCTCGTCGCAGACCGTGACGAACACGCCGTTGCGGCAGCCGAAGTCGGCGCAGTCGGCGAAGCCGTTCTGGTCGTTGTCGAGGTTGTCACTGCACGTGACGTCGGTGTTCTCGCGGATGCAGCAGGTCTCGGGGATGTCGCGGCAGACGGGGTCGCCGCAGTCGAACTGGCCGTCGTCGTCGTTGTCGACGAAGTCGTGGCAGGTCAGCACGTCGGCCTCGTCGTCCTCGCTGGGGAACTCGGGCACGACCTCGCCGCACAGCGTCGACTCGACCAGGCAATCCGGATCGGCGCAGTCGATGAGCAGGTCGCCGTCGTTGTCGAGGCCGTCCTGGCACGCCTGATCGTTGGCCTCGTGGCCGATGATCGGCAGCAGCGGATCCTCGTAGCACGACGACGCGAGCGCCCCGGCCAGGATCGCCGGGACGAGCAGCAGGCGCGGGCGACGGCCTAGCGCAGACACGCGGCTCGACCTCCGCCATAGCGGCGCTCGAACGGCACGTGGATCATGCACGAGCCGGGCTG
>LNFB01000346.1 GCA_001464385.1 Deltaproteobacteria bacterium Ga0077550 | reverse complement strand
GCCTGGCGCAGCTCGGCGGGCGAGAGCTTGCCGACCCACTTCGACGCCTTGCCGTCGGCGGCGACCGCCGCGGCGACCTCGTCGACCTTGGACTCGTCGACGGCATAGACCATGTGGCAGATCTTCGCGCACTCGTCGTAGCGATCGGTGTGCTTCCACTTCACCGAGTGACCGTCGTCGGTGGACACCAGGCGGTTGTAGGTGCCCTCGCCCGTGGTGTCCTCCTCGACGGAGTGCAGCGAGGTGAGCACGAACGGCGGGATGCCGTGGGCCCAGATGCCCTTGCGTGCGCGCTGGGCCTCGCGCTGGGCCTCGATGAGCTCGGGCTTGCCCGGCGTGTCGTCGACGCTCATCACGTGGGCGAGGCCCTCGCGGATCAGCGACTCGGCGAGATCGGGACACCACGTCAACATGCGGCCGTAGGTGTCGGTCTTGCCGTCGCTCGTGCAGTGCCAGACGCCGCGGCGACCGTGGTACATCGCCATCTTCGCCAGGACGTACATCTCCTTGGCGGTCCAGCCGCCCCACTGGTGCACGGGGCCGTGGGACTCGAGCGTGTTGAAGCCGGCGAGGCGGGCCTGCGCGCCGCTGTACGTGCCCGAGAGCACGCGGAAGCTGTCGCCGTCGTTGAACGACACCGGCACCGCGTCGCCGTTGAGCACCACGCGGGGGCGGACCTGGGCGGCCTCGGCGGTGCCGGGCGCGAGCCAGGACAGCGCGAGGGCGAACAGCACCGCGGCCAGGCGCGGACCGGCGAAGGCCAGTGCGAGAATCGGTGGGGTCGTGCGGGGCATGGGCGATTCCAGGGAACCCGCGCGCGGGCGCGCCTTCTTAGCCGCTGGCCCCTGCCGTGACAACCCCCTGGGCCTGGGGCAGCGCGCGCGCTGCGGTGGCCGGGGCGCACGCGGACGATCGTCGCCGCACGATCGGGCTCGCAGTGACGCGGCCGTGACGCTATCGTGCGAACGTGCTGCGCGTCTCGTCGAGCTGGTTCGCGGTCGTGGTGGTGCTGCTCGCGAGCACCGGGTGCAAGGAGCGTAACCCCGCGTTCGTCGGGCCAGGCACGAGCAGCGGGACCGATGCGACCGACCCGGGGAGCTCCGGGGGTCCCACGTCGAGCGCGAGCAGCACGTTCACGACGACGCCCGACCCGACCACGCCGACGACGGTCGAGACCACGGTCGATCCGAGCGGAGACTCGAGCAGCGGCACCGACCCGACCACGGGCACGGGATCGGCGGAGAGCACCGGCGGCGACGTCAGCTACCCCGCGTGCGATTTCGGAGCGCAGCCCGAGTGCCCCGACGGCTACGACGACTGCATCGCGCTCCCGGACGGCAGCTGGTGCACCGTGTTCTGCGACGACCCGAGCACGTGTCCGCAGCCGACCAGCGGCACCGCGACGGTCGAGTGCGCGGGCCCGGGGGGCAACCAGTGCGCGCTGGCCTGCGACGGCGGAGCCGCGTGCCCCGACGGCATGCAGTGCGTGCTGATCAACGGCAGCATCGACCGCTGCGTCTGGCCGTGAGCCGGGGACGTCGAGGGCGAGTTGCCCGGGGCGCCGCGCGATGATATCAATGATATCTCCCATGGCCCAGCTCATCGTCCGAGGCCTCGACCCCCGCGTCGTCGACCTGCTGAAGCGGCGGGCCGCCGAGCACGGCCACTCTGCGGAGGAGGAGCACCGCCGGCTCCTCGTGGAGGCGCTCGTGACGGCGCCCCGCACGAGCCTCAAGGAGCACCTGCTCGGGATCCCGCGCGGCGGCACCGACGAGGACTTCGCGCGCCACGACGACCGCGGCCGCAAGGCCGCGCTTTGAGCTACCTGCTCGACACCAATGTCGTCTCGGAGCTGCGCAAGGGCAGACGCGCCGACAAGCATGTCCAGGCCTGGTTCCGCGGCGTCGACGACGACGCGCTGTTCCTCAGCGTCCTCGTCGTCGGGGAGCTACGCCGCGGGGTCGAGAGCATCCGGCGTCGAGATCGCGCTGCGGCGACCGCCCTCGATCGCTGGCTCGACACGCTGATGGCCGCGTACGCCGACCGCATCCTCGAGGTCACGACGGAGATCGCCGCCGTGTGGGGCCGGTTCAACGTGCCCGATCCGCTGCCGGTCATCGACTCGCTGATCGCCGCGACCGCCCACGTCCACGACCTCACGGTCGTGACGCGCAACACGGCCGACATCGACCGCACGGGCGTGCCGACGATGAATCCGTTCGCCGCCGCGCGGCGGTGAGGCGGTCGCTTCGGCCTCGCGGACGGACGGTCACGCGACGCGCGAGTTGCATGCGCCGGCCGTGACGGTGGCGGCTGCCCGTCATCGCGGTCGACGAAGCCGGCAAAGGGTGGGTCAGTGCGTGGAAGCGCCGACCAACTGCCAGATCGCCGCCGACGACACGCGCCAGGAATGCCTCGACGACGGCTACGCTCCCGACTACTGCCAGGACATCTACAACGAGGCGAACGTCGTCTGCGGCTGCGTCTAGCGCTGCACTCGCTCGGGCTACGCAACGGCGACCTGGTGCGCTCGATCGGCGGCCGCACGATGGAGGCCATCATGGACGACGTCAGCGTGCTGCAGGGCGTGTTCTCCCAGGCACAGGTGCAGGTCGCGATCCGCCGCGACGGCGCGAACAAGGTGATCACCTACGAGATCCAGGACTGAGTTGCGGATGAACGCGGAGCGTTCACCCGCGCTCCAGCAGCGCGCGCCTCGACCCCGCGCCCCGTCCCGGCAACGTCGCGGGCTCGTCGCCGGTGACGGCCAGGGGGCGCTCGAGCGGTTCGGCCGCCTCGTGCGGTCGCCCGAGCGCGATCGACTGGCCGCCGAAGTTGGCCAGGAACGCCGCGTCCTGGTGATCAGAACCGCTCCGACCCCGTCTCTTCCGGACAAAGGGCCCCATGACGGGGCACAGAGATCGACATGGGTAGGCTGGAACATGCAGTGTTGGCGGCGTGCATCGTCGCCGTGGGTGGTTGCGACGATCCGCTGGTGCATCAGGACGATGATCACACCCGCGAGATCTACACGGCGAAGGTGCAACAGTGGACGCAGTGGGCATTGCGACTGCCGTGGGCCGAGGGACCGATCCTCGACGACGACGGCAGCGAGTGCGGGCTCGAGCAATCGGGCAAGACCTGGCTGCTCGCGGGCACCAGCGGCGGACCGGCGGAGCGCGCGTGCACTCAACTACTGGGTAGCGCCGCCTGCGACGCGGGTCGATACACCCGAGGAGCTCGCGGAGGTCGTGGCCTTCATCGCGACGTACTTCCCGGCCCGACGCGCGAGGACGTGCGCGCTGACGCTGCGCATCGACGGCGAGGATCTGCTCCCCGATCTCGAGGCGATGGACGAGGAGCTGTTCGCCCAGCAGGTGGAGCTGTTCGAGGTCACCCTCGGCGAGGACAACTTCATCGGCGATCCGGCGGCGGCGGGCGCCCGTCCGGCGACCGCAGCTGCGGGGCACTGGGCGCTGCTGCGACCGCTACCGCCGGGCGATCACGTACTCGAGTTCGGCGGCGCGCTCTGCTACGACGACGGTGAGGTCCAGTTCGAGACCGCCGCGACGTACATGCTGCACGTCGAGGGCTAGCGGGTCCGACGGCGCCGACCGATCCAGAGGATCGGCAACACGACCCCCGTGAGCGCACAGCCACGGGTCGACGTGCAGCCGCAGCCACCGCCACCGCCGTCGTCCTCGGCGGCGGCGGTGGTGGTGCCAGCCGAGCCCGACTCGCCCGCCGTGACGGACGCCGCACCGGTCGCGCCGTCGTCGACGCCCGTCGCACCACCGCCGTCGTCGACGGCCCCACCGGTGCCGCCGTCGTCTCCGGCACCGGTGGTGTCGCCGCCGCCCTCGGTGCCGCCGCCCTCGCCGGCGCAGTCCTTGAACGCCGCGTCGATCGTCCACCCCGGGTTGCCCGCGGCGTCGAACCCGTACGCGCCGACGTCCGGCGCCTCGCCGGGGCGCACGAGGCAGTTGAAGTCGTCGGTCTCCGCGTATGCCGGATCGCCGGCGCCCACGAGCGCGCCGCCCGAGGCCGGGAACAGATCGATCGGCGGCGCGCCGGCGAAGCTCCCCGCCACGAAGTCGGTCGCGAGGTCGCCCGCGCCGAGCGTCGCGTCGAACCCGGAGATGCCGCCCATCCCGACGTTGCCGACGATCGTGACCATCGACGTGTCCCCACCGCCGACGAAGATCGCTGACGCCTGCTGGGCGTAGATCGCGTTGTTGGCGATGACCACGGTGCCGACCGCGTCGCGCAGGCTGATCGCGTCGTTGCTCGGGTGGAGCACCGTGTTGTGCACGATCGTCAGGTTCGACGGCGCGCCCGACTGGTGCGACTGCATCGCGATGCCGTCGGAGGCGGAGCCGAGGATGATGTTGTTGCGGATGACCGCGTCGGCGGCCGACTGGATCCCGTGGTCGCCGCAGTTCCACATCACGTTGCGCTCGAGCACGTTGGGCCCGCCGTTGCCCACGGTGCTGTAGGTGATGAGGCAGGGGTAGTTCGTGTCGTGGATGACGTTGTCGCGCACGATGTTGTCGTGGCTGCCCTCCTTGATCTCGATGCCGTCGCCCTGCTCCACCGTGGCTTGGTTGGTGTGATGGATGTAGTTGCCCTCGATGAGCGCGCCGAAGAACTGGCACGCGTTCTCGTTGCAGCCGAGGTACATGCCTTCGCCGGTGCCGTCGGTGTCATGGATGTGATTGCGCAGGATCCGGAAGCCCTCGTACATGCCGCCGTCGTTGGCCCGCAGCGCGACGTCGGCGGTGCCGTGGATCTCGTTGTCGGCGAAGGTCACGAAGCGCGACGGACCGAAGCGCACGCCCGCCGATCCGCCGACGAACTCGAGGCCCGAGATCGTGACGTACTCGGCGGCGTCGATGTCGACGATGTTCTCGCCGGCGCCCGCGCGCGACAGCACCGGCGTCTCACCATCGGCGGCGCGGATCGTGATCGGCATCGCCTCGGTGCCGATGAGCGTGAGACCGACGCGCTCGGTGAGCGGGTAGTCTCCGCCGTGCAGGATCAGCACGTCGCCGGGCTGCAGGGCGTTGCTCGCCGCCTCGAAATCGTCGCCGGGTTGGATCTCGATCTCGGCGGCGTGGGCGAGGCGCGGCAGGCCCCCGACGAGCAGGGCACCGACGAGCGAGGGACCGACGACCGACGGGAGCAGACGCATGGCGCCCCGTGCTGCAAGCGCGGGGCCGCCGTCGCGCCGCACGATCCCTCGGTGCAGCGCGACGGCCTGGGGTCAGCCGCCCTCCGACGTGGCGGGGCAGACCCCGCCGCCGTCCTCGCAGGGCGGGCCTCGCCGCTTCACTCCCACGGCGAGGGCGTGCCCGCCGCGTAGCAGTAGTGGTTCAACATCCAGTCGGATCCGGTGCCGGGGTACCCGAACGGATATCCGGTCCACGCGTGCCCGCCGGTCTTGTCCGAGTCGCGCAGGAACGCCGCGCCGTAGTTCCCCATCGCCGCGCTGTGGCCCGCCTGGTGATCGCACACGAACGCGAAGTCGCCCCCGTTCGAGACGTCGAGCGCGAACGCCTCCGTCGGCGCGGTGAAGCCGTAGCACGAGGACACGCCGCTGCCGCAGTAGCCGTCGTACTCGCCGCCGTGCAGCGCGAGCACGGCCGCGTCGCCGGCCGCGGACGTCGGCTGGTAGTCCTCGGGCAGGCCGCCCGACCAGCTCACCGCGCCCGCGAGGTAGTCGACGCGGTCGACCAGGTGCGCCGTCATGATCGCGCCGGCGCTGAAGCCCGAGCTCGTGAGCCGGTTCGGATCGACGAGGCCCTGCTCCACCGCGCACGCGACGATCTCGTCGGCGAGGATGAAGTCGTCGGGCCGGTGGCACTGCGACGGCGAGTCGTCGCCGCACACGACCCACCACGGGAACGGGTTCCCCGAGCGGGCGACCGCGGCGGCGTCGGCCCGCGGCAACGCGAGCAACCCGTCGTTGGCGACGACCATCGACTCGATCGCCTGCACGGCGGTATCCCACGACAGCAGGCCGTCGGGATCCTCGCCGGTGCCGTGCCAGTGCATCGCGAGCGGGCCCGATCCGGTCGCCCCGCTGGCGTTGACGATGTGGACATCACGGCACGACATCAGCGCGCCGGGGCAGAAGGTGACGTCGCCATCGACGATCTCGGGGCACGTGGCCGTGGGCGTGGGGATGTCGGTGGGCGGCGGCGGAGATCCGCCGGTGTCCTCGCCGACGCATCCGTCGCGATCCTGGTCGACGACCTGGTTGGAAACGGTCCGATCGCATCCTGCGATCAACATGAGGAGGAGGGGCATACGGGTGGTCATGGGTCGTTCTCCTGAACTGCAATCGGCCGCCGCAATGACGGCTGAAATGGCCGTTCGGCCAAGCACAGAGGGCTTAGTCGGAGTTCGGGGCGATTCAATTCACGGGGTTCCAACACGGCACTCGTGAGCACCCGTGGGGTGGCGATGCATCCGCCGCCCCCGTATGCGCGCAGACGTTGGACCGCCGTGCCGCGACGTGGACGACGTTCGGGTCAGACCAGACGCGCGAGCGCATCGACGATCGCGTCGGCATGCTCGGCGCCGTGCATCACGGCCCCGGTCAGATGCCCGGCCTCGAGCCAGCGCAGCTCGGCCCCGGGCCAGTGCGCGTGCAGGGCGACCACGTCCTTCGCCCTCACGAAGCGATCGTGGCGCGACGCGAGGAGGATCGCCGCCTGCGGTGCGCACGGGGGCGCGAACCGCCGGGCGTCGACCGGCGCGAGGCACTCGGCGAAGAACCGCCGCGCCGCGGCCTCGTCGGCGAAGCCCTCGCGCAGTCGATCCCACGCGAAGCGCCGCGCGAGCGCGTCCTCGGTGAAGATCGATCCGGCGGCGGCCCCGGCCGCCCGGGGAATCGTCGCCAACGGCCACGGCGTCAGCGCGGCGGTGAACACCGCCATCATCCCGCCCTGGCTGTACCCGGACACCGCGATCCGCGGGCATCCGAGCTCGCGCAGGTGGCCGACCACCGCGTGGGCCTCGTCGACCGTCGCGGTGTTCATCGCGAACTGATCGGCGACCGTGCGCAGCAGGGCGAGCACCTGACCCGGCGGGCGACGGCGGCCGTAGAACGGGTTCTCGAGCATGACCGCCGCGACGCCGCGGGCCACGAGCGCCGCGGCGAGGCGGCGGCGCAGCGCGAAGCCCTCCTCGCCGGTGGCCGCGAGCAGCAGGCAGGCCGGCAGGCCCGCGAGCTCGCGGCGCGGCGCGTGCCACTGCAGGAGCGCGTCGTGGGTGCCGCGCGGCAGGATCTCCGCCGCGGGCGACGTGAAGCTCGAGGTCCGGACGAAGCCGCCGTCGGTCGCCGCCCACGGGCCGTGCCAGCGCATCGTGATCGGGCTCGGCGCGCGCGGACCGTAGCCCTCGACCCGACGCACGAGCCGCGCGAGCACCTCGCGATCACCGAACCCCTCCGCGAACAGGCGCGGCCGCCCCGCGAGGCCGGCGACGACGTCGTCGGTCCAGCCATGGAGCGCGGCGCGGACGCGATCGCCGAGAGTCACGGCGCGGGCTCCGGCTCGTGCGACGTCGCGAGCTGCGACAGCGACGTGACGTCGTCGGAGATCTCGGCCGCGATGCGACGCGCCGGCGCGCTGGTGCTCGCCGAGCCCGCCTCGAGCACGCGCTCGGCGACAGCAGCCAGCGCGGCGGCGCCGGTGCTGCGCAGGTGCTTGGCCGCGAGCCCCGCGTGGAGGTGGAACGCCGCGGAATCCTCGGCCGCGAGCGCGATGCGGGCGCGGGCCTCGTGCGCGAGACCCAACGCCATCGGGCTCCCGACCACCTCGGCGAGATCGATCGCGACCGCGGCCGTGCCCACGGCGAGCTCGAGCCGACCGAGCCCAGCCTGGGCCAGCGCGACCGCCCGCACCGCCCGCACCTCGACGCTGCGCTGGCGCGATGCAGGATCGCTGGCGTGGGTCCGCGCCGAGATCGCGTGCTCGAGCGCAGCCTCGAAGCGTCCGAGGGCGAGCTCGGCCTCGGCCACGCCCGCGAGCACCCAGACCCGCGTGAGCAGCTCGTCGGGATCGAGGGCGGCGAGGGCAGCGGCGTAGCACTCGAGCGCGGCCTCGGGCTCGCCACGCGCGCGGCACAGATCGCCGCGGGTCATCGCCAGGCGCGGACCGTAGTGGAAGCCCGCGCCGATCAGTCGCTCGAGTTCGTCCAGCATGCGCTTCAAGTTGCCGACGTCCCCCGCGGCGCCGTACGGCGGGTGGCCGAACAGCACCGCCTGGACGTCGGTCGACCACGAGCCGAGCTGCAGCGACACCGGCTCGAGATCGTGCTCGATCCGCCGCGCCTGGGGCTCGAGCCCGCGGAAGCGCAGGGCCGCCGCCTCGGTCACCCCCGCCACCAGATCGTAGTAGCGCAGGCCGTGGGCGCGCATCTTCGCCAGCGTCTGCGGCAGCTCGGGATCGAGGTTGGTGATCTGCACCTGGGCGACCAGCGACAGGATCCCCGCCTCGGCATAGCGGCGCTCGAACTCGCCGATCGGCGTCATGCGATCGGTGCGGAGGATCTCGAGCACCTGCTCGAGCTTGGCGCGCGCGTGGCCGAGCCGACCGAGCATGAGATCGGGGAACGCCGTGAGCCCGAGGTGCGTGGCGTAGAGCAGCCGGCCGCGGAACACCGCCAGCGGCGCGGTCGCGGCGATCAACCGCTCGAGCCCGGCGCGGTTGTGGTTGGCGTACTCGAGGCCGCACGCGTAGCCGATGGTCACGGCGAAGGTCGGCAGCGCCGCCAGCGGAGAGGGACCGCGCCGGGACGGTCGCGTGAACAACCACCGCAGCGAGGTGAGCACGACGCCGAGCACGAGCGCGACGTGGCGACCGCACCACGGGCCCAGGCGCGCGGCGAGGCTCAGGCCGCCGTGGTCCGACAGGCTCTGCACCGCGCGATCCATGTGCCGCAGGCCCGCGGCGCGATCCGACACCCAACCGGCGGACACGAGCATGAAGCGGATCTCGAGACATCGACGCAGCCACGCGGGATCGCCCTCGAGCTCGGCCAGCGCCGCCTCGAGCGGCGCGATGCAATCGACCAGGGCCTGCTCGCGGAAGGACTGCATGCCGGCCTGCGCGAGCAGCTCGGCGCCGCGACGGCGCGCACCGCCCTCGAGCAGGTGCCAGCCGATGCGCGCGTGCTCGTGCGGCCGGTGCTCGCCGAGCCACGTGCCCGCGCGCAGGTGCAGCGCGGCGCGGCGCGGGCCGTCCGACGCGCGCAGGATCGCCTCGCGCAGGCCGTCGTGGCGCAGGCCGTGGCGCGTGCCGTCGCCGACGACGATCGATTGGGCGATGAGCTCGTCGAGCCCCGCGAACACGCCGGCCTCGTCGAGATCGTCGCGGGCCAGGGTGAGCAGCGCGTCGAGCTCGAGCGCGTCGCCGACCACCGCGAAGATCTGGCCCACCGCGCGGGCGGGCGCCGAGAGCATCGCGACGCGGGCGTCCATCGCCACCGCGAGCTCGCGGGGCAGATCGATCGCATCGAACTCCGCGGGCAGCATCCACATGCCGTCGACCATGCGCACGGTGCCGTCGTCGCACAGCAGGTGCAGCAGCTCGGTGCACAACATCGGCGAGCCGCCGCTGCGGCCGTGCAGCCAGTGCGCGAGCCGGCGCGCGTGGGCGATCGCGCCGAACGACGACTCGACCAGCGTCAGCACGTCGGCCTCTTCGAGCCCCGAGAGCCGCAGGCGCACGTCGGCGCCCGCGATCGAGGAGACGGCCGCCGCCGCGCGCACCGCCTCGTTGGTGCGCAGGCTCGCCGCGACCAGCAGCGGCCCGTCGTCCCCGCTGCGGACCAGCGCAGCGAGCACTGCAGCGCTCGCCTCGTCGCAGCGCTGGAGATCGTCGACGAGGATCGCCAGCGGGCTCGATCGCAGCAGCGCGCGCCACAGCGCGACCAGGCTCGACTGCACGCGGATGCGCTGCTCGGCCGGCTCGGCCACCGGCGCCGCGCGAGGCTCCGCCGTCGCGGCCAACCGCGAGGCCAGGGCGGGGAACGTCCGCGCGAGGCGGGCTCGGTGCTCGCGATCGATCGCGTTGACGCCCTCGGGCACGAGCGCGAGCGCCCGCGACACCAGGGCCTGCATGACGCCCCACGGCGATCGGCCGAGATCGCCGGCGACCTCGAGCACGCGCATGCCCGCGAGCTGGGCCTCGAGCCCGAGCTCGCGCAGCACCCGGGACTTGCCGAGGCCGCTGCTCGCCTCGACCACGATGCAGTGACCGCGGCCGGCGATCGACTCGCCGACGCACGCGCGCACCAGCGCCATCTCGCGCTCGCGGCCGACCATGGCGGCGCTGGCGAGGTATCCGCGGCTGACGTCGAGGCGCTCGGCGAAGCGATCGCCCGCCGCGGCGCTGAGGCGATCGATCACCTCGGCGGCGCTGCTCGGCCGCGCGAGCGGATCGATCGCCAGCATCGCGGCGACCAGCGCATCGAGCGACGCGGGCAGCTCGGGGCACGCCACCGAGGGCGGCGGCGGCGGCGTGCGCCAGAGATCCTCGAGCTCGCCCAGCTTGCGCGCCCCGAAGGCGTGCTCGCCGGTGAACAGCCAGTACGCCAGGGTCCCGAGACCGAAGACGTCCGTGCGACCGTCGAGCGGACGGCGACGCAGGGTCTCGGGCGCGACCGCGGTCGCGGTGCCGGCGACCTCGGCGGTGGCCCCGATGCTCGCGAGCAAACCGAAGTCGAACAGCTTGGCCCGACCGTCGTCGAGCAATCGGATGTTGCGCGGCGCGAGATCGCGGTGGACCAGCCCGCGCGCGTGCACGGCCGCGAGGGCGGCCGCGACATCGCAGAGGATCGCGACCGCGTCGCGCCAGGGCACGCGCCCCGCGTCCTTGAGGTCGGTGCCCCCGAGCAGCTCCATCGTGTAGTACGGCCCGTCGGGATCGACGCCGTACTCGATCGCGCGGACGATCTGCGGGTGGCGCAGCGACGCGAGCGTGTGGAACTCGCGGCGGAACCGAGCGCCGTGCCGGTCGCCATGCCGATCGCCGTCCGCGTCGCCCCGGCCGCGTCCACCGTCGGCGTGCTTGAGCGCGAGCTCGGCCCCGGACGTCTCGTCGACGACGCGCCACACCGTGCCCATGCCCCCCTGCCCGAGCATGTCGATCGTGCGGTAGCGCCCCGCGATCCGCCGCGGGACCGCGGCCCCGACCGGCTCGCGCACGGACGCCACCACGTTGGCAAGCTTGCACGAACCGGCGCGATCGTCGACCTCCCGGCGGCGGGGGCGGGCGCCGAGGCCCTCGAGAGGGCGATCCGGCCCGTCACTGCGCCGAAACGCGGGTGATCCACACGCCGGTGCGATCCTCGTCCGAGACCCCGTACAGGATCGTGCCGTCGTCGTCGACGTGTCGCGCGCCGGACACCACGCGGTCGTCGACGCGCAGCTCCTCGAGCGACTCGGGGTCGACCGCGACGAGCTCACCGAGCCAGTCCTCGTCGACGTCCAGGACGGTGACGATGCCGCCCGCGGGGAGATGGGCGTACGGTTGCGCGGCGCGGCGCGCGAGCAGCTCGGGCTCGCGGTCGGGCGACAGCGACCAGAGTCGACCGCTCACGCGTCCGTAGTCCTGGGAGATGCAGCACGCGACGTTCTCGAGCACCTCGATGCGACCGTC
>LNFB01000345.1 GCA_001464385.1 Deltaproteobacteria bacterium Ga0077550 | reverse complement strand
ACGACGGAGGTCGGGAGCACGTCGGAGGTCGGGAGCACGACGGAGGTCGGGAGCACGACGGAGCTCGGGAGCACGACGGAGCTCGGGAGCACGACGGACGCCGGGAGCACGTCGGACGCCGGGAGCACGACGGACGCCGGGAGCACGACCGGCGGCGGCACCGATCCGGGCACGACGGGCGACGCGACGACCGACGGCGGCAGCACCGACACCGGTGATCCGCCCGACGATCTCCTCTTCGTCGAGACGTTCGACGGGGCCGACGGCGATCCCTGGCCCGCGCCGTGGATCGTGGTCGGCGACAACGTGCTGTCCGCGACGATCCAGGGCGGGCGCGGTCAGCTCTCCGGGATCACCGATGGCACGGCGCGCGTGGTGCTGCCGGGCTTCGCCGAGCGGGACGTCGAGATGCTCGCGACCGTCGAGTTCACCGACTGGACGCGCCAGGGCATCGGGCTGTACGCGCGGCAGAACGGCGGATCGCTGAACCAGACCGATCCGCCGGGCCAGGGCTACGCGCTGTTCCTCGAGGGCTTCTACCTCGTGTCGCTCGGCTTCTGGCGCGAGGTCGTGGGCCTCGAGACCCTCATCGGCGCGGCGTTCGATCCGATCCCCGGCGGCGCGCTGCCCAGCGTCCGGTACCGCATGCGCTACCAGGTGGTGCAGGAGGGCCCGTACACGGCGCTGCGCAGCAAGGTGTGGCTTGCGACCGAACCCGAGCCGGTCGCGTGGGCGATGGACCTCGTCGACGACACGCCGGAGCTGCAGGACATCGTCGGCAGCTTCGCGGTCGATGTCTACAACGACGCGGGTACCGACAGCGTGTACTTCGACGACCTCGAGATCCGCGCGCTGTAGCACGGGCACTACTCGAGCTCGATCGCTCCGATGTCGCAGACGTCGCCGTCGGCGGGTCGCGGCTCGGCGTCGAAGTCCCAGGCGACCAAGCACGGCATCGCGTCGACGGCGGGGCTCGCCGCGGTCGGCTCGAACCGCACGGAATCGACGAACAGCGGATCGGCGATCGCACTGCCGTCTCCATGCGCGCCGAGGTCCGCGAGCGCGGCGGTCCAGGCGTCGAAGTCCCCGCCGTCGTAGATCTCGGTGGCCTTCAGCGTGAACACCGGCGCGCCGCCGTCGACGAAGTAGAGGTTGTCGTCGACGATCAACGTCGACCAATCGGTCATGCCGAGCTCGTCGGTGTCGGTGAACACCCGCGGGCTGGTGCCCTGCGCGACGATGTTGCCGCGGAACTCGACGTCGGTGCTCGCCTGCCCGATCTCGGACTCGTTGGTGAGGAACAGCGCCGCGTGGATCGACGTCGCCGTGTCGACGCAGGTGTTGTTGTAGACCCGCGCGCCCTGGCTCGAGCCCACCGCGACGCAGGCCCCGCTGACCCGGGTGATGACGTTGTTGCGGACCGTGCAGTCGTAGGTCTCGTAGTCGCCGTCGACCAGGCGATCGGCGTCGGTCGACTGCCCGCACATGATCGCGTTGCCCTCGCCCGACAGGCCGGTGTCGACCACGAGGTTGCCCTCGAACAGGGTCTCGCGCGCGTTGCCCTTGGCGTAGGCGGCGACGTCGCCGAGATCGTGCAGGTGATTGCCGACCACGCGCAGTCGATCGGCGCCGGTGATGTCGATGCCCTGGGCGTTGCTGCCCGGGGTGACGACCGCCGGGTCCTGCCAGATCTCGTTGCCCACGATGACCGTGTCGTCGGCCGTGCGCACGTTCTTGATCACGTCGGCGACCGAGCAGCACAGCCGGTTCTTCACCAGCTGCACCTGCGGTGTGTCGATCTTGATCACGTTGCCGTCGCCGCCGCCGTCGGGGCTCCCCTGCACGTGCAGACCCTCGAGGCGCACATGGGCGCGGCTGCAGTCGCCGCTCACCAGCTCGTTCTCCTCGTCGCAGGAGTCGGCGTAGAAGTAGATCGTCGGGCCATCGCCGCTGCCGCGGATCGTCACCGCCGCGTCATCCCTGGGGCGCATCAGGATCCACTGCTCCGCGGTGCCGAAGTCGCCGTCGGAGACGACGAAGCCGTCGTACTCGCCGGCGTCGACCTCGATGATCGTGCCGGGATCGGCGAGATCGATCGCGTGCTGCAGCGTGCGCACGGCCGTGTCGGGGGTGAGCCCGTCGTTCGCGTCGTCGCCGTCGACGGCGGCGTAGATCGTCGGGCCCGTGCCGACGCCCGGGGGCAGGGGTTCGTCGCCGGAGGGCGGGGGCGGATCGTCGGGTCCCCCGGAATCGTCGGCGGTGTCGTCGGCGCCGCCGTCGGTCCCGGGCGCACCGTCCGCGGCGCCGTCGTCGCTCGCGTCGCCGGTCCCCGCGTCGCCCGTTGCCTCCGTGATCGCGCTGCCTCCGTCGGTGCTCACCCCATCGGTCGCCGCGCCGGTGTCCGCGGGGCTGGTGCCGTCGGCGTCCGGATCGCCGCAGGCGGTGAGCGTCAAGACCGCCGTCGCGGCGAGGACGCGCGAGGGGGATCGATCGGGGAGCCGGAATCGGGCCATCGCGGGGTCAGTGGCCGGGCCGCGCCGTTTCTGTGCGGGCCCGCGCCGCAGCTCACGGCGTCTTCCAGTTCTTCACGAGCTCGCAGGCGGTCGGGTTCTTGTCCTTGTCGCAGATCTCCTGGCACTCCTCCTTCGTCACCTTGCCGCAGATCTCCTTGGTCTTCTCGGCCCACTTCGCGCAGGCCTTCTCGTCCTTCTCGATCGTGCACCCGATGCCGCAGTCCTGACTCGTGCCGTCGGGCCCCAGGCAGAACTCGGTGGCGTGGTGCTTCTCGCAGGCGGCGAGACCGAGGCCGAGGGCGAACGCGAGTGTGACACGGAGGCGTTGCATCGTCGTCGAGGATACCCGCATCCGGCGGCGCGTGCGGTGGCGGTCGAGCGCGCGGTTGAGCGAAGGGCCCAAACCCGTCACGCTTGCGCCCTTGCGTTCCTGGCGACGTTCCTTCGGTTCGGGGTTCGGTTCGGGCTCCGACTCGCGTTCGGGGCCGAGCGCGACGCCCGACCCGAGCGCCGCGATCGCGTGGCAATTCCCGCCTGCGGTGTGGCGGCGCGGCCTCGAGGTGTTCGCCCGCGGGTCGGTCGGGACACCGCAGTACGACCCCGAGCAGGAGGTGTGGAGCGCGAAGGTCCAGGGCTCGGCGACCGATCCGTACCGCGTCTGGGTGTACTTCGAGCCCGCGACCCAGGGAGCGACGCGGCGCGAGCTCGACGGCGATTGCGACTGTCAGGCGCCCAAGCCCTGCAAGCACATCGCCGCGCTGGCGATGGCGGTGCAGCACCGCACGCCGCCACGTGCCGACCCCGAGGTCCCCGTGCTGCGACCGGCCCCGGCCGCGTCGCGTCGCGCGTTCACGCAGTGGGCCCAGGACTTGGCCAGCGCCGCGGCGACGACGACGGCGGAGCCGGTCGAGACCGCGACGCCGACACACCCCGTGATGCTCGTGTTCGCGGTTCGTCCGGTGCGCGATGGTGCCGGGCAGCGGCGCGTCGCGATCGAGACCCACGCCGCGACCACCATCGGCGGTCGCACCAGCACATCGCCCTACGATCTCGACGCCGCCCTCGCGACGAAGCCCGAGGCGCGCGCGCCGTGGCTGCGCGACGTCGACCTCGCGATGTGGGTGCGCTTGCAGGCCTGCGAGCGCCGCCGCGCCGCGCCGGGCCAGCGGCTGCTGCCCCACGATGCCCACGGCGCGCACCTGCTCGCCGAGGTCGTGGCGCTGGGTGTCGCGCGCGAGGGGGACGCCGATGGGCCGCCCCTGCACCCGGGCGAGCCGCGGGCGGCTCGATTGCGCTGGCGCCTCGACGCCGACGCGCACCAGCAGCTCGTGGTCGAGCCCGCCGACGATGCGGCGCCGCCGTGGCGGATCTTGCCGATGGCGCCGCTGCACTACGTCGACGCCGACACCGGCGCGTGCGGGCCGGTCGCGCTCGAGATCCCCGCGGCCGAGCAGATCCGCCTGCTCGACGTGCCCGGCGTCGATCCGACCTGGTCGGGCGCGCTGTCGCGGACGCTGCGGACGACGCTGCTCGAGGGGGGCGTGCCGCTGCCGCGCGCGCTGGCGATCGGTCGGGCGCGCCGCGGCCAGCCGGTGCCGGTGCTGCGCCTGTTCGCCCGCGTCCGCGGCGAGCTGCGCGAGCCGTGCGCGTCGCTGTCCTTCGACTACGAGGGCACCGAGATCGGGCTCGCCGACACGCGACCGACGGTGGTGCGGATCGAAGGTGACCGCGTCGATCGACTCACGCGCGACAACGAGGCCGAGCGCTGGGCGCAGGAGCGGCTGGCCGGCGAGGGGCTGGTCGGCGATCCCGACGCCATGGGCATGCTCGATGGCGCGAAGTGGTTCGCGTTCGCCCGCGGCGGTGCGCCGCAGCTGCGACAGGAGGGCTGGCGCGTCGAGATCGGGCCGGACTTCGAGTGGAACACCACGCTCGTCGACTCCTGGTACGCCGAGGGGCACGACGGCGCGGGCGCCGAGGCCCCCGACGCCCCGGAGGGTGGCGGCGCGTGGTTCCTCGAGTTGGGCGTCGTCGTCGACGGCGAGCGGGTCAACATCCTGCCCGCCGTGGTCGCGGCGATCCGCAGCGGGCAGCTCGCGCCCGAGCGGCTGCGTCTGGGTGGTCAGCCGCTGGTCGTGGCGCTCCCCGACGGTCGCCGGGTCGAAGTCGACGCCGCGCGGCTGCAGGCGATCGTCGACGTGCTCGTCGAGCTGCACGACGAGCGCCGCATGCACGACGGCA
This sequence comes from Deltaproteobacteria bacterium Ga0077550, assembly GCA_001464385.1. Lineage (GTDB taxonomy): Bacteria > Myxococcota_A > Polyangia > Nannocystales > Nannocystaceae > Xiheibacterium > Xiheibacterium aquaticum. Next base: position 59,404 of record LNFB01000345.1, on the reverse strand, counting down.
AGCTCGTGCTCGCGCGCCTCGACGCGCCGCGGCTGCAATCCCTCGGCGACTTCGCGTGGACCCTCGATCCGAAGCTGCAGGCGTTCGCCGACCGGCTCGCGCGGGGCCCCGACGCGCTGCCACCCCCGACGGGCCTGGTCGCGACGTTGCGCGAGTACCAGCTCCACGGCATGGCGTGGTTGCAGTGGCTGCGCGAGGGCGGCCTCGGCGGAATCCTCGCGGACGACATGGGCCTGGGCAAGACGATCCAGGCCCTCGCGCACCTGCTGATCGAGAAGGAGGCGGGGCGACTGACGCGGCCGGCGCTGGTCGTCGCGCCGCGCAGCGTGCTGGGCAACTGGCTGCGCGAGGCCGAGCGGTTCACGCCGGGGCTGCGCGCGACCGCGTACCACGGCGCCGAGCGGGGCGGGGTGTTGGATGCGCTCGATCGGTGGGACGTCGTCGTGACCACGTACGCGCTGCTGCAGCGCGACGCGGCGCTGGGCCAGCCGCGCTGGCACGTCGCGATCCTCGACGAGGCGCAGATGATGAAGAACCCCACCGCCAAGGTCGCGGTCGCGGCCCGGGCGCTGCACGCCGATCAGCGGATCTGCATGACCGGCACGCCGGTCGAGAACAACCTGCGCGATCTGTGGTCGCTGATGGCGTTCGCGAACCCGGGGCTGCTCGGCACCTCGCGTCAGTTCACGACCTGGTATCGCACGCCGATCGAGAAGCACGGCGAGGTCGGTCGCTTCGACGCGCTCACCCAGCGCATCGCGCCGTTCCTGCTGCGCCGGACGAAGGCGCAGGTGCTCGCCGAGCTGCCGCCCAAGACCGAGATCGTCCTGCACGCCACGCTCGAGGGGCCCCAGCGCGACCTGTACGAGTCGGTGCGGATGAGCATGGAGAAGCGCGTGCGCGAGGAGCTGGCGCGGCGCGGCCTCGCCCGCAGCCGCATCGTCGTGCTCGACGCGCTGCTCAAGCTGCGCCAGGTCTGCTGCGATCCCGAGCTGCTCGCGCTGCGCGGCCGGGCGCCGGACAGCGCCAAGCTGGCCCTGCTGCTCGAGCTCGTCGACGAGCTGGTCGCCGAGGGCCGCCGCGCGCTGGTGTTCAGCCAATTCACGACCATGCTGTCGCGGATCGAGCGCGAGCTCGACGCGCGGCGGATCCCGTGGCTGTCGATCACCGGCAAGACCAACGACCGACAGACGATCGTCGATCGGTTCCAGACCGGCGCCGTGCCGATCCTGCTGGTGTCGCTCAAGGCCGGCGGCACGGGCCTCAACCTCACCGCGGCCGACACCGTGATCCACTACGATCCGTGGTGGAACCCCGCGGTCGAGGCCCAGGCCACGGATCGCGCCCACCGCATCGGCCAGAGCCAGCCGGTCACGGTGTATCGGCTCATCTGCGACGGCACCGTCGAGGAGCGCATGCTCGCGCTGCAGGCGAGGAAGTCCGCGCTGGTCCGCGGCGTCCACGAGAGCGCCGAGCGCCGCGCGAACCTGGGGCTCGCGCTCGGCACCGACGAGATCGCGGCGCTGCTGGCCCCGATCGACCCGGAGGATCGCGTGGTGTCGACGGTGCCCGCCGTGCGCGGGGCCCGTGCTAACGTGCGTGGTCGGTGACGCCGCACTGGCACGCGATGGTAACGCTCGTGCACGCCGTCGGCGGCGGGGTGTGGATCGGCGCCGTGGGCTTCAACGTGTTCGTGCTGCACCCGCGCGCCGAGCGGTTCTTCGCCGAGCCGGGGCGCTTCGAGGACTTCGTGTTCACCGTGGTCTCGGGCATGCGGTGGTGGGTGGTCGCGGGGATCGTCGCGCTCGGCGGCGCGGGCTTCGAGCTGCTGCGGCTGCGGGCGCTGGCGGTGGACGCGGTGATCCTCGCCAAGCTCGGGCTGCTGCTCGTGACGACGGGCCTGTTCGCCGTGCTGTCGTGGCGGATGTGGCCGGCGCGCGTGCTCGCGGCGCCTGCCGAGCTCGCGGGGCTGCGACGGCGCTTCGCGCGGGTCGGCGCGGTGATGGTCGCGTGCAACCTCGCGAACGTGGCGCTCGGCGTGTGGCACCACGCGCTGCGGTGACGCGTGGACGATCCCGCGCCGTCACATCGGCCGACGCGCCGCCTCTGCCGCGCCGGGACGACGATCCGATGACGAGCGAGACCCATGCGCTGCGCCTCGACCACTACCGCAAGCCGTTCCTCGGGGAGCCCAGCGAGCTGACGATCGCGCAGCGCGATCAGCTGCAGGCGCTCATCGACAGCGACATGGACTCCGAGGGGATGAGCGTCGACGACTTCTTCGATGCGGCGACCAGCGAGGAGGACTATCCGATCAAGGCGCTCGAGTACATCGACGTGCTCGACGCGACGACCGGGCTCGTGGTCGCGAACCTGCTGCTGTATCCCTTCGGCGACGGCGCCGTGGTGCACGCCGGGACCACGCGGATGATCGCGAACATCGTCCAGCACGGGGTCGCGCCGCACAAGACGACGACGCCGGCGTGGATGGCCGCGTTCGCGGCGGCGTGGCGCGAGGGCGCGAAGCGGCTGGGCGTCGACGACCCGGGACACTTCACGGTGGACTGACGGCGCGGGCTCTTCCGACCCGCGACGACGCGCTCAACCACCCGCGGCGCGCGTCAGCTCGTCGTAGCCCGGGAGCCCGGTCAGATCGGGCACAACGACGATCTCGATGCGGCGGTTCTTCGCCCGGCCCGGGGCGTCGGTGTTGCTCTCGCGGGGATCGTACTCGGAGTGGCTGGCGGCGCTCAGCTGCGTCGGTGGCACGCCGGCATCGAGGAGGGCATGGAGCACCACGAGCGCGCGCCCGGCCGCGAGCTCCCAGTTCGACGCGAAGCGATCGTTGCGGATCGGCACGTTGTCGGTGTGCCCCTCGACCTGGAATTCCTTGCCGGCGATCGTCGCCAGCACCGCGCCGACCTTGGCCAGCGCCTCGATCCCCGCGGGCGCGAGCTTGGTCGACCCCGAGGGGAACAGGATGTCGACCGGCAGGATGAGCACCATCCGCCCCTCGACGATCTGCACGTCGAGCGTGCCGGCGTCGATCAGCGCCTTGAACTTCGCGAGCATGCCCTTGTACTCGGCGACCCGCAGCTCGGCCACGACCTGACGCGCGGTCATCTGCGCCATCGCGGCGGCCATGCGATCCAGGTCGGCCTTGAGCCCCGCGCGCTTCTTGAGCACCTCGGCGAGGTTGCGCTGCGTGGTGGCCAGCTCCTCGTCGAGCTGGGCCAGCCGCGCGGTCGCGGCCGCGAGCTCCTGCTGGACCGCGGCCTTCTCGGCGTCGAGCGCCGCGACCTTGGCCTGCTCGTCCGCGAGCGCCTGCTCGAGCCGCTTCACCTCGCCGTCGCGCGTCGCGATCGTGTCGCTCGCCATCGCCACCTGCCGCTGGGCGTCGGCCAGCTGGGCGTCGAGGGCCTTCACGGTCTGCTCGTGCTTGGCCTTGGTCACGCAGGCGCCCATGGCCAGCGCCACGGGAGCGATCCAGGAGATCGAACGGAGTCGACGCATGCCCCGACAGTCTGCCAAGGAATCGCGGCGGCGAAAGGGGGGTTCGTTTCGCGGCGGTGACTTCGCCCTCACGCGACGATCCGGAGCCCGCGATCCCCGACGTGCCAGTGGCCGCGCGCGCGTTGCAACCACGCGCCGGGGCGGTGCATCGCGCAGAGCACCGCGCGACCGCTCGCGCACCAGCGCTCGACCACGGCCTCGAGCGCGGCGATGCCGGCCTCGTCGAGGGCGTTCTGCGGCTCGTCGAGCAGCAGGAGCGGCGGCTCGCCGCAGGTCGCGGCGACCAGCGCGACCTTGCGTCGCTGGCCGGCGGACAGCGTCGACATCGGTCGATCGATCGCGCTGGGGTCGTCGAGCAGCGCGCCGATCGCCTCGAGGCTGGGCTCGACGGCGACGCCGCGGATCCCGGCGACGAAGGTCAGCCACGCGCGGGCGCTGAGGCCGACGAACGCGTCGGCGCGCTCGGGCAGCAGGCCGAGGTTGCGCCGCGCGGCGACGGGGTCGCGGACGAGATCGGCGCCGAGGATCGCGATCTCGCCGCGGACGTACGGGATGATCCCCGCGATCGCGGCGAGCAGCGTCGACTTGCCCGAGCCGTTGCCGCCGGTGAGCACGGTGAGCCCGGACGGTAGCGTCGCGCCGACGTCGACGAGCACGTCGCGGCCACCGCGGCGCACGGTGACGTTCGTCAGTCGCAGCGCGGGGAGCTCAGTCACGCTCGGCCTCCCCGGGCGCGCGGTAGCGTCGGCGTCGCATCAGGTCGGCGGCCGGCCAGCGGCGCCACGCAATCGCGAGCTCGACGATCGCCGCGAGGAGCACCGCGGCCGCGCCGAACACCACGCCCGCAGTGCCGACCACGAGGAGTCGGCCGAGCTGCGCGCCGATCGGCGGCTCGTGCAGGCGATCGCGCTGCTGCGCCCGGACGGTGATGCCGACCGCGGCGCTCGCCGACCACAGCACGGCCGCCGCGGCGGCGGCGAAGGATCGCGCGTGCAGCGGGTGATCGATCGCGATCGCGGCGGCGATCGTCCCGGCGAGCACAGGCAGCGCGAGGACGCCCGCGGCGAGCAGCCGGCCGAGGAGCTCGGTGGTGCGCGCGCCGATCAGCGGATCGAGGGCCCAGCGATCGACCGCGATGCGCCGCTCGACCCGCACCGCCGACCACGTCGCGAGCCCGGCCGCCGCGATCGTGAACAGGTGGACCGCGGCGATCGCCCCCGAGGGATCGAGCACGCCGACCCGCACGCACGCCAGGGTCGACAGGGCGACCAGCGCGAGCTGGCCGGCGATGGCGATCCGCACGAAAGCGCCGTCTTGGTGCCACGCGACGCCGAGCCACAGGCGTGCGATCGCGATCGCGGGCCCACGCACACCGCCGAGCATCGTTCGGTGGCGCGCGACGCTCGGCTCGGCGAAGGGCCGGCCGAGTCGAGCGACGGCCCACGCCGCGAGTCCGGCGGCGATCGTCAGCGCGAGGTTCGGATCGTCGATCACGACGACGAGCACGAACCCCGCGGTCGCTGCGACGGCGTGTGCGATCCGACCGCGGGCGCTCCGGCTCGCCCACACGCACTGGCCCACGCGCCACGCGAGCGCGCCGAAGATCGCCGCGATCCACCACGCGAGCGCGCCCGACCGATCGCGCAGGAACCTCGGCGCGAGGCCGTAGCCCGCGATGCCGGCGACCGTGAGATCGAGCAGCGCGAGCTGCAGCGCATGCGTGACGCGCCACCGCCACGGCGCGATCGGCAGGTGCCGCAGGAACCGCACGTCGGCGCCGAGCACCAGGCGCCACGCGAGCGCCCGGGTGATCCGCATCCACAGCACCCACGCGATCGCGAGGCCGAGCGCGCGGTGTTCCGGGATCGACTCGGCCGCGAGCGCGCGCAGCTGCGGCGGCGACCACACGCGCACGAGGTACTGCGCGCACCCGAGCAGGGCCGCGATCGTGAGGGCCGCCCGCCGCCGCACGCCCGTCAGCACGTACGGCGTCAGCAGGCCGCCCAGGGAGGTCATCGTCGCAGGGCTAGACCCCACGGACGGGCGAAGAGATTCGCGGCGCCGTCCTTGGTGCGGCGTCGGCCGACGACGATCCAGCGGACGACGCCGCCCACGAGCACCGCGGTGCCGACCGACATCAGCGCGATGCCGGCGCTGTGCATCGCACCGGAGCGCCGGACCCCGCGGTCGAAGGCGCTGAAGTCCGTCGCGTCGTCGGCCTGCTCGCGCACCGCGAACGATCCGGCGAACACGCCGATGCCGGCCGAGGCGATCGTCGCCCCGACGATCGTGAGCGACAGCGCGGCGGCGTCGGGTCGCTTCGCGCGGGGCTCGGGCGGGGATGCAGGTGTCGGCGCCGGGACGTCGATCGGCGGCGCGGGCTCGGGGGCGGGCTCGAGGGGCGCCGCGATCCCGGCACCCTGGCACCGCTCGAGGTTGACGCGCGTGTCCGCGGCCGCGGCCTCGGGCGGATCGGTGGCCAAGAACGCGAGGAAGTGACGACGCGCCCGCGTGCAGTCGCCCTGCAGGCGCGCGAGCTGGCCGAGCGAGTACAGCAGCACCGGCGCCGCGTCGCGATCGTACGCGGCCTGCAGCTCGCGCTCGGCGGTGGGGTAGTCCTCGTCGAGCCACGCGCGCATGCCCGCGGCGAAGTGCTCGCGCGCCGCGGTGTCGGTGATCTCGGCGGGGATCTCCGGCGCCTCCGGTCGTGCGGGTTCCCCCCAGGTCAATGCGAGCAGGATCAGGCGCGTCATCGGGCCACCTCGACGCGCTCAGCCGCCCGGGAGCAGGCCATCGACGCCGCGCACGACCTTCTCGGGCTTGCTCGGCGTCGCGGCGGCGGGCGGAGATCGCCGGGTCCGCGCGGGCCGACGCCGCGCGACATCCTTGGGGCTCGATGTCACCTCGTCGAGGGCCGGCGTCGACCGGGGGTTCGCGATCGTCGGGTTCGCGAGCGTCGGGTTCGCGATCGTCGGGTTCGCGATCGTCGGGTTCGCGATCGTCGGGTTCGCGATCGCGGGACTTGCTGCGGGCGCTGCGATCGCCGTCGGTGTCGGGTCGTCGACGCTCGCGTCGTCGACGGTCGTGGCGTCGACGGTGTCGTCGATCGCGGCGCCCGGGGACGCGTGCGAGCTCGACAGCGCGACCCCGGCTGCGCCGACGAGCGCCCCGGTCGCGAGGGCGAAGACGACCCCGAGGCGCCGGTGCAGCGGCGTCGCGGTCGGCGTCGCGGTCGTCTCGGGCACGACCAGCGTATGCCCCGATCGATCGGCGAACTCGTCGCTGGGCTCGGCGGACGGCACCTCGCGCTCGCCACAGCGCTCGCACAGGTGGCGGCCCAACGCGGTCGCCGAGGGCAGCACGCCCGCGGACGACGCGAAGGCCTCGAGCGCGTCGTGCAGCTCCATCGCGGTCTGGAAGCGCGCCGCCGGATCGCGGTGCAGCGCCCGCAGCACGATCTGCGCGAACGCCTCGGGCAGCTCGGGCGCGAACTGCCTCGGCGACGGCGCATCGACGGTCGTGATCTGGTTCATGATCGCGAACTCGTTGTCGCCGCGGAACAGCCGCCGCCCGCAGCTCAGCTCCCACAGCACGACGCCGAGCGCGAAGAGATCGCTGCGGCGATCGACCTCGGCGCCGACGCACTGCTCGGGCGACATGTACGCGACCTTGCCCTTGCGCGTCGGGCCCATGGTGATCGACGTGCGGCTGGTCGCCTTGGCGATGCCGAAGTCGAGCAGCTTCACGCCGCCTTCGTAGGTGATGAACACGTTGCCCGGCGACAGGTCGCGGTGGACGATGTCGAGCGGACGACCATCGACCGCCCGGCGCTCGTGGGCGCAGTGCAGGCCCGCGGCGATCCCCAGCGCGATCGTGATCACGTGACCCAGCTCGAGGCGCGTGCCCGCGGTGGCGTGGGCGTTGAGCAGCCGGCCCAGCGACTCGCCGTGCAGATACTCCATCACCATGAAGAAGCTGCCGCCCTCGTCGACCAGGTCGTACGTGCGCACGACGTTCGGGTGGTCGAGCGTCGCGGCCAACCTCGCCTCGTTGAGGAACATCGACACGAACGTCGGGTCGGACGCGTACTCCGAGCGGATGCGCTTGATCGCGACCAGCTTCTCGACCCCGCCCGCCCCCGAGGCGCGCGCGAGCAACAGCTCGCCCATCCCGCCGATCGCCAGGCGCTGCAGCAGGGTGTATCGCCGCGTCGGCGTGGGCGACGGATTCACGGCAATCGGCAGGATACCATGGGGGTCGTGGCCGGAGTCGCGCACATGGCCGTCGCTGCACCCGGGCGACGCCCACCACGGGAGCCCCTGGGGTGGGCGGGGGCGCTCGGACGCGGGCTCGCGCTCGGGCTCGGCCTCGGGTGGGCGTCGGCCTGTCTCCCGACGCCGGTGTTCGAGTGCCGCGGCGATGCCGACTGCGCCGAAGTGGCCGACGACGCGCGCTGCGAGGCCGAGCGCTTCTGCAGCGTCCCGGACGCGACCTGCGACTCGGGCCGGCGATTCCACGAGTACGCCGGCGACGGGCTCGCGGACGCGTGCACCGATCTGCGTTGTGGCGATGGCGTCGTGGACGGCGACGAGGTGTGCGACGACGGCAACGAGCGCGATGGCGACGGCTGCAACCGCGACTGTCGGCCCTCGGGCCAGGAGATCTGGACGCAGGGCTACGCGAGCCCCGGCTTCGTCGAGGACCGCGCGTACGCCCTGGCGATCGACAGCGCCGGCAACATCGCGGTCATCGGCCACGTGACGGTGCAGGGCGAGGGCGCGAACCTGTGGATCCGCCGGTTCTCGAGCGCCGGCGAGATCGACTGGACGTGGGTCAAGGACGGCGGCGCGATGCTCGACGAGGAGGGCTGGTCGATCCTCGTCGACGGCAACGACGACTTCGTGGTCGCGGGCTACGTGCACACGCCGGACGAGGACGCCGATGGCTGGCTGGGGAAGATCGGCAAGGACGGCCTGCTCGTCTGGGACGAGGACGTCGACGGCGGCGTGGCGCTCGTCGATCAGATCCGCGGGATCGCGTTCGCGCCCGACGGCGACATCGTCGCGCTCGGCTACGCGACGCCCGATCTCACCACCGACACCGAGCTGTGGTTCCAGCGCCGCAGCCCCGACGGCGCGACCGTGCGGTGGACGCAGCTGCGCGCGGGCCTGCCCGACGGCAAGCCCGATCGCGGCCACGGGATCTTCGCCCTCGAGGACGACTTCATCGGCGTCGGCTATCGCCAGGACGCCGACGATCGCCAGCACTACTGGCTCTCGCGCTTCGATGGCGACGGCAACGATGTGTGGAGCGAAGCCGGAGATCCCGCGGGGCCCGAGGGCGTGTGGACGGCGGTGCGCGGGCTCGGCAACGGTGACCTCGTGCTCGTCGGCTGGCGCGAGGCCGTGGCGGGCGACATGGATCTGTGGCTGCAGCGCCGCGACCCCGCGGGCGCCCTGCTGTGGGAGGAGATCGTCGCCAGCCCCAGCGGCGCCGACGATCGCGGGAACGTCGTGACGCCCGCCCCCGACGGCGGCTTCGTGGTGGGCGGTGAGATGGGGGCCGGTGCCGGCAGCACCGACGCGTGGCTGCGCCGCTACACCGCCGACAACCGCGAGGCGTGGACCGACACCATCAGCGGGCCCGCGGGCCAGCGCGACACGATCTGGGGCCTGGGCTTCGGCCCCGACGGCAACCTCGTCGCGTGCGGCTACATCTCGTCGCCGGCCACGAGCTGGGACATCTGGGTGCGCAAGTACACGCCTTGAAGCGACACCGCGGCGCGCATGAGCGACACTTCAGCGCGCATGAGCGACGCCTTGCCCTCCGACGCGGCCCTGCTCGAGGCGTGGGAGCGCGGCGACCAGCACGCCGCCGCCCAGCTCGTCGATCGCTACTACCGCGGCGTGCTGCGCTTCTTCGATCTGCGCGTCGGGGCCCAGGCCGAGGATCTCACCCAGCGCACCTTCCTCGCCTGCGTCGAGGCCCGCGCGCGGCTGCGCCAGGCCGACAGCTTCCGGCCGTTCCTCTTCGGCATCGCGCGGCGATTGCTGCTCAACCACATCCGCTCGCGCACGGTCGAGGACAACGTCTTCGAGACCGGCGACATCTCCGGCGCCCTCGATCCGGGGCCCACCGCGAGCCGCATCGTCGCGACCTACGAGCAGCAGACCCTGCTGCTGCGCGCGATCCAGTGCCTCGACGTCGAGGCCCAGATGCTGCTGGTGCTCTACTACTGGGAGGGCCTGCGCACCGCCGAGATCGGCGAGGTCCTCGGCGCCCCGGTCAGCACGATCACGACCCGCCTGGCGCGCACCCGCAAGGCGCTGCACGATGCGATCGCTGGCCTGCCCGCCGTCGCGGCCCACCGCGAGTCCCTGCTCGGCGACCTCGACGCGTGGTTGTCGTCGATGCGCGCGCTGGACGTGGCCAGCGGTCGCTGAACGTTCACTCCCAGCGCCGCACCGAGGCCGCGTCGCCGCACGCCAGCGGATCGGCGAGATCGACGGCCGGCGTGTGGTCGTCGACGAACGCGCCCATCGTCGCGCACGGACCCTCTGCGGCGGGGACGAACGCGGTGAGGGCGGGATCGGCCTCCACCGAGTCCAGATCGAAGCCGTAGGTGGCGCGCCAGCCGGCGAGATCGAACGCGCCCCCGGCTGCGCCGTAGTTCTCGGCCTCGGCGAAGCCGAACGACGCCGCGCCCGAGTCGGCGTGGTAGCAGTTGGCGCCCAGCGTGACACCGACGGCGTAGGCGTCGTGCAGCGCGTCGCTCATGTACGGGTTGAACAGCACAGTGCGCCGCTCTCCGGTGTGCTCGGCGCTGGTATCGAGGATGAGGTTGCGCTCGATCGCGTTGCCGGTGAGATCGGCCCAGCCATCGCCCTGCCACTCGAGCGTCGGCGACACGTAGATCCCGACCGTCGTGAGCAGCGTGTTGGCCTCGACCCACTGATCCCACTGGTGCGTCGGGCCGCCGAAGTCGACGCTCGAGATCCCGACATCGCTGTCGACGACGACGTTGTGGTGCACGTGGGCGTGCGCCGTGCCGATGCCGACGCCGAACACGTTGCCCTCGAAGTAGCAGTCGTGGACCTCGAACGTGCCCGCGGGGGAGGAGCTGGCATGCTTGTACTTCACCCCGAACCCGGAGGCCTGGGAGTCGGGTCCCTCGCTCTGGTAGAACGCAGAGCTGCGGATCTCGACGGCGCCGTCGTTGGCGAACAGCACGAGGTTGCCGCTGTTCTCGGTCTGGGTGCCGGCGGCCGCTGCGGCGCGATCGTAGTTGTCGGCGAAGACGCTGTCGTGCACGACGATGTCGGTGCTACCGAGGATTTCGAGCCCCGCGATGTTGTCGGCCGCGACGCCGTCGGTGTCGTAGACGAGCACGCGCCCGACATCGACGCGCTCGGCCGCTTCGATGCGAATACCCCGGCCGTATGCCCCGCGCACCTCGAGGCCGTCGAGGACGATGTCGCTGGATTGCGCGACGAGGATCCCGAGCGCGTCGGCGTCGGGCGCGAGGATCGGCCGCTCGCCGGGATAGCCCTTGATCGTGATCGGTGTGCCGTCGCCGTGGACGTCACGCAGGTAGAGGACGTAGCTGCCGCCGCCCTCGGGGCCCGAGTCGTCGCCGGGGTGGAACACGTCGGTGAGCGTGCCGTCGCGGACGTAGACCACGTCCCCGGGCGCGAGCGCGGTCCACTGCGCGGGTGGGGGATAGACGCCGTAGTAGATGCTGCTGTTGAGGTTGACGAAGCTGCGCCACGGCGACGCGGCCGAGCCGTCGCCGCTGTCGTCACCTGCGGTGGGATCGACGAAGAAGCAGCGGCCGTTGCCCGGGGCCTCGCACGGAGGTTCGGCGGGTGGAGGCGGGCACTCGTCCGGCGTATCGCCGGTGGTGGTGTCGTCGGTCGGGTTCGTGGTGGTACCGGAGGCGGAGTCGTCGAGGGTGCCGGAGCTGGATCCGTCGGCGGTCGGGTCCGTGCTCGGCACGCCGTCAGAGGCATCGCCGCTCGTCGACGGCGTCGACGCGGTGCCGTCGTCGGCGGGATCAGAGGCGCACGCGAGGGCGGGGGCGAGCAGGAGGGGGAGCAGGGCGGAGAAGCGTGCCGGCACGGGGACCTCGGGATTAGAGACCCGCGGAGCGGCGATCGGTTCACGGCGATCGGCCTGTGCTACCGTGGGCGCGTCGTGGGGAGATCCGCGAAGCTGCCGCTCGTGTTCGTGTTCGCGATCGCGTGCGCCGATTCGACCGAGACGCCGGGTGCCGGTACCTCGTCGGGCGATCCGAGCACCGGTGCCGCCGAGACCACCGGCACCGCCAGCACCACCGAACCGGGCGCATCGTCGTCCACGGGGACCACCGAGGTCGACACGGGCGGCTGCACCGCCTGCCTCGCCTGGGAGTCGTGCGTCGACGCGATGTGCGAGCTGGCGCCGGGCCGATGCGGCGCCGACGAGGACTGCGGCCGCGGCCAGCACTGCGATCCGGACCACGCGTGCGCCTGCGACGAGGGGCTGTTCGCGAACGCCGGCAAGTGCGTCGATCGGATCCTCTTTGCGCTGCCGATGGACAACGTCGACGGCGCGCACATCGGCAACGTGATCGGCGTCGACAATGATCCGGCGATCGGTCAGAGCGATCTCGACTGCGTGTCCTACGACGGGGAGCCGTTCCCGCGCTGCTATGACAATCACACCGGCACCGACTTCCTGCTGAAGGGCGGCTTCGCGGCGATGGACAGCGGCAGCGCTGCGGTGTTCGCGGCCGCCGACGGCGAGGTCGTCTTCGTGCACGACGGCGAGTACGATCGCTGCGCGCTCGACCTGCAGGTCCAGGCGGTCCGCTGCGAGGACGGCGGGCCGGTGACGCCGCCGAACGAGATCACCGTGCTGCACGCCGACGGCGTCTCGACGCGATACCTGCACCTGAAGAAGAACAGCATCCTCGTCGCCGAGGGTGACGTCGTGACGTGCGGGCAGTCGCTCGCGCTGGTCGGCAGCTCGGGCAACTCGTCGGCGCCGCACCTGCACTTCGAGGTGGAGGGCGTCGAAGGCGAGCCCGTGGATCCGTTCGCGGGGCCCTACTCGCAGCCCGAGACGTACTGGGCCGAGCAGGACGGCGCCGACGGATTGCCCGGCGCCGCCTGCCAGTGATGCGCGCCGCCGGGGATCAGCGCATCGCCACCGTGAGCTCGAAGGGCCCGAACGTGTCGGCGCTCCAGCCGTCGGCGATGACGTAGTACGTGGTGCCGGCGGAGACCTCGACCTCGAGGACCTCGTCGTGGTGCGGCTCGTTGGGGAAGTCGGCGCAGCCGAGCTCGGTGTCGACGTCGCCGCAGTCGGTGCGGACGTGCAGGAGTCCGTCGACCGAGAACCCCCAGCCGAGATCGAGGGTGATCTGCAGCATGCCATCGGCGTCGGGCGTGACCGCGTACACGATCTCGCGCGCGCCGGCGTCGCCGCAGCTCGAGTCCACACTCGCCGACGCGGTGGTGGTGTCGCCCGAGACCGTCGCGCCGACCTCGATCGCGATCGCATCGGCGCAGGAGTCCCCTTGGGCGGGCTCCTGCGCGACGCGGCAGGCCCCGAGGCCCGGCATGCCGAAGAGGAACTCGTAGTCGCTGCGATCGCAGATCGAACCCGCCGCGCAGTCGGCGTCGTCGCAGCACATCTCCGAGCACGACGCCGGCAGCCCGGACGGCCCGTTGCAGATGAAGCCCGCGGGGCAGTTGCCGACGCACTCGCCGCAGGTCGCGTCGAGCTCGGCTTCGGGCGCGTAGCACTGCACGACGGGGTCGTCGCCGAACACGAAGTCGAAGGCGCAGATCTCGGTGGCGGCGCAACCCTCGTTGGTGAACGGGTCGCACGGGAAGCCCTCGGGGACCACGCAGCTCTCGGCCGGTGTGTCGGTGCACACCGCGTCACTCAGCCCACACTCGAGCCGGCACGCGTCGTACATGCACGAGCGCGCGGTGTCGGCGGTGGCGAGCTGCGTCGCGTCGCAGGCTGCCTCGGGATCGAACAGGCAGTCCATGCATGCGTCGTCGCCCTCGCACGCGCCGAGCTCGGTGCAGCACGACGTCTGCACGCACGTGGCGCAGTCGGCGGCCAAGTACGTCAGCTCGGAGCAGCTCGCGCCCGCGGTCGTGCCGTCGTCCGAGGACGAGGACGAGGACGAGGCCGTCGGATCGTCGCCGCTCGAGGACGACTCGCCGGGCGCGTCGCCCGTCGATTCCCCGGGGCCTGCGGTCGTGGACGTCGGCGCATCCGTCGTGGGACCGCTGCCCTCGGAGCTGGGGTCACCCGTGGAGCCGGGGGTGGTGTCGTCGCCGTCCGAGCCGCAGCCGAGCAGCGGGACGGGGCAGAGCGCGGCGGCGAGGACGAACGCGCGGAGGTCGAGGCGGGAGCACGGCGAGTCGAGGAGGTTCATGGCATCCCCACAAACCGGCAGTCGGCGATCCGTGCACGGGAATCGCGTTCGAGCTCAGGTCGGCGGCGGCGTCAGCAGCGAGCGCAGGCTCACGCTCAGGTCGGACTGCACGTCGCGGATGAGGGCGAGAGCCTGCGCGGCTGGTCGGCGCGTGCGGACCGGCCATGGCGCAGCGTGCTGCGCGTGTTGGTCGACGCCGCCCACGGCCTCGCTGCGCTGCACGCCGCCGGGATCATCCACCGTGACGTGAAGCCCGACAACATCCTCGTCGGCGAGGACGGCCGCGTGTGCATCGCCGATCTCGGCCTCGCCATGTCACAGGACGGCGGGATGGTGACGCAGGAACGCGCCGGGGATCCGGACGCGGAGTCGCTCGACGTGACGCTCACGCGGACCGGCGCGGTGCTCGGCACGCCGCGGTACATGTCGCCCGAACACTTCGCCGGCGCCGATCTCGACGCACGCTCGGATCAGTTCGGATTCTGCGTGGCCGCGGCCGAGGCGTTGTTCGGGGTCCGCGTGTTCGCGGGGTCGAGCTTCGCCGAGCTGCGCGACGCGGTCGTGCGCGGGCCGTCGCCCACGCCCCCATCGACGCGGGCCCCCGCGGCGCTGTGGCGGGTGCTCCGGCGTGGACTCGCCGCGGCACCGAGCGATCGATTCGCGAGCATGTCGGCGGTGATCGCCGCGCTCGCAGCCGTCGCCCACCGTCGTCGTCGACTGCTGGCGACGGCCGCGGGACTCGTCGCCATCACGGCGTTCGGTGTCGCGGCCGCCGGGCCGCCTGCGCGCTGCACCGAGCGCCTGGTGTTCGCGGAGCACTGGACGGCTGGGCGGGCGCTGGTGGTGGAGCAGGCGTTCGCGGCCACCGTGCCGCGCCACGGCCCCGACGCTGCGGTTACGGTGACCGGTGAGCTCGAGCAGTGGAGCGAGCGCTGGAACGGGGCGTGGCTCGCCCGCTGCACGGCGTCGGCGCACGGGCAGGTCGATGCCGCGGACGATCCCCAGCTGCGATGCCTCGATCGCCAGCGCGTCGAGTTCCTCGCGAGCCTCGGCGCCCTCGACCCCGAGTTCGGCGAGGCGACCGCCAGTGATCGGATCGTGACCCTGGTCCGCGGCCTGCCGTCGCCGCGCGCGTGCGACGATCCGCGCAGCGATGCGTCGGTCGCCGGTTCGGACGTGGAGCGCGACGTCGAGCAGGGGCTCGCGGCGGTGCTCGCCGCCTCCCGGCTCGCGCACCACGTCGAGGCCAAGCGCGGGCTCGGGGAGCTGCGTCGCCGCGTCGACGAGGTGCGCCCGGGGTTGCAGGCGCAGATCCACCTCGCCGCGACCGCGGTCCTGTACACCCACGACGCCGAGGCGACCGCCGCGGCCGCGGAGGATGCCCTGCGCGCCGCGATCCGGGCCGACGATCCCTGGTTGATCGGTCGGGCCCTGGTCGCCCGCGCCCAGGCCCAGATCGAGCTCGGTCGACTCGACGCCGCGATCGCGGCCGCCGAGCTCGGGGCGCTCACACTGGGCGAGCTCGATCGCGGCAGCCCGCACCTCGTGGAGGCGCGGCTCGCCGAGGCCCTCGCGTTGCAGCGGCAAGGGCAGATCGATCCCGCGATCGCGGTGCTCGAGCCCCTCGATCCGGCGCTCGAGCCGGGCACCCTGCCGTGGGCGCTCTACCAGCAGGGCCTGGCGCAGTTGCTCGGGCAGCGCGGTGACGATGCGCGCGCCCTCGAGGCCTTCGAGGCCGCTCGCGCGGTCTTCGTCCAGCAGTACGGGCCGCACACCGACGACACCGTCCGCGTCGGCCTCGCCGTCGTCGAGTTCGCGCGCGAGCACCAGCGGCTCGAGCTGGCGGCGCAGTCGATGCCGCAGGCCTGCGTCGACGCGTCCATGCGCGCGACCCTCGACACGGCGACGATCGCCGACTGCCTGGTGGCGCAGGGGCTGCTCGACCTCTACGGTGGGGCGCTCGAGCCGGCGCACGAGCGGCTCACGCAGGCCGCGGACGTGCGCGAGCAGGTGTTCGGCGCCGACGCCCCGCCGACGCTCGCGGTGCTCGACATCCTCGCCACGGTCCAGACGCAGCAGGGCGATCTCGCGGCGGCCGAGGCCACGTTCCGGCGGCTGGTCGACGCGCACACCCGCACGGGGAACCTCGCCGGCGTCGCGCTGGTGTCGGGCAACCTCGCGGTCGCCCTCGCGATGGGCGGGCGCAGCCGCGAGGCCGTCGCGGCGTACGAGCGCTCGCTCGTCGCGGCGAACACCACTCGCCTGCGCGCGCGCGCCCTGTCGGGGCTCGCGGCGCTGCAGGTGGAGCTCGGCGAGCGCGATGCATCCCTCGCCACGCTCGAGCGCGCGCTCCTCGAGTGCGAGCGCGGCGGGGTGCCCACGCTCGTCGAGATGGACATCCGCTGGGCGCTCGCGCGTCAGCTCCCGGACGAGCCCTCGGCGCTCGCGCGCGCCGAGCAGCTCGCCGGCCAGGCGCGGGCACTGGCCGAGCTCGCGGACGACGGGGCGACGCGCGACGCGATCGCGGCGTGGTCGGCGGAGCACGCGGCTCGCTGACGACGTCGCGGTGGGTCGCAGCCCGAGTTCGCGCGATCAGAACGCGCACTCGACGACGATGTCCTCGGTCGCGATCGCGACCGCACCGTCGACGTCGAGCACCACCTCGAAGCTGTACTCGGCGCCGCAGTCGAGCGTGTCGCAGCCCTCCGCGGGCATCAGCGAGTTCATCGTCTTGTCCCACGGGACCGACTCGTACGCGCCGGCGTCGACCGGACCGAGGTCCGAGGGCGTGAGCTCGAAGCTCGCCGCCTCCACGCCGCCGGAGAGCAGGCGCGCGGACGTGACGGTGACCGCCGCGACATCGCCCCCGCCATTGTCGAGGTCGATCCAGCCCGACGCGACGAGCGGATCGGGCGGCACGATGGGCTGGCAGTTCATGTAGAAGGTCACGTCGACGAGCGCGGCCTGCAACTCGGCGGGCTCGCCGGTGGTGCTGCCACCGTCGCTGGACGAACTGTCGCCGGACGAGCCGCCGGAGGACGAGCCGTCGCTGGACGAGCCGCCGGAGGACGAGCCGTCGGTCGTCCCGCTCGAGTCCGCGGTCGTCGTGGCCGTGGTGGTGGGCTCGGTGGTGGTGACCGTCGGGTCGGTGGTCGTCGGATCGGTGGCCGTGGGCTCCGTCGTCGTCGGATCGGTGGTCGTCGCGTCGGTTCCGGTCGCGCCGTCGTCGCCGCCGCAGGCCATCGCGATCATCCCCGAGATCAAGGCAAGGTGTCGAATCATGATCGCGATGGTGGGGCACGTCCGCGGTCGCTGACAAGGGCGGCGCGCTCGCCGAGCTCATCCTGCGCAGAGCACTTCGGCGGGACACTCGCCGCTGGCGGGCGTCGGCAAGGTCTGCGCGCAGATCTCGATCGCTTCGAAGGCGTTCGTCGCGGCGAAATCGATGTCGGGCCCCTGCCAACCGCGGTTGATCCCGTGGGTGGCGCTGTGGTGGATCGTCGCGGGGACCGGCGATCAGAACGCGACCCCGAGCTGCGACGACAGGTGCAGGTCGGTGGTCGGCCGTCCGTCGCGCGCGCCGAGCCGCGCGGACACCGAGGTCTGCCACTTGATCGCGTGACCGCGGAGGTAGACGTTGAGGCCACCGGCGATGTCATGGGTCGCGGCGGTGTCGGCACCCTGCACGACGGTGTAGCGGACGACGGGCTCGACGCGCTTCGCGATCACATAGCCGAGCTGCGTGTGGTGCCCGACGGCGCCGAGGCGTTGGTTCGACCACCGCGCGCCGTCCTGGGTCGCGCGGGCGTACACCGCCGACGACAGCGAGAACCCGCGGGCCATGAACGTCATGTCGACGACGGCGCTGGTCGACCCGGTGTGCGCGCCGTGGGCGTCGAGATCGAGGAGCGCGGCCGCGGCGACGCCGAAGCGGGCCTTGCCGCCGTCGAGGTCGCCCTCGGTGTAGGGCTTCGTGCCGCGGGTGTTGTACCCGACGCGCAGCGCGAGCAACGGGTGGATGCGATCGGGCACGACGTTGGGACCGGTGCCGTTGAAGACGCCCGCCGCGTACTCGAAGCGACCCGCGCCGCCGTCGTGCAGCATCACGCCGAGATCGGCGTTGTCGCCGAAGGCGCCCGGTCCGACGGTCATCGGGCGATCGACGAGCGACAGCTCGCTGCCCGGGGTGAGGAACGATCGCGAGAACGGGCGCTTGAACTGACCCGCACGCACCGTGAGTCGACGGGGCACGATCGTGACGTCGACGTTGGCGAACACCAGCCGCGGAGCGACGTCGGCGAAGTCGGCGACCAGCGTGTAGCGCAGCTCCTCGCGCAGCACGCTGCCGACGAGGCCGAGGCGCGCACGCCGGATCGAGAACGCGTCGGTGTCCGGAGCCGCGTCGACCCAGTGATGCGCGAGCTGGAGCTGCAGCAGGCCGAGCAGGCGCAGGCTGTTCCTCCCGTCGGCGCTGCGCAGCATGACGCCTCGGTCTTCGGTCGCGACGGTGGGTGATGGCGAGGCCTCGGCGCCGACGGGCTGCGCCGCGGTCGCGAGGCCCGGCGTGAGCAGTGCGATGGCGAGCCCTGCGATCCCGAGCGCCATCGACCGGCCCCGGAGCGCGACCAGGCCGAGCGCGACCAGGGTGATCGCGGCCGCGACGGCGAACGCCACGTGCATCCCCAGCGCCACGCCAGCGGGCGTCGCCGCGGTCGGATCGGCGCTGCCCGAGGCGAACGCGAAGACGGCCACCATCACCGACGCGCCCGTGACGAGCCCGAGGTTGCGCGACAGCTGCAGCATCCCCGAGACCACGCCGCGCTGCTCGCTGTCGACGCCGCGCAGCACTGCGGTGTTGTTCGCCGCCTGGAACAGCGCATAGCCGGCAGTGACGACGGCGATGGGCAGGATCCAGCCGGGGATCCCGAGACCCATCGGCAGCAGCGCGAGCAGGGCCGAGCCCAGCGCGATCGCGGCGAGCCCCGCGTGCACCGTCCGCGCGGTGCCGAGGCGATCGACGACGCGACCCGCGGGCACGCCGACGAGCGCCGCCACCAGCGGACCCATCGACATGACCAGCCCGACCGTGCCGGGTCCCTGGCCGAGGGCCCCGGAGAGGTAGAACGGACCCACGATCATCGTCGCCATCACCACGGTCGACACGAGCAGGCTGGTGGCGAGCCCCACCCCGAGGCCGCGGTCGCGCAGCAGGGACAGACGCACGAGCGGCGCGGGCGACCGCGTCTCGACGCGCACGAACACCGCGCCACCGAGGGCCGCGGCGGCGAGCAGCGCGATCTCGACGGCGCCGAGGTGTCCGCGGCCGAGGGTCACCGCGAGCGCATAGGCGGCGAGCGTCGCGGCGAGCAGCAGCGTGCCCGCCGTGTCGAACGCGACGCCCGTCTGTGCCGGACGATCCGCCGGCAGACTCCGGCGCGCGAGCGCCAACGCGACGAGGCCGAGGGGCACCTCGACGAGGAAGATCGCGGGCCAGCCGAGCCCATCGATCAGGAGCCCGCCGAGCGAGGGGCCGAGCGCGGTGCCGGCAGCGGACGTCGAGCCGAGCAGGCCCATCGCGCCGCCAGTCCTCGCCACCGGCACGCTCTCGGCGACCAGCGCGAGCGAGAGCGCCATCATCACCGCGGCGCCGAGGCCCTGGGCCACGCGCGCGACGATCATCACGCCCAGGCTCGGGGCGAGGCCCGCGACCGCGGACGCGACGGTGAACACCAGGAGACCGACCTCCAAGAGCCGCCGCCGACCCACGCGATCGCCGAGGCGACCGACGCCGACGATCGACGCCGTGATCGCCAGGAGGTAGGCGAGGACGATCCACTGGACCTGACCGAAGTCCGCGTCGAACGCCCGCGCGAGGGTGGGCAGCGCGACGTTGGCGATGCTGGTGCCGAGCGCGGACAGGAGCGTCGACAGGGCGAGGGCGACCAGGGCCCCACGGCTGGATCGCGTGGAGTGCGCGATCTGCTCGGGGACGGCTGCGGCGGGCGTGGGGCGGGAATTCATGGGCGAGCTCCGGGTTGGGGCCCCGAGGGCGGGGTACCTCCGGAGCGTGGCCCGAGGTCAGAGCGGGCGGTAGACGCACAGGATGCACTCCATTCGTGCATGAAACGCCATGACTCGATGCGGTAGGGTCGTGCGGTGTCGAGGCCCGATCTCAACTTGCTCGTCGCGCTCGAGGTGCTGCTCGACGCGGGGAGTGTCGTCGCCGCGGCGCGTCGCCTGCGGCTCAGTCCATCGGCGATGAGCAGGACGCTCGCGCGCCTGCGCGAGGCGACCGGCGATCCGCTGCTGGCCCGGGCGGGGCGCGGCCTCGTCCCGACCCCGCGCGCGCTCGAGCTGCGTGATCGCGTCGGTGCGCTCGTGCAGGACGCCGAGGCGGTGCTGCGGCCGGTGGCGGCGATCGATCTCGCGACGCTCGAGCGGACGTTCACGCTGCGCACGAGCGAGGGCTTCGTCGAGACGTTCGGCCCGGCCCTGCTCGCGCGCGTGCAGGCCGAGGCGCCCGGCGTGCGCCTACGATTCGCGCAGAAGCTCGACAAGGACAGCGGTGGGCTACGCGACGGCGCGGTCGATCTCGAGACCGGCGTCGTCGGTCGATCGATGGGCCCCGAGGTCCGGTCGCAGGCGCTGTTCCGCGATCGCTTCGTCGGGGTCGTGCGCGCGGGGCATCCGCTGGCGAAGGGGCGGATGACGGCGGTGCGCTACGCAGGTGCGCGCCATGTCGGCGTGTCGCGGCGCGGCGCCGACCGGGGCCCGATCGACGACGCGCTCGCGCCCTCGGGGTTGCGTCGCACGATCGTGGTGACCGTGGGCGGGTTCTCGACGGCGATCGCGTTGGCGCGCGGCTCGGAGCTCGTCGCGACGGTCCCCGATCGCCACACCGCGGGGCTGCGCGAGGGGATGCACGCGTTCGCGCTGCCGTTCGACGGGCCGCAGGTGACGGTGGCGTTGCTGTGGCACCCGCGGATGGACGCGGACCCGGGGCACCGGTGGTTGCGGCGGTGCGTGCGGACGACGTGCGCGGCGGTTGCGGAGGGGTGAGAACGGCCGTTCCGGAGAACCGCTCGCGCTCGACCGAACGCCGCGCCGGATCGACCGTGCAGGCCCGTGGTCACCGGTCGTTCGCGATCAGCCACGCGTCGACCGCAGCGAGGTCGCGAGGTGTTTTCTCGGGGTGTTCGCGGTAGAGCGCTGCGGCATCACGGGCGAGCGAGCGGGCGCGGGCGCGTTCCCGAGGCTCTGGCCACAGGGCGCGCGCGAGGCCCCAGCGCGTCGCCGCTCGCTCGTCGCTCGGCAGGGGTTCGGTGGCCTGCAGCGCGAGGGCCCGCTCGAGATACGGTCGCGCCGCCGATTCGTGGTGGCTCCGCAGCTCGATCTCGCCGCGCAGCGTCAGGAAGGACGCGAGGGTGACGTGGTGGGCCCCGAGCCTCGTCTCGTAGATCTCGATCGCCCGCGTCACGTGCTCGCGCGCCTCGTCCAGGAGCCCGAGCTCGACCTCCGTCGCCGCGAGGTTCGAGAACGACCGCGCGAGATCCGGATGGTCCGGCCCGAGCGCCACCTCGCGCAGGTCGCACGCACGGGCGTACCCCGCCCGTGCCGCCTCGAAGTCGCCCAGCGCCATGTCGTCGCTCGCGAGGTTGCCCAGCGCGAGCATGGTGATCGGGTGATCGGGTCCATGGACGCGCGACGCGAGATCGTAGGCGCGCCGATCGAGCTCGCTCGCGCGCGCGTGTTCCCCGCGCGCGGACTCGGTGATCCCGAGGGAGAGGAGTGAGGATACGAGCTCCGGGTGATCGGGGGGCAACGAGCGCTCGCGGATCGTCAACGCGCGCTCGACCAGCACCCGCGCCTCGTCGTAGCGACCTGCGTGCGTGAGCGCGGCCGCGAGGTTGTCCAGCGCGAACGCGGTATCGGGGTGGTCCGGTCCCAGCATCACCTCGCTCGCGTCCGCGAGCCGCCGCAGGATCTCGATCGCGGTCGAGATCTCCCCGAGCTGCATGCGGATCGCGGCGATGAGGTTGTCGCGGCCGAGCGCCTCGGGGCTGCCCTCGACGACGTACTCGCGTGACAGCTCCGCGGCGAGCTCGGCGTGCGCGAGCGCGATCGGGAGGTCACCCATCGACATGTAGAGCAGCGCGAGATGGGCGAGCGTCCGCTCGCGCAGATACGGGTCGATGTCGCCAGCGCGAACGCGATGGAGTCGTGCGAGCCGAGACCAGCGCAGGCCGTCGTCGAAGCGGAGCATACGGCCACCGACGAGCGCGAGAAGGCCCGCCGCGGCGTGCGAGGCCTCGTTGTCCAGTCCGGCCCCTGCGGCGAGGTAGTAGGCGTCGGTCATCATCGACTCGGCGCGGTCGTGGTGCCCGAGTTCCCCGAGGTGCACCGACAGGCGCAGCCGAGCGTCGACGACGAGGGGCGTCCAGTCGAGCCGAACCGACTCTGCGACCGCGCGCTCGAGGGCCTCGATCATCTCGTCGTAGCTCGCCATGAGGCGGGCGGCGTCGGCATTGCCGAGGTGCTCGCGGATCGATGTGACCTCCTCGTCCGCGCCCGTCGGCCGCGGTGGGAGCCGGTGCAGCGCCTCGACGTCGAGGCAGTCGGCCACGCGGGGCAACGCGTCTGCGGCGGCGACCGCGAGTCTCAACGTCGTGGTGTCGGCGGTCGGGAGGCGATGGACGAGGCCCGAGAGCACGAGCTCGCGGTGCGCGACACAGGCGTCGGCCCGAGCGATGAGCTCGGGATCCCAGTCGCGCTCCACGTCGGAGTGGTGACAGATCTCCACGCGCGCGGCGGCGAGGTCCGCGGCGTATCCGTCGAGCGTCGGCTCGACTCGGTCGACCGATGCTTTGGCGTAAGCGGCCTCGGTGGCGAGCAGACCGTCGCGCACGGCGATCCGCACGCTGTCGTCGGTGCCCGGCCACCGCACCGCGATCGGGTCACCCGCGACCCTGCAGGTCGACACGCGGCGACGCTCATCGAGCTCGGTCCAGCCGAGGCCGAGCGCCGTGATCGCGGCGATCGACGCCAAGATCCCGCCCCCGAGCCGTCTCCTCGCCCGTGTCTGCGTTCCCACCAGCGCGGCGAGAAGTGCATCCATCGTCGGCCACCGCCGCGCTGGGTCGCGTTCGAGCCCCCGCTCGAGGACGCGGCGCAGGGCGGCATCGGGCAGGTCGCCGGGCTGGTGTTCGCTCGCATCGGTGTCGTCGGTCTCGAGCGCTGCTGGGCGGACGCCACAGAGGGCTTCCCACGCGCTCACGCAGTACGAGTACTGGTCGGAGCGCGCGTCCGCGATGGCCCCATCGCGCACCTCGGGCGCGATGTAGCCGGGCGTGCCCGCGGTCCGCAGGCTCGACGAATCGCCGTCCTCGCTGGCGAACGTCGTCTCGCTGTGGTCCCCATCGTCGCTCCTGCTGCCGATGGCGAGCCCGAAGTCGAGCACGCGCACCCGCCCATCGTCAGCGACCATCGCGTTGTCGGGCTTGAAGTCGCGGTGCACGATCCCGACCGCATGCGCGGCCGCCAACGCGCGTCCTGCCTGCACGAGCAACGGCACGATGGTGCGCGGGCGTCTATGGTTCGCGCACAGCCACGCGCGCAGCGTCACGCCACGCACCTGCTCCATCGCGACGAACAGCTGACCTTCGTGCACGCCGACCTCGAACACCGCGACGACGTTCGGGTGGTTCAGCTGGGCGAGCGCCCGTGCTTCGCGACGCAGCCGCTGGGGATCGTCGGCGTGGTCGTGGAGGAGCTTGAGCGCCACGACACGGTCGAGTTCGGGATCGAACGCCGAGTATACGCGGCCCATTCCGCCGCGGCCGAGCGTAGCGACGATGCGATAGCGCCCGACGCAGTGCAGCGGCGCGGTGGGGTCGAACAAGCGCCGGCGGACGATCGCCTGCGCGGCAGCCGTGTCGATGCCCGGCTGCGGCTGTGGCTCCCCCGTCACCCGCACACGGTGACGAATGCACGGGGCGGCTGTCCAGGGCGGCCGGCTCCGGCACGGCGGGGGCGTCCGGCGCGAACGAACGCGCCGGCCGGGCGAGACGCCGCTGGGCTCGGGACGCTGGGATCAGACCGGCACGGTCGCCTCCGCCCTCGCCCGTGCTCACGGTTCCTGCAGGTCGTACGAGAAGATCCCCGGCGGGAAGACCCAGTGGCAGTCGTCCTCGTCGACGAAGCCGCCGCCGAACGTCGCCTCCACGTGACCGACGTTCGTCCAGCGCAGGGGCGGGAGCGAGTACTCGAGGTCGTCGCCGCGGGGCACGATGGTGAACATCGGTGCGGGGGGATCGAGCGTGCCGGCGCCGTGCTCGGCCGCGAGGACGAGCTGCAGCGAGGTGAAGAGGCCCGGCGAGTCGGCGATGACGAAGCGATGCACGATGTCGACGTTGGGGACCATCGCGCCCGGGGCCGGGGCGACATCGACGATCGTGAGCTCGGCCGGATCGTCCGCCGGGGCGCAGTCCGAGGGATCGGCGGAGTCGCTGGAGTCGCCCGCGGGGGCGCCGTCGTCGCCCTCCGCGGAGTCACAGGCGATCGACAACACGACGAACAGGGGCCACGGGATCCGGTGCATCGATGCCGGAGTGCGCGCGCGCAGGATTTCGATCCCGGCGCCCGGCGATCGCAGCGTCCGGCCGGACGGCCATCACCCGCGCGCGACCACGGCCCGCAGCACCGGCGGTCGCCCGCGCACCGCCTCGCCCATCGCCGCGCGCTCGTGGTCCACGCGTCCCGCCGCGCGGATCGACGGTCGTCACCGACTGCGCGAGCGTCAGCGTCGAGGTCCGATCGAAGGGGTGTTCACCGACCAGCGCCTCCCAAAGCGCGACGCAGTCGTTGAACTGATCCACGACGACGATGTTGCCGGGCTCGACGTCGCGGTGCACGAGCCCCGCGGCGTGCGAGGCGGCGAGGCCCGAGCCGGCGGGCTCGAACAGCGCGAGCAAGTCGCCCCACGATCGCGGCGTCGCCAAGGTGCGATCGGGGGGTCCCGGGTCGCCGCCGCCCGGGGTGACCGCGCCGTCCGAGCGCAGCGCGGCGGGCTCGGCCGCGATGGTCTCGCGCTGCGACGCGTCGTCGGATCCGCGGTCCACCTCCGCAATCGTCGGGGAAACTCCGGTTCGGGGCAACCGCCCGGCCCGCGGGTTTGACCCCCGGTCGATCGTCGCACTACCCTTGCGACGTGGACGACGAGGATGATCGTTCGTTGCTCGAGCGCTGGCGTGCGGGCGACCGGCTCGCAGGCAACCGCCTGTTCGATCGCCATGTGCGTGCGTTGATGGGGTTCTTCCGCAACAAGGTCGATCGCGGGATCGAGGACCTCATGCAGGACACGATGCTCGCGTGCGTGCGCGGCCGCGATCGGCTGCGGGACGACGGCAGCTTCCGCGCGTACCTGTTCCAGACCGCGCGATTCGTCCTGTACGAGCACATCCGCCGCCGTCGCGACGGGGCGTTCGATCCCGAGGAGGTCGCGCTCGCGGATCTCGGCCCCGGGCCCAGCACGGCCTACGCGAAGCACCGCGAGCAGCAGATCCTCTTGCAAGCGCTGCAGCGGCTCCCGCTCGAGTACCAGGTCACGCTCGAGCTCTACTTCCTCGAGGGCCTGAGCGGTCCCGAGCTCGCGATCGCCCTCGGCGTCCCCGAGGCCACGGTCCGGAGCCGCATCCGCCGCGGCAGCGAGAAGCTCCGCGCGCACATCGAGACCCTCAACGAGTCGCCCGAGCTGCGCGAGTCGACGACGACGAACCTCGAAGACTGGCTGATCCGGATGCGCTCGGGGCCCAAGAAGCCGTCGTAGCCGGGTGATCGCCTCCGCCGGTGACGGAGGGCCCCGGGCACGGGCAATGCGAGGGCATGACGATGACGCAGCATTCGTGGCGCGGCTCGAGTTGGTGGATCGCCGCGGCGCTGGGCCTCGGGGCCTGCGCCGACAAGGGCTCGTTGGGGGGGTACGAGGGCACGGGCTACGAGGGCACGGGGTACGAGGGCACGGGGTCCGAGGGCGCCACGGGGTCCGAGGGTGGCGAGACGTCCAGCGACGGCAGCGGCGCGACGTCGTCGGCCACCGAAGACACCGGCAACACCACCACGACCCCGAGCTGCGATCAGCCGGGCAACTGCGCCATGTACCCGGCCCCATGCGGCGAGACGTGCGGCGCGGTCGAGTCGAACTTCGACGACGACGGCTGCCTGCGCGGCGCGTGCCAGCAGGACGAGGAGTGCGGCGGCGACGAGCGCTGCTTCCGCGGCATGGACTTCGGCCTGTGCGAGGCGAGCGGCATCTTTTGTCAGGACAACGCCGAGGAGATGAGCTGCCTGTGCAGCTCCGATCCCGAGTGCGGCGGCGGCCACTGCGTGCCCGCCGAGCTGTACCCGCCGACGATCGAGGATCAAGACTTCACTGGGCCCGTGCTGTCGAACGACTGCGGCCCCGACGACGGCCCGCTGCTCGTGTTCGTGATGTACGGCGACGGTGCCTACAGCGACTGCGTCGTCACGGACGGCGTCGAGGAGCTGCGCCTCGAGTTCGACGGCGTGCTCGAGGTCGGTGAGTACGAGTTCTCCTTCGGCTCGGGCGGCTCGGGGACCCACCGCAACGACGCGGGCGACCTCGAGGAGGTGCAGTACGGCCAGCTCGTCATCGACAGCACCGACGGCGACACGTACAGCGGCTCGTACCGGGCGGTGGTCGGCGGCGCGGCGGGGCTGCGCGTCCTCGAGGGCGCGCTGTCGGGCGAGGACTACTGCCCGCAGCCGGTCGTCTGCGGCTGACCGCGCGACTCGGTCATCGTCTTTGCCGCTCGGCGCGGCTATCGTTCGTGGCGGTGGTCGAGCCCGAGCCGGATCCGAGGGCGTCCCAGGTCGCGGTGCACCTGCCCGACGATCGCTACGTGCCGATCCGGCCGGGCGACCTCGTCGCGGCGATGCGCCGCGATCCGCAGCTCGGGGCGAGAGCCGACGGCCTGCCCGCGCTGCACGCGGCGCTCGAGCGCATCGTCCATGCCGAGGCCAACGCGCTGGCGCGCCGGATCGAGCGGGCCTACGCGCCGTGCAACCCCGATCGCGACACGGTGCTGTCGACCGAGCCGGCCGACGATCGCCGCGCCCTGGCGTCCGTGCTGCGCTACACGTTCGACAAGGCCAACTACGATCTCCTCGAGGACGCCCAGGTGCGCGCGGCGATCGACTCCGCCAACGTGCACGGCATGCGGGTACGCGTCGATCCCGACAAGCTCGAGGAGCTGCAGTTGTTCGTGCGCGGTCGATGCCAGGAGACCCGCCTGGTCCGTACGATCCGGCGGCCGATCCACGGCGAGATGCGCGAGGTCGAGCTGTACCGCCGCCTCGCGGTGGTGTTCCGCACCCACGGCTCGCCCGAGGTGAGCATCAAGCTGTTCCGCGAGATCCCGGTGGCCGACCTCGAGGCCCTGCTGCCCCACGCCGAGGCCGGGATGAGCACGTTCGATCGGATCAAGATCCTCGGCGGCGGGATCGGTGCGCTCGGCGGCGCGACGTGGCAGGCGATCACGTTGCTGGTCCAGGGATCGATGCTCGCCGGGCAGTACGTCGGCGCGCTGCTGCTGGGGCTCGCCGGCCTGTCGGTGCGATCGATCCTCGGCTATCGCCGCGCGAAGCTCCGCCGTACCTCGCAGCGCACGCACCACCTCTACTACCAGAACATCGCCAACAACGCCGCGGTCCTCGACCTGCTCGTGACCAGCATCTGCCACGAGGAGATCAAGGAGACGCTGCTCGCCTACGCGGTGCTCGCGGCCGACGGCACGCCGCCGGGCGACGCCGCCGCCCTGTCGCGCGCGGTCGAGGCGTGGCTCACTCGCAACTTCCACGTCGCGGTCGACTTCGACGTCGCCGACGCACTCGAGAGCCTCGATCGCCTCGGGCTGTGGGCCGATCGCGGCGCGATGCGGCCGCTGCCGATCGAGGCGGCGATCGCCGCGCTCGAGGAGCGCTGGCACGATCGATCGACCGAGGACTACCACGCGCGCTGCATCGCCCGGCGCGACGCCGGGGATTCGTCTCCGCCGCCATGACCGATCGATGACGTTGACGCTTCGCCGTCATCGCCTAGCTTTCCGCCCGAACATGCGATCCATCCAGCTCATCCCCTCCCTCGCCCTCGGCCTCGTGCTCGGTCTCACCTCCGCCGTCGGTTGCGACAGCAAGACCGACGACAAGAAGGCCGCAGACGCCAAGGACGCCAAGAAGGACGGCAAGGACGGCAAGGACGCGAAGAAGCCCGACGCCAAGGTCGCGGACGCGAAGACCGGCGACGCCAAGGCGGCGGACGCGAAGGTCGCCGACGCCGGTGACGCGAAGGCCGCGGACGCGAAGGCGGGCGAGCCGGCCCCCGCCGACGCCGGCGCGCCGAAGAACATCGTCGAGACCGCGGTGGCCGCGGGCAACTTCAAGACCCTCGCGACCGCGCTCGAGAAGGCCGACCTCATCAAGACCCTGAGCGGCGAGGGCCCCTTCACCGTGTTCGCCCCCACCGACGAGGCCTTCGCGAAGGTCCCCAAGGAGGCGCTCGACGCCCTGCTCGCGAAGCCCGAGGACCTGAAGGCGGTGCTGCTGCTCCACGTCGTCGCCGGCAAGGTGATGGCGGCCGACGCCGCGAAGCTCAAGGAGGCCGAGACGGTCGGCGGCACCAAGCTGCCGATCGACGCGACCGACGGCGTGAAGTTCGGCGGCTCGAAGGTGGTCACCGCCGACATCGCGGCGAGCAACGGTGTGATCCACGTGATCGACACCGTGATCCTCCCCGCCGCGAAGTGAGGCGAATCAGCTCGGACGCCACGCCGCGGCGTGGACGACGTCGGTGCCTGCGACACGATCGTGCAGGCACCGACGCGCGCGTCCGAGGATGAAGACCGGGTCGATCGCGTACACGGCGTGACTGGCGTAGCCGAGGATCAGCACGAACAGCGGTGTGAACCCGAACTGGGTCGCCAGGGCGAACCACAGCTGGGGGAGCAGCAGGCTCGTCGCGGCGAACGGGACGAGGAAGAGCCACGAGCGCAGGAGTACGCCGCGGACGAAGCCGGGCAGCGTGCCGTCGGGTCGCACGATCCGCAGCCCGAGCATGCGCTTGCCGAGGCTCTGTCCGGTGCGCGCGACGAGGACCGCCTGCACCAGCACGTAGGCCCCCGCGGCGACGGCGTTCGAGACGTCGAGCCACACCGGTGAGGCGTCGAAGATCGCGACCGCGATGAAGGCCCCCGCCGCGCCCGGGAGCAGGAGCGCGGCGTACAGGACGACGTCGAGCAACAGCGCGCCGAGGCGGAAGCTCCGCGAGGCGCGGACGAGGGGCAGGGGTTCGCGGTGGCGCGTCGGCACCCAGGGCGTAGTCGTTCGCGCGGTGCGGCATTCCCGAGCGCGGGGGCCCGCCGCTCGGTGGTGCGCACGGACGCCGCCGCCGCGGGTACGCTTTCGCTCCATGGCCAAGCGCTACTTCGAGTTCGTCGAGGGCACGTCGTCCAAGTTCTGGGAGATCTGGGTCGAGGGCACGGAGGTCCGGACGCGCTACGGCCGGATCGGCGCCGCCGGTCAGACGACCGTGAAGGACCAGGGCAGCGCCGTCGCGGCGAAGAAGCTGCACGACGCCCTGGTCGCGGAGAAGACCAAGAAGGGCTACGTCGAGTCGAAGGCGGGCGCGGCCGCGACGGGGACACCGACGGCACCCGCGAAGGCACCGACGTCCGCCGCGAAGGCGCCCGCTGCGAAGGCCACTGCGATCGACGACGCCGTCCGGCGGATCGAGGCCAAGGCGAAGGCGGCGAAGGTCGTCCTCGGCAAGGGCGCGTCGGACAAGGCGATCGCGGCGGCCGAGAAGCAGCTCGGCTTCGCGCTGCCCGACGCGGTCCGCGAATTCTATCGGCGTCACGACGGCGCCGACGCGCCCGCGGTCGCCGGTCGCGAGCTGCTTTCGCTGAAGCGGATGCTCGCCGAGTGGACGATCTGGAAGCAGCTCCTCGACAAGGGCACCTTCGAGGACAACGACCACGGCGAGCCGGGCCCGGGCGTGCAGAAGAAGTGGTGGATCCCCGAGTGGGTGCCGGTGACGTACGACGGCTCCGGCAACCACCACGTGATCGACTGCGCGCCGGGCAAGGGCGGCACGATCGGCCAGATCGTCGACTTCTGGCACGACGAGCCCTCGCGCCGCGTGGTCGCCAAGGACCTCGTCACCTGGCTCGCCGACGCCGAGTGGGGCGATCCGGACGCGGACGACGACGACGACGCGGACGACGACGACGGAGAGGACTGATCCGATGCCGCGGGATCTCGAGGACGGCGAGCGCATCGAGGTCGCGGGCTCGGGCTCGGCGGTCTACACGCTGAAGAACACCGGCGGCGTCTACACCTGCAGCTGTCCGGCGTGGCGCAACCTGGGCGCGCCTCCCGAGCGCCGCACGTGCAAGCACCTGAGGGCGCTGCGCGGCGCCGAGGCCGAGGCCGCGCGACTCGGCAGCGACGCTGCGACGCAGGCTCCCATCGCGAGGCCCACCGCCGTCGACAAGGACGTGCCGCCGCTGCTGCTCGCCCACGTCTGGGAACCCGACACCGATCTCACCGGCTGGTGGATGAGCGAGAAGCTCGACGGCGTGCGCGCCTACTGGGACGGCGCGCGGTTCGTCTCGCGGCTCGGCAACCCGTTCGTCGCCCCGGACTGGTTCATCGAATCCCTGCCGCGCGACCTGCCGCTCGACGGCGAGCTGTTCGCCGGTCGCAAGAGATTCCAGCGCACCGTCGGCATCGTGCGCCGGCAGGATCGCTCGGACGCGTGGCGCGAGCTCGCGTACGTGGTGTTCGACGCGCCGCGGATCGTCGCGCCGTTCGAGGATCGCATGCGCGCCGTCGAGGACGCGATGCGGGCGTGCGACGCCGCCCACCTGCGGGCCCACGCCCACGCGCGCTGCGAGGGCACGGCGCACCTGCGGGCCGAGCTCGCGCGGGTCGAGGCGCAGGGTGGCGAGGGCCTCATGCTGCGCCAGCCCGGCTCGCACTACGAGGTCGGTCGCTCGACGACGCTGCTCAAGGTCAAGACCTTCAAGGACGCCGAGGCCCGCGTCGTCGGCCACGTCGCTGGCGCGGGGCGGCACGTCGGGCGCGTCGGTGCGCTGGCGTGCGAGCTGCCCGACGGCACGCGCTTCTCCGTGGGCACCGGCCTGTCCGACGACGAGCGCCGCGATCCGCCGCCGGTCGGCGCCGTGATCACGTTCCGCTATCAAGAGCTGAGCGACGACGGCGTACCGCGCTTCCCCTCGTACGTCGGCGTGCGCGTCGACGTCGAGCTGCCGACGCGCCCGTCCGCCCGCGGGGGGAGCGATCGCTGGCGCGTCGAGGATCCCGTGCTCGCCGCGGAGCGCCGCGCCGAAGGCTTCGCGCGGGCCAAGCGGCGGTAGTCGATGCGTTACGGCGCGGGCAGGGCGTCGAGCTCGGACGCGTAGACGTAGCGCGCGCCCTCGACCTCCGACAGGCTCCACAGCCAGCCGGCGTTCGCGTCGACCATCAGGTCCTCGGGCGTGTCGCTCCAGTCGGATCGGCCGCTCGCGCCGGGCACCGCCCGGTACAGCTCGCCGGCGCCGCCCGCAGGCGCGCTCGAGGACAGGTACGCGACGCCGTCGAACAGCGCGGCGCCCTGGACCTGGCGCTGGCCCATCAGCCAGGCCGCCGTCGGCCACACGCGATCCGACCGCAGCCGATCGCCGCCGTCGGCGAGCGGCCAGCGGAACAGGCGGCCGGCGAGGGGACCGTCGCACGCGGTGTCGCTGCAGTACTCGCCCGACACGAGCGCGAGCCCGTCGGCGCCGCGATCGAGCGCGACGAACGAGAACCGCGGGCCACAGCGCGAGTCGTGCTCGGCGCGGCCGATCTGCGGCACGATGTACTTGTAGAGGCCGCCGCGGCACACCGCGCCGGTGCAACCGACGACGTCCTCGTCGGTCGCGACCTGCATGATGCGCGAGAGGTCGAACACCCGGAATCCGTGCCCGGTGTCCGCGACCCACAGGCGATCACCGACCCACGCGATCCCGCCGGCGTGGATGACGACCGGCGCGAAGTCGGGGGCGTCCGGCGTGCCCGAGGGCTCGACGAGCAGCGCCATGCGATAGCTCGGCGCGGCCGGATCGGTCACGTCGACCCACGAGATGCGCACGCCCTTCTCGCCGGTGCTGCCCGCGTGCAGATCGATGTCGTAGTACCAGCTCACCGCGATCATCCGTCGACCGGCGACGAGGCCGGTGTCGTCGGCGTCGGCCGATCCGGTGATGCCCTGCGGGATCCAGTAGGCCTTGTCGTTCTCGCTGTCGTCCCACACGAAGCCGTACGCGAGCCCCGCGGGGGAGCCCGGCACGCTGTCGACGACGCTCACGTCGCGGTTGAGATCGCCGACGAGCACGTCGAAGCCGACGACCGGCAGCGTCTGCGCGAGCGCCTGGATGATCGCGTCGGCGTCCGCGTCCGTGGATTGGTCGTCGAGGGGGAAACCGCAGCGATCGATCTCGACCAGGCCCCCGTGCTCGACCGCGTCGGTCTGCGCGGGGCAGGTCGGCGCCTGCTCGGCGCACGCGTCGACGGGCGGCGGCACGCCGGTGGAGTCCTCGGTGCTCGCGTCCGCGGTGCTCGACGTGTCTGCGCCGGTGGTGCCGACGCCGGTCGTGCCCGCGGCGTCGCTGCCCGAGGTGTCGTCGGGCCCCGACGTGCTCGGCGGTGCGCCGGAGCTGCTGCCGACCCAGCCCGTGCCGATCGAGGTCGCGGCGGCGTCGTCGTCCCCGCCGCAACCGAGCACCGCCGTCGCGAGGATCCAGGGCGCGACACGCCCGACGGGGAGGCGACGTGGATCGTGCGTCGTGCGTCGGCGGTCCATGGCCAAGGCGTATCGCGATCGTGCGAGCGCGTCATCCGAGCGCGCGCCGCGACTACGCAACCCGGGCACCTCGCGCGCTACCGATCGCCGCGGACCTTCGCGAGCCCGGCCTCGAGCACCTCGTCCTTGCCCGCCCGCAGCCCCGCGCGGGACGGCGACACCGCGACCTTCGGCCGGACGCCGTCGACGTGGAAGCGGCTGCCGTCGTGACGGGTGACCTTCATGCCGGTGAACACCACGAAGAAGCCGCCAAGGGTGTCGACGCGGACGATGTCGCCGTTGGCCCCGGCGCTCGGCGATCCGACCAGCGTGCCGAGCCCATGGGCCTCGACGTAGCCGAGCACGGACTCGGCGAAGCTGATCGCCTCGGCGTCCATGAGGAACACGACCTCACCGCCGATGCGGGGTGACTCGGGCCGGAGGTGCCAGCCGATCGGCTGCCAGCCGACGATCTCGCCGTCGGGTTCGACGATGTGCGGGACCTGCATCCAGCTCGCATCCTCCCCATCGCCGAGCAGGTGCCGGAGGATCCGGTGCGTGTCGGTCGGGTAGCCGCGCATGTCGAACACGACGCCGGGCGCCGCTGCGATCTGCTCGATCTCGGGCGCGATGTCCTCCCAGTGGGCGCGCGTGAGATCGACGTAGTGCACGCCGTCGGCGAAGCGGTGGATCGCCGGCGGGCGCGGTGGCACCGGCGGCGCCGCGGCGCTGTAGTGCGCCTCGATCTCGAGCCGCCGATCGCCCCGTCGCACGCCGAGCGTGGCCGCGGCGTTGCGCGGGCCGGCGAGGGCCTCCCACGCCGCGGCGCGGAAGCGTCGCCACTGCGACGAGCCCGACAGCTGCGCCGCGATCGCCTCGACGCGGGGCTGCAGCGCCACACCGTCGATCGAGTCCACGACGTCGCCCACCGCGAGCCGCGTGGGATCGTCGGTGCCGGTGACGACGGGCGCGCCCTCGACGAGCTCGACGCGGATCGGCAGCTGGCCGCGCGCCAGGAGCTCGCGGTGCCCGACCAAGCCGTGTCCGTCCTGCAGCGCGTGCACCAGCCGCCACAGCGTCGCGGCGGTGTCGTCGACGCTGGCGTCGTCCTCGGCGTCGACCAGCGCCTCGGCGAGCAGCGCCGCCCAGTCGATGGGCACGCTGTCCTGGTACGGATAGAAGTGGCGGAACACGTTCCACACCTCGACCACCGCGCCCTGGCGCACGTCGAGCTCGCGGTAGCCGTTCGCGGACTTCGCCGCGCGCGCCAACGCGGGGTCGGGTGGGGGAGGATCCGCGTCGTGCTCGGCCTGCGCGGGCGTCAGCACCAGCGGCATCCGCAGGAACAACCCGGGCACCAGCTCGACCTCGACGCGCGAGTCGACCGCAGGCGCCTCGACGAAGCGCCGCCGATGCGGACCGTCGGCGCCGACGCGGACCTGGCCGTACGGCGGCGAGTACAGCGACAGCCGCGTGCCGACGTAGCCCTGGTGCTGCCAGTACACCAGCGCGCCGCGATCCTCGGGTGTCGGCGATGCGGGCGGCTCGGGCTCACCCTCGATCCACAGATCCATCTGCGGCGCGAGCGGCCCGAACACCTCGAGCAATCCGGCGCGTAGCTCGGCGAGGTCCTCGGCGCTCCGCACCGCCACGACCCCCGTCGCCGCGAGCACCCGCCAGTCGGCCGCCGCCGC
The DNA here is from genome assembly GCA_001464385.1 of Deltaproteobacteria bacterium Ga0077550. GTDB lineage: Bacteria > Myxococcota_A > Polyangia > Nannocystales > Nannocystaceae > Xiheibacterium > Xiheibacterium aquaticum. The sequence continues at coordinate 24,867 of LNFB01000345.1, read as the reverse complement.
CGCATCGGTGGGGTGGAACCACCGCACGTAGCCGTACAGCCGCGCCATCGCGTGGAGGTTCTCGGCCTCCGTGGTGGCCCGGCCGCGGACGGGCGCGGCGCCCTCGGGATCCGCGAGGCCGAGCTCGCTGGGTCCACACGCCGCGAGGGTGAGCGCGCCGGCGAGGAACCACAGCAGGCGGCGGGGCATCGGAGATGCCGGACAACGGGAATCGAGCGAGGTTCCCGGGGGAGCGCGGCGGCGAGGAGGATCGCCGCCCTCAGGTCGAGACGGGCACACAATCCAGGGAATCGTTGCACTCGTCGGACGCGGTGCACCGGCACGATCCCTGCTCGCACGTGCCACCGCGCGCGCAGTCGGCGTCGTCCTTGCACTCGGTGAAGATGCACTCGCCCTCGACGCAGTCGAAGGTGTCGTTGGGGCAGTCCGCGTCGCCCTGGCACGGCGGAGGGCTGCAGGCCAGGGCACCGTCGACGAGCGGCTCGCACACGTCGTCGGCGGTGCCGCAATCGGTCGCGACGCTGCACGGCTCGATGCAGAGGCCCTTGCCGTCGAGATCGTGGCACACCATCGCCGGGTTCTGCAGGACGGTCTGACACTCGTCGTCGGAGCTGCAGCCGTCGAACTCGCAGACGCCGGCGTTGCACAGGAATCCGAACGTGGGCGTGTTGCCGTTGCGGCACTGCATGTACCCGGAGCCGGTGAACAGATCGCAGCAGTCGTCGGGCGTCTCGCACTGCTTCCAGCAGAACCCGACCTCGCCGGGGGCGAGCCCCGTGTCGTCGTCGTCCCCGGACGGCGTCGTACACCCGAGCCACGCGGCGGCGAGCATCACGACGATCAGGCGCGCGATCGAAGTCGGGGTTCGATGGGGATGTGGCACGGGTTCGCGGTCGAGCGTCGAGGCTCGCGTCGTCGGTGTCAATGGCGCGGGGAAGCCCATCGAGTCACTTTGCGCCACCGACCGTCGGCCGCCGTCACCCCTTGAACGTCAGCAGCGGTCGCATGCGCGCGACCTTGGCGACCACGCCCGCGTCGACTTGGATGTCGACCACGGGGCCGATGGGCTTGTAGGCCGCGGGCGCCTCCTCGACGAGTCGCTCGGGGCGCAGGGCGATGCACTCGACGTCGGCGAGGCCGAGCGCGGCGGGATCGTGGTGGGTCATGTCGAAGCGGCGCAGGGCACGACCGGCGCCGTGCGACGCGGAGCTGAGCCACGCGGGGTTGCCGAGGCCGCGGGCGAGGTGCGAGCTGGTGCCCATCGATCCGGGGATGAGCACCGGTTGATCGCGGTGGGCCGGCGTCGCGCCCTTGCGATGCACGTAGTGATCGCCCTCGCGCAGCACGATGTTGTGCGGCACGTCGAAGACCAGCGGCGCCTCGAGGTCCGCGCCGAAGCGCTCGCGCAGGCGCCGACGCACCAGCTCGGCGAGCAGCAGCCGGTTGACGAAGGCGTAGTTCGCCGCGGTGTGCACCGCCTGCAGGTACTCGGCCGCGTCGGGGCCGAAGAGCGCGAAGATCCCCCCGTCGGGGTGGGGCACGCCGGCCGGCCACCGTCGCCGCGCGCGATCGATCCACCGCGTGCCGACGTGCTGCCCGACGCCGCGCGAGCCGGTGTGGATCATCATCGCGATCTGGCCGCGGCGCACGCCCCACGCGAACGCCTGCGCGGGATCGAGGATCTCCTCGACGACCTGGAACTCGAGGAAGTGATTGCCGCCGCCCAGCGTCGCGAGGCCGGGGTCGCGCAGCCAGCTCCGCGCCGGATCGACCAGCGACGCGGGGGCCTCGGCCTTCGCGCCGACGAGGCTGCCGTACTCGTAGATGTGCCCGAGCTCGCGCCACAGCTGCGACAGATCGCTGTGGTCCATGCAGCCGCCGCGGGCGTGCTCCTGGGCCTCGACCCAGCCGATGCAGCCGCGCTCGAACATCGCGGCCATCGCCGCGGGTGTCATCGGCACGTCGCGGGTGCCGAGCAGGATGTCGCCGCGCAGCGCGTCGACGAGCGCGTCCTTGTGGGCGAGGAAGTCGTCGAGGCCGAGGTCGGTGACGTGCAGGCGCATGCCGCAGTTGATGTCGGTGCCGATCGCCTGCGGTACGACGAGATCGCAGGTCGTCGCGACGACGGCACCCACGGGCACGAGATGACCGGCGTGGAAGTCCGGCGTGGCGCAGACCCGGCAGACGCGACCGCCCGCGGGGTGGTGGACCCCGGCGAAATCGGCGAGCTGCGCGAGGGCCTTCGCCTCGAGGGCGAACTCGGGCGGCAGCAGGATCTCGGCGTCGGGCGCGTCGCCGTGGCCGTCGCGCCGCAGGCGGACGCCGTGCGCGGTGGTGGTGATGTGGAGGCCCTGGCGGGCCAGCGCCGCGAAGACGCGGGCGCGATGGTGCGTGGACATGGCTGCTCGATTCGGGCGCGCGCGAACGCGGCGCGGACAAAGAAACTCGACGACGCCGGAGCGCACCTGGGCGCCCGGTCGGACCTTCTTCGCGCGAGGGCAGCAGCCACTCCCCTCACGCAGCCGGGCAAGATGACACGATCGCGGCGAGCCGCAAGCGGATTCTTCGCTGGGGTAGACTCTCGCCATGGTGCGTCGCTTCGGGATGATCGCGGTGGCCGCCGCAGCGTGTGGACCCGTCGTGCCCGTCGACGACGGCGGTGACAGCAGCGCGGCGGCGGACGGCACGGTGAGCACGTCGGGCGGTGACGGGGTGCCGCCGAATCCCTCGGCGGATCCCGATCCCACGATCGCGTCGACCGATCCCAGCGATACGGGTGTCGATCCCTCGACCACCGGTGCGCCGGTCGATCCCGACTGTGGCAACGGCGAGATCGATGGTGGCGGCGGCCCCGATGGCAAACCCGATGGCAAAGAGGAGTGTGACGACGGCAACCACGAGGACGGCGACAGCTGCTCGGCGCAGTGCACCGTCACCCGCGACGTGCTGTGGACGGCGACGCACGACGGCACCGCGTCGTCGTTCGATCGCGCGGCGGACGTGGTGCTCGGGCCCGACGACTCGGTGTGGGTGCTGGGGACGACACGCAACATCGGCACGCACGACGACGTGTGGCTGCAGCAGTACCTGCAGGACGGCACGCTCGGCGCGAGCCTCTCCTGGGACGCCGGCCTCGGGCTCGCCGACGCCGGACACGCGCTCGCATGGACGCCCGACGGTCGGCTGGTGGTCGTCGGGTCGACCGAGTCGCCGACGACCGGCGACGATCTCCTCGTGCTGCAGATCGATCCGGCGACGGTGGCGGTGCTGTCCGCGTACGTGCTCGACGGTCCGGGCTCGGGACCCGGCGAGTTCGACGACGTCGACACCGCGGAGGCGATCGCCATCGATGCGGCCGGCGTGATGCGGATCGCCGCGACCATGCGCGTCGGCCCCGGCGATTCCGACGTGTGGCTCGGGGCGTTCGACGCCGACGGCGGGCCGCCGATCTGGACGAACACCGTCCAAGGCGGCCCCGGCGAGCGCGACACGGCGCGGGCGATCCTCGAGGTCCCAGAGGGGTGGGCGATGCTCGCGGCGTTCGACGCGGAGCGCACGGCCCAGACCATGATCTTCGACGACGGCGGCGCGTTGCAGTGGTCGCTCGACGGCGGCTGGCTGCCCGACGACCTCGCGATGCGCTCGGACGGCAGCGTCGCGCTGGTCGGCGTGGACAGCCCCGACGACAGCGCCGAGATCCTCGTGCAGATCCAGGACGCGCATTGGGGTGAGCTGTGGACCGCGACGATCGTGACGCCGGGCAACCACGACGGCGCGGGTCTCGGTGTCGCGGTCGGACCCGACGACGAGGTCGTGGCGGTCGGATCGCACGGCGTGCCCGACCAGCAGAACAACGCGCTCGTGCGCGCGTACCGGGCCGACGGCACCCCGTGGTGGGGCGACTCGTACGACAACGAGGACGCGAGCCTGAAGGATCAGTTCGACGCGGTGGCGGTCGACGGCGTCGGCGATGTGATCGCGGTCGGCTCCGAGACGGTGCTGGGGCAACAGACCAACGCGCTCGTCCGCAAGTACCGCCCGCGGTGAACCCTGCGCGTCAGGCCTTCGGCGCCGGGCAGTAGTGCAGCCGCAGCAGCGTCGGTGCGCCGTGCTCCGGCAGCACCACGGCGAACAGCTTGTCGTAGGTGTCGCCGGCGATCGCGACCTCGCCGGCGCCGAGCGCCGCGACCAGCTCGGGCACGGTGTTCGAGTGGCCGGCGACCAGGGCGATCGCGCCGGGCGGCAGCGCGTTCAGCCGCTCGAGCCACGCGTCCTTCTCGGCCGCGGGCACGACCTCCGGAGTGAGGCCGAGGCGCGCCGCGAGCGGGGCCGCGGTGTCGCGGGTGCGCGCGAACTCGGTGGTGAACACGTGGGTGACGCCGAGCTCGGCGAGGGCGTCGGCGAGGCACGCGGCGCGGGTGACCCCGGCGGGCGAGAGCGCGGCGTCCCGCGCTTCGCTCTGCTTCTCGCCGTGGCGCACGAGCACGACGATCCGCGGCGGCGCGTCGGCGCTCGGCGTGCTCGCCGGTGCGATCGTGGCTGCGGTCGCGGGGACGACCGCGGGCGCCGTCGTCGGCGGGACGCTCGGCGCGGGCGTCGGGCCACACGCGACGAGGGTGCAGAGGAGGATCGGGAGCCACCGCGCGGTCACGGCCGCACGCTAGCACGGGACGACGCGGGCCTCCGCGCGAGGGATCATCCGAAGCGCGTGCCGCCGTCGGCGAGCCACTGCGCCTCCTCGGCGGTGCTCGGCCGACCGAGCATGTCGTTGCGGTGGGGGAATCGTCCGAAGCGCTCGATGATCTCGAGGTGCTTGCGCGCGTAGTCGACGGCGATCTCGCGCTGTCCCTCGGGCGGGAGCTGCTCGAAGAGCGCCAGGCAGCGCTGCTGGTGCGCGAGGTCCTCGGCGTGCTCGAACGGCAGGTAGAAGAACCACCGCTGCATCGGGCTGACCACGCGATCGAAGCCCTGCGCGAGCGCCCATGTCGCCAGCGCGAGCGCCTGGGGATCCGCCGCGAACGCCCGCGCGGTGCCGCGGTAGAGGTTGCGCGAGAACTGATCGAGCACGATCACCAGCGCGAGGCAGCCGAGCGCGTCGTGCTTCCACGCGTCGAGCTCCCCTGCGACGGCGCGCTCGTGCAGCGCGGCGAAGCGCTCGCGCACCGCGTCGTCGACCGCCTCGCCGCCTGCGAACCAGATCTTCCGCATCGTGCCGGCCTCGGGGCCGTCGGGCGGTCCGAACCAGTAGTCGAGCACCTGCGCGGCGTGGGGATCGAGGGCGGCGGAGGGCGTGGTCATGTGGCCGGAAGATCTACCAGGGCCCGCGTGCGCGCGCCCTTCCCCGCCCGCGATCACCCGCCCGTGGCGACCTTCGTGACGCAGTCGGTCATCTTCGTCGTCGCCGCGCCGATCTTCTCGGCGTCCTTCGCGTCGAGCTTCGCGGCGAGCTGGGTGTTCTTGCCGAGCCAGTCGGCCTGCTCCTGGGCGACCTTGGTGGCACAGGCGGCGTCCTTGCACGCGCAGGCCTTGTCGGCGAACTCCTCCATCTTCTTCACGTATTCGCCGCCGCCCGAGTCACAGGCGAGGGAGGGGAGGGTCGCGGCGAGGAGGAGGAACGCGAGGCGCTTCATGGGCTGTTGGAGTCGCGAGCCGGCGGTTGTGACAGGTCTTCTGGCGGGGCCAGCCAGCCGCGGATCGTCGCGTAGACCTCGGCGCGATCGAGCAGATCCAGGTGATCCATCCCGTACCCGATCCACTGGTGCGCCTCGGGGAAGTCGAGCGCGCGGGCCGGATCGGCGTGGCGACCCAGCGCGCTGTCCACCGGCACCAGCCCGTCGCCGGGCAGGCGATCGCCCGGGGTCGTCCCGCGCGTCGCCGCGATGGCGTAGCAGCGCACGCCCTCGGGCAGCGTCATCGCGCCGCGGAGATCGACGCCGTGCGCGAAGCGATCGCGACCCTCCCAGTGCTCGTCGTGCACGTAGCCGAAGCGCAGGTCGGTGACGCCGGCGCTGCGGATCTTGCCGAGGCGCGCGAGCGGAGCGCTGTAGCGGGTCGCGCCCAGCAGCAGGTCGATCCAGCTGCCGCCGCGCTCGAGCGGCGCGCCGTGGTGCGGCGTGCCCAGACCCACCAGCGCGTCGAGCTGGCGACGCCACGCATGACCCTCGGCCTCGGCGACCAGACACGCGCTGCGGGCCACGAGCCCGCCCATGCTGTGGCCGAGGATCACGAGCCGCTCGATCGCGCAGGGCCACGCCGCGAGCAACGCCGCGAGCGCCTCCGCGAAGGCGCGACCGTTGGTCGACACATGCAGCCCGGAGTTGTAGTGCAGGTACACCGGCGTGAAGCCGAGGTCCCGGGCCAGCGCGGCGCCGTGATCGTGACCGCGGCGCAGCCACTGACGATCGTTCATGCACGAGCCGTGGACGAGCACCACGATCTTGCCGGTCGCGGTCGGCACGTCCCGGACCAGCGCCTCGCGATCGGGCTCGAGCACGCGACCGCCATGGCGCAGCCGCAGGGGGATCGCCAGGGGGTTCCCCGTCTGTTCGAGGTAGTCGCCGAGCACGCCGTTGACCGCGGCGAGCAGCGCCGCGAGCTCGTCGGACGCTTCGGCCTGCGTCGGCGCGAGCAGGCGCGACAGCGGCGCGAGAGCGGCGTCGATGCCCGCGCCCACGAGCCCAGTGACCCCGCGGATGCTGCCGAAGATCGGCTTGTTCAGCAGTCGCGTGACCGCGGCGAGCGGTCCGCCGACGACGGGCGTGCCACCCGTGATGCCCTGCTGCATCGCCTCGACGAGATCGGTGACGCCGCGCGTGGCCTCGACCGCGAGCCGCGTCGCGCCGCGGAGCTCGTCGAGGGGGCGGCGGCCGGGTCTACCCGCGGGCTTGGGCGGCGTGGCCATGGCGCCCTCACCCAGCGGGCTTGCACAGCCCGCCACCCTCGATCTGCGCGTTGGTGCGGAACGTGTTCAGCGTCTGCCAGTTGGGCGTCACGTGCTGCGGGATCGTCGAGTCCTCGCGCACGTTGGTCACGTAGTACGCGTGCTGATTCCAGATCCGCCGGGCCTGGATCCACCGGTCCTGCGCGTCGCGGATCGCCTGCAGCGCCGGCTCGCCGCCCGTCGACACCACGAGGATCTCGGCCGAGCCGTCGTTGTCGATGTCGGCGACGATCGGGTACTCGCTGATCGTCGGGCTCTGCCGGGGAATCGTGAGCTGCACCGCGCCGGTCAGGCCGTCGTAGATGCGGAAGTTCTGCTCGTCGGCGTACATCGCCTCGGCCACGCCGTCGCCGAGGAAGTCGAACGCGGTGCCACCGGCCGCCCCCGAGAAATCCGCGATCATCACCTGCCACAGGACGTCGGCCGCGTCGGGCCCCTGGTACACCGCGTAGGCGCTCTGCGACGAGCTCGCCCAGTCGGACACGTTGTCGCCGTCGAAGTCGTGGATCGTGCCGGGCCGCTGCCACACCAGGTAGGCCGAGGCCGGGATCCCCGTCGGCGTCACCGGGCCGTACGCGATGTCGCCGTCGTGCTCGACCATCCACAGGCCCTGGCCGGAGGTGATGAAGATCTCCGGCTGCGGGTCGTCGTCGAGGTCACCGATCTGCGGGATCGACTGCGACGTGATGGTCGGATAGTTGTCGAAGTAGACGGTGCCGTCGGCGTAGTACGCCGAGTGGCCGGTCACGACCTCGAGCGTGCCGTCCCCGTCGAGATCCGCCGCCGTCGTGCACTCGAGCTCGCCGGGGTTGGGGTTGACGTGCTCCCACAGCAGGTTGCCGTCGTGGTCGTAGACCTCGTGGTTGAACACGATCTCGACGTCGCCGTCGGCGTCGAGATCGTGCAGCGCGATGGCCCCCGACTCGCGGAAGAACTGGTTGGCGGTACCGCCGTCCGTGTGGTTGGCCCACTTCACCGTGCCGTCGTGCTCGAACACCTTGATGCGGAACACGCCACCGTCGATGTACTCGGCGACGATCTCGGGCAGGCCATCGTTGTCGATGTCGCCGATCGCCGGGGTCCCGGTGCACGACACCATCTCGGTCGGCGGGATCGCGAAGTGCTCGACGCCGGTCGCGCCGTCGAGGATGTGGACATTGCACGCCGTGCTGTAGCTGATGCTGGTGTTGGCCAGGAGCACGACGTCGGGGATGTCGCACAGGTTGATCTCGCCGTCGCCGTTGTCGTCGGTGAAGTTGGCGACCAGCGGCGTCACCCAGCTCATCTCGTTGGCGCCGAAGGTCCACTGGATCTCGGGCTCGAAGCTGTCGGCCGGGGCGCTCATCTCGCAATCGCCGACCGCGTCCATCTCGTCGTTGACGTGGCACAGATCGATCGGGCGTTGCGTGCCCATGTCGGCCGGATCGCCGACGTCGAACTTGGGCACGCCGGTGTCGTCCGCGACCGCGGTGGTGTCGCCCTCGGCCGCGGTGCCGCTCGCCGACGTCGCGGTCGGATCGGGCAGCGTGTCCTGGGTCGAGCCGCCGGTCTCGCCCGCGGTCAGTGTGATCGAGGCCTCGGCCCCATCGTCGGTGGCGGTGCCACCGGTCGTGCCGCCGCAGCCGGCCGCGAGCCCGAACACCATCTTGAACGCCCTGCGTGTCATCGTCGTCGCCCCCCCGGGCGATCCGCACGGTAGCAAGTCCGCGCGGAGCCGGGCGCGCCGCGCCGCGAAGGCACGCGATCGCGATGCCGAGGACATCCTGTCCGTCCGGCGGCCGTGCGCACCGCTGCAAGTCCGCGTCGCCGCACGCGGCATGTGGTCTGCAAAACCCACCCCCATGGCGACCTCGGTCTTCCGCATCGTGTTGATGACGTCCCTCGTGCTCGACGTCCTGTTCGGTGGCTTCATGCTGCTGCTCCCCATCGCGCGGCTGCTCCCGAGCGCCGACGCGACGACCCTCGCCACGCTGAACGGCGCGTCCGTCGACTCGGGCGGCCTCGCGCTCCTGTCGGCGTGGTGCGCCGGGCTCGCGCTGCGATGGTTGCCGCGTGCGCCGGCGCAGAGCGTCGCGCTCGCGGGCGGCCTGGGCGTGTTCATGATCGCGATGGCCGTGCTGCGTGCGGCCCACGGCGGGTGGATGTCGCTGGTGTTCGACGGGCTGCGCGGCGCGGCGGTCCTCGGCTCGATTGCGCTGCTCGGGTCCGGCTGCGGGCGGCGACGTTGAGTTCGGCTCGCTCGCCAGGCTCGCGTCCCGTCGAACGCCGCAACGTTGACCCCTGCGCGGGCCCGTGATGAACTCGCCCAAGTGTTCGGTTCGCCCCGGCGATCGCTCTGGGTGGCGCTCTGCCTCGTCGGCGGGTGCTTCAGCGAGAGCTTCGGTGGTGGCGCGCAATCCGGCGGCACCGCGGGCACGGGTGGCACCGCGGGCGAGACCGCAGGCTGCGTGCCGGGGGCCGAGACGTGCCCCTGCCTCGAGGGCGGCCGCTGCGACGCGGGGTTGGTCTGCGCGTCGCAGCTGTGCGTCGACCTGGGCGGCGCCAGCGATCCGACGGCCGATCCCGACGACAGCGGCGAGGGCGGTGGCACCGCGAAGACCACCGACGACGGCGGCGAGACGAGCACCTCCGCCGGCACCGGCGACACCGGATCGATCGGCCAGCCCGGCTCGTGCGAGGGCCACTGCGGCGAGTCGGTCCCCGACTTCAGCGCGATGTGCTTCTGCGATCCGGTCTGCGCCACCTCGGGCGATTGCTGCGGCGACTACGTCGAGATGTGCGGCGGCGGCTGTGCGTTCAACGAGGACTGTGGCGACCTCGAGGTGTGCAGCGTCGGCTCGTCGACGTGCGTCGAGGTGTTCACCGCGACCTACGACATCGTCGTCGATCAATGGCAGGACAACACGCCGACCTGCTGGGACGGCGTGGGCGATTGCTTCGCCGACGTCTACTACGAGATCTACTACGGCGGCGATCCGGTCTTCACCTCGAGCACCGTCGAGGACGTGGTGATCACGAGCTGGACCGATCCATGGACGGCGACGCTCGATCCCCAGACCGTGCTGAGCCTCGCGTTCTGGGACGACGACTCGCTGGGCGACGAGAGCCTCGGCACCCAGTGCTTCCCGCAGGAGGACCAGTCGTGCGGCGCGGTGCCGGCTTCGGTGTTGCACGCGGGGACGATGCTGTGGGATCCGGGCGGCGAGTCGTTCGCGGTCCAGGTGCGCTTCCTGGCGCGGTGAGATTCCTGGGTCACCCGCGGGTGGTGGCGCATCACGGGTGCGGTCGCCACTCGCGGCGGAGCATCGCGAACAGGTACTCGCTCCCCCAGGCGCCCTTGAAGAACACCGCGTCGACGTAGTGGGCCTCGCGGCGGAGGCCCACGCGCTCGAAGAGCCGCGCGGCCGCGTCGTTGTCCGCGTCGGTGATGGCGATGACGCGGTGCTTGCCCAGCGTCCCGAAGGCGTAGCCGAGGAGCGCCTCGATCGCCTCGCGCCCGAGGCCGACGCCCTGGTGCGCGGGCGCGAGCGTGATCCCCAGCTCCATCTGCTGCGGATCGTCGGCGCGGAAGTGCAGACCGACGTCCCCCACGATCTCGTCCGTCGCGGCGAGCACGACCGCGAGCTGAAGCCACGACCCGGGGGTGTCGGGGATCACGTCGGCCTGGCGCGCGACGAAGCGCGTCGCGGTGTCGAGATCGAACGACGTCCACGACTGGTAGCGCGCCACCTCGGGGAGGTCGCGATAGGCGACGAGCGCGGGTGCGTCGCCGGGGAGCAGGGGGCGCAGCACGAGGCGCCGGGTGCGGAGCGAGAGCGGTGCGGTCATCGACGATCCCCGCGCGCATCTTGCCCGAGTCGCGGGCGCTACGGCGCGCCGAAGCGTCCCTGCGCCCACGCGTGCATGCGTGCCACCACCTCCGCATCCGCGACCGACGGCAGCACGATCACCGCGCCCAGCGTCCCGGCGAACCGCGAGTTCGCGCCGTAGTAACTGCCGTCGCTGCCACCGCCGATCCGCGACCACAGCCGCGGTGTCCCGTAGCCCGCGGCGCCCTCGGTCGCGATCGCCTCGCCGCCGATCCACGCCTGCATCGCGCCGTCGGTCGCGTGCGTCATGCCGGCGAAGCGCACGTCGCCCTCGGCCTCCTGCAGGCCCTCGCCCGCGGCGATGCGCGTGTACACGAGCCCGCCCTTCGGTCCGGGCTCGGGCTCGAGGTTCATCGTGACGATCTGCCCGTCGCTCAGGCCCACCGAGCTGACCGGCACGCCCGCGGGTCCCGGGCCGCCGACGATCGTGCCGACGGGATCGAACGTCTCGATCCAGCCCCACGGCCGCGGCACGAACGGCGCGCGCGCGACCCAGAACACCGAGCGACCGTCGGCTTGCTCGTCGGGCGCGTCGAGCTGCAGCACCGAGTTCGAGCCGTCGAACACGAGGCCGGGGATCCCGTCGCCGAGGCCGTCGTCGACGCGGTTGGGCCGCGCGTCGTCGAGCTCCGCGGTGACGGTACGAGCCTCCGCGCCGCGGTCGGTCCACGCGCGCACGGCCTCGCCGCGGTGCGGCACCAACGTCCACACCGACTTGTCGACGCCGTCGCCGAACCCGAACGAGTAGTTGCCGCCCGCGTACAGCAGCGCGTCCTCGGTGACCGCGATGCCCTGCGCGTGCGAGCCCGGCTGCGGCGAGTCGACGGGCAGCGAGCGCCAGGTCTCGCCGTCGTCGGAGTACCAGACCTCGTTGGCGTTGCCCGCGGACCAGCCGTTGGCCGGATCGCCGTAGGTGTAGCCGAACAGGATCCACAGCCGGTCGTCCCAGACCACGACGTTGGGCCAGATCTTGCCGACCCACGGCGGCTCGGCGTGCAGCGTCCACGTGACGCCATCGGTCGTCGACCACACCTCGTTCGACATCGAGTGACCGACGGCGTCCTCGCGCTCGCGGGCGCAGCCGACCAGCCACAGCTCGCCCTGGAACTCGACGAGCCCGTCGAGCACGCCGCAGCCCGCGGGGCGCGTCGCGCTGGCCGGACCATCGGCGGCGACGAGGGTCCAGTGCTCACCGTCGTCGGTGCTCCACACGTCGTTGTGGTGGACGTACTCGTCGGGCGGGCCGAGCAGATCCTGGCCCCCGAACATCCACAGCTTGTCGTCGTAGACGCCGATCGCCTGCAGCGCGCGCTCGGACCACGGCGGCTCCGTGGTGCCGGGCCCGAGCACGACGTCCCACTGCACGCCGTCGGCGCTCGAGACCACGTCGTGGTTGTAGTAGCCCTGGTGGGTGTCGCCGCCGATCATCCACAGGCGGTCGCGCCACACGACGGTGTTGTGCGAGTGGCGGCGCTCGAACTGGCCGTGGCCGTGGGGCAGCTCGAGCGTCCACGTCACGCCGTCGGGACTCGACCACACCTCGTCGGTGGTGTTCTGCGGCGGGTAGACCGTGTCGGGCGGCACCATGCTGAAGCCCTCGGGCTCCTGCAGGCCGTTCCATCCCGCGACCATCCAGTAGCGCTCGGTCGCGGGCAGCCACGTGGTGGTGTTGCCGTCGCGCACGCGCCAGTCGTCGGCGATGGTTGCGGTGAGTCGGTGCCACGCGTAGGTGGTGACGGCCTCTTCGGTCTGCACGCCGTGGGCCGCGTCGAACAGCCGCGCGCCGGGGAGCTCGGCGGGGCTCCACGCCTCGAGGGCGTCGGGCAGCGTGGCCTCGAGTCCGTCGCGCTCGATCGTGACGTCGAGGCCGGGGCCGGGTGCGACGGCGGAGGTGCGCGCGCGCAGCTCGGTGTCGTCGACGATCGCGAGGATTGTCGCCTCGACGCCGCCGACCCACACGCGATCGGTGCCGAGCAGGTGCTCGCCGCGGATCACGATGGTCGAGCCGCCGAGGGGATCGACGATGCTCGGGTGCACGGTGGCGAGCGCCGGTGGCTCGATGACGGTGCCGGTGCTGTCCGCGGCGCCGCTCGAGGTCACGCCGGTGCTGTCGGGATCGGAGGTGCTCGGGTCGACGCCGACGCCCGTGGTGCTGGGCGTTTCACCGGTGCTGCCGGTGCCCGGGGTCGACGCGGAGGGATCGCCGGCGCAGGCGAGCCCGAGGGCACCGAGGATCGCGAGCGGGCGCGGGGCAGGCATGGCGGGTCGACGGGGCATGATCCCCCATGCGCCGTCGGCAGGGAAACCCGCCACGGGCGGTGCGTCGTGACTCCGCAGCCGCTACCCTGGCGGGGGTCAGACATGGGGCTCGCGCACTTCCACCGGAGTGTCGGCGTCTCGGGCGTCCTGCCCGAGGCGTGGGAATCCTAGGGCGTAGCTTCAGGATTCTCATGCCTGCGCCCGCGCTCACCCCCGTCGGCGGCGGACCAGGCCCGCGAGCACGAGGAACGCGAGCATCGCCGAGGGCGCGCGGGTCGGGGCCACGCTGCACGAGATGTTGAGGTTGTCGCCGCTGGTGCTGGCGTCCTCGGAGGCGCCGCTCATCACCGCGGTGGCCTCGTCCTCGCACTCGAGCATGCCGGGGTCGCTGTCGTCGGCGACGCAGGTGCCGGCGCTGCCGTCGACGCGGGTGCAGTCGTCGCCGAGGTCGAGGGCGTCGCAGGCGATCTGGTTGCCGCCGTTGTCGTCGACACCGCCGCCGCCGTTGTCATCCGCGCCGCCACCGTTGTCGTCCGCGCCGCCGGGGCCGTCCTCACACTCGAGCGATCCATCGCCGCTGACGTCGGGGACGCAGCTGCCGTCCGAGCCGTCGGCGCGAACGCAGGCCTCGCCCTCCTGCAGTCCGACGCACGCCGCGTCGTCACCGTCGTCCGCGCCGCCGCCGTTGTCGTCGGTGCCGCCGTTGTCGTCGGTGCCGCCGTTGTCGTCGGTGCCGCCGTTGTCGTCGGTGCTGCCGCTCGTGCCGTCGTCGGGCCCGTCCTCGCAGGTGAGCACCGAGGGATCGCTGTCGTCGGGGATGCAGGTGCCCGCATCGCCGGTGTGGCGCACGCACGCGTCGCCTTCGCTCGCCGCTTCGCAGGCAGCACGGTCGGTGTCGTTGGCACGGGCGACGCCCGCGGTGAGGAAGAGAGCGGCGCCAAGCGTCGAGAGCGTCAGTGTTCGTGTCATGTCGACCCCCAGTCACCGCTCGGGGGGCTTCGTTACACGCACACGGGTGCGGGCCGAACATGGCCCGGTGGGCCCCACGGCGGCCGAGGTGGGGCCGAACGCGCAACAGCAGCGGGCTTGCACTGCGGCCGCGACGCATGCGGGGCTCCTATCCTGGATCCGACAGGAGTGACACGACCATGCCCAACACGGTTCTCTACGACTCGGGTCCGCATCGCAACATCCTCATCGAGGACTTCGGCCACGGGCTCGCGGTGCAGGCGAACCAGCACCTCATCGTCCACGGCACCACCGCGATGATCCTCGATCCAGGCGGGCACAAGGTCTACAACAAGGTGCTCGCCGAGACGATGGCGCTGCTCGGCAAGGGCGCGACGCTGAAGTACGTGTTCCTGTCGCATCAGGATCCCGACGTCGTCGCCGCCACCAACGGCTGGCTGATGACCACCGACGCCGACGCGTACGTGTCGGAGCTGTGGACGCGCTTCGTGCCGCACTTCGGGCTCGATCGCTTCGTCGAGCAGCGACTGAAGGGGATCCCGGACGAGCGCATGGTGCTCGAGCTCGACGGCTCGCCGCTGCGGATCCTGCCGGCGCACTTCCTCCACTCGTGCGGCAATTTCCACGTCTACGACCCGGTCTCGAAGATCCTCTACTCGGGCGATCTCGGCGCGTCGCTGGGCATGGACTACGTCGAGGTGCCGGACTTCGCCGCGCACGTCCAGTACATGGAGGGATTCCACCGGCGCTACATGGCGTCGGGCCAGGCGATGCGCGCGTGGGCGCGGATGGTGCGGCGCTTCGACATCCAGGTGATCGCGCCGCAGCACGGCGCGCTGTTCCGCGGCCCCATGGTCGGGCAGTTCCTCGACTGGTGCAGCGAGCTGCAGTGCGGGATCGATCTGCTCGAGCCGGTGTATGATGCGATCACCCCATGACGTCTCGCATTCGCGGCACTCGGAGTCGGCGTCGATCCTGGGCGCTGCTCGTGGGGCTCGCGGCGTGCGGGGCTCCGCCGCCCGTGCCGGCCGCGGCGACGCCCGGCGCTCCATCGCCGCCCATGGTCGCGTCGCCATCGATCGCCGCGCCTGAGGTCGTCGCGCCCGAGCCCGTCGCGCCCGCGGTCGCGCCCGAGCCCGTCACGCCGGAGCCCGTCGCGCCCGCACGCTTCGCCCACGCCGATGTCGATCCCGACAACGACGCCGAGCCGGGCCCACCCGCGCCGCTGGTCGACTGCGAGGCGCGGCTGCGCGAGGCGGGCGTCACGTTCAAGCCGGCGCGCATCGGCACCAGCCGCGAGGTCGACGGCATCCCGCGCTGCGGCGCGAAGCAGGTCGTGCGCGTGCGTCGTGGCCCGGGGTCGATCAAGTACAGCAGCTCACCGCTGCTGACGTGCACGATGGCGCTGGCGCTCGCGGACTTCGAGCGCGTCGCCCAAGAGGAGGCCGAGCGCGCGTTCGGCAGCCGCATCGTCGGCATCGATCACCTCGGCACGTTCAACTGCCGCGACATGGCGCTGTACGATCTCGTCAGCGAGCACAGCTACGCCAATGGCCTCGACCTGCGGCGGTTCACGCTGGCCAACGGCGCGGTGGTCGACGTGCTGAAGCACTTCCGACCCGACCAGGCCGAGCCCACCGACGCCAAGTCCCGGTTCCTGCGCACGCTCGCCAATCGGCTCTTCGACGAGGCGGTGTTCTCGGTGGTGGTGACGCCGTTCTTCGACAGCGCGCACCGCAACCACATCCACGTCGATCTGGCGCGCTACCGCGTCGACGGCTCGCGGCCGTAGCGGCCTGTCGTGAAGTGGCCGCGATCGCCCGATCGTCTCACTCGCGGACGGCGACGGCGCTCGGCCCGCGCTCGTCGTCCCAGTCGACCTGCACGACCACCGGCCGACAGCACACGTCGCAGTCCTGCAGCAGCGAGCCCACGCCGTCGCGCTCGACCCACACCTCGAGCGACTCGCCGCACCAGGGACACTGCGTCACGACGGTCTCGCCCATGCGGGGAGTGTAGCAGGGCGCGGCGAACGCCCACGAGAGGCGGCCACCGCGACCATCCGTTCACCACGAGAACTGGAGGCGGAAGTACACGGTGCCGCCGCCGCTGGTGTTCGCGCCGAACTCGGCGCTTCCGCCCTGGAGCGGTGTCGACCACGAGCCGCCCGCGGTCGCGTTGCCGCCGAGATCGTTCGCGTAGAGCCGGGCGGTCCCCGACTGCCCGAAGATCCGTTGCTGCCAGCGCGCCTCGGCGTTGACCGACGGTGGCTCGCCGAACAGCGGCGCCAGCGTGGACGATACGCTCAGCTGGACGGGCTCGCCGGCGATCATCAACTTGGTGTCGATGACCTTCGTGCGGACGCGAGCGATCATCGCGCGAATCTCTGCTTCGGGCATCTGCGAGACGCCGTACACCGCGCCCGCGGCCGCGACGACGACCCCGACTGCGCGCACGTCGGGCGGCAGCCCACGGCAGATCTCCTCGACGCGCCCGGCGACCTGACCGGCGGCCTGTTCGATCGCGACGTCGGTCTGGCCGGAAGAACTCGCCGCCGCGGCCTTCATCTGGTCTCGGATCAATCCACGCAGCGCGTTGGCACCTTGGCCGCACACGCGAGGGTCTGAAATCGCCTCGAGCACCTTCGCTGCGAGCTGCTCGATCTTCGGATCTGGCATGGTCGGCGTCCTGGTCGTCGTCGCGGGAGATCCCTGCGAACTCCGCACAACAGTACCTGGAACGGCAGAGGTGGACACCGGACGATCGCGAAACCTCGTCGGATCGAGGCGGTGGCGAAGCGGGATCCCTCTGCGACGAGGGCGCGACGCGCTTTGCACCTGCGACGCAGCGCCGCCGACATCCGGCGCGCGCGGTCACGGTACTTCCGCGAGCTCGGCGCCCCGTCGCTCGGCGCCTCGTCGCTCGATGCGGAACGTGCGTCCGCCCTTGCCGACGGTCGCCCAACCCTCGGCGAAGCCGGTCGCGCTGTCGTAGGCGATCGGAATCACGACGGCGCCGGTGCGATCGACGAAGCCCCACTGCCCGCCGACCAGCTCGTGGTGCTCGCCGCGCGGCACCTCCTTGCAGCCCATGCACACCGGCGCGAGGCCCTCGCAGAACGATCCCGCCGCGTCGAACTGCGGCGCGATCGCGATCTTGCCCGCACGATCGACGAAGCCCGTCTTGCCGCCCTCGACGATCCGCGCGAGCCCCTGCACGAAGTAATCCGGGCCGTTGTCGAACATCAGCGCGGTCGCGACCTTGCGGCCGGACAGATCGATGAACGCGGCACCACCCGCCGAGATCACGCCCGCCACACCCTCGGCGGTGTAGGGCGAGACCATGAAGTACTGCGCCGCGATCACGACCTTGCCGTCTGCGTCACGGAAGCCCCAGAGGCCGTCCTGTTCGAACGCGACGCGATCCGGACGCCCGTCACCGAAGACGTCGGCCTCGCAGTTCGTGTCGATGGGCTCGGGTGTCGTCGCGGTGTCCGTGGCCGTCGGCGTCGCGGCGTCCGTCGGCGTCGTCGGTTCCGCTGCGTTCTTCTCGCACGCGACCAGGCAGAGGATCGAGAGGCTCGCGCGCTTCATCGCGACGAACGATCGCATCGTTCCCTCGTTCCCGCGACGAGCGTCATGGGTACGCGCAGGCATCCCCCGCACAGGTCATCCCGTCGCTGCACGCGGTCGCGCCGTCGCACAGCAGTCGGCAGCCCCAGAACGCCACCGCGATGCAGACGTCGTCGGTGCCGCAGGCCTCGCCGTCGGTGCACTCGCCGTCGTCGGTGCACGGCAGGCCGCTGCCGCCCTTGCCCGCGAACGGGGTGCACTCGGGCTCCGCGTCGCCGGAGGCGGGCGTGGGACAGGGCGCGTCGGCGCCGGCGCAGAAGGGGGCGCAGACGGAGCCGCCGGGCAGCATGATCGGGGCGGTCTGATCCGGGCAGGCGCCGGCATCGGGCGCGGGGTAGGCGGGATCCTCGGGGGCGCCACCGGTGGTGTCGGCGACCGCGGTGCTCGACGACGTGTCCGCCGCGGTGCTGCTCGACGTGGCGTCGGTGCTCGACCCCTCGCTCGAGGCGGCGGTGGGATCGGGGCCGGTCGTCGGATCGGTGCCGGTGGTCGCGGACGCGCCCGTGCCGGTGTCCGAGGCGTCGTCGCCCCCGCACGCGGGGATGCCGATGACGCAGACGGTGAGGATCGCGATCGCGGTGCGCATCGCGATCGAGGCTAACACCGTTTGTCACGCCTTCACGCAGCCGCTGCGTGGTCCGTCCCTCGGGGGTCGTCGCCATCCCGGAGTGCGCTACGCTCTCGCGGTGCTACGTCGGGCCCTCGTGGTGCTGCTCGCGTGCGGCTGCGGACCCTCCCGGGGCGACGAGCCGCCGCAGACCTGCGGCGGCGACGATCCCGTCCGGTTGATCGACAGCGGCGATCCCCTTGCATCCACGAGTGGGGTCGCTGGTGTCGGCTTCACGGACATCACGCGCGTCGGCGATCGCGTCGTCACGGGGATCATCGCGCCCGGTGGGAGCGACCACCGGATCCTCGCGGTCGACGAGTGCGGCGGACCGGTCGTCGAGCTCGGTGACCGTGCGGAGATCCAGCGCGAGGTCTCCGGGAGCGCGGGCGACTGGGCGGTCGCGGGCGACCTCGAGAGCGGCGCGATGCGGTGGCTCGATCCCCGCGGCGCTGCGCCGAGCCACCCGATCTTCGCGTCGGTGCGCGGGTGTCCGCTGGTGGTGGCGGGTGGCCTCGCGGCGGTCGATGCCCAGGGCGTGCTGTGGTTCCACCCGGATCCCTCGGATCCCGACGCCGTGCCGCGCGAGATCCTCGCGGGCGTCCGGATTCCCGATGAACCCCACTTCGGCGGGGACCTCACCGACTGCTCGGGACGCGACGGCGACGTGCCGGTCGTCGACGGCGACGGTGTGCTGGTCGCCCTCGAGGGCGGTCCGCTGGTGCGGGTGTCGCTCCCCGGAGGCGACACGGAGACCCTGATCGACGAACCCGTGCGGGAGTTCGTGGTGCTCGACGACCCGCGCACCGTGATCTGGGGCGGTGGAAACGAGTTCGGCCCCTGCTGCCAGATCAACGTGCTCGACCGCGACACCGGCGAGAGCCGGCACTTCGCCGGGGGCACGATCCCCGCGGACGTCGACTGGAACGGACCGTGGATCACGAGCTACCTGCTCGGCTTCGATTCCTCCGAAGCGGTGACGCAGGTGTACCTGAACGCGGCGAGCGGCGTGTCGTTCGAGGTCGACGATTGGTGGAACCTCGAGGCGTCGCTGTCACCCTCGGAGATGTTGGTGTCGCGCGTCGGCGAGGACGTCGGCACGTACCTCCTCGACGCGAGCTCGCAGACGCCGGTCGCGATCGACTTCCCGCGCCCGGACTGGGACTCGCCCAACTACGACGACGGTGTTGTCGCGCTCGATCGCGCCCCCGAAGCCGAGACCGGTACACTCAAGCTGCTCCCCTTCGACGGCGGGCCGATCGAGACCCTCGCCGAGGACGTCGACCGGTTCTTCGTTCGCACGCGCACCGGCACCGTCGTCTACCTCGCCCGTGCCGACGCCGAGGCGCCCACCGGCACCCTGGTGTCCGTCGGCCGCGACGGGGCGCGGCGTGAGCTCGCGGACGACGTCCTCGGCTTCGTCGTTCCGTTCGAGGGCACGCCGCGCGAGCGCAACGAGGTGCTGTACGTGGTGTATCACCCCGAGCGGGGCGGGCTGTGGCGCTTCGTGCTGCCGTGAGGCCCACGGCGCGATCGTCCGTCGCGATCGCGGCCAACAGCGTTGTCGCACATGCACGCAGGCCGCTGGCGTAGCCGCTCGCCTGGCCAATCGCGTCGATCGTCGCCACCGGCCCCGCGGGGCCGGATCACGTGATTCCGCCGACTTGCTCGCGGCCGAGGCGTTGCACTGCAGGCCGGCATGCAACGAACACCCTGTCGCTTGCCGGTGGTCCTCTCCCTTGGTCTGTGTGGCTCGCTCACCGCGTGCTCCGATGATGCTGCGAGTGCCGACGACGCGTCGGACTCCGAGACGTCGCCGGCCGATCCCGACGGCGGCACCGACGACGGCGTCAGCGATCCCGACGACGACGACGACGGCGGCGACGATGCCGACGATGGCGACGACGACGGCAGCGACGACGGCGGCAGTGACGACGGCGGCAGTGACGACGGTGGCGGCGACACGGGCGACGATGGCGACACCGGTGAGCCCGCGGGCGAGGACGAGCCGTACTCGGTCGACGCGTTCGGCTACGCAGATCCGCGACCGGATCGCTTCCAGCCCCTGACGCGCGGCCGCTTCCGGATGGTCGGCTCCGACGAGCTCGCGCTGTTGATCCCGCAGGAGCTCGGCGCCGCCGGCCGCGTCGTCGACGATCGCGTGCAGGGCGACGGGATGAGCCCCGCGCTCGGGCTACTGCTCGACGAGGTGCCCGCGGGCGAGATCTGGCAGTCGGCCAAGGGCGAGCTCGACGCGATCGCCGGCGACGAGATGATCCTCGCCGGCCTCGACGGCGGCCTCGCGCGCATCGGCGTGCTCGGGCGCGAGGGCAGCGCCCTCGTCTCGCTGCAGGAGATCGAGCTGTCCGCGCCCGCGGGCCGCTTCTGGTCGCTCGACGTGGTCACGGCCGACGTCGACGCCGACGGTCGCGACGAGGCGATCGTCAGCGGGCTCTACGGCGGCGGCGTCCCCGGGGCAGAGCAGATCGACGGCGCCCAGCTCGTCGTGATCGACGACGCGGTCGCCGGCTACGGGATCCTGCACACCGGGGAATTCGTCGGGGTCGACGAGCTGCGGGTCGCCGGGGCCCAGCTCGACCTCGACGACGCCGACGAGCTGGTGGTGCTGCATCGCAGCGACGCGACGACTGCGAACCTCGACACGCTCGACGACGCGGCGGCTGGGTTCGCCGCGACCGGCACCGCGATCGCGTTCGCCGTGGTGGATCGCAACCCGGACGCGCCCTCGTCGCTCCTGCGCCTGGCGGTCGCGGCGGGCGACCTGGACCACGACGGCGTCGACGAACCGGTGCTCGGCGCGATCTGGAGCGACCAGGGCGCGGAGCAGATGCTGATCCGCGCGACGCCCACGATCGCCGGCCAGGACCAGCTCGTCGAGGCGAGCGTCGCACTCGAGCAGAGCACGTGGCCGCTGACGACGACCGACTGGCCGTGGACGCTCGCGGTCGCCGACACCAACGGCGACGGCTTCGCCGAGGCGGTGTCGTTGGTCCGCGATCGCAACGACGATCGCGTCGGCTGCCAGCTCGATCACTTCTCCCTGGGCGAGGCCGCGGCGCCGGTCGGGTTCGGCGGGGTCCACCACGGCCTGGAGGTCGGCTCGCAGGACCTCGAGCCCCAGGGTCGCTGCGACATGACCGTGCTCGACGACGATCGCGACGGCAAGGACGCGATCGCGGTGGCGACGATCGATCGCGGCGACGGCAACGAGCCGCGCACGGCCGAGGTCGAGCGCTTCGTCAGCGTCGGCGAAGGCAACGGCCAGGGCGAGACGTGGTCGCGGCTCACGCAGGACGGCGGCTTCGTCCACGTCTTCCCCGCGTGGGTCGGACCCGACGAGCCCATCGCCCCGGTGCTGCTCGGCGCCGACTTCGACGGCGACTCGCTCGAGCTGCGCTACACCGGCAACAAGTGGCTGTCGCTGCCCAAGCCGCAGATCGTCGCGGTGGCCTCGGCGCCCCCGGCCGAGGCCGGCATCAGCCAGGTGTACGCGGCGACCGGCACCGCGTACGGCACCGAGGTGTCGTCGGGCTCGGGCCAGGCCGTCGAGCTCGGCGTGTCGACCGGTGTGACCGCGTCCTTCGAGCTCGCCTCGGTGATCCCGATGCTCAGCTGGGATGTGTCGGCGTCGTGGCGCCGCGAGGTCGACACCACGATCGGCACCACCGAGACGACGACGTACGGCAAGAGCTTCGCCGGCGGCTGGGATCGCGATCAGGTGATCTTCCAGGGCACGCTGTACCGCGTCTACGAGTACGAGATCACCTCGGCGCCCGATCCGACCGTCATCGGCTCGCGCATGACGATCGACGAGCCCGTCGACACCAAGACGTACAGCTGGTCGCTGCCATACTTCAACGCGACGGTCGCGCCCGCGTACCGCCTGCCGGCCGATCTGCTGAAGCACGTGCCCGGCGACGTCTCGAGCTACATGCGAACCACCGATCGCGACCTGCTCGTGAACACCGCGGCGCCGGGGACCGCGTTCGTGTCGGAGCTGCAGAGCTGCGGCCAGGGCGGGAGCGCCAACGGGGTGTCGATCGCCCTGGCCGAGTCGGCCGACTGGGAGACCGCGGTGCGCATCACCAGCGAGTACGGCGGCGGCACCTCCGTGGCCGGCCTCGGCTTCGAGGCGAGCTACGGCCTCACCGACGGCAGCGTGTACTCGGTGAGCGTCGGCAACGCGGTCGAGTACCTCGGCACCGTCGGCCACATCGAGACCGCCGCCGACTACGAGTCGTACCACTACGGCTTCGGCATGGTCGTGGCGCCGAAGACGGTGGCAGGCGCCACGTTCCAGGTGATCGACTACTGGGTGCAGGACCTCGGGCCGGCACACTGACGCGGTTCGGCGGCGAAGTGACGCGGCTGGCTCCGGGGCGACCCGGGGCCGGTCGCGTCGGCGTTTCGGGCGGTGCTTCGCCATGAGCCCATGGTAGGGTCGACCGATGGTGCGTAGGATCGTGGGCTGGGCGCTGTTGTTGGTCGCGTGTTCGGACGACACCGCCGGCGGTGGCACGACGTCGACGTCGAGCGCCGGTGGCACGACGTCGAGCGGAGCGGGCTCCGAGGCGTCGACGCCCACGACGTCCGATCCGACGACCACCGAGGGATCCTCCGCCGACACCTCGAGCTCGAGCTCGAGCTCGAGCGACGGCACGACGGGCGAGGCGTCGCCGTGCAACTGTGCGCCGGGCGAGGTGTGCGTGGAGCTGGCCTCCGACGCCTGCGGCGATCCGCACGTCCCCAGCACGCACTGCGCCCAGGCAGCGCGGGCGTGCGAGGGCGTCGAGTTCACGTGCGACAGCGCCTGCGGCTGGGACACCTGCGGGGGCCCGGGCTGCATCGGGGTCGGCGGCGAGGTCTGCGGCGTGCCGTCCGACGGCATCGTGTGCAGCGTCCCTCAGCTCCTGTGCAACCTGTTCCTCCAGTCGTGCGCCGAGGGCGAGAAGTGCACCACGTGGGACTCCAACGGGGACCAGGCGTACGACGCGACCCGCTGCGCGCCGGTGGCCGACGCGCCGGTGCCCGTCGGCGACGTGTGCACCTTCGAGGCCACGCGCTGGAGCGGCATCGACGATTGCGTCGTCGGAGCCATGTGCCTCACGGAGAGCCCGGGCGATCCGACGGGCATCTGCCGCGCCGCGTGCCTCGGGAATCCCTATGACGCATCGTGCGAGGATCCGGCGATGACGTGCGTGCTCGACGGGGAGTGGTTCGGCTGGTGCTTGCCGGGGTAGGGCGTCCCTGGGCTCTGGACCGCGGTGGTCGGGCGTGGCTACGCTCGGCGTCGATGCAACGCCGGCAAGGATGCCTCGTCGTCGCGGGATTGATCGCCGCGTGCGGTCCGGACGATCGCGCCGATGCAGAGCACGAGCGGATCTGCGGGCAGCCCGGGCCGGTGCAGATCCTCGCGCTCGAGGACGATCGTCGACTCCGGGTCGTCCATCAACTCGAGGACTGGGAGGTCGATGACCGACGCCTGCTGTGGATCGGGGACGCGGGTGAGGACGAAGTGGAGGAGACCTGGTTCCCCCGCGTCGACGCGTCCGAGCTGTGGTCGGTGGGGCCGTGCGGCGAGTCCCCCGAGCGGATCGGCCCGGAGTTCTCGTTCCTGCGCCGCGACTTCCACTTCGAACCCCCGTTGGCGTGTCGGGAGGAGACCGGGGAGATCTTCGCGCTCGATCCCAGCGGTTCGCACGAGCCGAACGTCGTCGCCTACGCGCCCGACTGCCGATTCGACTCGACGCCATGGGGCTTCATCACCCTCGAGACCGAGGACGATGTCTTCGGAAGCGTCGTCCTGCAGGCGTTTCCAGAGGACCCTTGGAGGCAGACGGCGACGCGACAGGTACTCCTCCAAGACGTCCGGATCGCCACGAAGACGGCTCCGCACACCGTACCGAACTTCCATGAGGTGCTCGCGGTCATGCCCGACGACATCTTCGCGATCACGGCCGCCGACGAGCTCATCCGCTTCTCGCTCCTCGACGGCAGCACCACGATCGAGGCGACCAACGCCCGCGAGTTCGACGTCTCGCCCGATCTGCGGTGGCTGGTGTGGCAGGACCTCGCGGTGACGAACGACGATCCCGAGTGGCCCGAGGGCGCGATCGCCCTGCGGGATCTCGAGGCGGGCACGACCACGCCGCTGGTCGACAGCGCGCTGGCGTACACCAGCCTGCCGTTCCGTTTCATCGACCGCGGCGTGATGCGGCTGCAGCTCGGCGGGCTCTACTCGGCGCCCGAGCGCGTCTATGCCTTGCCCCCGGCCTTGCCCCCGGCCTTGCCCTCGGCTTCGCCCTCGCCGTCGTACGTCGAGCTGCCGCCGGCCCGCGAGCTGTGGGCGATGACCGACGACGGCGGCTGGATCGTCACGGGGCCCGGGACCGACGGCCCGATCGAGTGGTTCGATCGCGACCTGACCCGCTCACGCCTGCTCTTCGACGGGGACGGCTCCATGCTCGTGCAGGACGGTCGCATCGAGGTGCTCGAGAACGTCGCGTGCTGCATCTCCCAGGACTACGGACGCGTGAGCGGTCGACTCTGGTCGCTGTCGCCCGACCGCGA